>NZ_CP173254.1:1609974-2256212 GCF_044881185.1 Sphingomonas sp. MMS12-HWE2-04 | reverse complement strand
GCATGGCATCCATGGCCGTCTTCAACGGCGTCGGGGTGAAGCCGAGATGCGCGGCTAGGAAGGTCAGCATATCGTCCGCGTCGGATCGCAGGCCGCCTGCCGGGCGCATCACGCTATCGTCCCACGGCGCGACCGGCCGCAGGAACGCGTCATGCGGAATTGCCTGATGACGCATGTCGCCGCCGGAATGGCGGATTTGCGTGTCCGCGAGTTTTAGTGGGCCGGTGATCCGTGTCCGGACCAGCGTCTCATACTCGGTGCCGGCGCGTTTCGCGAGGATCTGCCCCAGCAGGGCGACGCCGAGATTGGAATATTCATAGCGGGCGCCCGGCTCACGATCCGGCACATAAGCCCCCAGAAATTGCTCCATCAACGCCGGCGTATAGTCGGCATAGGGATTGCCCTCGTCGGTGCGAGGAAGGTTGAGCGGCACGCGCGGCAGCCCAGAGCGATGCGTCGCCAGATCGAGTAAAGTGATTTCCCGGCCGCGGACCTTGGGCGTGGCGGCAGCGGGCAGATATTTCGAGAGGGGATCGTTCAGACCGACCTCACCGCGCGCCGCCATGTCCGCTAGCAACAGGCCGGTGAATATCTTGGTGATGGACCCGATTTCGAACAGCGTTCGGCTGTTGGCCGGGCCACGCACGACGATCCGCCGACCCCGCGGGTCGATCACGCCGACGACGATCGCCTCGCCCGGGCGCTGTGCGAGGCGCCGCGCAAGGATATCGCCGATTTCGAAGTCAGTCGGCACTGCCCATTCGGCCGGCGATCTTGCCGGGCGCGGAGGGGGGCCGCCTGGTGCCAGCGTGAGGGGTATCTGCGCGGTCCCTTGCGACCAGGTGCCTACCCAGCATCGCGCAATCGCATCCCATTTGGCGCTGTAGCGGCTGCCATTGGCGGGCACCACGAACGACAGAGTCGTCGCCGTCCTAGTCACGTCGGTCAGCGGCGTGTTCCATACCCTTTGGTCCAGGCTGTCGAGGCTGCCGCTGATCACTCCGCGCTCGTCGATGCGAAGGTGCAGCACGACCCGCAGGGTCGCCCGCGACGCAAGGGTAAGTGTGCCCTGCCACGTGCTGCTGCGCTGTGCCGAAGCCGGAGCGTGCGACACAACCTGCGCCATGGCCACGATGGCGCTCATAAGAATGGCTATGACGTCCCCCTGAATCCGTCGACTAGGTGCGGCCTTACCCTGTGTCGGTCTTACGGGATCTGAACGACTCCACCAATGGCCCTCCCAGGCGATTGGACGTCGCGGGATCTGGCCGGGCCATCCACTTGCCCGAGAACATGCACAGCCGGACAGAATCACATTGTTGGAACCCAAGCGGTGAGTTTGGGTTGTTGCGCTTGGTTAATAGTTGAAAGAAAAATCATGCGTTCAGTGAGTAAGCTTATCCCCGTCATGGTCCTGGTCGGCGCCGTTGGTCTCGGTGGCTGCGCGTCCAAATCCTATGTGCGCGACCAGATCGCCCCAGTGAGCCAGCGCGTCGATGCGCTCGAGACCCGGCTGCAGGAGACCGACGGCACTGCCAAGGCGGCGCTGGCGGAGGCGCAGGCTGCTTCGGGCCAGGCACAGCAGAATGGCCAGCGGCTCGACCAGCTCAACGGTCGCGTCGACGGCGTCGATCAGCGGCTGACCGTGCAGGAGCGGCGCGTGAAGCGCCCGCGCAACTGAGGCGGCATCTTCGCAAGAACTGAATTTTCCGGCGCTCGCCTTTCGGGGCGGGCGCCCTTGCCTGTCGAGCGCTTGAATTGATGATCAACTGGTTTCTGGCGTTCGCCGGGCTCGCTGCCGCTTCGATGACCGGGGGTGCCGGGCAGGGGGGCGCTTCGCCGCCCAAGCCCGAGCTTGCCCCCTCGGAGGCGACGACGCGCGTCGCCGAATGGATCGCGGCGTCGGGGGACAACCGCACCTTGCCCTATGCCATCGTCGACAAGACCGGGGCTGCGCTGTTTCTGTTCGACCGGAAAGGCAAGCCGCTCGGCGCGGCGCCGGTGCTGATCGGCGTCGCCACCGGCGATGATGCCACGCCCGGCATCGGCAGCAAGAACCTGGCTGAAATCGGGCCGGCGGAGAAAACGACACCGGCCGGGCGCTTCCTAGCCAAATTCGGCATTGCGGTGGGGAAGGAGCGGGTGCTCTGGGTCGATTATGCCACCTCGGTGGCGCTGCATCCGATCCCCAAGGGGGCGAGCCCGAAGGAGCGGCGGCGCCAGCGGATGCTGTCGCCGACCCCCGAGGACAATCGCATCACCTTCGGCTGCATCAACGTGCCGCTGGCCTTTTACAGCAAGTCCGTGCGGCCGGTTTTCCAAAAGAAGGGGGGTATGTCTATGTGCTGCCCGACACCAAGCCGCTGGAAGTGGTGTTTCCCCGGCTGCGCGTCCAGGCGCTGACCAGCGGCACGCGCTAGGCCGCACGCCCGTGGGGCGCGCTTGGTCAGTGCAGCTTGGCGATGTTCAGCCCGTCGAGTTTGGCGCGTTCTTTCACCGATTCCTCGCTGCGGGTGAGCGCCTTGGCGATCGCGCGCAGCGGCATGCCCTTCTTGGCCAGGGTGTGGAGCTTTTGGATCTCGTCGGTGCGCCAAGGCTGGCGGTGGCGTTCGAAGCGTTCGGCCATTTTGGTCTCCTGTGGCGCGGCCCCGCGGCCGTGGAAAAACTGTGGATAAATGCGCCGGGGCGCGGATCCGGTGCGGCGGATAGCGTGGATTTCGCAGCTTTGGGAGGCGAATCAACGGCATCCGGGCCTGATCGGCCGCGCAACACAGCAAGGAGCGAGGTAAGGCCGGGGCGCTGAGTCGGTCGGGCTAAGTCCCGTATCTGCTTCCCAAGCGAAAAGGGGCGGGCCTCTTGCGAGACCCGCCCCCGTGTCCGTGTCAGTCCCGCCGGCATGGCGCCGGCGCGGGGCTCACTTGACGTGCTTGGAGATGTGTTTGTTCATCTCGAACATCGTGACCTTGTCGGCGCCGAAGATCGGCTTCAGGGTCGCGTCCGCCAGAATTTCCCGCTTGTTTTCAGGGTTCTGGAGGTTGTGCTTCTTGATGTATTCCCACATCTTGCTGACAATCTCGCTGCGCGGCAGATCGGCGGTGCCGACGATCTTGGCCAGGTCAGCCGAGGGAGTAACCGGCTTGGCGATACCGCCGCGTGCTTTCGTCTCCGCCATATTCTTCGTCTCCTGTTCTGCCCGCTACCGGGCTATTCCTTCGTCAGCGCCCCCGGCTTGTGGGAAGCCTTTCCGCCGTTGTCGCTCTCGACGATGTACTGCGGTTCGTGCTGGGATGCACGCACCTGATGCCCTTTGATCGTGGTATCGCGCGTCTGTCTAGAGACGACTTTGCCGTGTGCGGTGGCGCCGTGCGATTTCCAGGTGACCCGATCGCCCTTTTCGAGGTGCTTGGCCATGCGCTTCTCCTGCTTGGGTGCAGCAAAAGCGCATGAGCGGGGTGATCGGTTGCCCGGTAGGCCGGCGCGCGCGGCCATGCTAGGAACGCCGCGCTATAGGGAGAGCTGGCAATGCGGGTTTTGGGGCGAGTGGTGGTGCTGGGCGGCGTGTTGGGATTGAGCGCATGCGGCGGCGGCGGCACGACCGGCACTAACTACTCCGATCCGCCCCCAATGGCCGAGATCGTCGCGACGCCGACCCCCAAGCCGACGCCGACCCCTGAAGCGAGCGAGACGCCCGAAGCGGCGGCCGAAGACGCCAATGTCGCGGCGCCGGCCGCCAACGAGGCAGTGACCACCAACGCAGAATAATCGGCTCAGGCGCCGTCGCGGACTTTGACGAACCCCTCGAAGGTGGCCCGCACATTCGGATCGGCATTGGCCGTAAGCTCGCGCACGCGCTCGATGAACCGGTCCGCGTCGGTGCCGGGCATCCGGTGTGCCATCTCCCAATCGCCGAATTCGCGGGTGTCGACAGTCCGGCGCGACAGTAGCACGATGGCACGGTGGCGGGCGTCGCCCTTGATCCGCGCGAAGGCGGCTTCGACTTCGGCTTCGGGGCCCTCCAACGCCTGGAGGAAGCGGGCCTTGTCCGAATAGAGCAGCCCGGTGATGCCGTCGCGGCGATTGTTGGCGCGCGACGTGGCGAGAATCGCCGTTGGATCGAAATCGGCCTGCGGGCTCAGGCTGCTGACATAGACGAGTTGCAGCATGGTGCTTTCTTCCTTCCGCGATTAGGCCGTCATGCCTCTAGTATATGGGGATTTTTTCCGCGCTTGTCGTGAGCGATGGACAATTTTGCCGCCGCGCGGCATTATCGCGCCGTGACCGATGCGCTACGCCTTCTTCGACTTATCCGCCCTTAGGGGCAGGACCGCGTCACGCGCACGTCCCTAAGGGCAATCGGCCTGAGGCCAAGCAAGACCTTCTAGCATGACCAGGCACGCGCTATGCGCGGCCGCGACCCCTTGAGAGGCGAAGTCCCATGTTGCGCGATCCGAGCGTCAAATACCGTCCCTTTCCGCAAGTGAACCTGCCCGACCGGCAATGGCCGAACCGGACGATCACCCAGCCGCCGCGCTGGCTTTCCACCGACATGCGCGACGGCAACCAGGCGCTGATCGATCCGATGGACGGCGAGAAGAAGCAGCGCTTCTTCGAATTGCTGTGCAAGGTCGGCGTCAAGGAAATCGAAGTCGGCTTTCCGAGCGCGGGCGCGACCGAATTCGACTTCATCTCCGGGCTGGTGCGCGAAGGGAAGATCCCCGACGACGTGACCATCCAGGTGCTCACCCAATCGCGCCAGGACCTGATCGAAACGACCTTCCAGAGCGTGAAGGGCGCCCGCCAAGCGATCGTCCACCTCTACAACGCCGTGTCGCCGGCGTGGCGCGACGTGGTGTTCCGGATGAGCCGCGACGAAGTGCGCGAGATTGCCGTCGCCGGCGCCAAGGTGCTGCGCGACGAGGCGGCCAAGCAGCCGGACACCCAGTGGCATTTCGAATATAGCCCCGAGACCTTCTCGACCGCAGAGCTCGATTTCTCGGTGGAGGTCTGCGAGGCAGTGATGGAAATCTTGCGCCCGACCCCCGAGCGGCCGCTGATCCTCAACCTGCCGGCGACGGTGGAGGCGGCGACGCCCAACATCTATGCCGATCAGATCGAATGGTTTTGCCGGAACATCCGCAACCGGGACTCGGTGGTGATCAGCCTGCACACGCATAACGACCGCGGCACCGGCGTCGCGGCGGCGGAACTGGGGCTGATGGCGGGCGCCGACCGAGTCGAGGGCTGCCTGCTCGGCAATGGCGAGCGCACCGGCAATTGCGACCTCGTGACCGTGGCGCTCAATATGTATACCCAGGGGATCAACCCGGGGCTCGACCTCTCGGACATCGACGAGATCGTCAACACGGTGAATTATTGCACCAATATCCCGGTGCACCCGCGCACGCCCTATGCCGGTGATCTGGTGTTCACGGCGTTTTCGGGCAGCCACCAGGACGCGATCAAAAAGGGTTTTGCTGCGCAGGAAGCGCGCAACGATCAGCTCTGGAACGTGCCCTATCTGCCGATCGACCCCAAGGATCTGGGGCGCGACTACGAGGCGGTGATCCGGGTGAACTCGCAGAGCGGCAAGGGCGGCGTCGCCTGGGTGCTCGAGCAGGACCGCGGGCTGAAGCTGCCCAAGCGGATGCAGGCGGATTTCTCGCGCCACGTCCAGGCGCTGGCCGATGAGACCAGCCGCGAACTCAACGCGGCTGACATCCGCGGCAAGTTCGAGGCGGTGTATCTGCCGAGCGACAAGGACCGGATCGCGCTGGTCGATTATGAGGAAACCGGCGCTGCCGGCAGCCGCGTGTTCGTCGGGCGGATCGCGATCGACGGTGTCGAGCAGTCGATCTCGGGGCGCGGCAATGGCCTCATCTCGGGCGTGATCGACGCGTTGGCGGGTACGACCGGGCCGACGCTGGATGTGGTCGATTATAGCGAGCATGCGATCGGCCACGGCGCCGACGCGCAGGCGGCTGCCTATGTCGAATGCCGGACACCGGACGGGCGGACCGTGTTCGGCGTGGGGATCGACGCCGATATCGCCACGGCTTCGGTGCGCGCGGTGCTGAGCGCGGCGAACCGGGCAAGCTGATAGGCGGCGCGGCCGGGGTCGTCCGGCCGCGCCGCCCTCGGCCTCAATTATAGTTCAGGCCGTAATAGCCATAGATGCGCTCGCCATAGGCCTGGTCGTAGACCGGCTGTTCGTCGGCGGTGTAGCGCGGGGCGGCTTCGAGGGTTTCCTTGTCGATGTCGACGACATAGCCGCCCTGATCGACATCGTAGCTGAGCTTTTCCCAGGGCAGCGGATAATAGTCGCTGCCGATGCCGAACACGCCGCCGAACTGGAGCACGGCATATTCGACCTGGCCCGAGAATTTATCGACCATGAAATTGTAGATCGAGCCCAGCTTCTCGCCGTCCTCGTCATAGACGGCGGTGCCCTCGACCTTGTTCGAGGCGATGAGGGCTTCGGTCTCGTCGGTCGCGATGTCGTTGGCGATTTCCGTGTCGGTCATAGCACGTCTCCTCGACTCAGCCCCCGCCGGCGCAGCGAGACTGCGCCGGGGCGGTGACTCCGCGATGACAACGGCTCAGCGCGTCGGATCGATCAGATATTTCTCGCCGGTCGCCTTCTTCGCATAGGCAGTTAGGATCTGCGGATCGAGCGCCTCGGCGAGCGAGATCGTCGCGGTATAGTTGCTGGCGAACGTCGTGGTGAGTTCGGCAGCGACGCGCGCGCGCAGGCGCTGCACGCCTTCCATGCCGAGCTTCATCAGGAACGGCGTGAGCAAGAAGCCGCTGACGCCCCAGGCGAAGCCATAGCCGCGATCAAGCTCGGTCGGGCCGGTATCGAGCGCGCCATAGATATAGACCTGCTTGAAGGTCGAGGAACCGTAGCGGCTATATTCGGTGGCATTGCGATTGGCTGCGGCTTCCATCGCGTGGAGGATGGCGTTGACCAGCCGGCCGCCGCCGATCGCATCGAAGGCGAGGGTGGCGCCGGTCTCGGCGATCGCATCGGTGAGCTTCTCGCGGAAATCGGCGGCGCTGCTGTCGACGATGTATTTCGCGCCGATCTCGCGCAGGATCGCGGCCTGGGCCTCGCTGCGGACGATGTTCACCAGCGGCACGCCATCGGCGATGCAGATGCGGTTGAGCATCTGGCCGAGGTTCGAGGCGGCGGCGGTGTGGACCAAGGCCTTGTGGCCCTCGCCGCGCAGCGTCTCGACAAAGGCCAAAGCGGTGAGCGGATTGACGAACATCGACGCGCCGTCTGCAACGGTGGCACCTTCGGGGAGCGGGATGCAATCGCGCGCCGCGATCTTGCGATACTGCGCGTACATCGCCCCGCCGATCATGCCGACTTTCTTGCCGAGCAGGGCAGTGACATGCTCGCCAGCCTGGACCACGGTGCCCGCACCTTCGTTGCCGACGGGCATCGATTGATCGAGCCGGGCCTTGAGTCCGGCCAGACGCGCCTGCGGGATCTCGGCGGTTAGGCCGGGGGTGCCGCTGACCTTGAGCGTCGAAAGATCGGCGGGGCCGAGCAGCAGGCCGAGGTCCGATGGGTTGATCGGCGCGGCCTCGACGCGGACGACGACTTCGTCAGGGCCGGGGGAGGGGACCGTCACGGTCTCCAGGCCGAGCGTGAGCGTGCCGTCGCTCGACACCTTCGAGCGGAGTTCGAGCCCGGTCAGTTGTTCGGTCATGCATGCTCTCCTGTAATTTTAACGGCGGCGGGTGATTTCGCAGCCGATCTGGGCATCGGGATAAATATCGAGCTTCATCGAGCGTACCCGGACTTCGAAAACGCGAGGGTCGCGCAGCGCCAGGGCGGCGACGCGGTCGCACAACGTCTCCTGCAGCGCGAAATGCTGCGAACCCGCGAGCGCGTGGATTTCGCTGCGGAGGAAGTCGTAATCGACCACTGCCTCGATGCGGTCCTCGGGCGGTGCTTCGTAACGGCACGCCATCTCGACGTGGAGCCGGACGCGCTGGGGTGCCTGTTCGTGCGGGTGGATGCCGAGGCCGATCGCGACTTCGAGTCCTTCGAGCAGGATCGTATAGTCAGCCAATCGGACGCTCCCGGCCGTCGAACATCACATCGCCGTCGCGCGGCAGGAAGCGCTGGCCGCAATCGACGAAGACATTCTGCCCGGTAATGCTGCGACAGGTGAGCAGATGCTCCACCGTCGCGGCAATGTCGTCGAGCGCTACCGGCTGCTGGAGCAGGTTCTCGCGCGAATGGCGGGCGAATTCCTCGGCGCTCTGATCGAGGCTGGGCAGGGTCAATCCGGGCGACACGGCATTGACGCGGATCCGCGGGGCGAGCGCGCGGGCGAGCAGCTCGGTCGCGCTGGCGAGCGCGGCCTTGCTCAGCGTGTAGGTGAGGAAATCGGGATTGAGGTTGGCGAGCTTCTGGTCGAGCAGATTGACCATGGCGCCGCGCTCCAGGTCGTCCTGCGCGGCCAATGCCGAGGCGAGTGCGATCGGGGCGCCGCAATTGACGCGCATATGCTGGTCGAGCAGCGTGAAATCGCTGAGCGGCAGCGCGTCCCAGGCGAATTGCGAGGCGTTGTTGACCAGCCCCTCGATCGGGCCGCCAAGCCCGTCGCGCGCGGCTTCGATCAGCGCAGGAGCCGTGGCGGCATCGGCGAGCTCACCCGAGACGATGCACGCGCGGCCGCCCGCATCCTCGATCATGCTGCGCAGCATTTCCGCGTCATCGGGTGCGTGGTGATGATGGATCGCAACCGGATGGCCGCGCAGCGCCAGGCGGCGGGCGATGCCCGCGCCGATCCGCTTCGCCCCGCCGGTCACCAATATTCGCATCAATAGCCCATCAGCTTGAGCACTTCCTGGCGGCTGCGTTCGTCGTCGCGGAACACCCCCATCATGCGGCTGGTGACCATGCCGACGCCGGGGGTACGCACGCCGCGCGCGGTCATGCAGCCATGCTGCGCCTCGATCACCACGGCGACCCCCTGCGGCTTGAGCTTTTCCCAGATGCAATCGGCGACCTGCGCGGTGAGGCGCTCCTGGACCTGGAGGCGGCGGGCGAAGCCGTGGAGCACGCGGGCGAGCTTCGAGATTCCGACGACGCGGTCCTTGGGCAGATAGGCGATCGATGCCTTGCCGGTGATCGGCGCCATGTGATGCTCGCAATGCGACTGGAACGGGATGCCGGTGAGCAGCACGATATCGTCGTATCCCCCGACTTCCTCGAACACGCGGTCGAGATGGTGCGCAGGATCCTCGCCATAGCCCTGGCAATATTCCTTCCAGGCGCGCGCGACGCGATGGGGCGTGTCGAGCAGGCCCTCGCGGCTGGGATCGTCGCCAGACCAGCGGATCAGCGTGCGGATCGCATCGGCGACCTCGTCGGGGACCGGAAGCTTGGGCGGCGGCGCGACGATATCGCCATCCTCGGGATCGCCGTGAAATTCGCGCATCGCTAAAGCCTTCCTTACTCAATCTCGAATGACGCTACGGCAACCTGGGTCCTGCTGCGTACCGCCTTCTCGAAAGCCATGTCGCACGGGGAAAAGCGGCGAAATTCCGCGACGTTCCGCTCTGTATGCCCGTTGACGGTTCGAGAAATGCAGCGATAGTTGCGCGTGAAATAAAAGCAACGCCGTCGCCGGGGCACAAACGTGCGACGAATCATCAGGGAGGGGACTGATCCCATGAAGAAGCTGGACCTTTTGGCAGCGACTGCGCTCACGCTGTTCTTTGCCACACCCGCCTTCGCGCAGGATAGCGCGCCGCCGACCGCCGCGCCGGAAACGCAGGACGCGCAGGACTATGAGAGCGCCAACGACATCGTGGTGACTGCGACGCGGCGCAATTCGACGGTGCAGGACGTACCGATCGCGATCACCGCAATCGGCGCCGAGCAGTTGCAGAATGCCGGCGTGGACAATGTCCGCGACCTCGAGCAGCTTGCGCCGTCGATCCAGAGCTCGACCGGTCAGTCCTCGGCGACGGGCACGACGATCTATTTGCGCGGCATCACCACCGGCGGCGACAATCCCGGCTTCGAGCCCGCAGTGGGCGTGTTCATCGACGGCGTGTTCCGCGCCCGCGCCGGCGTGGCAATCTCCGAGCTTCCCGAGCTCGAGCGCGTCGAAGTACTGCGCGGTCCTCAGGGCACGCTGTTCGGCCGCAACACCTCGGCCGGCGCGCTGAGCATCTACACCGCGCAGCCGCAATTCGACATGCACGGCTATGCCGAGGGCACGATCGGCAATTACGGCATGTATGGCGTCAAGGGCGCGATCACCGGGCCGGTGAACGAGGTGCTCGCGCTGCGCCTCGACGCGAGCTATCGCAAGCGCGACGGCTATATCAAGGATGCCAATAGCGACCGTCGGGTCAATGACGTCGACCGCTGGAACGTTCGCGGCCAGGCGCTGCTCGACAGCGGCGACGTCACGTTCCGGCTGATCGGCGACTATTACCAGACCGACGAGCATTGCTGCGGCACGGTTTCCGTCGTGCGCGGCCCCTTGGCCCCGGCCATCCAGGCGGTTGCCGCATCGCACGGCCTCACCGGCATCTACACCGGTCCGCCCAGCGACCGCATCCAGGCGATGTCGCCCAATCGCGATTATGGCGAGAGGGTCAAGGACTGGGGCATTTCGGGCGAGCTCAACTGGGATCTGGGCGGCGCCAAGCTGACTTCGATCACCGCCTATCGCAACTGGCGCGCACTGCGAAACCAGGACATCGACTTTTCGGGGATGGATCGCGCCTATCGCGACAATTACCGCACCCAGCTGAAGGACTTCACGCAGGAAGTGCGCCTCCAGGGATCGGCGTTCGGCGGCACGCTCGACTGGCTGATCGGCGGCTTCTATCTCAACGAGAAGAACGATCTGCGCGACACCGTGCGCGTCGGCAACGACGCCAATCTCTATGTCGATTCGGTGCTCAACGGCGCTACCCGATCGGCGACCCTGCCGACGGGGGCGCAGTTCTTCGGGTCGCTGGGGGCGAGCGCGCCGCTGTTCGGCCAGGTGCTGCTCGCGCAGAACCCCGTCGTCGCGCCGCCGCCCGCGGTTGGCCTGCCTCCGGTCCGGCTGCGCGATATCGCGCCCGTGGGATCGCCGCTCTACGCCTATCTCAATACGCCGCTCACCGGAAACCCCTCCGGATCGGGCAACAATAACGACGATTTCAGCGTCAAGACCAATGCCTTCGCATTGTTCACGCACAATATCATCAACGTGTCCGACAAGCTTTCGCTGACGCTGGGCGCGCGGTGGAATCATGAATCGAAGAAGCTCGACGCGTCGATCAACAACTCCACCCCGGCGTGCGGTTTCTTCTCCAGCGCCGATCCCCGCGCGGCGACCTATCGCGCGCTGATCCAGGGGGCGAGCTCCGCGCTGTATCAAAACCTGTTCCTGCTGAGCTGCAACCCGGCGGTGAACAGCGAGTTCAACGGCAACTACACCGACAAGTTCAGCGACGACGAGATCACCGGCACCGCCAAGCTGGCGTATAAACTGTCCGGCCATCTGCTCGCCTATGCCAGCTACGACCACGGCTATAAATCGGGCGGCTATAATCTCGATCAGGCCACGTTCAATTCGGTGGTTTTCGGCGGCAATGGCGCGCAAGGATCCGATCTGCGCTTCGGCGCCGAGACCAACGACGCGTTCGAGCTGGGCGTGAAATACAGCCCAAGCCGCGAATTCTCGCTCAACGTCGCGGCCTTCTACATGAACTTCTACGGGCTCCAGAGCCTGGTGTTCTCGGGCAACAACTTTGTCGTCCAGAACGTCGACAAGAGCATCAGTAAGGGCATCGAAATCGAGTTGACGATCCGGCCCGCCCGCGATCTGACCTTCCAGCTCGGCTACAGCTACATCAGCGCCAAATACGACAAGTCCAACGACTTCACCGGCACGCCGCTACAGGGCCAGGAGGGGCTGCAGTTCAACAACCAGCCAAAGCATACCGTGACCGGCGCAGTGACCTGGGAGCCGCAGCTTTCGAGCGGGATCAAGGGGCTGGTCCATGTCGACTTCCGCTACAACAGCGAAGTCGACATCCCGTCGAGCAACCCCGATCCGGTGACCGGCCACACTGCGCTCCGCAACGAGGGCTATGGCCTGCTCAATGGCAGCATCGGCCTGCAATCGACCGACGGGAAAATCCGTGGCGAAGTGTTCGTCGAGAACGCGACGAACCAGTTCTATTTCATCACCGGCTTTGCGGTGCCCGAGCAGACCGGCAATTATAACGGCTATCCGGGCTATCCGCGCTTCTATGGCGCGCGGCTGCGCTTCGGCTTCTGATCGACAAGGGGCCGGCGGCGGCCGGCCCCTTCGAAAATAATCACCCTTGTCCGGTTTTGACCGCGAACCCCGTTTCTTCTCCATAACGGGGATGGATGGCGGCCGCTTGCGGCCTCCGGAGAGTTAGGCAGGCGACCTCTGAGCGCGTCTGCCCGGCCGAATAACCCCGAACGTCGCACCAAACTGCAACGCTAAGGGGATCGACCATGACTGCACAGTTCAACAGCCGTACGGCGCTGCGCGCCTTCGCCACCGTTTCCACGACCGCGCTCGCACTGATGCTCGCCACCGGCGAAGCGCAGGCGCAGAACGCGCAATGCCGCGATGCCGCCAACAATCCGGTCGGCACGCTCCAGCCCGGATCGGACGACAACGCCCTTTGCGGTGACGCGACCATCAACGGCGATTCCAACGTCGCGATCGGCGAGGGGGTGACCGTACAAGGGCCCGGCAACACCGCCATATTCGGATCAGTGGCGATCGGCTATTCCGCGGACGCGACCTCGGGCACTTCGGTGGCGATCGGCGCGGTAGCGGAAGCGACGGGCTCGAGCTCGACGGCAATGGGCTTCGGCGCACATGCCGCCGGCACCGAGTCGCTTTCGCTTGGCCTGGTCTCTCAGGCGTTCGGCAACCAGGCGATCTCGATCGGCGCAGTGAGCGTTGCCGATGGCGATTCGTCGATCGCGGTGGGCCGCGCCGCCAATGCGCAGGGGGCGTTCTCGATCGTGATGGGCGACGGCGCTTCGTCGGTGCTGGGCGACAGCATCGTCCTCGGCCGAAACGCCTCGGGCACCGATTACGGCTCGATCGCTTTGGGCTATAATTCGGAAGCCGGCGACCAGGCGACGGCAGTCGGCTTCATTTCGGCGGCAACCGGTGACAGCGCGTCGGCCTTCGGCCTCGCCGCCTGGGCGGCGACCGACCTCAGCACTGCGATCGGTTCTTCGACCTATGCATCGGGCGCGGCATCGGTGGCGCTGGGGTTCGGCTCGACGAGCAGCGGCGCGAACTCGGTGGCGCTGGGCACCGTCAACGCGGCCAACAATGCCTATACCAGCGCCGCCGGTGCCAACAGCGTCGCGATCGGCGCGGCCAGTTCGTCGGCCGGCTCCGGGTCGATCGCGATCGGCGCCGATGCGCTCACCGCGGATTCGGACTCTGTCGCGCTGGGCTTTGATGCCCAGTCGCAGGGCTTCAACGCCACCACGCTGGGGTCGCGGACGCGGGCCGGCAATTCGGGCACCGCAGTGGGTGAGGCGGCAACGGCAACGGCATTCGGCAGCGTCGCGCTGGGCGTCGCGGCGAACAGTGGCAACGTCTTCGACGTGGCGATCGGCTTGACTGCATCGGCGACCGGCGGCCGCTCGGTGGCGATGGGCCTGAACTCGACTGCCTCCGGCGCGCTTTCGGTTGCGATCGGCGGGCAGGACGGCGGCAGCGGCGTTTCGACCGTCGCCTCGGGCGCGCGCAGCACTGCGCTCGGCGCTACGGGCCAGGCAGTCGGATCCGACAGCGTCGCGCTCGGCTATGGCAGCAACGCAACCGCGAACAACGCCGTGGCGCTGGGCGCGGCATCGGTGGCGGACCGCGTGAACAGCGTCTCGGTCGGCGCGGCGGGTGCCGAGCGGCAGGTCACCAATGTCGCGGCAGGCACCGCGGCGACCGACGCCGTCAACCTTGCCCAGCTCAATGCCGTCGAGGCGACTGCCAATACTGCTTTGTCGACGGCGAACAACGCGCTGGCAGCCGCGACTACCGGCGGCGCCACTGCGGACCAGGCGTTGATCGCGGCCACCGGCGCGCAGGGGACGGCCAACACCGCGCTCGCCAACGCGGCGACTGCGCAGGGCACCGCCAACACCGCCTTGACCAATGCGGCCACGGCGCAAAGCACCGCGGATACGGCGCTCGCCACGGCGAACACGGCCTCGGCGAACGGTGCCTATTTCCGCGCCAACATGACCGGTCCGGGGCCGCAGGCCACCGGCACGCAGTCGATTGCGATGGGGGCCAATTCGGTGGCGTCCGGTCCTTCGTCGGTGGCGATCGGCGACGCTGCGCGCGCAATTGCCGGCCAGTCGGTGTCGATCGGTGCGGGCAATGTCGCGAGCGGCAATGGCGCGGTGGCGATCGGCGATCCGAACACCGCGACCGGCCAGGGCGCCGTCGCGCTGGGCCGCAACAACACCGCCACCGGCCAGGGCGCCGTCGCGCTGGGCAACCAGAGCACGGCGAACGGCGCCTCGGCGGTGGCGCTGGGCGACGGCGCCAATGCCGGCGCGGCAGGCAGCGTCGCGATCGGCCAGGGTGCGGTGGCGACGCGCGTCAACCAGGTCGCGCTGGGAACGGGTACGTCGACCTACACGATGTCCGGGATCAACTCGGCGGCCAGTCGGGCGGCGCAGCAGGGCGCGCTCAGCCTGGTGACCAGCGACGCTGCCGGCAATCTCGCCACCACGACGCTCGACCTTACCGAGATCGGGAGCCTCGGCACTCGGATGACGCAGGTCGAAGGGCGGCTCGACAAAGGGTTCCGCCAGGCCAATGCCGGCATCGCCGCGTCGATGGCGCTGGCGGGCACAACGATCCCGTCCGACATGAACGTCGCGGTGTCGTTCAACCTCTCGACCTATCGCGGCGAGCAGGGCTTTTCCGGGGCGGCCGTCGCCAAGCTCGACGACCATGTCTGGGTGAGCGGCGGCTTTGCCGGCTCGACTGTGAAGGGATCAACCGGTGGCCGGGTGGGCATGACCTTCGGCTGGTAAAGAATGCCGACGCCGCGCCCCGATCCCCGGCGCGGCGGCCAGCCGATCGGTCAGGCGGTCGCCGCCTTGCCGATCGGTTGGTTCGCGATCGTGCCGTGCGGCGCGGGGCGGCCCCAGAAATAGCCCTGTGCCTCATCGCAGCCCTCGCTCTCGAGCAGGCGGAGCTGGCCTTCATTCTCCAGCCCTTCGGCGAGCACCGGCACCTCAAGGCTGCGGCCAAGCGCCAGGACGGCGCGGATGATCGCGCGAGCCTGATGACTGCCGTCGGACTCGATCAGGAACGACTTGTCGATCTTGATCTTGTCGAACGGGAACGAGTTGAGCGTGTCGAGCGACGAATAGCCGGTGCCGAAATCGTCGATCGCGATCGCGACGCCGAGCGCCTTGATCTGGCGCAGGACGTGAAGCGCCCGGACCTTGTCGGCGACGAATGCGGTTTCGGTGATTTCGAGCTCGAGCCGGTGCGCGGGAAGGCCGGCGCTGACCAGCGCGTTGGCGACCATCTCGACCAGCCCGACATGCAGCAGCTGGATCGGCGAGAGATTGACTGCAACGCGCCAGGGTTCAGGCCATCGCGCCGCGTCCGTGCAGGCGGTGCGCAGCACCCATTCGCCAAGCTGCAGGATCTCGCCGCTTTCCTCGGCGATAGGAATGAATTCGGCGGGTGAGATCCAGCCATCGCGCGGATGGCGCCAGCGCAGCAGTGCTTCGTAGCCGGTAACCTCGCCGGTCGAGACCGAGCGTTGGACCTGATAGAGTACCGAGAGTTCGCCTCGTGGGATCGCTTCGCGCAGGTCGTTGGCGAGCACGCGGCGGGTGCGCGCGGCCTCGTCCATGCCGGGCTCGTAGAAGCAGGTCTGGCGGCCGACCGTCGCCTTGGCGCGGTACATGGCAAGATCGGCGTTGTTGATGACCTGCTCGCGCGTCTGGCCGTCTGCCGGGAACAGCGCGACGCCCAGGCTGGCGCCCAGCAACAGCGACAAGCCATCGGCCTCGACCGGCGTTGTGAGCGCCGTTTCGAGGCGCGCGACGAAATCGGCAAGCTCGGCATCGTCGGTAAAGCATTTGAACGCGGCGAACTCGTCGCCGCCGAAGCGCGCGATGCATTCGCCGTCGAGCGCGCCACCGCGCATCCGCTGGGCGAGTTCGATCAGGACGAGATCGCCGACGGCGTGGCCGTGGCTGTCGTTGATGTCCTTGAAGCGATCGAGATCGATCCCGACCACGGCGATCTTTTCGCCGTTGCGCGCGGCGGTCTCGATTTCCGCGTCGAGGCGATCATTGTAGCTGACGCGGTTGGGCAGGCCGGTGAGGCCGTCGTGCAGCGCCATATGGGCGATGCGCTGCTCGGCGCGGCGCTGCTCGCTAATGTCCTCGAATGTCGTCACCCAGCCGCCCTCGGGCGTGGGGCGGTGCGCCACGGACAGCGTACAGGCCGCAGTGAACGACACGATCAGCGTGCCGCCGTCCGGGCGGGTGATGTAGCTGCGATGGCGGCGAAGAACTTCCTTGAGCGTCTCGGCGGGAACCGGGCCACCAGCCCGTTTTTCGAGCGCAAGGCGGAACACGTCGGCGAACAGCGTGCCGGGAGGCACATCGTCATGCGACAGATTGAAGAGCGTGCCGACACGTGCGTTGGACATGATCAGCCGTTCGTCCGGACCGAACAGGCAGAGACCATGCTGCATGTTCGACATCGCGGTATCGAGGTTGCGGGTGAGCGCCTCGAGCCGGTCCTGGTCTTCCTTGAACCGCGTCATGTCGCGGGTGATCTTGGCGAAGCCGAAGAACTTGCCGTTCGCGTCGCGGACCGTTTCGATCGTGACGTGCGCCCAGAAGCGGCTGCGATCCTTGCGATAGCGCCAGCCTTCGCCGCTGAACTTGCCTTCCCTGCGGGCGATCTCCATCGCACGGGCGGGCAGCCCGGCGGCGGCGTCTTCGGGCGAATAGAATGCCGGGAGGGCGAGGCCGATCGCTTCGGCGGCGGTGTAGCCCTTCAGTCGCTGCGCGCCGGCGTTCCAACTCACCACGCGACCCTCGGCGCTGAGCATGTAGAGCGCGCAATCGCTGATGCCCTGGACGAGCACGCGGAACTCGCGCTCGCGCGCTGCGATCGCCGCCCGGGCGCGGCCGCTGAGCAGTGCCGACATCATGCCGATGGCGAGGAAGCTGAAGGCGGCGCCCGCCACCGCGATAGCCATCGACAGCGAAGAAAGCAGCGTGCTCGGGTTTTCCAGCTCGCTGTCGGGCATCAGCCCCATCCCGGCCATGCCGGTGAAGTGAAGCGAAAGGATCGCGGCAACGAACAGCAGTCCCGCGAAGATCGCGCTGGGCACCGAGCGGCGGTCGAGCGCCAGCCCGAGTGCAGGAATCATCGGCACGATCGCGAGGGGCAGCGAAGCGATCACATAGGGCGCGGACCACGTAAAATGCCCGGCGACCTCGACGGCCTGCATGCCAAGATAATGCATAGCGGCGACACCGCCACCGACGATCGCAGCGGCGAGGCAGCGCGTGCCGAGGCGTCGCGAGCTGAAGGCAAGGAGGAAGCCCGAAGTCGTGGCGGCAACCGAGACGAGCAAGGAGAGGAAAGTCGCACGGGCCTCATAGCCGACGACGATGCCGGGATCATAACCGAGCACTGCGATGAAATGCGTTGCCCAAATGCCGAAGCCACTCGCCAGCCCCGCCCAGCAGATGCGCCGCACGCGGCCATTGGCGGTTTCCTGTCGCGCGTGGCGGAGCAGGGTTACCGCCGTCATCGACGCAGCGATGCAAATCAGTCCCGCGAGTACGACCAGCCGGAAGTCATGCTCGTTCTGAAGGCAATAATAGATCCTGAGCATGATTCGTCCGGCGATGCGTTCCGGATAGGCAATGCCGCTAAAGCCTTAATAAATCGCGGCTTTGGTTCGTGCCCTGCTAAGCAGTTATACGGAGCCGGTTGTCCCGGTCGTGTAGCGAGGCCCGGCCGCGATGGCGACCAGGCCTGCTCGTTCACCGAAGCGTCAGAAGCCGTACGAGATCCGCAGATAGCCGAACTGGCCGGGAATATCGTAGGTCGTCGGATCGAAATTGGCGCTGTCGCAGGTGAAGCATTGCGGCGGATCGCGATCGAACACATTGTTCACGCCGGCGGTGAGCCGCCAGCGATTGCTCATCCAGCCCGGCGAGAGATAGAGTTGGACGTCGCCGTAGAAGACGCTGCCCATCCGGTGCTCGCCGTCGCGCTCGTCAACCGCGCTGATGTAGCGGCCGGTGAACGCGATGCCATAGCCTGGGGTCGACCAGTCGAGCGTGCCGTTGAGCTTGAACTTGGGATAGGCCTGGTCCGGGCTGCCACGCTCGGTGCCGGCATATTCCTGAGTCGGCGCGTTGAGATCCGACGGCGGCACGATGTTGTACTTGATCAGATGCGCCGCGTTGACGTTGAGGCCAACAGTGCCGCCGCCGAACTCGGTTGAGCGGAAGTTGAGCGTCCAGTCGATCCCCGAAGTCTCGATCGCGTTGAGGTTGAGCAGCCGCGCATTGATCGAGGCGACTTGCCCGCTGCCAGTGCGCTGGATCGACGCGCAGCTCACCGGATCGGCATTGAACGCGCAACGCGACAGAGTCAGCGTCGCCGGCACCGAGTTGATCGCGTTGGTCAGCTTGATGCTATACCAATTGACCTCGAGGCTCAGCGCACTGGCGAAGCCGCCGGTCGCCCAGCTCGGGCTGTAGACGCCGCCCGCGGTCCACGTCTCCGCAGTTTCGGGCTTGAGCGCGGTATTGCCCTGCGAGAACACGCCGAGCTGGCCGCCATTAGGCTCGGCATAGCTGCCATTGGCTGGGACGCCATTCGCGATGCAATTGGCGCGGACGGTGGCGTTGCTCTGGAACGCGCCGCCGGCGGCGCTGGTGCAGGGATCATCGATCGTCGCGTCGAAGCGCGATGGTCCCGCATAGAGCTCGCCGATGCTCGGCGCGCGCAGGCTCTCGGCATAGCCGCCGCGGAACAGCAGGTCGCGCACGGGCTTCCACAGGCCGGAGGCCGTGAAGGTGGTGTTGCTGCCGAACGACGAATAGTTCGAATGACGCACTGCGCCGTCGAGCTCGAGCGACTGGATGAACGGCGTGTTGTGGATCAGCGGGATGCGGATTTCGCCATAGGCTTCATCGACGTTGAACCCGCCGCGCGCCGGGCTGGTCGGCACGTCGGCACCAAGGCCGGCGACGATGATCGGATCGGGATCGTAGCTCGCATGCTGGTCGCGATGCTCATAGCCGATCGCCACGCCGACCGGACCGGCCGGAAGATCGAACAGCTCGCCGGAAAGGTTGGCCGTGAAATCCCACAGCCGCTGGCTGCTCTTGTCCTTCTCGTCGAAGGTTACGTAATCGAGCATCGGCTGAGTGATCGAGCCCAGCCCGCCGAAGATGTTGAACGGCACGCACGGCGCGGTGCAGTTCGCCACCGGCCCCAGCGCTTGGGCCAGGTTCGCCGCGTTGACGTTGCCGGTAAACAGCTGATGTGCATCGTTGATGCCGTAGACGCCGTTAATGTCCCAATACCAGTTGCGCTCTCCGACCTGGAACGAGCCGTCGAGCGTCACCGTCGCCGACATCGTGTCGACATCCTGGGTGAATACGCGCTGCCCGCCCTCGACGAAGCGGCGGCGTATCATCGAGTAATTGGCCGGCGTGCCGTCCGCACCCGACGAGAGCGTGCCGAAGGGGTTGTACGGGTTGGTCGCGTCGATCGAGATCGTATCGAGGATATTTCCATTGCCTGCATCGGGGCCGATCGACAGCGGCAGGAACGCCGCCTGCGTGCTCGAATGGCGATGGTTGGCGACCAATTTGGCACGTAAATTGATGTTATCGCCCAGCGCCTGCTTGAAGTTGACGAAGCCGCCATAGCGCTCCGAGGGGGTCAGCAAATAATTGTAGGGCGCGAAGTTGAACGAGTCGGTGCTCGAGTCATAAGGCCGATAGTCGGCAAGCGTCGGTCGGCGCCCGATTACGGGCGCGATCAGCGTTTGATTTGGCAGCCCTAGTACGCCGAAGCGCCCGTTCGGCGTCGCGCTGGAGCAGCCCCCCGCGGCGCAGCTGGTGCCGCCCGGCGTGGGGAATTGGGAGATCGCGCGGTCGGCGGTGCTGACGCCTTCCTGCTTGGTGTAATAGCCGCCGAACACTAGCGAGGTGCCGGTCTCGGGCGACTGGATTCCGTAGCTCGCTTCGTAATTCTGGGTGTGGCCGTCGCCATCGCGATAGGTGCCGAATTGGGCCGAGGCGCGCAGGCCCTCCTGCTTTTGCTTGGTGATGATGTTGACCACGCCGGCAACCGCGTCGGAGCCGTAAAGCGGCGAGGCGCCCGACTGGAGCACTTCGACGCGCTCGATCATGCTGGTGGGCAGCGCGTTGAGATCGACCGAGGCGGGGATGCCGCCCGCCGCCGATCCGTTGACGTAGCGCAGGCCATCGACGAGGACGAGGGTCCGCTTGGCGGCGAGATAGCGCAGGTCGATCTCGGCCGAGCCCGAGCTGACGCCGGTGCCGTCGGGCGGGCCGCCGATATTGCCGGCGTTGTTGACCTTGGTGTTGAGGCCGCCGCCTGCACTGGGCAGGCGCTGGAGGACGTCGGCGATCGAGCTGAGGCCGGTGCGCGCGATCGACGCCTCGTCCACGGTGACGACGGGCTTGTCCTGATCGAGCGGGCTGCGGCGGATGCGCGATCCGGTGACGACGATGTCCTGGTCGGCGCTCTGTTCGTCACTAGTCGGCGCCGTCTGTGCCTGTGCCGGCATCGCCGCCAAAGCAGCGGCAAGTGCCGCCGTCGCCACGCCCACAGTCTTCCACAAGATGATATCGCGCATGAATCGAACCTCCGTTGAGACCGATCGAGACATCCTCTTTCTTATTTTCTGACGGCAGAGAAACAAACGGACGATCATTGCGCAATGGTTACATTGGGATCGGCTACGATCCCGCAGCTTGTGTGGCTTTGGTGTTACAACCGTCGCCACCAGCACGGCGGCGGCCTGTTATTCTATCGGCTCAGGACCAATCGCCGCGGCGAGCGCCGCTTCTTGCTGCTCGAGCTGGATGCGGGCGTGATCGGCGACGCGATACTGGTGGATGCGCTCGGCAAAGTCGTGCGCGGTCATGCCCTGCAGCCGCGAGGAGTCGATCCGGATGGTGCGCTGCTTGTCCTTGATCTTGGCGCGGCGACCCTTGGCGCGCTTCGGCATCGCGGAGCCGGGCTCGAGATGGACCGTGAAGCGCAATCCCTTGCTGCGATTGGCTGGGCCGACGATGTGATAGCCCACCTGCTCGATTTCCGCCCAGGCGATCGGACGGTCGACGCCGTCGAGCCACACGGTCCGCGGCGAGAGCGTGACGAAGGGTCGGGCGCCACGCAGCACCATCCGCAGCCCGATGCCGAAGAACAGCACGGCGATAGCGCCGGTCACCCCTGCGATGATGTCGGCGCCTTCGGGAAATTGCCTCTGTTGCAGCTTCACGCCGATCGCCATTGCCGCGAATAACAGCCCCACCGGCAGGATAAACCAGCCCGCGGCCGCGGCGCTGTCGCGTACCGCCACTTCGTCCTCGGCGACCGATCCAATAGCGGCCTGCAGCGAATTGCGGTGGGCGCGGTGTGCAGCACGGGCATTGTCGACGAAATCGGCGGTAAGCGTTTGGAACAGCTGGTCGGGAGCGGCGAAAAGCGACGCGACGCGGGGCAGCGCTTCGGCATCCGGGGGGCTCGCGACCCGATCCAGCAATGCAGCATCGGGCGTGATTCCCAGCGCGGCAAGCCGCTGGTGGCGTGGCGGGTGGGTGTCGGTGGGATGCGGCGCGCGCTGCTCGGCATGCGCGTCGCTATCCTCGAAGCCGTGCCGCTGGGCGTGCTCGAACGCCGCGGCGACTAGGTCGGCGGGCGCTGCCTGCGGCTCGCGAAACGCGGCACCCAGCACTTCGCCGACCCGCTCGGTGACGCCGCCATGGCGCAGCAGCGCGCGGCCCTGCGCCTCGGGCGAAGTGATCCGCGCGCCCGCCTCGTCCGCGGCGAATTCGCGCAGCCGGCTCCAATATTGCACCGCGCGATCGAACCGCTCCATCACATAGAGGCCGAGCTCGATGGCGGGGCGCGTGATGAACCCGTCCGATCCGTCGGCGCCGCGCCCGGCCAGAACCATCGCCGCCAGCGACCGGTTCACCCCGGCATAGATCGGCAGGAAGCGCAGGCTGTATTCGGTATCGCCGCCGGTGAAATGGCCGAGTTCATGGCCGATGATCGCCTCGCTCTCGTCCTGGCGGAGCAGCGGCAGATAAGGCAGCGGCAGATAGAGCGTGCGGCCGGTGAAACTCTCGCCGCTCGGCCAGAGCAACTTGGGTCCTGACGTGACGAAGAAGCCGCCGGTGAGACCCACGACGATCCGATCGGGATGCAGCGCGCCCAGCTTTTCCGCCAGCCCCTCCACCCAGCGCCACAGTCCCGGCGCCGCTTCGCGTGACACGCTGCGGCCGCTGATCTCGAGCGGATCGGGCTGGAACAGGGCGAGCGTGCTGCGCAGGTTGAACACCGCCTTTCCCGCCGTCCATAGCGAGAAGCCCATCACGATCACGGCGATCGCGACGAGCTTGAATTCGCCGGTGGTGGGATTGTCGAGTTCGGCGAGCGGCGCGACTTCGAACGCCACGGCGGCGATGACTCCGATTGCAGTCGTGACGACCAGCGTGCCGAGCAGCGCGGGTAGCAGCCGGCGGACGAGATCGAAGCCGCGTTCGAGCGCATCGCGGGAGCGCCGCCCGGCCGCGCCGAGAAGCGCAGCGCCGATCAGCGTCAGCAGCGAGAGCGCGAGAACCAGCGCGGCGCAGAAGACCACCACCAGCGGCAAGGGCGCGCGGAGGCGGGTGATCAGCACGGCGCGATCGAGCCGGTTTCGCTCTTCCTCCGCGACGGTGAGCGCATAGGGCCCGCCATAGAGCTTGCCGTCCTTGCGGAACTGGACGGTGAAGGGGATCGTGCCGCTTTCCGCACGTTCCGCCTGGAGCGCGGCGATCTCACGCGCGATCTGCACGCGCTGGGCCGCGATTTCCTGCTGATGCGCCGGGGCGCGCTGTTGCTGCCAAAGGCCGAGCCCAAGCACCGCGGCGGGCAGGATCAACGTGGTGAGGACGAGGACAAAGCCGGCACGCATGTGGCGCAACATTGATTCACTCACTTTCCCCGGATGCGGCGGGACCAGATCATGGCCGCGCATTTCGTGCAAGCGCGGCCGCGTCAGCCGCCGAACAGCACGTCGAAAGGGCTCTTGGGGAGAAACCAGAGGATGGCGACCAGCGCCGCGCAGGCGAGGCCCGCCCAGGGCGACAGCAAGGTGAGCGCGATGCCACTGGCATAGATCGCCGAGGTGACCAGCCCCTTGCGCGACGTGCGGGCATGATAGGCCTGGGAGGCTGCGTCCTGCTTGCCGGTGCGTCGGACGACCGACAGCAGCCAGACATAGGCGAAGGATGGCAGCATCATCACGATCATGTAGAGCAACGTGGCCTGCTGGCTGAACCGCTGCTCGCCGAGATAAGCGGTGGCGAAGGGGACGAGCGAGAGCGCGAAGAGCAGGGCGATGTTCGACCAGACCAGCGCATTGGTGACATGCTCGGCGTGGTGGAGCAGGCGGTGGTGGTTGACCCAATAGACCGCGACATAAGCATAGCTGAGCACATAGGCGGTGAAGACCGGCCACAGCGCCCAGAGATGCTCGAGCCCATGTTCCTCTGGCGCTTTCATCTCGAGCACCATGATCGTGATGATGATCGCGATCACCCCATCGGAAAAGGCTTCGATACGGGTGACGCCGCCGCGGCCTTCGGTTTCTTCGGTCATGCTTGCCCCCTCGCGTGTTGCCCCCTTGTGGCGAGGCCGCCCGCGAGGGGAAGGCTTTTTACTGCGCGGTGAACGCCGCGTTGATCTGGATCGCGACCTCGTCCGAGACGACCGGCACGTATTTGGCCATGCCGAAATCGGTGCGCTTGATCGTGGTGCTCGCGGCAAAGCCGAAATTGAGCTTCTTGCTCATCGGATTGTCGCCGGCGCCGACGAAGCGCGCGTCGAGTACGACAGGCTTGGTGACGCCGTGCAGCGTGAGGTTGCCGGTGATCTTCGCGCGGCTGCCGGTGACGGCCACGCCAGTGGAGACGAAGCGGATCGTCGGGAATTGCGCGGCGTCGAAGAAGTCCGGGGTGGCAAGATGCGCGTCGAGCGCCTTGACCGTGGTGACGATGCCGCTGGCGGGGATGGTCACGTCGAGCTTGGCGAGGTTGGGGTGCTTGGGATCGATCGCCAGCGTGCCGGTGGTGCCGCCGGCCTGGCCGGTGAACTGGCTGAAGCCGAAGTGATTGACGGTGAAGCCGACCTGAGTGTGGCCACTATCGACGGCATAGGTGCCCGCGGCGATGCGGGCCGCGACGGGCTGGCCGGGAAGGGTCGGGATTTGCTGGGCGGCGAGCGGGGTGGCGGCAAGCAGGGCAACGGCAATAAGAACGCGCATATCGTCTCCGATCTGGGGAAGAGGCGCTCTCTTGGCGGTTATGCTGCGCGTGCGAAATCGCGAAGCTGGGAACCCATCGTTTCCGACCGTGGCAAAAAAAAAGCCCTCTCCCGCCTGCGGGAGAGGGTTGGGTGCGGGTGTGTGCGGCAAGCGGTTTATTCGCGGCGAGCACCCACACCCTGCCACGCGTTGCTCGGCTCCCCCTCTCCCGCAGGCGGGAGAGGGGAGGGCGCGTCAGTTCTTTTCCTTGTCCACCAGCTTGTTGGCGCCGATCCACGGCATCATCGCGCGCAGCTCGCTGCCGACCTCTTCGATCTGGTGACGCTTGGCCGCGATGCGGCTGGCCTTTAGTTCAGGCTGGCCGGCGCGGTTGTCGAGCACGAAGTCTTTCACGAAGCGGCCCGACTGGATGTCGGCCAGCACGCGCTTCATTTCCTTCTTGGTCTCTTCGGTGATGATCCGCGGGCCGGTCTTGATGTCGCCATACTCGGCGGTGTTCGAGATCGAGTAGCGCATGTTGGCGATGCCGCCTTCATACATCAGGTCGACGATCAGCTTCAGCTCATGCAGGCACTCGAAATAGGCCATTTCCGGTGCGTAGCCGGCCTCGACCAGCGTCTCGAACCCGGCCTGGACCAGCGCGGTGGCGCCGCCGCACAGCACGGCCTGCTCGCCGAACAGATCGGTCTCGCATTCCTCGCGGAAATTCGTCTCGATGATGCCCGAACGGCCGCCGCCGACGCCGCTGGCATAGGCCAGCGCCACGTCATGCGCGTTGCCGCTGGCGTCCTGATGGATCGCGATCAGGCAGGGCACGCCGCCGCCGCGCACATATTCGCTGCGCACGGTGTGACCCGGGCCCTTGGGGGCGATCATGATCACGTCGATGTCCTTGGGCGGCTCGATCAGGCCGAAATGGACGTTGAGGCCGTGCGCAAAGGCAAGCGCGGCGCCGGGCTTGAGATTGCCCTTGAGATCGGCCTCATAGATTGCCGCCTGGTGCTCGTCGGGCGCGAGGATCATCAGGATGTCGGCCCAGCCGGCGGCTTCCTTGTTGCTCAGCACCTTGAAGCCGGCGTCTTCCGCCTTCTTCGCCGAAGCCGAGCCTGGGCGCAGCGCGATCGCGACATTCTTGACGCCGCTGTCGCGCAAATTCTGCGCATGGGCGTGGCCCTGCGAGCCATAGCCGAGAATGGCGATGTTCTTCCCCGAGATCAGATTCAGGTCGGCGTCGCGATCGTAATAGACTTTCATTTCTCTTCCTTTCCGATCGTCATCCCCGCGAAGGCGGGGACCCATCTCCTACCGGCTCGGCGCGCGGCACGGTTCGGAGATGGGCCCCCGCCTCCGCGGGGGTGACGGCTAAAATTAAACGGCTTCCCTGCCGCGCGAGATCGCGACGACACCGGTGCGTGCGACTTCGACCAGGCCAAGCTCGCGCATCAGTTCAACGAACTTGTCGAGCTTTTCCGAGCCGCCGGTGACTTCGAACACGAAGCTCGAGATCGTCGCGTCGACAACGCGCGCCCGGTAAACCTCGGCAAGGCGCAACGCCTCGATCCGATGGTCGCCGGTGCCCGCGACCTTCACCAGCGCGAGCTCGCGCTCGACATGCGGGCCGCTGACGGTGAGATCGACCACCTTGTGCACGGGCACAAGGCGCTCGAGCTGGGCGATGATCTGCTCCATCACCGGCGCCGAGGCCGACGTTACGATGGTGATGCGACTAATTCGATTGTCCTCGGTGATCTCCGAGACGGTCAGGCTTTCGATATTATAGCCACGCGCGGTGAACAGGCCCGCGATCCGGGCGAGGATGCCGGGTTCGTTATCGACCAAGACGGCGAGCGTATGCCGCTCTTGCAGCTCTTCCTTGATGTGCATGGGATCAGACCAGTGCCTTGGCTTCGTCGTCCATTTCGCCGGAAACCTCGGCGGCCTGGAGGAGCATTTCGGTGTGCGCGGCGCCCGATGGGATCATCGGGAAGCAGTTGGCGAGCTTGGCGACGCGGCAATCGACGATCACCGGGCCGTCATGTGCGAGCATCGCCTGGATGCCGTCGTCGAGCTCGCCCAGCTTGTCGATCCTAATGCCCTTCCAGCCATAGGCTTCGCCCAGCTTGACGAAGTCGGGGAGCGCGTCGCTATAGCTCTCCGAATAGCGCGACTGGTAGGTCAGCTCCTGCCACTGGCGGACCATCCCCATATATTCGTTGTTGAGGATGAAGATCTTGACCGGCAGGCGATATTGGGTCGCGGTCGCCAGCTCCTGGATGTTCATCTGGATCGAGGCTTCGCCGGCGATGTCGATCACCAGCGCGTCGGGATTGCCCAGTTGCGCGCCGATCGCGGCGGGCAGGCCATAGCCCATCGTGCCGAGACCGCCCGAGGTGAGCCACTTGTTGGGATCCTCGAAGTCGAAATGCTGGGCCGCCCACATCTGATGCTGGCCGACTTCGGTGGTGATGATCGGATTGCGGTCCTTGGTCGCGGCATGCAGCGCACGGATCGCGCGCTGCGGCATGATCGCATCGCCGCTCTCGGCGAAATCGAGGCATTTGGTCTGGCGCCAGCCATTGATCCGGCCCCACCATTCGGTGAGGTCGGGCTTGGGATGCTGGCGCGCCTTCCACGTATCGATCATCGCGCGCAGCGCCTTGCCGACATCGGCGATGATCGGCAGGTCGACCCGGACGTTCTTGTTCACGCTCGACCGGTCGATATCGACATGGACCTTGGCGCTGTTGGGCGCGAAGGCGTCGAGCCGGCCGGTGACGCGATCGTCGAAGCGCGAACCGAGCGCGAAGATCAGGTCCGCCTTGTTCATCGCCCAATTGGCTTCATAGGTGCCGTGCATGCCCAGCATGCCGAGCCACTGGTCCGACGAGGCCGGGAAGGCGCCCAGGCCCATCAGCGTCGAGGTCACCGCCGCCCCGGTGAGATCGGCCAGCTCGCGCAGCAGCGCCGAAGCCTCGGGCCCCGAATTGATGATGCCGCCGCCGGTGTAGAAGACCGGCCGCTCCGCCGCGGCGAGCATGTCGACCGCGCGCTCGATCAGCGCCATGTCGGGCTCGGTCTGCGGGCGATAGGTCTTGTGCGCGATCGGGCCCGGCGCCGAATAGCGGGCGGTGGCGACCTGCACGTCCTTGGGGATGTCGACCACCACCGGGCCGGGGCGGCCCGACGTCGCGATGTGGAACGCCTCATGGATGATGTTGCCCAGCGTCTCGGGCGCCTTCACCAGGTAATTATGCTTGGTGCAGTGGCGCGTGATGCCGACGGTATCGGCCTCCTGGAACGCGTCGGTGCCGATCAGCGCGGTGGGGACCTGGCCGGTGATGACGACCATCGGGATCGAATCCATCAGCGCGTCGGTGATCCCGGTAACGGCGTTGGTCGCGCCCGGGCCCGAAGTGACCAGCACGACGCCGGGCTTGCCGGTCGAGCGGGCATAGCCTTCGGCGGCATGGGTCGCTGCCTGTTCGTGGCGCACAAGAATATGTTTGATGCGATCCTGCTTGAACAGTGCATCATAAATCGGAAGCACCGCACCACCAGGATAGCCGAAGATGACCTCCACACCGAGGTCGGTCAGCGCCTCGATCAGAATGTCCGCTCCGCTTTTCTCGGTCACCGGTACGCTCCTTTATGCTGCAGTGCGACGCACCACGGGAATGGCGCTGCTAGCCGCACGAAAACTACGCGTCAAGCACTATATAGGCAATTTCGTTTCAAATATCGACATTAAACTGTTTTTTTCTGTCTCGGCGGTGCGCTGCCAGTCGGGCGGGGGCTGACGGCGGAACCAGGTATATTGGCGCTTGGCATATTGCCGCGTCGCCAGCGTACCGGCCGCCTGCGCCTCGGCAAGCCCGGTCTCGCCGGCGAGCAGCGCACGCGTCTCGGGCAGCCCGATCGCGCGGAGCAGCGGCGCATCGGCGGGGATGTCGGTCCGCGCAAGCAACGCGGCGGCCTCTTCGCGGCCGGCCTCGAGCATCTCGCCGAAGCGACGCTCGATCCGTTCGCCAAGCCAGTCGCGATCGGGGAGCAGGATCAGCGCGGCGAGCGCCACGTCCTCGCCGATCCCGCCGAGGCGGCGCGATTGCCAGTCGGCGAGCGGCGTTCCGGTCGAGCGGACGACTTCGAGCGCGCGGGCGACGCGGGTGGTGTCGCTGGGATTGAGGCGTGCGGCGGCCTCGGGATCGGCGTCCGCGAGCGCGACATGCGCCTCGGCAACCGGCATCGCGCGGACGGCACGCCGGACCTCGGGATCGATCTCGGGAACCGGCGCGATGCCGTCGATCAGCGTGCGCAGATAGAGGCCGGTGCCGCCGACGAGGATGGGGAGGCGGTTCTCCTGATGTGCCTCGGCGATCGCGGCGCGCGCATCCGCTGCCCAGCGCGCCGCCGAATAGGCCTCGGCGCCGTCGACATGACCGAACAGGCGATGGGGGACGCGGCGTTCCTCGGCGACCGTGGGGCGGGCGGTGAGCACGCGCAGATCGGCATAGACCTGCATCGAGTCGGCGTTGATCACGGTCCCCCGGTGCTTCTCCGCAAGTGCCAGTGCGAGAGCGGACTTGCCGCTCGCGGTCGGCCCTGCGATGAGCGCCACGCTCGGGCGCTCCGAGATTTTGGCAGGGATATCCATGTTCATCGCGACGCTTGTAGCAGACGGACTTTCCGCAGGGCAGCTTTCAGAAGCGGGCGATCGCCTGGCGGGCGTCGATTGCGCGCCGGGGGCGTGGCATTGGCTCGATGAAGGCGCGGCGGCGGACCTGCTGTTCGTGTCGCACCCCCAGTCGGCGCGCGGCGTACTCGAAGGCGCGTTCCCGTTCTGCGACGTGATCGTCCAGCCCGCCGAGGGGCGCGCCAAGACGCTGCTCGTCGCCGACATGGATTCGACGATGATCACCGTCGAGTGCATCGACGAGCTTGCCGACTATGCCGGGATCAAGCCGCAGATCGCTGACGTGACCGAGCGCGCGATGCGCGGCGAGCTCGATTTCGCATCGGCGCTCGATGCGCGGGTGGCGCTGCTCGCAGGACTCGAGGAAAGCGCGATCGACCGCTGCCTGGCCGAGCGGGTCAAGCTGATGCCCGGCGCCAAGGCGCTGGTCCGCACGATGCGCGCCCGCGGCGCCACGACGATCCTGGTCTCGGGCGGCTTCACGCGCTTCGCCGAGCCGGTGGGCGCCGAGATCGGCTTCGACCGCGTCATCGCCAACCGGCTCGAGATCGCCGACGCCAGGCTGACCGGCACCGTCACCAAGCCGATCGTCGACAGCGCGACCAAGGAGACGACCCTGCTCGGCGCGCTCGCCGAACTGGGGCTTGATGCCGCCGCGTCGATGGCCGTGGGCGATGGCGCCAACGACCTGGCGATGATCCGCAAGGCCGGGCTCGGCGTCGCCTATCACGCCAAGCCGATCGTCGCGGCGGCGGCGGGCGCGCGGATCGATCATGGCGATCTCACCGCGCTGCTCTATGCCCAGGGCCTGCCGCGGCGCGAGTGGGTTCTGGATTGACCGACTAGAAACACTCGTCGAGCAGCAAGTGGAATTCGAGCCGTGCACGATCGGGCGCGGCGATGCCATAGCAGCGGAACAGCTCGGCCTGGAGGTCGGTGCCGAATTCGCCCAGGCAATTCCACAGCAAGGCAAGGTCCTGGTAGCGATCGGCGATGCCGGCGCGGCCGACATCGATCAGCCCGGTGACGCGGCCGTCCTCGACCAGGATGTTGTCGAGCGAGAAATCACCATGGGTGACCACCGGCTCGGTAGTGAGCGGGAGCAGCGCGGCCATCGCATCCCAGACCTGCTCGGGTGTCCAGCCGGTGCGGCAATCGTCGAAATCCTCTGCGTCGATCTCGCCGGTATGAAGGCGGCGATGCGCCTCGGCGAGGCGGAGCGGATGCGCGCTGTTGAAAGGGCAATGCTCGGCGGGCAGCGCGTGGAGGCGGCGCAAGGTCGCGGCGAGGTCGTGAACGAGTTCGATGCCGCGATCGGGATGGGCGTCGAGCCACTCCCAGGCAGTGCAGCCGGGCATTGCGCGCATCAGCAGCCAGGCGGCGTCGCCGGTCGCGACGAAATGCTCGACCCTGGGCACCGCCAGTGCACCGGAAAGCCAGCGCAGCCGCACCATCTCGTCGGTCACCGCCCGGGCGATCGCGCCGACGCCGTGCTTGAGATAGAGATCGGGCGCGCCGCTGCGGTGGAGCCGATAGACGCCGGCGCCTGCTTCGCCCACGAGGTTGCGGATCCACTCATATCCCTGCAACCGCTCGGCGAGCGCGGGGGGAAGCGGTGGGGGAACTGCAGGGCTTTCGCGCGTCATGCCCGGCACGATAGCGCGATTGGCCGGGCCTTTGTCAGCCCCCGAAAGTGAGCGTCACCGAATCGCTGCTCCGCGTTGCCGCGCCGTGGTGCACCGCTTCGATATTGTTGCCGGCGGGATCGAGCAGGAACGCGGCATAATAGCCGGGATGATAGGGACGCTCGCCAGGCGCGCCATTGTCCGTGCCGCCTGCGGCCAGCCCGGCGCGGTAGAAGGCCTCGACCATCGCACGGTCCTTGGCCTGGAAGGCGAGGTGGTGGCGGCCGGTAAGCGCACCCTGCGCGGCGTCGCTCGCGGCGGTGGACACGAACAATTCGTCCGCCCAGAAATAGTCGTCGGCACCGCCGCCCAGGGGGATACCAAGCACGTCTAAAACGGCTTCGTAGAAGCGTCGGTTGGCGGGAAGGTCGGCGACGACCAGGTGGACATGGTCGATCAGGCGGCCACGGTGCAGTTGCTGGGTTTCCATCGGACCTCCTCCTGTTAACGTGCGGCATGAACGCGGGAGCGGGCCATGCGATGCCTGCTCACAGCCCGATCCACAGGCGCAGCGGATTGGCCGGGTTCATCAGCAGATTGGCAGTAAGCGCGAGCGACATCACCACCAGCAGCGGGCGCACGCCCCGTCCGCCGAAGCGCATTGCGGCGAGCGCGCCGAGTTGGTTGCCGAGGATCGAGCCCGCCGCCATCGCAAAGCCGAGCGTCCACAGCACCTTGCCGCTGGCGACCAGCACCGCGAGCCCGGCGAGGTTGCTCGCGAAGTTGAAGAATTTGGCATGCGCAATCGCGCGGACCATGCCGAGTCCGGCGAGTCCGACCAGCGCCGCCGTGAAGAACGATCCGGTGCCGGGGCCGAAGAACCCATCGTAAAAGCCGATCGCCGCGAGCAGCTGCGCAAGCCCGGCGGGGGCGAGGCGGGCGTGCCGGTCGTCCTCGCCCATCTTGGGCGCGACGAGAAAATAGATCGCCATCGCGATGAGCAGCGCCGGCACGAAGCCCGAGAGAAAGGCCGAATTGATCGACTGGAGGACGAACGCGCCAAGCGCCGCGCCGGCCAATACGCAGGCGGCAGGCACGCCGAAGCGGCGGAAGTCGATATGGCCCTTGCGCGCGAAGGCGAGGAAGGCGCCGCCGGTCCCGAAGCAACTCTGCAGCTTGTTGGTGCCGAGCGCATAGACCGGCGGGATGCCGCTCGCGAGCAGCGCGGGGATGGTGAGCAGCCCGCCGCCGCCCGCCATCGCATCGATGAAGCCGGCGACCAGCGCGACCAGGGCGAGCATGGCGATGAGTTCGGGGGTGATGTGCATCCGCCTTCCTTAGCGCGGGCGACGCTCGGGCCAAGGCTTCGGGTCGGTCTGCTTGCCACTGTCCTACAGCCCGGCTTTTGTGCCAGGATTGCAGCCTGCTCTTTGAAATCGTGGGTAGCGTGTCGGGAGGCAATCTAACGGTTGCGGCAACGCTCGCAAAAACCATGCGATCCGAGTCAAGAATGACAATCGCCCTTTCAAGCAATCATCGCGGCCATCCGCGCAAATGGCGGCGATAAAACATTCTATTGGCTTGATCGAAACCCAACCAAAGGGTTGGGAAGCGGCTAGCAAGCGGATGGGCGTGCCGGTCCGGATGCTGGAAGGTGACCGGACGGTCCCTTAGCCGGCGTCGCCCGCCCAAAACCCCGCATATCGTGTCAGGAACGTCAACCGACCGATGGTTGAACTCTGGTTAAGTGTCTGGAATAAAGAGATTTAAGGCAATTCTGCCGAACCAACCAAAAGGTTGGCTTCGGCAGCGGCAAGAACGAACGTTTTATCGCACGCCCTTGCCGAAGGTGAAGGTGAGTGCGCCGCCGCCCGAGAGCTGGTTGCGCGAGCCGATGGTGCGGATGATCGGGGAGTCGGCGGCATCGCCGATCAGCCGGTCATATTTGGCATAGGCATAGACGCCCCAGCGCGGTGTGAATTGATAGAGCGCGGTTGCGCTCGCGCCGACGGCGTGGACACCGCCGTCCGGATCGTAGGTGGCAAGGCCGGTGCGCGCCGCGGCCGCCGCGTTCACGCCGAAATAGGCGTCCTGAAACTTGCTGTCGGACAGCGCGACGCGGGGCCCAAGCGAGACGAGCCATTTGTCGCCGTGGCGCGCGACATAGTCGAAGCCGAGATTGCTGATCAGCCCGCCATGGCCATTGACGCCCTGCCGGACTTCGCCATGCACGCGCAGGCCCCGCCCGAGCCAGAATTCGGCCATGCCGCCCAGCTCCACGGTGGTGCCGACCTCGTCGACGGCCAGGCCGGTCTCCTTGCGTCGACGGCTGCCCTCGAAATTGGCGGCGGGGCCGATCTTGAGGCCGCCGAGATGGATCAGGGGGATGCCGAAGCTCTCGTCGGCGGCTTCGAACCTGAACGGCTCGTCGCCGCGCGTCATCGAGAGATCGAACAGCGGCGTCACCCGCACGTCGTCGGAGCCCGGGAAGCGCGGTGTGAGCTGGGGCCCGAGTGCGACGCGATAGCGCCGCGGGGGTTTGCTCTCGCCCTGATCCGCCGAGGCCGACGAATCGACGGCCGCGGAGTCGCTTTGGGCAAAGGCGTGCGGAGCGAGAAGCAGGCACGCGACGGCGAGAAGGGGTGTCCCCAGCGTTCGGATCATCGCGCTAAAACGCGCGTCGCGCGCTTTTGTTGCGCGCGGGCAACGACTAGCGTGCGACCGGCACGCAGGGTTTGACCGCGGAGCATGCCGCGGCGGCTTCGCTGCGCGAGGCATAGGGCCCGACGAGCAGCTTGGTCAGGCTGCCGGCCTTCACATAATAGGGCTGGCGGCCGGGAAAGCGCCCGCCGACCTGGCCCCAGAGTTTACGGGCATTGCCGGCATCGCCGAACGCGCCGAGCTGGACGCGCCAGCCGCCGTCGCGCGCCGCCGGCGCAGGGCGGGCGGCAGCGGGCGCAGCAAGCGGCGGGCGCGATGCCGGTCGCGGATCGGGGCGGGAGGGTCCTGGATTGGCTGCGACTACCGGCGGCAGCGCCGGGCCGCCACGGGCGAGGTCCTGCTCATATTTGCGGGCGAGCGTCTGGCCCTGCTGGCGATCGGGCAGGGGGATATACTGATCCATCTGCGCCAGCGCCTTGGACGCGGCATCGAGACCCGATTGCGACGCGCGGATGGTCAGCGCATAGGCGCGGGGCCAGTCCTTGCGCACCCCGTCGCCGTTGAACAGCATGATGCCCAGAATATATTGCGCGCGGGCATCGCCGCGGGCGACGGCGCGCTCGAGCCAGGGTGCCGCATCGGGGCGCTTGCCGTTCTCGAACAGCGCCAGGCCGTAATTCGCCTCGGCCTGCTCATGGCCCTGCAGTGCCGCCTTGCGATACCATTGCTCGGCGAGCCCCGGATCCTTGGGGACGCCGCGGCCCAGCTTATAGGCCTGACCGAGGTTGAACTGGGCGTCGGCATTGCCGCGCTCGGCCGGCGCGCGCCACTGCGACACGGCGACCTTATAGTCGCCGCGCTCATAGGCCTCGACCCCGGTCTTGACCGGGTCTTCCTGTGCACGGACCGGCGCTGCGAACAGCGTGAGGCCCGCGACAGCGACAAGCAGCGACTTCATTTCCAAAAACTCCACGCCCCCGAACAGAGGGGATAAATGCCAGTTAAGTCAGGATTGGCAAAGATATCCTTATCGCGGCGCGAACCATAGGGATTCGCGCAGGACGCGGCGTTAACCGCTTCTTATCGACCCGCATGGCATCCCGGCATCGTAATTACCGAAAGGTCGAGGGGTTCATGCGCGTTCTGGCGATGGCATCGCAGAAGGGCGGGTCGGGTAAGACTACGCTGTCCGGGCACCTGGCGGTGCAGGCACAGCTGGCTGGCCACGGTCCGGTCGTTCTCATCGATATCGATCCGCAAGGGTCGCTGTCCGACTGGTGGAACGAACGTTCGACCGAGTTTCCGGCATTCGCGCAGACCACGGTCGCGCGGCTCGCTTCGGATCTCGAGATTTTGCGCCAGCAGGGCTTTAAGCTCGCGGTGATCGATACCCCGCCGGCGATCACCATGGCGATCCAGAGCGTCATCCAGGTCGCCGAGCTGATCGTGATCCCGACGCGCCCGAGCCCGCACGATCTGCGCGCCGTCGGCGCCACGGTCGACCTGTGCGAGCGCGCCGGCAAGCCGTTGATCTTCGTGGTCAACGCCGCGACGCCCAAGGCGCGGATCACCTCGGAAGCCGCCGTCGCGCTGTCGCAGCACGGCACGGTCGCCCCGATCACGCTCCACCACCGAACCGATTTCGCCGCCTCGATGATCGACGGGCGCACGGTCATGGAAGTCGATCCGAAGGGCAAATCGGCGAGCGAGGTTGTCGCGCTCTGGACCTATATCAGCGACCGGCTCGAGAAGAATTTCCGTCGGACGGTGTTCAGCGCTCCCGCAGCGGCGGCGAGCCATTTCGGTGCTCCGCGCCAGGCGGCAGGCTTCGGCCGCCGCGTCGTCAGCTGAGGAGGGACCGATGATCGGCAACTCCAAGCCTCTCGCCTCGCTTTCCTCGGGCTTGCTGGCGCGCAAGGGCCAGGCACGGCCGGCGATGCGCCCGCAGGGTTTCGTCGGCATGACTGCCGGCGCCAGTCTAGACGATCTCGGCTGGAACGACATGGGCGAAGCCGCCCACGCCCAGCAGTTCGTGCCGGCCCCGTCGCCGGTGATCGCGCCGGTGGAAGACATGGGCTCGCTGCTCGCGACCAAGCCCGCAGTGTTGCGCCAGCGCGAAGTGCTCGACGAGCAGATCGCCCGCGTGGAACCCGAACCCGTCGCGGAAGTGGCGCCCCAACCGGCTCCGGTATCCACTCCGGTGGTCACGGCGCTGCCCGAACACGCGCTCAAGCGTGTCGTGGCGCAAGTCGCCGCCAAGAAATCGAAGGCAGCGTTCACGCTGCGCCTCGATCCCGAGCGCCATCTCAAGCTGCGTCTCGCCTCGGCGGTGACCGGCCGTTCGGCGCAGCAGATCGTCACCACGGCGCTCGACGCCTTTCTCGAATCGATCGGGGAAGTCGACGCACTCGCGCGCCAGATCGCCACGGCGAAGGACAATGGGTAACATCATGAACGCCACCACGCTCAAGATCGGCCTTTCGGCGCTCGCGCTTGCGGGCCTCGCCGTTACCGGCGCCACCCACGGACTGGGGCTCTCGGCTTTTGCCGCGGCGGCGCCGAACGCCAAGAAGGCGGCAACCGAAGCCAAGGCGGCACGCAAGGCGCTGGCCAAGCGCGACGGCGACAAGGCCGTGGCGCATGCCGAACTGGCAGTCGCTAACGATCCCAGCAACGCCGAGTTTCGCGCGCTGCTGGGCCAGGCCTATCTGCTCGCCGGCCGCTTCGCCTCGGCGAGCCAGGCGCTGAGCGATGCATTGACGCTCAACCCCGAGGACGGCCGCGTCGCGCTCAACCTCGCGCTCGTCAAGGTGGCGCAAGGCGACTGGGCCGGTGCGCGCGCCATGCTCCAGACGCATGCCGATCAGATCCCGGCGAGCGATCGCGGGCTTGCCTTCGCGCTGGCCGGCGACCCGGTTGCAGCGGTCGAAATTCTGAGCCCGGCGTCGCGCGAAGCCGAAGCGACGGTGAAAACGCGCCAGAATCTCGCCCTTGCCCTTGCGCTTGCTGGCCGCTGGAAGGAAGCCAGTGGGATCGCGGCGATGGACGTCGCCCCGGACCAGCTCCAGGCCCGCCTCAACGAATGGGCGGCCTTTGCCCGCCCGACCAACGCCTATGATCAGGTCGCGACGCTGCTCGGCGTGACGCCGGTGCAGGATGCCGGCCAGCCGGTCGCGCTGGCGCTCTCGCAGCAGCCGAGCGTCGCCGTGGCCGCTGTCGCAGCGCCGGCGCCGGTCGATGCCTATATGCCGGGAACCGGCGCCGATCTGCCTGCTGCCGCGCCGGTCGCGGTCGCCGAAGCCGCGCCTGCCGCTGCTCCGCAACAGGTCGCCGAAGCCGCTCCGGTGCTGCAGCAGGTTGCCGGCACCGGCCCGCAGGTCCTGTTCGGTCCGCGCGCCGAAGTGCTCCAGACTGTCGCCGCAGCGCCCGCGCCCGCGCGCGCCGTTGCCAAGCCGGTGAAAGTTGTCGTTGCAGCGCCCGCCCGCGTCGCCAAAGCCGCGCCGGTGTCGCTCGCCAAGGGCAATTACTTCGTCCAGCTCGGCGCCTATGACAACGCCGCGGTCGCGCGCGACGCCTGGTCGCGCCACGCACGCCGGGTGCCCGCGCTTGCTGCCAGCGCGCCGCAGGGCGCCAGCGTCACCACCAAGGCAGGCAATTTCTATCGTCTTTCGGTCGGCGGCTTCGCGCGCAATGACGCCGTTTCGCTGTGCCGCCAGGTCAAGGCGAGCGGTAGCCCGTGCTTCGTGCGCGTGCAGGCTGGCGATGCGGTTGCGGCCTGGGTCAAGGGCGGAGGCGCACAGGTCGCTGCGCGTTAAGCTACTAGAAGAATTACGGGGAGGGGAGGCCGGGGCGGCGACGCTCCGGCCTTTCTGCTACTCGGGCGCCTTGAAGGTCGATGCCGCAAGCTCCGTAAGCGCGCGGACATGCGCCTGGAAGGCGCGCGCGCCGGCCTTGGTGAGCGACAGCCAGGTGCGCTGGCGCGACGCGAGCGTTGCCTTGCGGACGCGGACATAACCGGCCTCTTCAAGCTGCTTCACATGCTTCGACAGCACCGAATTGCTGACCCCGGTCTCCTCGCGGACCAGAGCGAATTCGGCTTCGTCGGTGGCCGAGAGCAACGCGCAGACCTGGAGTCGCAGCGGCGCGTGGATCACCGGATCGAGCTCGGCGGCGCTGCTCACAGCTTTGCCATTTCGCGGCGCCAGATCCGGTCCCATGTCGCGCTGGCGATCGCCGCGACGACGCCCAGGACGACCCCGCACGCGACTGGCGCCCACGGCGTGCGCTCGCGCAAGGTCACCGCGACGATAACCGCAATCGTAAACGCGACGAGCAGCGCCAGCGTGACCGGCAGCGTCGCACCGGCGCGATAGCCGCTGACCGACAGCCCCGATTGCCTCCGCCAAATCGCGTAGAGGCCGAGCACCCATAGCAGCGATACTACCGTGCCAAGGATCACCCAGCCACCCGGCAGCGCCAGGCTCGCGATCATCGCACCGCACCCGATACCATAGCCTGGCGCATACCAAGCTGGAGTTCGGGCGCGAGCCGCGAGTCTGCCGCGTGTTGCAGCTGCAAGGGCAAGCGCTTCGTCGGGCGCCATCGGTGCGTCGTCTTCCATGGCGGAAAGTTAGCTTGGCTTTCCAATCTGTCAACAGGAGGACGTCGGCACACGAACGGCTTAAGCCTTTTTGATCGCGCCGACATGACGCCCCCAAAACTGTCACTTGACGAATCGGAAAGAGACTATCAGTTTCCATGTTGGAAAATGAAAGGATGAACGATGACGACGATATGGCTGGTGGCGGTGCTTGCGGGGCTGTTTGCCTGGGTACGCTATGACCAGCGCCAATATGCGCGGTTCAAGGCAGCCGAGACGAGCGCGGTGCGGCAGGGCTATTATTGGCGCTGGACGCTGCATAGCTTCGTCGTGCTGGCAGGTGGAGCGCTGGTGACGTTGGTGCTGCTCGGACGCACAGGCGCGGTGTTCGGGCTGCCGCACGAATTCCAGGCGCTGGCGTCGCAACTGGCAGATCCGCAATCGCGCGAGTCGATATCGGCGGACAAGGTTGGCGGCATGATGGGCGGCGCAGTATTCGGTTTGGCTGCGCTGATGCTGATCCAGTATTTGCGGGTGCGCAAGTTGGCGACGCCGGTGGTCGGCGATATCGAGCCGCTGATGACCCGCAACGCCCGCGAGGGCTGGGCCGCGCTGCCGCTGTGCATCAACGCCGGCTTTTCCGAGGAGCTGTTCTTCCGGCTCGCGCTGCCGCTGCTGATCCTGGATGTCACCGGTTCGATCGGCGTGGCGCTGGCCGGCTCGCTCGTCATCTTCGGGCTGATGCACGCTTATCAGGGCTGGAAGGGCGTCCTGGGCACCGCAGTGGTCGGCGCATTTATCACGCTGGTCTATCTGCGCAGCGGCTCGCTGCTCCGCCCGATGGTAATGCACGCATTAATCGACATGATTGCGCTGATCGTTCGTCCCGCCGCAGCGCGTTGGCTGGGGCAGCGCCGACGGCTGGCAGTCGCCTAACGGACCGGCGTGCCGCCCTTAAACAGTTCGATCACCTTGCCCTGCACGGGCAGGCGATCGAATGGGGTGTTGCCGGCGCGTGCCGCCATGCGGGTCGAATTGATCACCCAAGGCGCCTCGGGATCGAGCACGACGAGATCGGCGGGCTTGCCTGGCGCGAGCGTGCCGGTGTCAAGCCCGAGAATCCTGGCGGGGTTCGCTGCGAGCAGCCCGAACAGCCGCTCGATCGGCAGTAGTTCATCGCGGACCAGCCCGAGCGACAGCGCCAGCAGCGTGCCGGCGCCCGACATGCCGGGCTCTGCATCGGTGAAGGGGAGGCGCTTGGCCTCGGGGCCCCGCGGATCATGGCCCGAAGCGATGACGTCGACGGTGCCGTCGCGGACAGCGGCGCGCGCGGCCTGGCGGTCGTCCTCGCTCCGCAAGGGAGGCGAGAGGCGGGCGAAGGTGCGGAAGTCGCTGGTCGCGATGTCCGAGAGCAGCAGGTGGGCGGGGGTTATCCCGCAAGTGACGCGCACGCCGCGGCGCTTGGCTGCGCGGATCAGGTCGAATCCCGCGGCGGTCGTGACCTGGCGGAAATGGATACGCGCGCCGGTTTCCTCGGCGAGCATCAGATCGCGCGCGATCGCGAGCGCCTCGGCCATCGCCGGTGCAGCGGGCAGGCCCATCCGAGTCGCGGTTTCGCCCTCGGTCGCGACGGCGCCGTCGGCAAGTCCGCCATCCTCGGCATGGACGACAACGACGAGGTCGAGATCGTTGGCATAGGCTAAGACCTTGCGCATCGTTCCCGAGGAAGGGATCCAGCGTCGCCCGGTGGCGACAGCGCGAGCACCGGCCGAGGCGTTGAGTGCCATCTCGCCGAGATCCTCGCCAAGCAGGCCCCGCGTCGCGGCGGCGAGCGGGTGGACCCAGAGTGCAGGCTTGCCGGAAAGCGCGGCGCGCCGGACGATGCCGGGATCGTCCAGCACGGGCGATTGATCTGGCATCAGCCCGACGCGGGCGATGCCGCCGGCGCGGCACGCCTTGCGGTCGACCGCAAACACGCCGAGATCGATCAGCGCAGGCGCAAGCGTCTTGCCCTTGAGGTCGATCTGCGTGGCGTCCGCGGGGGTTTCGAAGCTGCCGATGGCGGCGATCGTCTCGCCGTCGATCAGCAAGTCGCCGGTGGTGACGCCGCCTGCGGGGCAGACGAGCTGCGCGTTCAGAAAAATGGTCTTCATGCCCAGCCCTCCACGCCGCGCTCGGCGCGAGTCAGCACGTCGAGACAGGCCATGCGCACGGCGACTCCCATCTCCACCTGCTCGGTAATCGCGCTGCGCTCGGGATGGTCTGCGACCGAGGATTCGATCTCGACGCCGCGATTCATCGGGCCGGGATGCATCACCAGTGCGTCGGGCTTGGCGCGGGCGAGGCGCTCGGGGGTAAGGCCGTAGCGCAAGTGGAATTCGCGGGTGGAGGGGATGTAGCCCCCGGCCATCCGCTCGTTCTGGACGCGCAGCATCATCACCACGTCGGCGCCTTCGAGCGCCTCGTCGAAATCGGTGAAGGGCGTGACGAACATCCGCTCGATCGCCGGCGGCATCAGCGTCGAGGGCGCGACAACGCGGACCTCGGCGGCAAGCGCGGTCAATGCCAACATGTTCGAGCGAGCGACGCGGCTGTGGAGGATGTCGCCGCAAATCACCACGCGCTGCCCGGCAACGCGGCCGCGGCGGCGCCGGATGGTCAGCGCGTCGAGCAGCGCCTGGGTGGGATGCTCGTGCCAGCCGTCACCGGCGTTGAGCACCGGGCAATCCACCTTCTGTGCGATCAGGTCGACCGCGCCTGAGCTCATATGGCGGATGACGATCACGTCAGCGCGCATCGCGTTGAGCGTCACGGCGGTGTCGATCAGCGTCTCGCCTTTCTTCACCGAGCTTTGCGCAGCGTGCATGTTGACCACGTCGGCGCCCAGCCGCTTGCCCGCGATCTCGAACGACAGCAGCGTCCGCGTCGAATTCTCGAAGAAGGCATTGATCTGGGTGAGCCCCTCCAGCCTCTTGTCGCTCTTCGCGCGACTGCGGTTCGCCTCGACCCATTGCTCGGCTTCGTCGAGCAGGAAGACGATCTCGTGCGGCTGGAGCCCGGCGATGCCGGTCAGGTGCCGGTGCGGGAAGGCGGCGCGGCCAGGAAGCTGCGCCGCGGGACTGTGATCGGAGGGTTGCATTAAAGCTGCGGCCTAAACCGCGACGCGCGGGGAGGCAAGGGCGCGCGTCAGGCGTTTACCAGTGCGTCGATCGCGGCCTGGAGGATGTGGGCGGCCGCCATATTGTCGATCATCTCGGCGCGGCGGGCGCGGCTGAAATCCTGTTCGATCAGCGTGCGCTCGACGGCGACGGTCGACCAGCGCTCGTCCCACAGCAGGATCGGCAGGCCCATGTCGTCGCAATTGCGGGCGAAGGCTCGGGTCGATTGGGTGCGGGGGCTGTCGGTGCCATCGAGGTTGAGCGGCAGGCCGGTGACGATGCCCTTCACCTGTTGCCTGGCGATGATCTCGACCAGCGCGGCCTTGTCCTTGGTGAACTTGCTGCGCCGGACGAGCTGCGCCGGGCTCGCGAAGCTCCACCCGGCGTCGCAAAGCGCGGTGCCGATCGTCTTGGTGCCGACGTCGAGCCCGATCAGGCGGCCGCCTGCGGGGAGCGCGGCGCGAAAATCGGCGGGGACGGTGGTGATCACCGCGCGGCCTTAGCGGCGCTGGTCGAACGCCGCCAGCCTGCGCTCGGCATCGCGGCGTACATTGGCCCAGAACAGGCTGTAGTCGAACACGTGATAGTTGTTTCCGGGCAGCACATATTGCCCGAAATCGGGTGGGGAGGCACCGATCGACAGGATGCCGCGCCCGGTGCAGCGCGCGCCGACGCGCCCGATCGCGAGCGCCGCCGACTGGAAGTTGGCCTCCGGAATCAGCGTGCCGAGATTGGCCTGCGCCGGCGCCGAATTGTCGGGCTTGCCGGTGATCGGATTGGTGCAGACCATTGCCGTGCCCGCGCGCGGCTTGCCGGTGAAGCCTGTCGTCGCGTCGAAGGTATCGACGATCAGCGCCGGGTCGGCCGGCTCGGCAAAGCTCTGCCAGGAGAGGATGCAGCCTGCTTCGTCGGGGCGGGTGCAGGCGGGCAGGCCCATCTTGGGCAGATCGGCGGTCGCCGAGATCGGCCAGCCGACGACATAGGCGGCGACTACGCGGTCGGCGAGCGGGGTGCCCGCGATCCGATCGACGAGCAGCCTTGAGAGGTGGAGCGCACCTTGGCTGTGCCCGGCCAGGATGATCGGCCGGTCGCCTGCCTGCGCCACGAACTGGTCGAACGCGGCGACCACGTCGCGATAGGCGAAGTCAAGCGCCTGCTGCGCCTGCACCTTGCTGGTGAGGAATGCGCCGAAGGTCGCCTGGCGATAGCGCGGCGCCCAGATCGCCCCGACCGAATTGAACGCGCTTGCTTGGCCACGCAGGAACAGCGCGGCGCGGGCATTGGCGTCGGCATTGTCGAGCGGTGCATTCCAGGTCTTGGTGTCGAGAAATGACGTCGGGTGAAGGAAGAACACTGCGGCTTCGGGCTTTGCTGCGGGCTCGTACCCCGCCGGCGTCCACAGCGCGGGATTGCCCGGCTTGTCGGGCCGCGCGATCCACATGTCGGCGCGTGCATAGGCCCGGGCATCGGGCGGCGGCAGCGTGGCGACATTGCCCGAAGGCACCATGAACTGGCGCATCAGCTGGATGCCATAAAAGCGATAGGCAAAGGCGGCAGCGAGCGCGAGCACGATCAGGACAGCGAAGACATAGAGGAACTTCCTGGCCAAGCCTCACTCCATCATGCGGCGCAAAACGGGCGCCGTTGTAATCGGGGTTGGTGGCCCACGCTCGCTGAGGATGCAACCGCGTTGACGCGACGCTACCGCCAAGGGATGGTCGAGCCAGGGGGACGGGCGATGGACGTGGGGTTGGCGACGGCAGGGCAGACGCCGGGGGCGGAATGGACGGCGCGGCCCCTGATCCTGGGCGGAATCGGGCTGGCTGCGGGCCTTGTCGTGCATCTGATCCTCGGCGCGGGCTTCAGCCAGCTCTCGACGATACAGGCCGCATTGGTGACGGCGGCGACGCTCGCCGCAGGGCTGACCGGCTTCACGATCGAGCGGCGGCTGTGGTGGGCGTCGCTGGCATTTTCGCTGGCGCTCGCGCTGGTAGGCGCGCTCGTCGTCGCGTGGAACGGCACGCCCGACGACTGGAGCGCCGGCGAAGGCTGGCGGATGGTAAGCCTGTTGCTCGCCGTGGCGATCGCGGCGCCGCTGTTCCAGGCCGCGCGCGACGAGGGGGCCCGGCGCTTCCCCTACAAAACGGTGCACGATCACGCCTGGACCAACGTCGTGCTGTTCGCGGCGTGCTGGGTGTTCGTCGCGATCGTCTTCGCGCTGGCCTGGCTGCTCGCGATGCTGTTCGATCTGATCAAGCTCGATTTCCTGCGGCACCTGCTCGAGAAGGAATGGTGTTGGCGCGCGCTGATCGGGCTTGGCTTCGGTACGGCGCTAGGGCTGCTGCGCGAGCATGACTTCGTGGTGCGGCTGCTCCAGCGCGTCGTCGCGATGGTGCTGGCGGTGCTCGCGCCGGCGCTCGCCATTGGGCTGGTGCTGTTCGTGCTGGCGTTGCCCTTCACGGGGCTGAACGCGCTGTGGGAGGCGACCAAGTCGACCACGCCGATCCTCCTGTGCTGCGTGGTCGGTGCGCTGATCCTCGCCAACGCAGTGATCGGCAACGCGCCCGGGCAGGAACGGCGCTCGCCGCCGCTGCGCTATGGCGCGATGGCGCTGGCCGTGGTGATGCTGCCGCTGGCCGGGCTCGCCGCAATCGCGACCGGGCTGCGCATCGGCCAATATGGCTTCACGCCGGAGCGACTCTGGGCTGCGGTTTTCGTCGCGATCGCCTGCCTGTGGGCAGCGGGCTATCTGCTCGCGCTGGTCCGCGGTCGGCACGGCTGGGCGGCCCAGGTGCGACCGACCAACCTGATCCTGGCGTTCGCGGTGTGCGGCGTGGCGCTGGTGCTGGCAACTCCGCTCGTCAGCTTCAATGCGATCTCCACGCGCGACCAGATCGCCCGGCTGCAATCGGGCAAGGTGACGCCCGAGCAATTCGACTGGCGCGCGCTGGCGTTTGATTTCGGCGCGCCGGGAAGGGCTGCGCTCAGGAAGCTGCAGGCGTCGGCCAATGCGACGATCAGGGCGCGCGCTAATGAAGTCGCCAAGGCGGAGAAACGCTGGGACGTCAAGGACACCAGCAAGCAGGCGCAGCGCCGCGTGGAAACCGCCGCGCATACGCGCGTCCTGCCCCAAGGCAGCGCATTGCCCGACGGACTGCGGGACATGATCGCCGAGAGTTATCACTGTGCCAGCAGGCAGAAATGCACCGTGCTGCTGATCAGCGCGGCCGAAGCATTGATATTCAAGGACGATTGCTTCGAGGCGCCCAAACCGGCGCCGGGGCCTGCCTCCGCGAACCCCAAGCTACCACCGCCGGCGATCCTCTATGGGTGTCGCAGTGGCGATCGCTACAGGTTCGCCGACGGCAAATGGGCAGCGATGAGCGAGGCGCGGGTGCTTGCCCCGCAAGACCTCGAGGCGGTGGTCTCGGGCTACAGCGCCGGTAAGGTCGAAATCCGCACCGTGCCGCGGCGCCAGACCTATGTTGGCGGGATTCCGGTGGGCGAACCGTTCGAATAGCTTGAAGAAGCGGGGGCCCGGCTGCTAGGCGCGCAGCCATGTCCGTAGACACAGCAACCGTGAAGAAGGTGGCCAGCCTCGCCCGGATCGCGATCAGCGATGCCGATGCCGAGCGCCTTGCGCCAGAGCTCAACAACATCCTCGGCTGGATCGAGCAATTGGGCGAGGTCGATACCTCGAAGGTCGATCCGATGACCGCCGTCATTCCAAATGTATTGCGCCTGCGCGAGGACGTGGTGACCGAGGGCAACCAGCGCGACGCGATCCTCCAGAACGCGCCGCAGGGCGAGCACGGCTTCTTCACCGTGCCGAAGGTGGTCGAATAATGAGCGAGATCACCGATCTGGGCATTGCGCAGCTGAGAGACGGCGTCCGCGCGGGCATCTTCTCCGCGCGCGAAGTCGCTGAAGCGTTCAATGCCGCGGTCAGCGGCGCAAAGGCGCTCAATGCGTTTATCGTGGAGACGCCGGAACACGCGCTCGCCGCGGCGGACGCCGCCGATGCGGCGCGGGCGGCGGGCGACCCGCTAAAGCCGCTTGCCGGCGTGCCGATCGGCATGAAGGATCTGTTCGCCACCAAGGGCGTGCAGACCACCGCTGCCAGCCACATGCTCGAAGGCTTCAAGCCGGTCTATGAATTGACCGTGTCGCAGCGCCTGTGGGATGCCGGCGCAGGCATGCTCGGCAAGCTCAACCTCGATCAGTTCGCGATGGGATCGTCCAACGAGACGTCGTATTTCGGCAATGTGATCTCGCCCTGGCGGCGCGGCGGCGGCGACAATGCGCCGCTGGCGCCGGGTGGCTCGTCGGGCGGCAGCAGCGCGGCGATCGCGGCGCGGCTGGTGCCGGGTGCCACGGGCACCGACACTGGCGGCTCGATCCGCCAGCCCGCGGCGTTCACCGGCATCAGCGGCATCAAGCCGACCTATGGCCGCTGTTCGCGCTACGGCGTGGTCGCCTTCGCCTCGAGCCTCGACCAGGCCGGGCCGATGGCGCGCGACGTCAAGGACTGCGCGATCCTGCTCGAGAACATGGCGGGCTTCGATCCGAAGGACGCGACTTCGCTCAACCTGCCGGTGCCGAACTGGGAAGAGGCGCTTTCGGGCGACCTGCGCGGCAAGAAGATCGGCATCCCCAAGGAATATCGCCTCGACGGTTCGCCCGAGGAGATCATCAAGCTGTGGGACCGCGGCATCGAATGGGTGAAGGACGCCGGCGCCGAGATCGTCGAGGTCAGCCTGCCGCACACCAAATACGCGCTGCCGGCCTATTACATTATCGCGCCGGCCGAGGCTTCGTCGAACCTCGCCCGCTATGACGGCGTGCGCTATGGCCTGCGCGAGCTGGCCGAGGGGCAGAACCTGCAGGACATGTACGCGGCGACGCGTGCGGCGGGCTTCGGCGACGAAGTGAAGCGCCGCATCCTGATCGGCACCTATGTGTTGTCGGCGGGCTTCTACGATGCCTATTTCACCCAGGCATCGAAGGTGCGCAGCCTGATCGCGCGCGATTTCGAGAACGCCTTCACGGTCTGCGACCTGCTGCTGACCCCGACGGCGCCGAGCGCGGCGTTCGCGCTGGGCGAGAAGTCGGCCGATCCGCTGGCGATGTACCTCAACGACGTCTTCACCGTGCCCTCGAGCCTTGCCGGCCTGCCGGCGATGAGCGTGCCGGGTGGCCTCGACGCGGGCGGGCTGCCGCTCGGGCTGCAGATCATCGGGCGTCCCCTCGACGAGCAGGGCGTGTTGGGTGCCGGCCTTGCGATCGAGCAGCGTGCCGGGTTCACGGCGCGGCCGGAGCAATGGTGGTGATCAGAATGGAGCTCATACCTGAGCTCGGTCATCATTTCATGGGTTGGGTTTATGTCGTCAGCCCTTCGGACGAGCGGCGGGAACGGTCCTTTCTTCCTCCGCCTTTTCACGCCGAAGTCGAACAATGGACAAACGACGAGCCGTTCCGAATTAGGGGCTTCTCGGGCCGAATAACCGAGCATGGCCATCATCTGAACGGCTTGCCGATCCGATTGATGAAGATCGAAAATCCTTATCATGAACCCGGCCGGACAAGCGTCACGGTCAGTGTAGGCGAGAAAGGCGACCCTTTCGAAGTCTTCTGGGGCCATGCTCATGTCAGCGCGGACTATTTCAATGACTGAATCCACCTACCGCATCCAGGGCGAAACCGGCGAATGGGAGGTCGTGATCGGCCTCGAAGTGCATGCGCAGGTCACTTCCAACGCCAAGCTCTTTTCGGGCGCGGCCACGGCGTTCGGCGCGGAGCCGAACAGCCAGGTGAGCCTGATCGACGCGGCGATGCCGGGCATGCTGCCGACGCCCAACAAGGAGTGCATCCGCCAAGCGGTGCGCACCGGCATGGCGATCGGCGCGGTGATCAACAAATGGTCGCGCTTCGATCGCAAGAATTATTTCTATGCCGATCTGCCGCAGGGCTATCAGATCAGCCAGCTCTTCCACCCGCTGGTGGGCGAGGGGCAGATCGAGATCAGCCTGGACGACAAGGATCCCGAGGCCAACGTCAAGACGATCGGCATCGAGCGCATCCATGTCGAGCAGGATGCCGGCAAGCTGATGCACGATCAGCACCCGTCGCGCTCCTATGTCGATCTCAACCGCGCCGGCGTCGCGCTGATGGAGATCGTGTCGAAGCCCGACATGCGCTCGCCTGCGGAGGCTGGCGCATATCTCGCCAAGCTGCGCTCGATCCTGCGCTATGTCGGCTCGTGCGACGGCAACATGGACCAGGGCTCGATGCGCGCCGACGTCAATGTGTCGGTGCGCAAGCCCGGCGAGGAGTTCGGCACGCGCACCGAGACCAAGAACGTCAATTCGGTCCGCTTCGTGATGCAGACCGTCGAGATCGAGGCGCGCCGCCAGGTCGAAGTGCTCGAAAGCGGTGGCAAGATCGTCCAGGAAACTCGGCTGTTCGATCCCGATCGCGGCGAGACGCGCTCGATGCGCTCGAAGGAAGACGCGCATGACTATCGCTACTTCCCCGATCCCGACCTGCTTCCGCTCGAGCTCGACGACGCCTTCCTTGAAGCCTGCCGCGCGAGCCTGCCCGAGCTGCCCGACGCCAAGCGCCGCCGCTATGAGAGCGAGCTGGGTCTGACCGCATATAATGCCGCCGTGCTCACTGCCGATGCCGATGCCGCGCGCTGGTTCGAGGCGTTGGTCGCCGAGAGTGCGCGCGTCCAGAAGAAGGGCGAGCAGGAAGTCGCGCGTGCCGCGGCGAACTGGCTGATCTCGGACCTGTTCGGTGCGCTTAACCGGCTGGGCAAGGATCTCGATACCAGCCCGGTCAGCCCGGAGCAGGGCGCCGAACTGCTCGCGCTTGCCGCGGACGGCACGTTGTCGGGCCCGCTCGCCAAGCAGGTCTTCGAGATCATGCTCGAAACCGGCGACCCGGCTGGCAAGATCGTCGAGGAGCGCGGCCTCAAGCAGACCAGTGACACCGGCGCGATCGACGCGGTGATTGCCGAGGTGCTGGCGAAGAACCCGGGCCAGCTCGAACAATATCGCGGCGGCAAGGAAGCCCTGTTCGGCTTCTTCGTCGGCCAGACGATGAAGGCGATGGCGGGCAAGGCCAATCCGGCCGTGGTCAACGAGCTGCTGAAGAAGGCGCTGGCGGGGTAGAGTCGGTCAACATGGCTGCGGATCGCTGCTGCGGGGCAAAGTCGCGGGCGTTCGCATGTCCCACGCCAATCCCATCCGCTCCAGCAGGAGGTCTGCCCGATGTCGACGCCGCGCAATGCAGAGAGCGCCGGGCTGGCCAAGCCAAGGGACGCCGATGACGAAGGAGAGGCGTCAGATGATTAGGCGACTGATTTTCGCGTTGTTCGCCTGGTCGGCGGCGCTGCCCGCCGCTGCGCAGACCGCACCGACCCCGGCGCCGAACCCGCGCGTCGCTTTGGAGACCAGCGCGGGGCGGATCGTCGTCGAGGTGTATCTCGACAAGGCGCCGATCACCGCGAAGAATTTCCTGCGCTATGTCGACCAGAAGCGGCTCGACGGGATTGTCTTCTACCGCACTGTGAAGGTCGCGGACCATTTCGGCTTCGTCCAATTCGGGGTGCAGAACGCGCCGACCAAGATGCTTCCGCCGATCAAGCACGAGCCGACCAGCGAGACCGGTGTCAAGCATCTCGACGGCACGCTCTCGGTTCCACGGCTGGCGCCCGGCACGGCGCGCGGCGAGTTCACGATCATGCTGGGCGATCAGCCTTCGTTCGACGCCGATCCGAGCAAACCGGGCGACAATCTGGGCTATGCGGCGTTCGCGCGGGTGGCCGAGGGCATGGAAGTCCTCCTCAAGATTTTCGACGCGCCGACGTCGCCTACCAAGACCCTGCAAGGAAGCTTCAAGGGCGAAGTGCCCGAGGCGCCGGTGAAGATAGTAACTGCACGACGGCTGGCACCATCGGACTGATCCCAACGCGGGACCGTTACCCTATTGTTTCGCCAGCGCCGAATAATATTCTTCGCCTCGTCACGGTGATTCGCCACTGTGACAAGGGGGGAATAATGAAACTATCCAGCGTGGCCGCCCTTGGGGCGGTCGCTAGCTTTGTGTGCATAGTTGCGTCGGCGCATGCGCAGGAAGGCGCGCAGACCCTGCAGGCACAGACTGCCGCAGCGTCGAATGCGGTCTATCTCGAAGACAGCGTTTCACCGTTCGGAGCCGCGGAGTTGGGCGAGGCGGAAATGGCGGCGGTCAAGATGCCCGTACTCGCCTACACGCCGGACGGTAGCGAGGCAGGCGACTTCGACAAATATTTCTATTTCTACCGTGCCGACACTGACTTTGCGACCGCCTATGCCGATGTCCGCGAATGCGATGGCTACGCACGCGGGTTGTCGAGCGGGATCGGCTACACGCAGGCGCCGTATCCCTATGCGGGCACGATGGCCGGCGCGGTTGGCGGCGCGATTGGGAACGCCATGGTCGCGGCGATCTTCGGATCCGGCGAAAAGCGCAGATTGCGACGCGCCAACATGCGGACCTGCATGCACTTCAAGGGCTATGACCGCTATGGACTGCCCAAGAAGCTGTGGACGGCGTTCAATTTCGAAGAGGGCCTGTCGAGCGTCGAGGACGACGATCGCACGCGCTTCCTGAAGCAGCAGGCACTCGTCGCATCGTCGGCCAGGCCGCAAGACAAGGCACTCGGCCTGTGAGCAAAATCCTCCTGTCCGTGCTGGCGTCGCTGACGCTGGCGTCCCCGGCGCTGGCCGGCGACAAGCATCCGTCCTTCGTCGAAACCAAGGCTGTGAAGGACAAGCCCGCCGTGACGCTAGATCCTAACCGTGCCTATGTCATGCTGCGCACCGATCAGGCTTCGCCCTTGTATCTGATGCGCGTGCCGACCGCGGCGGATCAGGCATCCTACGCCGCAATGCGCGCCGAAGCGCTGGCCGAGGCGCGCGAGAAATACGCCAAGAAGCGCGCATCCTACGAGCGGGCGGTGAAGGCCCTGGCCGAGACCCCCAACGGCGCTCCGCGCCCGCGGCTACCCGAAAAGCCCGTCGAGCCTACCGAGGCGAATTTCGAATTCACGCCTTTCGGGCTCCTTGCCGCGGTCGGCATCGGGCCGCTCGACCGCTTCGCCAAGGGTAAGGGCGGCACGTCGACCTATCTCCAGGAGCTTACCCCGGGCGAATATCGTGTCTATGGACCGATGGCGCTTGCCAACGGCACCGCGCCACTGGGAACCTGCTTCTGCATGGGTAGCGTCAGGTTCGAGGTACGTGCCGGCGAAATCGCCGACATGGGCGTGATCCTGACCGACAAGGTGGTGGCGGCCAAGCGCCCGGCAGGCAATTCGTCGATGCCCGCGCTGTTGGAAATCCCGAATTTCCTGGGGCCGGCGCCCGCGGAGATGACACTCGACCCGCGGCTCGCGCAGGCGAAGATTCGTCGTGCCGAATATCATCCGATCGGCAAGCTCCCCAACTATTTCGGGCTCGCACTCGGGCGCATCCCGGAGATGCCGGGCGTGCTGCGTTACGATCGTGATCGTATCGTGGATCTGACTGCGGCGAAGTGAGATAGCGTGGCGGGTCGGCAACGCCGTCCCGTCACCGATCCCGGCGTTCGAGGTACAGATAGGCCGGATCGAACTCGGCAACGCGTTCGAGCCCCGGCAGGTCGTGGATGTCGACCTGGCCGCCGCGGAACTCGACCAGCCCGGCCTCGCGCAGTTCCTTGAGCACGCGATTGACGTGGACCGAAGTGAGGCCAAGGCATTCGGCGAGCACCGTCTGGGTGATCGGCAGCGCATATCCGGCTGCAGTCGCAAGGCCGACAATGCCGAGCCGCACCTGCAGTTCGCACAGCAGGTGCGCGGTGCGCTGGAGCGCGTTGCGCCGGCCGAGCGAAACTTCCCATTCGCGGTGGATGCATGCATCGAGCGTAGTGGAAAACCACAGCACCCGGGTGAGATGCGGCATCGTCTCGGTGACGACACGCAGCCGCTCGTGCGGTGCGCGGACGATGCGGCACGGGGTGAGCGACATCACCGCGTGGTCGAGATGCTTGAGCGTGAAGCTGTGAAGGTCGGCGAAATCGCCGGGAACATGGATGTGCGTGATTTGGCGCTGGCCGTCGCTCAAATCCTTGTACCGCGCCATCAGGCCTTGCGTGAGCAGCGTCGAATAGCCGAGCTCCTCGCCGCGATGGACGAAGGTGTAGCCGGCGGGCATGTCGATCGTGTCGCTCAGCACGCCACGCAGCGCGGCTTCCTCTTCGTCGCTGATCCGGTCGCGCACGCGAAGCTTGAGGAAATGGGTGTCGGTCATTCGGTCCCTCGTGAGGTGGTTTTGGCCTCACGAGGGACCGATAGCACGGCCGCGAAGCCGCCGTCGATTGGTCCTTATTGCTGCGCCTTGTCCTGGTTCTTCACTTCTCCGGCGGTGCCGCCGACCCCGTCGAGTACGCCGGTGGACTCTTGCGCCGAAGTACTGCCGTCGCCCTTGAAGGCTTTGGCCTCGTCGGCGCGCGACTCGACTGCCTGCTGGATGTCCGAGCGCGGGTCATCGCTCTGCGTGTCGCGATCGATATCGTTCATTTTCTGCTCCTGTCGGGGGTCAGGCGACCGGCTGGCCTGGCGCGATATCGGGCAGGCTGCCCGGCTGCGGATCGGGCACGTCGATATCCGGACCGGGTGGCGAGACTTCCGGGGCAGGCTGGCTCGGCTGGCCGGGCGCTTCGGGCTGCGGCGCGTCCGGCGTCGGGGATTCGGGGATTGGCGGTTCGACGGGCATGAAGCTCTCCTTTCCCTGTCCAACGCGTGCGCGCGCGTTGTGTTCAGTGCCGATTGCAATCGCGTGCTTGCTCCGGAACCCATGCCTGTTATAGAGCCCGCCGACCGGCGGTGCCCTAAGCGGGCGTGGCGGAACTGGTAGACGCGCCAGATTTAGGTTCTGGTATCGAAAGGTGTGGGGGTTCGAGTCCCTTCGCCCGCACCAGGCACCGCCGCTCTTGATCAGCGTTCCGGCGCCGCGATCCCATTTCTAGTTTGGAAGCCTGAAAGAAATGCAGACTGTCGAGACGTTGAACGAGGGCCTGAAGCGCGCCTACACGCTGAAGATCACTGCAAAAGACATCGACAAGAAGGTCGATGCCGAAGTGAAGCGCGTCGCTCCGCAGATCAAAATGCCCGGCTTCCGCCCCGGCAAGGTCCCCGCCAATCTCGTGCGCAAGATGCATGGCGAGGCGATCGCGCAGGACGCGCTCAACAATTCGATCCAGGAAGGCGTGCAAAAGCTGATCGCCGACCACAAGCTGCGCCCGGCGATGCAGCCTTCGGTGAGCCTCGAGGGCGACTATGCACCCGGCAGCGACGCCGAGATCAAGGTCGAGCTCGAAGTGCTCCCCGACGTTCCTGCCCCGTCGATCGAAGGCCTCAAGCTCGAGCGCCTGACCGTGCCGGTGAGCGACGACGAGCTGAACACCCAGCTCAATCAGCTCGCCAGCAACCAGAAGGGCTGGGACGACGCCGCCGAGGGCCATGCAGCCGCGACCGGCGACCAGGTGACGATGGACTTCGTCGGCAAGACCGCTGACGGCGTCGCCTTCGAAGGCGGCACCGGCACCGACATGGCCGTCGAGATCGGCACGGGTCGCCTGATCCCGGGCTTCGAAGACCAGCTCGTCGGCGTGAAGACCGGCGACGAGAAGCAGATCAACGTCACCTTCCCCGAGGATTACGGCTCGAAGGATCTCGCCGGCAAGCCCGCGACCTTCGATCTCAAGATCACCGCGGTGAAGACCGCCGGCGAAACCAAGATCGACGACGATTTCGCCAAGGCGCTCGGCCTGCAGGATCTCGAGCAGCTCAAGGGCCTGCTCAAGGGCCAGATCGAGCAGCAGCTCAACGGCCTGACTCGCACCTATATGAAGCGCAAGCTGCTCGACCAGCTCGCTGCCGGCCATGACTTCCCGGTGCCGCCCTCGATGGTCGAAGCCGAGTTCCAGCAGATCTGGCACCAGCTCGTCCACGAGACCGAGCACGAGGCCGATCCGGCCGCGGCGTTGGCCGAGCTCGAAGGCGAGCGCGACGATTATTTTAAGATCGCCGAGCGCCGCGTGCGCCTGGGCCTGCTGCTCTCCGAGATCGGCACCGCCAACGGCGTCGAAGTCAATGCGCAGGAAATGAACCGCCTGATCGCGCAGGCTGCGCAGCAATACGGTCCCGAGGATCGCCAGCGCTTCATCCAATATGTCCAGCAGGAGCCGATGGCGGCTGCCCAGCTGCGCGCGCCGCTGTTCGAAGACAAGGTCGTCGACTATCTGTTCGACAAGGCCGAGATCAGCGATCGCGAAGTGACGCGTGAAGAACTCGAAGCCGCGATCGAAAGCGACGAAGGCTTCGACACCGGCACCCACAGCCACGATCACGACAACCACAAGCCGCGCGCCGCCAAGAAGGCTGCGAAGAAGTTGGACGACAAGAAGTCTGACGAGGCAGGCGAGGACGCACCGAAGAAGGCCGCCAAGCCGAAGAAGGTCGAAAAGGCCGATATCGAGCCCGCCGCCCCCGGCGACGAGTTGGTCGAGGCAGAGCCGGTGAAGAAGGCAGCGACCAAGAAGGCGCCGGCGAAGAAGGCCGAGGCGGCCGAGGCAGAAGAGGCTCCGGCCAAGAAGCCCGCCGCCAAGAAGGCGCCCGCGAAGAAGAAGGCCGACTGAGGCTTTCCGTCTTTCAAAAGCAATCGGGCCCGCCGCTCCATCTGGAGTGGCGGGCCTTTGCTTTTCAGTTCAAGCGAAGACTTCGGCCAGTTCGGTCGTGCCCAGCTTGGTCTGCGCCTCGGTGATGCCGCGGACCACGAGGATCGCCGTGACGGCGGAAGCTGCATCGACGGCCGACTGGAACCACAGCGCCCCGGTCCCGGCATCCTCTCCGGCGGCAAGGCCGACGAAATAGGCGAGGAAATTGTTGATCAGCCACAATGCCCACCACGCTCCGAGCAGGTTGTTGCCGATCGAATAGTCGGTCTCGCCATGGCTGGCGTTCCACAGCTCGCGCATGCCCTGATACGGCTTGAATAGATTGGCGATCGGCACCGCGAACCAGCCGATCCGCGTTCCCGGGGTGAACGAGAGATCGCTGAATCCGGCGGCGAGCAGGTTCTTGCCCGCGCGGTAAATCCAGATCGCGAAAATGATGTACGTCGCCAGCTTGAGCAAGACCGCGGCGCCATCCAGCGCGCTGGCATCGGGCGCTATCGTGGTGGTGAAATGCTCGGGAAACAGCTGCGCGCAGACCAGTATCGCCGGTGTCGACAGCGCGTCGAGCACCACCATGACGATGACGACCCGCATCAGCGACCGCAAATCCCGCACGCCCATCTTGTCCCCATTTCTGTCCCTCGCAGGGTGTCCGCGATCATGCCGCGACGTCAAAGGACAAAATTATCGAACTCGTATCGTTTCGGCTCTATGCACGCTGCATGACCGAGCCGCGCATTGCCGTCCTTCTCCCCTGCTACAACGAAGAAGCCGCGATCGCGCAGACCGTTGCGGGGTTTCGCGGCGCGCTGCCCGGCGCCACGATCTACGTCTATGACAATAACAGCCGCGACCGCACGGTGGAGGTCGCTCGCGCAGCCGGCGCGGTGGTCCGCACCGAACGGATGCAGGGCAAAGGCAACGTCGTGCGGCGGATGTTCGCCGATATCGACGCCGATATTTATGTGATGGCCGATGGCGACGCGACCTATGATCCCGCCGCGGCGGGCGCGATGGTGGCGCGCATCGCCGAGGAAGGGCTCGACATGATCGTCGGCACCCGGGTGCACGAGGCGGCCGAGGCGTATCGGCGCGGGCATGTGCTGGGCAATCGGCTGATGACCGGAATCCTCTCGCGACTGTTCGGGCGGAGCTTCACCGATATCTTCTCGGGCTACCGCGTCTTCTCGCGCCGTTTCGTCAAGAGCTTTCCGGTGCTGTCTTCGGGGTTCGAGATCGAGACCGAGATCAGCGTCCACGCGCTCGAGCTCAAAATGCCGGTGGGCGAAGCAGAGACGCGCTATTTCGCGCGGCTCGAAGGCTCCGAATCGAAGCTCAGTACCTATCGCGACGGCTGGCGCATCCTCAAGACGATCGCCGTGCTCTACCGGATCGAGCGGCCGATGCTGTTCTTCGGCTGGATCGCCACGGTGTTCGCCGCGATCGCCTTCGGGCTGAGCATCCCGCTGGTCGTGACCTGGCTGTACACCGGACTGGTGCCGCGTTTCCCGACCGCGATCCTGGCGACCGGGCTGATGATCCTGGCGTTCCTCAACCTGTTCACCGGGCTGATCCTCGACACCGTGGTGCGCGGGCGCCGCGAGATGCGCCGGCTCGCTTATCTGGCGGTGCCGGGCCCGAACCTGCCGAGAGCGTAGCGGCCGCCGGTCACCAGCGCCTCGACTGCCAGAAAGGCGAGGAAGCCATAAGCGAGATAGATGTAGCGCGACGTCGGCTGGAGCAGCGCATAGGGCAGGGCGACGGCGGCGAGATAGACTGCGATCATCCAATAGCCGCGCCGCCGCTGATATAGTCCGACTGCGAGACCGATCAGCCCGAGCAGGTTTACGATCGACATCGTGAGCGCGCGCGCGTCGCGCATGCCCTCCCAGCCGGTGAAATACATCTGCCAGGGGCGGGGAAGAAGAATTCGCGCAGGTGTCGCAGCGATAGCCTGGCAAAGTCCGCGGGGTGCGCGGCGATCCACAGCCACGTCTTGCGGCCCAGCTCGCGCGAATAGGCGACCTCGCCGCCGGCGGCGCGCAGCGCGGCCTGGCCCTTGCCGAGCTTCTGGTACGGGTGGATCTCCAGCAATCGATCGGCAAAGACATATTCGGGGGCCCGGCCCGAAACCGCGGCGGGATGGTTGGCCAGCGCGAACTCCAGCCCGAAATTGCTCCGCAGCATCACCGGCGTGCCGAGCGCGCGCTCGTTGCGCAGCGCCCAGGGCACGAGCAGCACTGCCAGCGCCGCTGCCGAAAGCGCGCCGAACGCCAGCCAGCGGCGTACCGGCAGCCGGCGCAATGCGAAGATCGCCCAGCAGCCATCGACCGCGAGCCCGACCGGCGGACAGACAAAGAAGGTTATGGCCGACAGCGCCGCGACACACAGCATCGCGCGCCGATCGAAGGCGCGCCCGGCGTCGAAGGCAGCGATCCACAACAGGTTGCAGGCGGCAAGGCACAGAGCGGCAGCGCCCTCCCAATAGCGGAAATCGATCGTCTCCTGCGGCGCGAATGGAAGGGCGAGGCAGAGCAACGCCATGCCCCAGCGCGTCACAAGCGGATCGGCGCCCAGCCGCTCGAACAGGCGACGCAGGAGCAGATAGGCGGCGCCGACCTGAAGCAGGGACCAGGCGAGCAAGGCGATGTTGGCGGCGCTGCTGCCCGGGCCGAACAGCCACAGAATGCTGCCGGCAATCGCGGGTAGCACCGGCAACAGGTGCGCCGTCGGGCCATAGCCTTCGAAATAGGCGTCGGCGATGCTGCGATGGCGGGCGAATGCCAACGCGACATGGGTTGCCTCGGCCGAACCGTAAAAGCCGTCGATCGGCCCGTTGACCTGGACCAGCCAGATCAGGCGAAGCGCCAGCCCGCCCAGCAGCATGAGCAGCAGGAAGCGCTTGTCGTCGCGTGCCGAATCAGCCGGTGCCATGCCCCCTGCTAGCAAGGGAAGCGTCGATACCGGGTTAACCAATCAGTCCGAGATCGATCAGGCTCTGGCCCGTCGCGCGGATCGCCTCGTCGTTCGAGCGCGGCTGCCAGCCGAGCACCGCGCGCGCCTTGGCGTTGCTCGCATTGGCCTTGATCCCCAACCGTGGCGCCGCCTCACGCGCCATCGGATTGAACAGCGCCAGGATACGCACCACCCAACTCGGCACGCGGCGCCGCGTGACGTTCTTGGCGGCGGGCCCCAGCGCGCTGCGCAGCACCTCCGCCATTTGCGGGATCGACACGGCCGGGCCGGCGATGGCGAGGAACCGTTCACTCGCGGCGGCCGGATCGGTCATCGCACTGATCTGGAGGTTGGCGACATCGCGCACGTCGACCACGCCGAACCACAGGTCGGGCAGGCCGGGCATCTTGCCTTCGAGCATCGACTTGACCAGCCAGACCGAAGTCGAGAGATCGCCGTTCAGCGCCGGGCCGAAAATGCCCACCGGATTGACCACCGCGAGTTCGAGACCCTTGCCTTCCGACCCCACGAAATCCCAGGCCGCGCGCTCGGCGAGGGTCTTGGACTTCATATAGGGCTGGACCGCAGGGCCGTTCACATCGGTCCAGTCCGCCTCGGTATAGGGCGTGTCGCGCTGGCCATGGCCATAGCCGATCGCGGCGAAGCTCGAGGTGAGGACGACGCGCTTGACCCCAGCATCGCGCGCGGCGCGCAGCACCCGCAGCGTGCCTTCGCGAGCGGGACGGATCAATTCCTGCTCGTCCTGCGGCTGGCTGGGCGGGAAGGGCGAGGCGACGTGCTGAACATAGTCGCATCCTGCCGCTGCCTCGGCCCAGCCCTCGTCCTTTTCGAGATCGGCGGCGAAGAAGCGCAGGTTGCGCGTATCGGCCCCGGCGCGTTCGAGCGTCGCCCGCACTTCGGCTTCGCGTGTCAGGCTACGCACCGTGGTCCGCACATGATGGCCCTGGCCGAGCAGCTGGAGGATAACATGGCCGCCGACAAAGCCGGATCCGCCAGTTACGAGCACAGTGGATGTCGTCATCGTAACGATCTGGGGAAGTGGGGTTCCGGCTTCAATGGCCGGGGTTCACTATGTTCGCCGCGATGTTCGCCGCGATGCCCCCTTGCGCCCCGTCCACCGAGCGCCGATGTTGGGGGCCGGGCAAAAACCAGTAATGAGACAAACCCACATGCATCCGCTTTCCGGTCAGATGACCATCGACCCCGTAACCGGCGGTCTCGTTCCCATCGTCATCGAGCAGTCGAGCCGCGGCGAGCGCAGCTTCGACATCTATTCGCGCCTGCTGCGCGAGCGGATCGTGTTCGTCACCGGCGGCGTCGAGGATCACATGGCCTCGCTGATCACCGCACAGCTGCTCTTCCTCGAGTCCGAGAACCCGAAGAAGGACATCTGGATGTACATCAATTCGCCGGGCGGTGTCGTCACCGCCGGCATGGCGATCCACGACACGATGCAATATATCCGTCCGCGCGTCGGCACGGTCTGCATCGGCCAGGCGGCGTCGATGGGCAGCTTCCTGCTTGCCTCGGGCGAGCCGGGCCTGCGCGTTGCGCTGACTAATGCCCGCATCATGCTGCACCAGCCCTCGGGCGGCGCGCAGGGCATGGCCTCGGACATCGAGATCCAGGCTAAGGAGATTCTCCGTATTCGCGCACGGATGAATGCGCTCTATGCCAAATATACCGGGCAGCCGATCGAGCGGATCGAGCAGGTCATGGATCGTGACAGCTTCTTCGAGGCAGACGAGGCCAAGGCCTTCGGCGTAGTCGACGAAGTCTATGAAAAGCGGCCGCAGCCGACTGACGACACCGCGGCTGCTTAAGAGTTTTTGGACTATAGCTGTCCGCGGGCTGGTCTCGCGGACGGCCGGAACCGCTAGGCGGGCCGATTTTGGATTGCCGGACGGGAACTCGCGTGTAGGATGGCGGGTAGTGGCTACGCGTCCGGCGCGTAAAGGATGGATTGAATGACAAAGCTCAGCGGCGGCGACTCGAAGAGCACGCTTTACTGCTCGTTCTGCGGCAAGTCGCAGCACGAGGTCCGCAAGCTCATCGCCGGGCCGACCGTGTTCATCTGCGATGAATGTGTCGAGCTCTGCAACGACATCATCCGCGAAGAGACCAAGTCAGCGCTCGTCAGCAAGAAGGACGGTGGCGTTCCCACGCCGCAGGAAATCTGCGACGTGCTCGACGATTACGTGATCGGCCAGAAGCAGGCCAAGCGCGTGCTCTCGGTCGCGGTGCACAACCATTACAAGCGGCTCAACCACGGCGCCAAGGGTGCCGATGTCGAACTCGCCAAGTCGAACATCCTGCTCGTCGGGCCGACCGGCTGCGGCAAGACCTTGCTCGCCCAGACGCTGGCGCGCATCCTCGACGTGCCGTTCACCATGGCCGATGCCACCACGCTCACCGAAGCCGGCTATGTCGGCGAGGACGTGGAGAACATCATCCTCAAGCTGCTCCAGGCCTCGGACTATAATGTCGAGCGGGCCCAGCGCGGGATCGTCTATATCGACGAGATCGACAAGATTTCGCGCAAGGCCGAGAACCCCTCGATCACGCGCGACGTTTCGGGCGAGGGCGTCCAGCAGGCGCTGCTCAAGCTGATGGAAGGCACGACCGCGTCGGTGCCGCCGCAGGGCGGGCGCAAGCATCCGCAGCAGGAGTTCCTCCAGGTCGACACGACCAACATCCTGTTCATCTGCGGCGGCGCGTTCTCGGGCCTCGAGAAGATCATCGGCGATCGCCTGCAGGGCAAGTCGATCGGTTTCGGCGCCTATGTGGCCGCTCCCGAGGAGCGCCGCACCGGTGAGCTGCTGCGCCAGACCGAGCCGGAGGATCTGCTCAAGTTCGGCCTGATCCCCGAATTCGTCGGCCGCCTGCCGGTGATCGCGACGCTCGAGGATCTCGATGTCGACGCGTTGATCAAGATCCTCACCGAGCCGAAGAACGCTTTGGTGAAGCAGTATCAGAAGCTGTTCGACATGGAGAACGTCAAGCTCGGCTTCAACGACGAAGCGCTCGTCGCGGTTTCGAAAAAGGCGATCGAGCGCAAGACCGGCGCCCGCGGCCTCCGCTCGATCCTCGAAGCGATCCTGCTCGACACGATGTTTGACTTGCCGAGCATGGACGGCGTCGACGAAGTGATGGTCGACAAGGACGTGGTTGAAGGCCGCAAGGACCCGGTCCGCATCTATGCCAAGAAGGAAAAGGCCGGCAGCGCCGCCTGATCCTGTTGCCAAAGCATCGCACAAGCGGCCGGAAAGACGTCTTTCCGGCCGCTTTCTTTTTGCGGACGATTGACCAACTCGGCGGCGAGGCGCACCCTCTTTCCCATAAAATACGGGATGGAGAGGTGACGTATGTCCGATGTTGCCATTCTCGACGACAATGAGCGGGACTATCACTCGCCGTTCGATCTGGCGCTCAACCCCGCGGCCCTAGAGACCTTCAAATGGCTGCTACTTGGCCACGTCTTGTACGTGATCGGGTTCGTCGTGGTGCTCTACTTCCATATCGACAATGGCGCGGTCTGGATCACGCCGCTGTTCGGTGTGCCCTTCGTCTGGCACGAGCGGCATGACCGGCTCGGCGTCAAGGCGCTGGTCTTCTTCCTCGGCTTCACTCTGATGCACTATGTCGCGCTCAAGACGGTGAGTGGCATCTATGGCGACGACGTCGGCTTCCTGCGCGGCTTTGTCGGCGGCGCGGTGGGCGGCGGTGGCTGCGTGCTGCTCTGCGCGATCTTCGGGCTGCTGCGAAAGGGCTCGAGCCTAACCTTCGAGGCGTTCGGCACGGTGCTGCTCGGCGCAGTAGGAAGCTTCTGCCTCTATATGTACCTGACCACCGGCGCGAACGGCAATTCGTTCCTGAGCGACGTGGTCCAGCCGCTCAAGGTCTACACGCCGTGGCAGGTGGTGTTCGCCTATGTCCTCGCGCGGGTGCTGCGGCCGGTGCGTTAGGTAGCTTGAACGGCTAAACTGCTATCGAGCGCCCGAAGCCAGCTCCCGTGCGGAAGAGCGGACTGGCGGTTAGCCACCAATTCCGGTCGATCTCCCCTCGCCCGGCCCAGGCCGGATCAGAGCAACCCAGGCACAAAGCGCTTCACCCGCGCGGCATAGGCGTCATAGGTCGGGCCGAAGCGCAGGCGCAGCAGCCGTTCCTCTTCGGCCACGCGCAGCCAGGTGCCGATCCAGTAGAGCGGCACGCCGGGGACCAAGCCGCGGAGATGGCCGAAGGCCAGCGCCATCGCGAGCAGCATGGCGAACAGCGCGACATAGATCGGGTGGCGGACCAGCGCGAACGGACCCCAGGTCACCAGGGCGTGGTCCGATCGGGTCCGCGCGACGATGCTCCAATTATGCCCCATCGCATGCGCTGCCGCCGCGAACAGCCCGATCGTCAGCCCCATCAGCGCGAGCACCAGCGCCGCCTGCGCCAGCCCTGCCGGGGATCCCGGGGCGAGAGTGGCCACGATCGGCCCGACGCCGACAGCCAGGAAGCCGAGGCTCTGGATCGCGACGCCGAGCATCGAACGCGGCGCGCCATGCCCGCCCTTGCTCCTGCCCGGATGCCGCAACCTCAGCCGCACGAGCCCCAGCGACGCGACGAACAGCGCGAACCCCAGCGCCATCACCACGACCGCGCCGAGGCTGGTCGGCTGGGGGGCAACCCAGCTCATCCGCCGCGGCCCAGATAGCGCTGCGCCGCCTCGACGGCGTCCGAGCGCTTCAGGATGCGCGACGCCGGATCGATGACGACATGCGCGCCGTCCGGCACGGCGATGCTGCCGCTGCCGCCGGCCATCGCCACGCTTTGCACCTTGCCGTCGATCGCGACTTCGACCGGAAGCGGGAAGGGCTTGTCGCCCGGCACCTTCCATTTGAGGGTTAGCCGGCCGCCCTGGCGGGTCTCGATCAGCTCGGGAAGCGCAGCCTGGCGCAGATAGACGTCGAAGAACCAGCTTAGGTCCTTGCCCGTCACCTGATTGACGATGCCGACATATTCGGGCGTTGTCGCGAAGCGCGGCTGGAAATTGCCCGGCTTGGGATCGGCGCGGCCATAGACCAGGCGCCGGGTGACTTCCCAGAAATCCTGGTCGCCGATCAGATTGCGCAGCGTGTGAAGTACCCAGGCGCCCTTGACATAGATGTCACTGCCGGGCCCGCCCTTTTCAGCCTCGTAGACTTCCTCCTCGGTCATGATCCGGCCCGAGACGATCGGCGCCTGGTTCGCGATCTGGTTGCGGAAATCGTCCATCATCGCGGCATAGCGCGCCTCGCCCTCGCGCCAGCGGCCGTAGAGCGGCTGCATGTACTGGGCATAGCCCTCGTGCAGCCAGTAATCGTCCCAGTTGGCGGCCGACATCTGATTGCCGAACCATTCGTGGGCGAGCTCGTGCTGGAAGATCTCGTCGAAGCCGCTCGGCGTCTTCTTGTAGTTGTTGCCATAGGCGTTGATCGTCTGGTGCTCCATGCCGAGATGCGGCGTCTCGACCACGCCCACCTTCTCGTCCCACCAGGGATAGGGCCCGATATTGGCCTCGAAGAAATCGAGCGCCGGCGCGAACTCGGCGAACAGCGCCGCCGCCTTGGCCTCGCGGCCGGGCAGATACCAATAGTGCATCGGGATTTTGGGCCCGAAGCGGCTGGCATAGGTCCCGGCGACTTCCTTGTAGGGGGCGACGTCGAGCGCGACCGAATAGGGGTTCGGGCTGCGCGCCTTCCAGTGCCAGGTCGTGCGCCCGTCGGGCAACGTTTCGATCTTCTGCAGCAGGCCATTGGCCGGCGCGGAAAGGCCCTTGGGCGCGGTGATGTGGAGATCGACAAGGTCGGGCTCGCCGCGTGGGAAATCGAGGCATGGCCAGAACAGGTCGCAGCCATAGCCCTCGGCCGTCGTCGCCACCCAGGGCTTTCGCTCGGTCGGCGTCTTGGCCCAGACCAACCCGTCGTCCCATGGCGCGCGCACCGCGACATGCGGTGTGCCGCCATAGACGATCTTCACCACCGCGCTGCCACCGGCCTTGAGCGGGCGGGGCAGGGTGATCGCCAGCCGCCCCTCGGGATTGCTCCACGCGGTGTGCGCGAGCGGCTTGCCGTCGATGCTGATCGCGCTGACCGGCAGGTTCCTGTCGAGATCGATCAGCAGCCGGGTCTGCGCCGCGGCGGTGCGCAGCGTCAGCGTCGCGATGCCCTCCAGGCGCTGCTTGTCGGGCAGCACTTCGATGGCGAGATCGACATGCTCAAGATGCAGCGCCGCGCGTTCGGCGTCGATCGGACCGCCCGAGGCCTGGGTGATTGCCGTGATCGGCGGCTCGCCGGGACGGATCTGCGCCGCCGCAGGGGCGGCAAGGGCAAGAGCGGATGCGACGAGCAGCAGGCGCGTAGGGATAGGCTTCTCCATCAGGCGAATTCCACCGAGAAACTCTCGATGTCGAGAATGAAATAGGGCTTGTCGTTCTGCAGGATCGTGATCGTGTGCGGCCAATGCACGCCTTGGTCGGGCTGCTCGCCTTCGAACAGGAAGCGCTGGGCGATTACGGCGTCGCTGTCCGGGCTGGCGACCGTGTAATCGGCGACGGCGAGATAGTCGCCTTCAAGCTCGAAGCGGACCGGCGGCAGGCCGGGGTGCTGTGCTGTCAGGCGGCCGCCCTCCACCTGCGTCGGCGCCAGCGCGAGCAGCATATAGCCATAGAGCCCATATTGCTGGCGCTCGTGCAGCGTCTGGCGTGCGGGCAGCGGCTTTCGCTCGCCACTCCGCTCGACGAAACCGCCCGCGGGCTCGATGATCAGCGTGCGTGCGGTATCCGGCTTACCCGCAAGCCAACTGCGGGATCTTGCGCGGACGAACGGCTCGACTCGCGTGTCGATCTCGAGTTCCAGCCTCTTGTCGCGGAGCATCACTTGCGCCTGGCCGGTCCAGCGAAGCGCCTTCACCCGCGCGAGCTTCGCGCGCCCGCCCATCGCCCGCAACGCGCGATCGAGCAGGTCCTCGCGCGGCAGCGCCGCGGCCTTCGCCGCCAGCGGAAGCGCCAATCCACAGCCAATCAATGCACGACGATTGATGCCGCTGGCGCGACCCCCATATATAGTGGAGAATAAGAGCCGCACGGGCTCAGGAGTATCCATGAAGCAGTCTTATCCCGTCCTGCCGCTTCGCGACATCGTCGTCTTTCCGCACATGATCGTGCCGCTGTTCGTCGGCCGCGACAAGTCGGTCGCCGCGCTCGAAGCCGCAATGGCCGACGACAAGGAGATTTTCCTCGTCGCACAGCTCGATCCGGCCGAGGACGATCCCGGCCGTGAGGACCTGTACGATACCGGCGTCTCGGCCGAAGTGCTCCAGTTGCTCAAGCTGCCCGACGGCACGGTCCGCGTGCTCGTCGCCGGCAAGGAGCGCGGCACGCTCGATTCGGTCGAGGAGGGCGGGGCCTTCCTCACCGCCAGCGTCAGCCCCGTGGAGGCCGACAACGACACGCTGGAAAAGGCGAGCGCCGAGCTCCAGGCGCTGATGCGTTCGGTGGTCGATCAGTTCGAAAATTATGCCAAGCTCAACCGCAAGCTGCCGGCCGAGACCGCCGTTCAGCTCGGCGAGCTCGACGATCCGTCGCGCCTTGCCGACGCGGTTGCCGCCAACATCGCAGTCAAGGTCGCCGAGAAGCAGTCGCTGCTCGTCGAGAAGGATCCGCAGAAGCGCCTTGAGATGGTGTTCGCCTTCATGGAGGGCGAGCTCGGCGTGCTCCAGGTGGAGAAGAAGATCCGCAGCCGCGTCAAGCGCCAGATGGAGAAGACGCAGCGCGAATATTATCTCAACGAGCAATTGAAGGCGATCCAGCGCGAACTCGGTAACGAGGGCGACGAAGGTGATGGCGACGAGGTTGCCGAGCTCACTCAGAAGATCGCGACCCTTAAGCTCTCCAAGGAAGCGCGCACCAAGGCGACCGCCGAGCTCAAGAAGCTCAAGACCATGGCGCCGATGAGCGCCGAGGCGACCGTCGTGCGCAATTATCTCGACGTGCTGCTCGGCCTGCCCTGGGGCAAGAAGTCGAAGCTCAAAAAGGACTTGGTCGAGGCCGAGGACGTCCTCAACGGCGATCATTATGCGCTGGAGAAGGTCAAGGACCGGATCATCGAATATCTCGCGGTCCAGGCGCGCACCAACAAGCTGAAGGGGCCGATCCTGTGTCTCGTCGGGCCTCCCGGCGTGGGCAAGACCTCGCTCGGCAAATCGATCGCCAAGGCGACCGGGCGCGAGTTCATCCGCCAGTCGCTGGGCGGCGTGCGCGACGAGGCCGAGATCCGCGGCCACAGGCGAACCTATATCGGCTCGCTGCCGGGCAAGATCGTGACCAATCTCAAAAAGGCCGGCACTTCGAATCCGCTGTTCCTGCTCGACGAGATCGACAAGCTCGGCCAGGATTTCCGCGGCGATCCCGCCTCGGCGCTGCTCGAAGTGCTCGACCCCGAGCAGAACAACAAGTTCAACGATCATTATCTGGAGATCGACATCGATCTTTCGGACGTGATGTTCGTGTGCACGGCGAACTCGCTCAACCTGCCCCAGCCGCTGCTCGACCGCATGGAGATCATCCGGCTCGAGGGCTATACCGAGGACGAGAAGGTCGAGATCGCCGAGCGCCATCTGGTCGAGAAGCAGATCGAGGCGCATGGTCTGAAGGACGGCGAGTTTGCGCTCACCACCGAAGGGCTGCGCGCGCTGATCCAGAAGTACACGCGCGAGGCGGGCGTCCGCACGCTCGAGCGCGAGATCGCCAAGCTCGCCCGCAAGGCGCTCCGCAAAATCCTCGAGGGCAAGGAAACCAGCGTCACCGTCACGCCGGAAAACCTCCACGAATATGCCGGCGTTCCGAAATATCGCCACGAGCTGGGTGAAGAGGAGAACCAGATCGGCGCCGTCACCGGCCTGGCCTGGACCGAAGTGGGCGGCGAGCTGCTGACCATCGAAAGCGTCACCGTGCCCGGCAAGGGCATGATCAAGACCACCGGCAAGCTCGGCGACGTCATGAAGGAATTGGTCGAGGCGGCGTTCAGCTTCGTGCGGGCGCGTAGCCCAAGCTACGGCATCAAGCCGAGCCTGTTCGCGCGCAAGGACATCCATGTCCATTTGCCCGAAGGGGCCGTGCCCAAGGATGGCCCGTCGGCGGGTATCGGCCTGGTCACTGCGATCGTCTCGACGATGACCGGGGTGGCGGTGCGCCGCGACATCGCGATGACCGGCGAAGTCACGCTGCGCGGCAGGGTGCTCCCGATCGGCGGTCTCAAGGAGAAGCTGCTCGCGGCGCTGCGCGGCGGCATCAAGACCGTGCTGATCCCGGCCGAGAATGAGAAGGATCTCGCCGAGATCCCGGCGAACATCCGCGAGGGTCTCGAGATCGTCCCGGTCAAGCATGTCGACGAAGTGCTGCGGCTCGCGCTGATCGAGCCGCTCACCGCGATCGACTGGACCGATGCCGACGAACTCGCCGCACAGCCCCCGGTCGGGGTGCCGGCGATGGGCGACGCCGTCCATCATTGAGACACGGCTTTCCGGCGGATTTCCGTCGGAAAGCCTTTGACAGCGGTGGCGGTCGCGTGCTTGCTGACGCGTCCGGCCAACGCCGCGACTCATTTTCGAAATACCAGCTACCAGGGGGATCCCACCAGCATGAACAAGCAAGAGCTGATCGGCCAAGTCGCCGACACGTCCGGTCTTGGCAAGGGCGATGCCAGCAAGGCCGTTGAAGCCGTGTTCGACGCGATTTCGGCTGCGCTCAAGAAGGGCGATGAAGTCCGCCTCGTGGGCTTCGGCACGTTTTCGGTGAGCAAGCGCAAGGCCTCCACCGGCCGCAACCCGCGCACCGGCGAGGAAATGACGATCAAGGCGTCGAACCAGCCCAAGTTCAAGGCCGGCAAGGGCCTGAAGGACTCGGTCAACTGATTTTGATCGGGAGGCGGTCTGAGGGGCTGGACAGCGCACCGCGCTCCGCCTAAAGGCCCGCTTCCCGTTTCGGCCCCGCTTGCTCGGGGCCAACCCTCCGAACCGAGGTTCGGGCGCGTAGCTCAGTGGTAGAGCACACCCTTCACACGGGTGGGGTCGCAGGTTCAATCCCTGCCGCGCCCACCATATTGGCCCGCCGGTCGCGCGACTGGCGGGCTTTTTCTTTCTACGGCCAAAGGGCGTCCATCCGCGCAGAGAGTGCGCAGCGGCCTTAGATCGAAACCACCGGCACCAGCACGACCAGCTTGCAATCGGGCCGCTCCGACGGCGCGAAGCTGTGCTGATCGAAGGCGCGCTCGCCCTCAGCAACGACAAACAGCCGGCGGCCGCCTTCGCGAGCGAGCACCGACTGGTCGTGCCAGGCTTCGGCGAAGAAAGTGCTCTCGGCGCTCAGCGCGTCAACGAGTTGCTGCAGCCGCGGATCGCCGCGGCCCTTGGCGAAGTCGGCGCGGAATTCGGCAAGGTTGCGCCGGGCGCGGTCCTGCCAGTCGGGCAGCAGCGTGCGCGCCGCCGGGCTGAGGAACAGATAGCGCAGCAGATTGCGGTCGTGCCCGTCGTCGAGCCAGCCGGCGAACAGCGCGGCGGCCTGCGGATTCCACGCGCACGCGTTCCAGAGCCGGTCGAGCCCATAGGCCGGCACCGCCAGCGTCGCGACCAGCGCCGCGATCGACGCCGGGGCATCGTCGCCCGGCGCCAGAGCGGGCAGGGCAGGGTCGCGCCGCCCGGCCAGCTCGAACAGATAGGTGCGCTCGGCCTGGTTGAGTCCCAACGCCGCGGCGAGCCGCGCCAGCGCCTGGGGCGACGCCTTCACGTCGCGGCCCTGCTCGATCCACGCGACCCAGGTCGCGCTGATCCCGGCGCGCTGCGCCAGCTCCTCGCGCCGCAGCCCCGGCGTGCGTCGCCGCCCGAACCCGATTTCGGCCGTCAGCCGCTCGCGATGTGCGCGAACGAAGCTGCCGAGCAGATCTGCGTTGCTGTCCATGACAGCGTTTATACCAGGATAAGTGATTACTTGTACCAGTCTTGAAAGCCGCTAGCGCCGCGCCGAAGGAGAATTTCGGGTGGCTTTGCTGTGGATGGGTGCAACGGTGGCGGCGGCGGCGCTCCAGGTCGGACGCAATGCGCTCCAGCGCGGGCTGATGCCGCGTTCGGGGCCATGGGGCGCAACGCTGGTGCGCTTCCTGTTCGGGTTGCCCTTTTCGCTTGCGCTTGCCGCGATCGCCGTTGCGCTGAGCCACGATCTCCATCCGCGGTTCGGCTGGGATTTCTGGTGGCCGGCGCTCGCCGGCGCCGTGTCGCAGGTCGCCGCCACCGCGGCGCTACTGATGGCGATGCACCGCGCCGGCTTCGCGGTCGGCACCGCGCTCCAGCTGAGCTCGGTGCCGCTTGCCGCGATCCTCGGCCTCGCCGTGTTCGGCGATACGCTGAGCGCGCTCGGCTGGGCAGGGGTGGGGCTCACCACGATCGGCCTCGCCGCACTCGCCTGGCCACGCGGCGCGGCGAGCGTGGCGCATCCGGTGGCGGGGGTGGCATTCGGCATCGTCTCGGGGTTGTGCTTCGGCTTCGCGCTCAATGCCTTTCGCCATGCCGGGCTCGGGCTCGAGCCGCACCATCCGTTCTTCGCGGCGATGGCGAGCCTGACGATCGTCCAGGCGATCCAGTCCGCGGCCTTGACTGCCTATCTGGCGATATGGGACCGCCGTGCGCTGGTCGCGATCTTCAAGGGCTGGCGCCACTCGCTGGGGGCAGGGATGTTCGGCGGGCTCGCTTCGTCGGGCTGGTTCCTCGCGCTCAACCTGACCACCGCGGCGGCGGTGCGCTCGCTGGGCGTGATCGAGATGCCGATCGCCGCGCTCGCCGGCCACCGGCTGTTCCGCGAGCGCGTCACCGTGACGATGGCGCTCGGCGTGCTCGCCGTAACCGCCGGGGTAGCGATGACCGCCGGGCTTTGAGGGCTGGCAATGTAGGATTTTGCCTGCCACCTTCCTCGGCATGGCGGGGGATCGGAGTCGCGCGGCGCTTACCGCGAAGCGAGTCAAATTGGCGCTCGCGCTGATCGCTATGACCCTCCCGTCCGCTGCATCGGCGCAGGGCCAGGCCACGCTGCTCGTTCCAGACCGCGTCTTCACCGCGACCGACGGTGTCGCGCATCCCGGCTGGAAGGTGCTCGTGGAGGGTGAGCGCATCGTCGCGGTCGGGCCCGACGTGTCCGCGCCGGCAACCGCGGAGACGCTGGCGCTGCCCGGCGCGACGCTGCTCCCCGGGCTGATCGACTTGCACGTCCATCTCTTCCTTCATCCCTATGATGAGGCGAGCTGGAACGATCAGGTGATCAAGGAGCCGCTGTCGCTGCGTACCGCGCGCGCAGTGGCGCATGCCCGGGCGACGCTGATGGCCGGCTTCACCACGGTACGCGATCTCGGCACCGAGGGAGCAGGCGACGCCGATGCAGGGCTCAAGGCCGCGATCGAGCAGGGCGTGGTGCCCGGCCCGCGGCTGCTGATCGCCGATCGCGCGTTGGTCGCCACCGGCGCCTATGGCCCCAAGGGCTATGCCTTTGACGTGCCGCAGGGAGCCGAGGAAGCCAGCGGTGCTGAGAATATCATCGCGGCGGTACGTCGCCAGATCGCCCACGGCGCCGATTGGGTGAAGTTCTATGCCGATTATCGATGGGGCCCGGGTGAACCAAGCCGCGCGACCTTCAGTCTCGACGAGCTCAGGGCCGGCATCGCGGCCGCGCACGATGCGGGGCGCAAGGTCGCGGTCCATGCCAGCACGGTCGAGGGGATGCGCCGCGCGGTGCTGGCGGGTGCCGACACGATCGAGCATGGCAATGACGGCACGCCGGAGATCTTCCGGCTGATGAAGGCGCATGGCGTAGCCTTGTGCCCGACGCTCGCCGCGAGCGACGCGATTGCCCGCTATGCCGGCACGACTGTCCCGGCTGCGAAGCTGGCGAGCTATCGCGCCGCGCTGGCCGCTGGCGTGACGATGTGCGCGGGCGGCGACACCGGGGTGTTCGCGCATGGCGAGAATGCCCGCGAGATCGTGCTGATGGCCGAATTGGGGATGCCGCCGTCCGAGGCGCTGCGCGTCGCCACCGCCGGCAACGCCGCGATCCTCGGGCTGGACGACCGAATTGGCACGATCGCGCCGGGCAAGCTTGCCGATCTCGTTGCGGTCGAAGGCGATCCGACCGCCGACATCACCGTGCTGTCGAAAGTGCGGCTGGTGTTCCAGCGGGGCAGGCGGGTCCCGCGCGACTGATCGCGTCATTTCGGGACTATTGTCATTTAAGAGTCATTCAGACGTCACCAAAGCGTCTCGCGTTCTGAATGTGGGCGTCATTTATCGCGCTTAACGCCCCGATTGGGCGCGAGAGGGGGTTTTCCACATCATCGCCGCGCGCCCGGATCAGCAACGATACGACCGGGAGTTTTTGCGCGATGGCGAGCTTCAAGCGCTACGGCCTCATTCTTATGACGACTGCCGCCTCCGCGGCACTCTCCGCCTGCAACGGCGCGGACAATGTGGCCTCGCCGGGTGCCGGCAGCGTCGTCATCGTCACGCCCACGCCAACCCCGCCGAGTGCCCCGACCCCGACGCCGACTGCGCCGATCACGGCGGCCCAGTTCGCTGCAGTCACGCCCCAGGGCACCCCGGCGCTCAGCATCACTGCCGACGAGCAGTTGGCGATCGTCAACCGCGGCACCAACAATAACGTCAACGGCACCAACCAGATGACGGGCGTGTATCCGAACAGCGCAACCTCGCTGACCACGGCTGCAAACCCCGCTACGCTCGGCGCATTCTTCACCAGCACCAACTATGCCGGCGCGCTCAACGGCCCGACCGACACCGCGTTCCAGGGCTGGACCTGCAACTCGACCGCCGCGCAGTTCGGCGGCACCGGCGCAGCCTGCACCGCGGTGCCGGCAGTCGGCACCGGCGGTTCGACTGCGGTCTGCCCGACCGGTACCATCGATGATGGCTTGGTCCAGACGTTCCGCGCCTGCCGTATCCCGACGGCGGTTGCCACCGACCTGACGCTGCCGAAGATTGCTGGCGTGTTCTATCGCCTGCGCGGCCAGACCGAAGTCGGCACCGATCTCGGCGCGACCGGCGGTGCGGGCGTGACGCTGACCATCGAGCCGGGCGTGGTCATCGCCGCCAACTCGACCGAAGCGAGCAACGACCTGCTGCTCGTCAACCGCGGCTCGAAGATCCAGGCAGTCGGCACGCTGGCCGCTCCGATCATCTTCACGTCGCAGCAGAACCTCGCCAACAACGGCGTCAGCGACGCAACTCAGGGTCAGTGGGGCGGCATCATCCTGCTCGGCCGCTCGACCACCGCGGTCTGCGCTACCGGCACCGGCGGTGCCAGCGGCACACCTTGCCAGCAGGCGATCGAAGGCGTGACCGGGCGCTTCTACGGCGGCAACGCCGAAGCCGACAGCAGCGGCCAGATGTCGTATGTCCAGATCCGCTACAGCGGCATCGCCATCTCCGACGGCAACGAGCTGCAGGGCCTGACCCTGGGCGCGACCGGCTCGGGCACGGTGCTGGATCACATCCAGAGCCACAATTCGGCGGATGACGGCATCGAGATCTTCGGTGGCACCACGAACATCAAGTACATCGCGGTCACCGGCGCCGACGACGACGGCTTCGACGTCGACAATGGCTGGCGCGGTTTCATCCAGTTCATGATCGCCGCCCAGAAGGTCAACGGCGCCACCGCCAACTCGTTCTCGACCGAGATCGACTCGAACGGTGCCGAAGATCTGCTGCCGCGCACCTGGGGTCGCTATGCGAACTTCACCTTCATCCAGACGGCGATCGCGCCGGCAGCCATCCGCCTGCGCGGCGGTGCCGACATGACTTTCGTCAATGGTGTCGTGAAGTCGCCGACCGGCGTCGCCTGCACCAACTTCATCGCTGGCGAAAAGAGTGCAGCGGACCGCTCGACGATCCGCGAAGCCGATGCCTCGATCCAGGACCAGGGCCCGCCGGTGTTCAACTCGGTCTACTTCAGCTGCAACGGCCGCTGAGGCGAACCGATCTGAAGCAACCATGCCGGGGCGGCGCCAGCCGCCGCCCCGGCATCGCACGTACTTTCACGACTGGATGACACGGCCATGCAGCGACGACTTGCTTATGCCACGCTTCTTCTCCTGACGTCTCAACTCGTCTCGCCGGCCGCGCTCGCCCAGACCGCCGGCGGCACTGCTTCGCCAGCGCCAGCGGCACCGCCCCAGACCACGCCGGCCCAGACCACGCCGGCCCAGACCACGTCGGCAACGCCTGCCGACGCCCAGGATCCGCAGAGCGAGCCCGAAGTCGAAGTCTCGGCGCCCGGCATGGACGTCGGCGGCACCGAAGACATCGTCGTGATCGGCCGTCACATCCCCAACGTCGTCCGCGCGACGCCGCAGATCGTCTCGGTATTGTCGACCGAGGACATCGCCCGGACCGGCGAAGGCGACATCGCCGGCGCGCTCACCCGCGTCACCGGCCTCAGCGTCGTCGGCGGCGGCTTCGTCTATGTCCGCGGCCTTGGCGATCGCTATTCCTCGTCGCTGCTCAACGGCTCGCCCTTGCCGAGCCCCGAGCCGCTGCGCCGCTCGGTCCCGCTCGACATCTTCCCGACCACGATCGTGGGTTCGGCGCTCGTCCAGAAGACCTATTCGGTCAACTATCCCGGCGAGTTCGGCGGCGGCGTCATCAACCTCACCACCAAGGCGATCCCGGCCAAGAACTTCGTCACCGTCGGCGGTTCGATCTCGGCCGACGACGCGACGACGAGCGAGCTCGGCTATACCTATTATGGCGGCGACACCGATTGGCTCGGTTTCGATGACGGCACGCGCAAGGTGCCCGACTTCATCCGCAACGCGCCCGGTGGCTCGGGCACCATTCCTGCCGCGCAGGTGCTTCAGCTTTCCAACGCCTCGACCACGCTGCTCCAGCGCAACAACCAGCTGCCCGCGAACTGGTCGGCGGAACTGAGCACGGGCTCGGTGATCGACATCGGCAGCGACAAGCTCGGCCTGATCACGTCGGTGGGGTACAGCAACACCTTCCGGACGCGCTCGATCCTGCAGCAGGACAGCGTCACCGATACCGGTGCGGTCCGCAACGACTTCCACACCTTGCTCACAGACAATCGCATCGTCGGCAACGCCCTGATCGGCCTGGGCTATGAGTTCGGCGAGAACACCATTCGCTGGACAAACGTCTATATCCGCGACGTGCTCAAGCAGGCGCGCGGCTCGGCGGCGGAAGTCTACAACAATTCCAGCGGCCTGCGCTTCCAGCAGAACACCAACTGGTTCCAGCGCGAGTTGTTCGAAAGTCAGCTCGTCGGCGAGTTCCATCTCTCCGATGCGCTCGGCCTGGATGTCCGCGGTGCCTATGCCAATTCGAAGCGCAAGGCGCCGTATGAGCGCCAGTTCGACTATCTCTGCTCGAATCAGACGACCACCGGCGCGCCGATCAGCTATGACGGCGGCAATGGTGCCACCGGCTTCCAGTGCAACGGCGCCTATCAGGTCACCCAGCGCTTTTCGCCGTTCGCTTCGATCATCTTTTCGGATCTGAACGAGAATCTGTGGACCGGGCAGGCGGACCTCACCTACAAGATTCCCGATGTCGCGACGCTGTCCGCGGGCTATTATTATTCGGATACGTCGCGCTTCTCGCAGCGTCTCCAGTTCAACTACCAGACCAGTGCCGGTGGTGGCACTTCGGTGGGCTATCCCTATAATCTGCTGCGTCCGGATTATCTGCTGAGCCCGGACGTCGTGAACAATGCCTGCCCGCAAGTCGGCGTCGGCGCATGCACGATCGAGCTGCAGTTCAACACGCCGCTCGGCGCCTATGCCTATGACGCCAAATTGCGCATCAATGCCGGCTATCTCCAGGCCGAGACCGAGGCGCTCGATGGCCTGCGCGCCGTGGTCGGCGTGCGCTACGAAAAGGGCGAGCAGAGCGTCACGCCGATCGGCACTGCGACGACGAAGCTGAACAATGATTATTTCCTGCCGGCAGCGACGCTGACCTGGAACTTCGCCGAGGACATGCAGCTGCGCGCCAGCGTATCGAAGACGATCTCGCGCCCGCAGTTCCGCGAACTCGCGCCGCAGCAGTTCCGCGATCCGGATTCGGATCGCCTGTTCTTCGGCAATCCGCTGCTCCAGGATTCGAAGCTCCTCAACCTCGAGGCGCGCTTCGAATATTTCTATGCGCGCGATCAGCGCTTCACGCTGGCCGGCTTCTACAAGAAGATCGATAATCCGATCGAGCAGGTCGGCTTCTACACCGGCGCCGATGATCGCCTCCAGACCGGCTTCACCAACCTGCCCAAGGCGACGCTGTACGGCGGAGAAGTCGAGCTGCAGAAATATGTGCGTCTCAATGGCCTGGGCGGCGATTTCTTCGCAACGCGCCGCGCCGTGGTGATCGCCAACTACACCTACACCCATTCGTCGATCACTGCCGACGATACCTGCGTGCCGAACGTGCTCAACCAGACGCTGTCAGGCTGCGCTGCCGGCTTCGGCCCGGCCAGCCTGCAGTTCCGCGACGGCGCGCCGCTTACCGGCCAGTCGGACCATCTGGTCAATCTGCAGCTCGGCATCGAGGATACCGATCGCCTGTCGCAGCTGACCTTCCTGTTCAACTATGCCAGCGACCGCGTGACCAATCGCGGACCGTCGCTGTTATCGGGCAACGGCTTCCAGCCCGACATCATCGAGCATCCGGGGATCCGCTTCGACATCGTTGCGCGCCAGGGCTTCGAGATCGGTGGTGGCCAGTTCGAGCTCAAGCTCGAGGGGCGCAACCTGACGCGGACGCGCTTCAATGAAAACCAAACCTTCGACAACGGCAACGTGGTGTACATCAACCGCTACAATGTCGGCCGCGTCTTCACGCTCGGCGTGAGCACGACCTTCTAATCATCGCAGCCGCTTGGCTGAGACGGGCTCCGGGGCATGCCGCGGAGCCCGTTCTCGTCAGATCCAGGGACGTTCGCGAAACCACTGGGTGATGACGTATTTGGTGCCGGCGCGCACCTTCATCGCATGGTGCAGCGTCGACGGATTGGGCGTGCCGTTCGGGCGCAGATTGTTCCAAGCGAGCAGCTTGCCCGTTTCGGGCTGGACGATCTTGTCGATTGCCTTGAAGCGCGTCGCGCCGCCGGCTTCGACCTGGTTGAGATAAAGCATCACCGTCCAGGTGCGATTGCCCGCCACGCTGCAATATTGGGCATAGTCCTGGCCGCTCGGCTCGAAATAGTCGGTATGCGCCTTGAACTCCTGGCCGACGGCGTAACGCTGGCCCTGCATCGGCTCGCCATGGGTGGGATCGATGCCGGTGAGCGCGACGATGCTGCGCTTGAGTTCGACGACCAGCGGCTCCGCTGAATCGAGATCGCATGTCTCGCTGGTGCGAAACGCATAGTCGCCATTGGCGTCGGCGATCGTCGAAGGCCGGCGCTTGCTATCGATCTGTGCCATCAACTGACGGCATGCCTCTGCATCGATGAAGTTCTTGACGATGAACATCGCCACTTTCGGGCTCGGCACGCGCTGGACGCCGGACTGGCGCAGTATGTGCTCGACAATGGGTTCGGACGGGTGCCCCGAACCGAAATTGGGAGGCGACGAAAGGCCATCGACAGCGGAGTTCTGCATGGCCCGCTTTTGCCAAATCGGCGCCGGGGATGCCAGCCCGATACCTTTCGGAAACGGTCGACTCTCGAGCGTCACAAAAGCGCAAGACGCACGTCATAGGGAAGGGCGCCACACAGGGGTGCGTACCGGATGCAGCGACACGCAGAGACCGCGCTCGACGATGCTGGCGAAACAGGCCTCGACATGGCGCCGCAGCTCCGCCGCGCGGTGGCGCGGGCCTGGGTCCGGCCTTCCGGCCTCATCATCGCGGCGGGGGCGGGCGCGGACGAGACCGCGGCTGCGTTGCAACGCGAATCGGGTGCCGAAGATGCAGGGCTCGTCGAAACGCGCGGTGCGCTTGGCGAAGCGATCGAGGCGGCGGAAATTGGTCAAGTCGTCGCGGTGACCAGCGGCGCTGACGCGGTGGGCACGATTGTCGCGCTCCGCCGAACCGCGCCGGACCGATTTGCGCTGGCCGCGTCGCTGCGTCTCGTCATTGCCCAGCGCCCGGCGGCACGATTATGTGCAGCGTGCCGCGAGCCGGTTCAGGCGTACGGCTCGGCCTCGGCGCTGCTCGGACTCGATCCCGGCGCGATCCTGTGGAAGGCCGAGGGCTGCGACGCCTGCTACGGCAGCGGCGAGACAGGGTCGGTGTGCGTGTTCGAGGGCGTCGAGATCGACGCCGCGATGCGCCGGCTGATCTATGATGGCGCCGACGCACCGCTGCTCGCGCGCCACGCCTATCTGAGCGCCCCCAATCTCGCCGCCGCCGCGCGTGCATTGGCGCGGCAGGGCGTGATCGCCCCGGAAGAGGCCGTGCGCATTTCGCGTGGATAATCGTCAGCAATCATCTTGCGCTCGCTCGCAGGCCCCGCTAAGCGCGCCTTCTTCGCGGCGACCGTAGTTCAATTGGTTAGAGCGTCGGCTTGTGATGCCGGAAGTTGCGGGTTCAAGTCCCGTCGGTCGCCCCATATTCTTCCCTAGAAGCGGACCACAGAGTGTTGATCGACTGGGGCTTTCCCGATTTCGACGACCATGAAGGCGTCTACCTGTTCACCGACCGTGCAAGCGGGCTGAGCGCGATCATCGCGGTTCACTCTACGGCGCTCGGGCCGGCGGCAGGCGGCGTACGCTTCTGGAACTACGCCAATTCGGACGCGGCGATCACCGATGCGCTGCGGCTCTCGCGGGGCATGAGCTACAAGAACGCGATGGCCAACCTGCCGCTGGGCGGCGGCAAGGGCGTGATACTCGCCGCCGAGCCGGGCGCGACGGTGACCGATGCGCAGCTCGAAGCCTTTGGTCGCGCGGTCGAATCGCTGGTCGGCAAATACGTCACCGCCGAGGATGTCGGCATGTCCGAGGCGCGGATGAAGGTGGTCGCCACCCAGACGCGCCATGTCTCGGGCCTGCCGGTTGCAGCCGGCGGGGCGGGCGGCGATCCGGGGCCGGTGACCGCGCGCGGCGTCTATCTGGGCGTCAAGGCGGCGGCGAAGCGCGGGCTGGGTGCCGATACGATGCGCGGCGTGCGCGTCGCGATCCAGGGCGTCGGATCGGTGGGCGGCGGCGTTGCCAGGCTGCTCGCGGCCGATGGCGCCGTGCTGACGCTGGCCGATGTCAATGCCGAACGGGCCAAGACGCTGGCCGCCGAGCTGGGCGCCGAAGCCGTCGACGCGAGTGCGATCCTGACGCACGACGCCGACTTGTTCAGCCCCAACGCACTGGGCGCGATCCTGACCGAAGCCTCGATCCCGCAGATCAAGGCCAAGGTCGTCGCCGGCGGCGCGAACAACCAGCTCGCCACCCGCGCGGACGGCCAGCGGCTGCACGACCGCGGCATCCTCTATGCGCCTGATTACGTCATCAACGCGGGCGGAATCATCAATGTCGGCCTCGAATATCTGGGGCAGGGCAACATGGCCGAGGTCCAGGCACGCGTCGACAAGATCCCCGAGCGGCTGATCGAAGTGTGGGACGAGAGCGCGCGCACTGGCGATCCCGAGAGCGAGGTCGCTGACCGTATCGCGCAGCGGCTGATCGGCCGGGCCTGATTCGCGGCGCCGCTGCGGAGCAGCCATGCGCACGAGGCTGAGCATCTGCCGCAGCAAGCGGGCCTATGGCTCCGAAACCGACGCGCTCGACGCCATCCGCCGAGCGGACGTGGTGCTGCGCTTCTATCGCTGTGACCGGTGCGGACGGTTTCATCTCACTGGACGAACCAAGGGCAAGCGGGTGATCTGATCTCCTGGTGCAGGGGGACCGGGAAAAATCGTCCGCCATGTCACATCCATTGCACCAATCTCGTCATGCTTCCTGTAACCCCAACAGGAGACCGACCATGACCCAACGCCTCGACCCCTTCGCCGCCGCGCCCGCCCCGATGAAGGCGTGGCTCGACATGTCGATGAAGATCGCCCCGGCGATCGAGCCCGACCTGCTCGAACTGGTCAAGATCCGCGCCTCACAGATCAACGGCTGCGCCAATTGCCTCAACATGCACACTGCCGAGGCGCGCAAGGCCGGCGAGAGCGAGCAGCGGCTGCACGTGCTCGCCGCCTGGCACGAAGCGCCCTTCTATTCGGAGCGCGAGCGCGCCGCGCTGGCCTGGACCGAAGCGCTGACTCTGGTATCCACCGCACGGGCGCCCCAGGCGCTGTACGATGCGCTGGCCGCGCAGTTCACGCCGGAGGAGCAGGTGCAGCTCACGCTGATGATCAACGCGATCAACGGGTGGAACCGGATCGCCGTGGCGTTCGACCTGTTCTATACCGACAAGCCGGCGGCCGCCGCGGCATGAGCGAGGGCGCGGCCGCATCGTTCGATCCGCTGCGGCCGCGGCTGGCGCGCATCGCCTATCGCATGCTGGGCTCGGTCGCCGATGCCGAGGACGTGGTGCAGGACGCGTTCCTGCGCTGGCTGGGCACCGATCGCGCCGCGGTGCGCGAGCCCGAGGCATTTCTGCGCCGTGTCGTCACCCGGCTGTGCCTCGACCAGCTGAAGTCGGCGCGGGCGCGGCGCGAGACCTATGTCGGGCCGTGGCTGCCCGAGCCGGTGGTCGAGCCCGAGGATGGCGAACCCGACGACGTCACGCTGCCGCTGATGCTCGCGCTCGAGCGCCTCTCGCCGCTGGAGCGCGCGGCGTTCCTGCTCCACGACGTGTTCGGCCTGGGCTTTGACGAAATCGCCGAGACAATCGGCCGCGACCCCGCCGCGACCCGCCAGCTCGCCAGCCGGGCGCGCACGCATGTCCGCGCCGAGCGGCCGCGCTTTGACATGCCCAAAGAGAAGGGGACGGCGATCGCCCAGGCGTTTTTCGCCGCCTCGCGCAGCGGCGACATGGGCGCACTGCGCGGGCTGCTTGCCGCCGATGTGTCGCTCTATTCGGATGGCGGCGGCAAGGTGAAGGCCGGGCTCAAGCCGATCCACGGGGTGGAGGACATGATCAAGCTGCATAGCTCGCTCGCCCGCTTCTTCGCGCAGGAGATGTCGCGGGTGGTGCGCTTCGGCCTGATCAACGGCCTGCCGGGTTTCTTGACGATCGAGCCGGGCGGGCTGCTCCAGACCACTGCGCTGGCGATCGAGGACGGCAAGGTGCGCGGCATCTATGTGATGCGCAATCCCGACAAGCTGGGGCATCTTGGCGTGGTGCATTGACATAGCGCCCCTCCCTGCCTGCAGGGAGGGGTAAGGGGGTGGGTGCGCGCGTCTGCGCGCTCAAGAGAGTCATCTGCGGGATCGCCGACGCGTCTGGCGGGCATGGAGCCCAGCCAGCCGCCGCCCAACCCCAACCTCTCCCTTGTCGGGAGGGGAATGGTTTAGGCCCCGTCGCTAATAGACCTCGATCATGCCGGACCCGTGCGCGCGATCGAGCGTTGCGCAAGCATAACGAGAACGGTCGCACGACGATTTTCGAAGAGGGAGAAGAGGGTATGAAGCGTTTGACGATCGTTATTCCCGCCATTGCTATGCTGGCGGCCTGCAATTCCAAGCCGAGCGTGCACGCCGAGAATGCCTCGGTGGAGGAAGTGGCGGCGGCCACCAAGGATGCAGTGAAGCTCGAGCCTGGCAAATGGGCCACCACGGTGTCGATCCTCTCGGTGGAAGGCCCGGGCATCCCCGCGGCGACCGCGGCGGCGATGAAGCAGCAGATGAAGGCGACGACGGTCGAGACCTGCCTCACGCCCGAACAGGCCGCCAAGCCGCCTCAGGACATGCTGGGTGCCGCCAAGAACTGCACCTATGAGAAGTTCGAAATGCGCGGCGGCAAGATGAGCGGGACCTTGGTCTGCAAGAACGCGCCGGGAATGACCGTGGGCGAAATGCGCGCATCGATGAGCGGCACGTTCGCCAGCGACAAATACGACATGATCAGCGAGGCGACGATGATGATGCCCGCGATGCCCGGCGGCCCGAGCAGCGGCGGCAAGGTTACCACCAAGACGCAGGTTACCGGCAAGCGCGTCGGCGCTTGCGATGCTGCGACGAAGGCTGGGTGAGGGGTTGCCTCGTGTTTACTGGTTCTTCGGTCGGTTTATGCCACTAAAGACACGTTGCTTACGGTGAAATTCGCGTACAATCCTCTTTTTCGGGGGATCTATGAGCTTCTATTGCCCGCACTGCGGAATCGCGCAGATCATCACTGATAAGGCATTTAGCCGCTTCGCGAACACTGTGCACGTCGGCAAGTTCGCAGAGATGGTGCCACCTGATAAGGCGGAACACCTGCATGTATCAGGGACGGTTGTTAGCTGTGCGAATCCAGCATGTATGCGCCTTACAGTAGATGTGGCGCTCAGTAGCGGCCGCTACGTAGGCGGTTACGCCAAGTTCATTGAAGACTCCACATTTGTCTCTAAGCGCCTTTATCCGGGGGCGGTTGGCAAGCCATTTCCCGACCACGTTCCAGCACCAATGTTTGAGGATTATCAGGAGGCTTGGTCGATCATTGAACTCAGCCCGAAGTCGTCCGCCACCCTCGCCCGGCGGTGCCTGCAGGGGATGATCCGGGACTTCTGCGGCATAAAGAAGCGCACCCTTTATGATGAGATCGAGGCACTGCGACTGTTGGCGAATGAGGATAGGCTTCCGCGCGGCGTGGACGCAGACACGATCGAGGCGATGCTCGCGCTCAAAGATGTGGGTAATATTGGTGCACATATGAGCGAGATCGACGGCGTAGTTCTAGAGGTTGATCCGGGCGAGGCTCAAAAGCTGTTGAGTTTGATCGAGATGCTCTTTGCCGACTGGTATGTAGCTCGAGGGAAGCGCGCAGAGCGCATTGCTGCTGTGTTGAAGGTCGCCGGCGCCAAGAAGCCGAAGTCGATATCCGGGGATTCAACCCATAGAGAGGACAAAGCAGAAGGCTGATGACGGGCAACCCACCCAGGCGCCATCATTACATCCCGGAATTCTACCAACGCAAATGGGCCGGTGAGGACAGGCGGGTGGAACGATACGAGCGCATCAACGGTGTCGTGGTTCGGCGACGTGTGTTCCCTAGCGCAGCCGGATTTCGAGAGGACTTATACCGGCATCCACGGGCAGAAATGGATGAATGGAACGCACAGGCGCTGGAGTGGGCCGTTTTCAAAATAATTGACGAAAAAGGCGCGCGAGCGCTGGAAGCGTTAGTATCGGATCCTATGGCGCTCCGCGATAATATTGTGCGCAATGACTGGGCTGTGTTTTTGAGAACCATGTTGCTTCGCACCCCATATCAGATGACCGGGACAATGGCCTCACTGGAGCAAATCTGGCGCGACACCGAAGTATCCGAAAAATACGCCGCAATGCGCAAGCCGGGGATGCCTGAGACGGCCACAGAATTTCTCGAAATGCTGAATCCGCATGAGGCCAAAGAGAGCGCGTTTCGCATGTTCGCAGATGGGTTAGGCAGTGACCGGACAATTCGTCACATCATCAAACTACCTTGGCGAATATTCGACTGCTCGACAGCAGACCATCGGCTCCTGCTATCAGACCATCCTGTCGTTCTGGTGCCACTCAAGACAGACGATGGTCACATTGCAATGCCACTTAGTCCTACGAAATTCTTGGTGGCTGCGACGAGCGACCGCACAAAAGCGATGGCCGACACTCTTCGACCAAAGTCAGCAGTTCGGGTAATGAACAAGCTCGCTGTCCAGCGTGCTCAGCACTGTGTGATTGCCCGTGATCAGGCACAGGACTTATTTATCCGAAAGCACTTCGGGGCCCATCAGATCCCGCCGTTTTTGGCGCCGAGCAAGCTTTGAACGAGTTGCCAGCGTCCGAAAGCAGGAATGCGAGGCAACGGGATCGCCCATTCCGAGCGCGAGCATTTACGCTTTGGTCGAGCTTCCGAAGTCGCCAGCCTTTACGTTCGCAATGCGTTGAAAAGTCGTTCGCTCCACATTGGCGCGAATGAAGGTAAACCGAGACTCTACCTCCTTTTGATCCCAGACATAAATTCCGCCCCCAAACCCGGCTAACCCCTGTTCCGTGGCTACCCTGCACGCCCTTGCCAATCCCGCGCGCTTCCTCAAGCTGGCGCGGCCGCTGACGCCGGTTTTGTTCTGGGCGGGGGTGGCGCTGGCGGCGTTCGGGGCGTGGGCCGGGCTGACGCTGACGCCGCCGGACTATCTCCAGAAGGAGAGCGTACGCATCCTCTACATCCATGTGCCTACCGCCTGGCTGGGCATGGGCGGGTGGAGCGGGGTGGCGATCGCCAGCCTGGTCTATCTGGTGTGGCGGCATCCGCTGGCGAGCATCGCCGCGCGGGCGATCGCGCCGGCGGGGGCGGTGTTCGCGGCGCTCTGCCTGATCACCGGATCGATCTGGGGGCGGCCGACCTGGGGCACCTGGTGGGAATGGGACGGGCGGCTGACCTCGATGCTGCTGCTGTTCTTCGTCTACATCGCCTATATGGCGCTGGCGCGGGCCGATGCCGAGCGCGGCGGCGACGGGCGGGTGCCGGCGCTGTTCGGGATCGCCGGTTCGGTGCTGCTGCCGATCGTGCGCTATTCGGTGGTGTGGTGGAACACGCTGCACCAGGGGCAGAGCATCGGGCTGACCAGCTCGTCGATCGACCGATCGATGCTGTGGCCGCTGTTCTTCACGCTGGCCGGATTCAGCCTGGTCTTTGCCGGGGTGGTGCTGATGCGGATGCGCGCGGCACTGGCGACGCAGAAGCTCGAGGCGCGGCTGCGCCGGATGGCGAGCCAATGAACCATTGGGCGTTCGTGATGGCTGCCTATGGCGTGACCGTGGCGGGAACGGCGGGGCTGGCGCTGCTGAGCTGGCGCGCGATGCGTCGCGCCGAGGCCGCAGTAAAAGATCTGCGGCGCGACGCATGAAGCCCAAACAGCAACGGCTGGTGCTCGGGCTGCTCGCGCTCGCCGCGATCGTGGGGGCAGGGCTGCTCGCACTCTCGGCGCTCAAGGACCAGGCGGCGTTCTTCTATGCGCCCGGCGACGTGGCGGGGAAGCCGGTGCCGGTCGGCAAGGCGGTGCGGCTCGGCGGGATGGTCGCGAAGGGATCGCTGGTGCGGCGCGCCGACGGAGTCTCGGTCGATTTCGTGGTGACCGACGGGGTGGCCAAGGTGCCGGTGCATTTCCGCGGCGTGACGCCCGATCTGTTTCGCGAGGAATCGGGGGTGGTCGCCGAGGGCAAGTTCGCCGCCGATCGCAGTTTCGTGGCCGACAATCTGCTCGCCAAGCATGACGAGCGCTACATGCCGCCGCAGGTGGCGGGGAAGATGCACAAGACGGATAGCCTGAAGCAATGATCGCCGAAGCCGGTCTTGCCGCGCTGTGGATCGCGGCGGCGTTCGCGCTGGTGCAGGTGCTGCTCGCCTGGGGCGCGGCGCGCGGCGCGATCGCCGGGCAGGGCGAGGCGTTGATGCGCGCGCTGCGCCAGGTGGCGACGCTGCAGGGCGCGCTGGCGCTGCTCGCGTTCGGGCTGCTGATCGCGCTGTTCGTGCGCAGCGACATGTCGGTGCTGCTCGTCGTAGAGAACAGCCATTCGCTCAAGCCGCTGCTGTACAAGATCGCCGGCGCCTGGGGGAACCATGAGGGCTCGATGCTGCTCTGGGTCACCGTGCTGGCGATCTCGGGCGCAGGGGTGGCGCTGTTCGAGCGGCGGCTGGGGCCGGCGACGCTGGCCGCGACGCTGGGTGCGCAGGCGGCGATCGGACTGGGCTTCTATGCCTTTCTGGCCTTTGCCTCGAACCCGTTCGTGCGAGTTCGATCCGCCGGCGGCGGACGGGCGCGGGCTCAATCCGCTGCTCCAGGATCCCGGCCTCGCCTTCCACCCGCCGACGCTCTATCTCGGCTATGTCGGGCTCTCGATCGCGTTCAGCTTCGCGGTGGGGGCGCTGCTGACGCGCGATGTCGGCCCGGCATTTGCGCGGGCGATGCGGCCCTGGGTGCTGGGGGCGTGGATCTTCCTGACGCTGGGGATCACTGCGGGCAGCTATTGGGCCTATTACGAGCTCGGCTGGGGCGGCTGGTGGTTCTGGGACCCGGTGGAGAATGCCTCGCTGATGCCGTGGCTGGCGGCGACGGCGCTGCTCCATTCGGTCAACGTGCTGGCGGCGCGCGACGGGCTGCGCGCCTGGACGCTGATGCTCGCGGTGGTGGCGTTCTCGATGTCGATGATCGGCACCTTCCTGGTGCGATCGGGGATCCTGATCAGCGTCCATGCCTTTGCGGTAGACCCGACTCGCGGCACCTTCATCCTCGCGCTGCTGGGGCTCTATATCGGCGGCGCGCTGGCGCTGTTCGGCGCACGGGTGGGGACGGTGACGCAGGGCACGACCTTTGCGCTGGTCAGCCGCGAAGGCGCGCTGGTGCTCAACAATCTGCTGCTCTCGGTGATCCTCGGGGTGGTGTTCCTCGGCACGCTCTATCCGCTGGTCGCCCAGGCGGCGGGGGTGCAGCTGTCGATCGGCGCCCCCTTCTTCAACAAGGCGATCGCCCCAGTGGCGCTGGCGCTGGTCGCGGCGGCGGCGGCCGGGCCCTTGCTGCGCTGGCGGCGCGACAATTGGAACGCGCTGGCCGGCAAGCTGCTGGTCCCCGCCGGAGCGGCAGGGCTGGTGTTCGCGCTGATCTTTGCGCTGTCGGGCGGCGCGCATTTCGTGCCGGTGCTGGCGATCGGGCTCGCGGCGGGGCTGGCGGTGGCGAGCGTCCAGCCGCTGATCCGGCGCAACCTCAAGCGCACGCCGCTGCACATCTATGGCATGGTCATCGCGCATCTCGGCGTGGCGGTGAGCCTGGCGGGGATGGCGGCGGACAGCGCGTTCAAGCTCGAACGGCTGGCGGCGGTGAGCATCGGCGACAATGTGACGATCGGGCCGTTCCGCGCGACGCTGGTCGAGGTGCGGCCGGTGGTCGGGCCCAACTGGTCGGCGCTGGAGGCGAAGCTGCGCGTCTCGCGCGGCGGCGGCGATGCGTTCGACATGCTGCCCCAGTCGCGCTTCTTCGCGACGCCGCCGACGACGACCAACGAGGCCGCGATCTCGACGATGGTCGACGGTCAGCTCTACACCGTGCTGGGGCAGGGCGACGCGCAGGGACGCTGGCAGCTGCGGCTGTGGTGGAAGCCGTTCGTCACGCTGATCTGGCTGGGCGGCGGGCTGATCGCGCTGGGCGGACTGCTGGCGCTCGCCGGACGGCTGCGCCACGCGCGGCGCGATGCCGATGCGGAGGCTTACGCATGAGGCGGGTGTTGCTCTGGGGGCCGCTGGTGCTGTTCGCGATCGTCTTTGCGGTGGTGGCAGGCGGGCTGATCAAGCCGGGCGACCGGATGGTGCGTTCGGCGATGGTCGGCAAGCCGCTGCCCGCGCTCAACCTGCCCGCGCTGCTTCCCGGCCGCCCGGGCATCGCGGCGGCGGATTTTGGCAAGGGCAAGCCGCGGCTGCTCAATATCTTTGCAAGCTGGTGCATCCCGTGCGTCGCCGAGGCGCCGCAACTGCTCAGGCTCAAGGCGGCGGGTGCGCGGATCGACGCGATTGCGATCCGCGACACACCCGACGCAGTGCAAGGCTTCCTTGCCCAGAATGGCGATCCCTACGCCGCGATCGGTGACGATAAGGCGAGCGCGGCGCAGCTCGCGCTGGGCTCGTCGGGCGTGCCCGAGACCTTCGTGATCGATGCCCGCGGCAAGATCGCCTACCAGCATATCGGCGACATCCGCGACGACGACGTGCCCAGGCTGCTCGCCGAGCTGGAGAAGGCGAAGTGAGGTGCGTCGCCCTGGCGACGATGCTGGTGCTCGCCGCGCCGGCTTTTGCCGATTCGAACCTGCCGCCGGCCGCGCTTGCCAACACCCAGCTTCGCGATCCGGACAAAGAGGCCCAGGCCAAGGCGCTGATGGAGACGCTGCGCTGCCTGGTCTGCCAGGGCCAGTCGATCGCCGACAGCGATGCCGACATGGCGGGCGACATGCGCGCTCTGGTCCGCCAGCGCATCCAGGCAGGCGAGCCGCCGGAGCGGATCCGCGCCTGGCTGGTCCAGCGCTATGGCGACTATGTGACCTATGATCCGCCGCTCGGCTGGCTCACCGCGCCGTTGTGGCTGGCGCCCCTGGTGCTGCTCGGCACGGGCCTGCTGATCGCGCGGCGCAGCTTCCGCCGCCGCAATGCCGGGGGCGAGCCATGATCGGCTGGTCGATGCTGGCGCTGGTTGCCGCGGGCACGGTAGTGGCGCTGGTGCTGCTGCGCTTCCCCCGCAAATTATGGACAGTGCCGGCGACGGCGCTGCTGCTCGGCGGCGCGGGCTATGCCTGGCAAGGCGCGCCAGGCCTGGAGGGGCATCCGGTCAGGAGCGAGGAAGAAGCGCGCGAGATCGATCCCAAGATCATTGAGCTGCGCGATGCGATGTTCGGCCGGTTCAATTTCGACGCCTCCTATTTCGTGGCTGCCGATGCAATGACGCGGATCGGATCGCCGCGGGCCGCGGTCAACGTGATGATCGGCGGCGTTCGCAAGGCGCCGCAGGATGCAGCGCTATGGACCTGGCTGGGAGTCGCGCTGTCCGAACATGACGGCAACCAGATTTCGCCCCCGGCGAAGTTTGCCTTCGAACATGCGATCCTGCTGTGGCCAAAGCATCCGGGCCCGGAGTTCTTCTATGGACTCGCCCAGGCTCGGCAGGGCAGTTTCGCCGAGGCGCGGACGCATTGGGCCAAGGCACTGGCGCTGACCCCGGAAAACGCGAGCTACCGCGACGAACTCGGCTTCCGGCTGGCGCTCATCGACCGGCTGGTGGCGATGCAAGCCGCGCAGGCGCGGGGCGAAGCACCACCGCCGATGCCGCCCCTGCAGGCGCCCGAGTCTCCCCCTCGCCGGAGGCGAGTGGGACGCCTGCGCCCGCCAGCACACCCACATCGAACCGGCGCTAGGCCGAGCGCATGCGGCGGAGCCCCGGCTCAAGGCGGGGTGACGCAGAATTCATTCGCCGCGGCCGGTCTTTTCCTGGAGGGCGTCGATGCGCTTCGAGGCTTCGGCCTTGGTCAGCGTGTCGTCGAAACCTTCCTGCGCCTCTTCGCTCAGCGTCTTGAGATAGCTCGCCTGCGCGCCGGTCATCCGCTCGTCGCCGGTAGTCCAATCGTCGGGATTCTTTTCGGCGTTGGAGAAGGGTTCGGTCTTGGGGTTGGCAGTCATGTTTTTGTCCTCGCTGGGGTTTCGCTGGAATAACGGCGATCGTTTTCCTTTTGTTCCGGGGCTGGCGGGCCGAAGGCCGAGCGTTGAGCCACGACGCTTGCGCTTTTGCCGCATGCAGGCTAGACACTGAACCATATGGTTCAGTATGCAAGTCCTCCCCTCGATCTCTCCTTCGCGGCGCTGGCCGATGCGACGCGTCGCGGGATCATCGATCAACTGGGGCGAGGGGACGCGTCGATCACCAGTCTCGCGGACAAGTTCCAGATGACGCTGACCGGGATGAAGAAGCACGTTCAGGTTCTCGAGCGGGCCGGGCTCGTCGTCACGCAGAAGGTCGGGCGGGTGCGAAGCTGCACGCTTGGAAAACGCGGCCTCAAGGCGGAGGCCGAGTGGATCGAGGCGCATCGCCGGCTCTTCGAGGCGCGCTTCGACGCATTGGACGAAATCATCAGCGAACTGAAACAGGAGAGAACCGATGACTCAGCAGGTTGACCGCGCGGGTGCTGCGCCGAGCCGCACGTCCGTCGAGCGCAAAGGGGATCGCGAGCTGGTGGCGACGCGGACCTTCGATGCGCCGCCGAGCATTGTTTACCGGGCGTGGAGCGAGGCCGAGCTGTTCCGGCGCTGGTGGATGCCGAAGTCGGTAACCGGCGTTTCGCTGGTATCGTGCGAAATGGACGTGCGGACCGGCGGCAAATATCGGCTGGAATTCGGCACGGGCGGCTCGGACACCATGGCCTTTTACGGCAAGTACCTCGAGGTGGTGCCGAACGAGCGCATCGTCTGGACCAACGACGAAGGCGAAGAGGGCGCGGTCACGACGGTGACCTTCGAGGACCAGGGCGGGAAGACGCTGCTGACGTTCCACGAACGCTATCCGTCCACGGAGGCGCTCGAGGAAGCACTGCAGGGCTCGGCGGCCGGATTGCCGGAGCAGCTGGATCAGCTCGACGAATTGCTTGCCAGCGCCGCCTAGCGCGGATTGGTGGCACGTCTGCTCTTGGGACGAAACTCCGCCGGCCTATCCGCCGGAGCCGGAACATTTTATCCCAAGAGCAGCCGTTTTCGAGTGCGTCCTGCCTTATGCCTACCGCCTGGATGGCGCAGCAGCCGGGCGGATTACCCGTGCCATGCCTCGAAGGGCAGATCGAGATCGTCGGCGACGGCCTTGAACGCGATCTTGCCCTTGTAGACGTTGAGGCCGTTGGCGAGATGCTTGTCGGCCTGCATCGCGCCCTCGGCACCGAGATTGGCGAGCTTGAGCACGAAGGGCAGCGTCGCATTGTTGAGCGCGAAGGCCGAGGTGCGGGCGACCGCGCCCGGCATATTGGCGACGCAATAGTGGATCACGCCTTCGACTTCGTAGACCGGGTTGTCATGCGTGGTCGCATGGCTGGTCTCGAAACAGCCGCCCTGGTCGATCGCGATGTCCACCAGCACCGAGCCGCGCATCATCGTCTTGAGCATGTCGCGAGTGACCAGCTTGGGCGCCGCGGCGCCCGGGACCAGCACCGCGCCGATGACGACCTGCGAGGTCTTCACCGCCTCGGCGATAGCGGCCTTGCTGGCATAGGCGGTCTTGATCTGGCTGCCGAAATGCATGTCGAGCTCGGCCAGGCGCTCGTTGCTAATGTCGTAGATCGTCACGTCGGCGCGCTGGCCGGTGGCCATCTGCGCGGCATTGATCCCCGAGACACCGCCGCCGAGGATCGCGACCTTGCACGGCGCGACGCCCGGCACGCCGCCGAGCAGCTCACCACGGCCGCCCTGTTCCTTTTCGAGATAGTGCGACGCGACCTGGATCGACATGCGCCCGGCGACTTCCGACATCGGCTTGAGCAGGGGCAGGGCGCCCGAATTCGAGGTCACGGTCTCATAGGCGATGCAGGTCGCGCCCGACTTCATCAGGCCCTCGGCCTGGGGCTTGTCGGCGGCGAGGTGGAGATAGGTGAATAGAAGGTGGCGCGGCTCGAGCATCGCGATCTCGCCAAGCTGGGGCTCCTTGACCTTCACGATCATGTCCGATCCGGCGAACACTGCGGCAGCGTCCGGGGCGATCTTGGCGCCGACGGCGGTATAGGCGGCATCGTCGAAATCGATGCCCATGCCGGCCTTGGTCTCGACCAGCACCTGATGGCCGGCATGGACCAACTCGGCGACCGATGCCGGGGTCAGACCGACGCGATATTCGTGATTCTTGATTTCCTTGGGCACACCGACGCGCATGGCATCCACTCCAGAATTGTTGTGCCGTGGATAGTATCGCAAGTTACCGGTGCGAATCCCTGCAAAGTTCGCCGCCAGCGGCTGGGCTTTGCGCATGGATTTGCTATATCGGGCACAGACGCGCGAGATTCCTGCATGACCGACCGGATCGACACCGCCATCCTCAAGCTCCTCGCCGCGGATGCGCGCGCGGCGGTGAGCCAGATCGCGGGGAGCGTTGGCCTGTCGCAATCGGCGTGCACGCGGCGGATCCAGGCACTCGAGGCGGCGGGGCACGTCACCGGCTATGGCGCGCGGCTCGGCCATCGCGGGCTCGGCTTCCGGATCACTGCGCTCGTCGACATCACGCTGGGCACCCAGATCGAGGAGGATCTGGCCCGGTTCGAGGCGGCGGTGTCGCGAATCGACGGAGTTGTCGAGTGCGCGCTGGTATCGGGTGGGCAGGATTACCGGCTCAAGATCCTGTGCCGCGACCTCGACGATTATGAGCGGCTGCACCGCGAGCATCTGGGGCGGCTACCCGGCGTGGTGACGATCAATTCGAGCTTCGTGCTGCGCGCCGTGCCCACTCGCAGCGAGGCGGATGCGCTGTTTGGCGGAGCGGCGTAACGATTTTGGCGGAACCGCTGCGCCCTCTTGCGCGTCTCGCCCCGGGATACCATCTCAAGGCGTCCGGGACTGCCCCCGTTGCCCGGCAATGTTGCACGTGCTAACGGCCCGGGCTCTTTGATGCAGACGAGAACATAGGTCGCATGACCAGGTCCGTTCCTTCTTCCCCGCGACAGCTGCAACCGTGAACACCGCTGCAGATGGGAGCGCGCATGCGTTCCCGGCCACCGACGATTCGCATGCCGTCCAGGGCCATGGCCATGGCCAGGACGGGCTGCTGAAGCTTTCGGTCGGTGCGATCGGCATCGTCTTCGGCGATATCGGGACCAGCCCGCTCTATGCGTTTCGCGAGACCTTCGCGAACGAGCACCACAAGCTGCCGCTCGATACGCCGCATGTTATGGGCGCGATCAGCCTGATGTTCTGGTCGATGATGGCCGTCGTCACGCTGAAATACGTTTCGATCATCATGCGCGCCGACAATAAGGGCGAGGGCGGCAGCCTGGCGCTGCTCGCGCTGATCTCGGGGCGGGCAGGGCAGAAGCGCTGGACCGCCGGGATCGTGCTGCTCGGCGTGTTCGCGACGGCGCTGTTCTATGGTGATTCGATGATCACGCCGGCGGTGTCTGTGCTGTCGGCGGTGGAGGGCATCGCGGTGGCGGCGCCGACGCTGTCCGGGCTGGTGATCCCGATCGCCGTGGTGATCCTGGTGCTGCTGTTCTCGATCCAGAGCACCGGCACCTCGCGCGTCGGTCTGTTCTTCGGCCCGATCATGCTGATCTACTTCCTGACGATCGCCACTTTGGGCGTGCTGAGCATCGTCCACGAGCCGACCATCCTGCTCTCGCTCGATCCGCGTCATGCGATCGAATTCTTCACGCTGAACCCAGGCCCCGCCTTTCTGGCGCTCGGCTCGATCGTGCTCGCGGTGACCGGCGCCGAGGCGCTCTATGCCGATATGGGCCATTTCGGGCGCAACCCGATCCGCGTCTCGTGGCTGTTCTTCGTGCTGCCGGCGCTGATCCTCAATTATATGGGGCAAGGCGCGCTGCTGATGCGCGAGGGCCAGGCGGCGCTGGCCAGCCCGTTCTACATGCTCGCGCCCGATGGCTTCCAGGTGCCGCTGGTGATCCTCGCGACGATGGCCGCGGTGATCGCGTCGCAGGCAGTGATCTCGGGCGCCTTCTCGGTCACCCAGCAGGCAATCCAGCTCGGCTTCATCCCGCGGCTGCGCATCGAGCATACCAGCGCTTCGACCGCCGGGCAGATCTACATCCCGCTGATCAACTGGGCGCTGATGGTGATGGTCATCGCGCTGGTGCTGTCGTTCCGCAGCTCGTCGAACCTCACCGCGGCCTATGGCATCGCCGTCACCGGCGCGATGCTGATCGACAATTGCCTGCTCGCGGTGGTCCTCTTCACACTGTGGCAGTGGAAGAAGCGGTACGCGCTGCCGCTGCTGGCGATCTTCTTCACCGTCGATCTCGCCTATTTCAGCGCCAACCTGACCAAGGTGCCCGATGGCGGCTGGTTCCCGCTGATGATCGGCCTGATCGTGTTCACGCTGCTCACCACCTGGGCCAAGGGGCGCAAGCTGATGATCGATCGCCTCCGCGAGAGCGCGATGCCGATCAAGATCTTCATCGAATCGGCGGCCAATGCGGCGACGCGCGTGCCGGGCACCGCGGTGTTCATGACCTCGACTCCCGAGGGCGTGCCCCATGCGCTGCTCCACAATTTGAAGCACAACAAGGTGCTCCACGAACGCGTCATCCTGCTCACCGTGAAGATCAAGGACGTGCCGTTCGTGCTCGATGCCGATCGGATGAAGATCGATGATCTCGGCAAGGGCTTCCACCGGATGGTGCTGTCCTATGGCTTCATGCAGGAGGCCGACGTGCCCGCGGCGCTCAAGCAGGTCAGCGCATGCGGCGCCGAGTTCAAGATGATGGAGACCAGCTTCTTCCTCGCCCGCCAGACGCTGCTGCCGTCGAGCCGGCCGGGCATGATGATCTGGCGCGAGAAGCTGTTCGCGTGGATGCTGCGCAACGCCGAAAGCGCGATGGAATTCTTCCGCCTGCCGACCAATCGCGTGGTCGAGCTGGGAAGCCAGGTCGAGATCTGAGCGCATCCGCTCCCCTTATCGTCACCGCGCTGTTCGGGCGGCAGGACCAGGCCTGGTTCAATGCGCTGCGCCGCGAACATTATCCACCTGAGCGCAACGTCCTCGACGCGCACCTCACGCTGTTCCACCAATTGCCGCCGAGCGCGGGCGACGAGCTCAAGCATCGCCTCAGCCAAGAGACCCGCGGAATACGCGCGCCGCGGGCCAAGGTGACCGGGCTGATGTCGCTGGGAGGTGGAGTGGCGTACCGGATCGAGGCGCCCGAGCTGGTGGCGATTCGCGACGGACTGCTCGATGCGTTTGCAGGGTTGCTCACGCCGCAGGACGCCGGTCGCTGGCGCCCGCACGTCACGATCCAGAACAAGGTGCGTCCGGTGCTGGCCAAGGCGGTGCAAGCGGCGCTCTCGCGTGATTTCACACCGCGCGAGGTCGAAATCGCAGGACTGGCGAGCTGGTATTATCGCGGCGGGCCGTGGGAAGCGCATTCGCGTCACATGTTCGCTTGACCGCGGCAAAAGCCGGACCTATGTCGCGCCCTCGCCCGAAGCGAGCCCTGTTGGGGCGGAGTAGCTCAGTTGGTTAGAGCAGCGGAATCATAATCCGCGTGTCGGGGGTTCAAGTCCCTCCTCCGCTACCATTCCCAAGCACCGATCGCCTGCGAATGCCGCCCGCTCCGCTGAGGGAAAACCGATGCGCCGACGGGCTCGTTCGAGAATGGCTAAGCGTGTCGGCTGTTGTCCAACGCGCCTGCCATCACGAGCAAATCGGTCTCCAGTCGAACCCGGTCGCCAAGGCGCTGCAATATGGCTTTGGTGGCGGCTATGAAGCCCGGCTTATTGGAGGCGATGTCTTCTGCGGTCCAAAGGTCGCAATAGGACGTCCAGTTTGTTTTGAGCTTTTCGAACTCGTTCGTGGCGCGCGCGATCGCTTCGGGAGTGAAACCGGGTAGCGACTGCATTGCCTCGCTGTAGAGCGCCGCTTCCTCTATCGCCAGATGCGCCGCCACGGTGTCGACGAGCTGCTTCAAGGCGTGTGCCAGTTCGGCGGCGCTGGCACCCGCTTCGGTGAGCCTGGAAAGCCGCTTGGAAAGCAATTCGATTGCCGCGTGATCCCGCAGAAGCTCCATTCGCAGCTGTTTCATAGTGCGCTCCCAGATTGCTCCTTAGTGAAGCACCTTTCCGGCAGTATTGGGTATACGTATTTTACCGACGGTCTAACGCCGACCTATCGACATTTCCCGTTAGCTCTTGCTCTGGCTGGGCGCTAAGTCCGATGGAGGGCGCCGCGATTTGGAGCCAGGCTGCGAGGCTGCTTACCTGCTCCGCAGCCATCCATTCCATTCCCAGCACGGAAGCGTGAGTTGCAGCACTTCGACATTCTCATCGTCGGCGCGGGCCATGCGGGCGCGCAATGCGCGATCGCGCTGCGCCAATACGGCCATGCCGGATCGATCGCGATCCTCGGCGACGAGGCTGAGCTTCCTTATGAGCGGCCGCCGCTCTCCAAGGAATATCTCGCCGGAGACAAGGCGTTCGAGCGGCTGCTGATCCGCCAGCCCGCCTTCTGGGCCGAACGTAACGTGGCGATGCTGCTCGGGCGGCGGGTGGTCTCGGTCGATCCCGCCGGCAAGACCGTCACCGACTTGGGCGGTGTAGCGGTCGGCTATGGCAGCCTGGTCTGGGCGACGGGCGGATCGCCGCGGCGGCTGTCGTGCGCCGGGTATGACCTTGCCGGGGTCCACGCGATCCGCACCCGCGCCGATGTCGACAAGCTTGCCGCTGAATTGCCCGAGGCGAAGCAAGTCGCGGTGATCGGCGGCGGCTATATCGGGCTCGAGGCTGCGGCAGTGCTGCGCAAGCTGGGCAAGCCGGTGGTGCTGATCGAGGCGCTCGACCGGGTGCTGGCGCGGGTTGCCGGGCCCGTGCTGTCGGGCTTTTTCGAGGACGAGCATCGCCGCCAGGGCGTCGACTTGCGCACGGGCGCGCTGGTCGAGGCGCTGGAGGGGGACGCGCGCGTCAGCGGCGTGCGGCTGCAGGGCGGCGAAACGATCGCGACCGACCTCGTCGTCGTCGGGATCGGGATTCTCCCCGAAGTCGCCTCTCTGCTCGATGCCGGGGCTACAGGAGGCAATGGCGTCGCAGTCGACCGCCAGTGCCGCACCAGCCTGCCGGATGTCTTTGCCGCGGGCGACTGTGCGCTCCACGTCAATCGCTGGGCCCAGGACGCGCTGGTCCGGCTCGAATCGGTGCAGAATGCCAACGACCAGGCCAGCGTGATCGCGAAGACGCTCACGGGGCAGGAGGCGCGCTACGAGGCGGCGCCATGGTTCTGGTCGAACCAATATGATCTGCGTCTCCAGACGATCGGGCTGTCGGCCGGCCATGACGCCAGCGTGGTGCGCGGCGATCCGGCGACGCGATCCTTCTCGGTGGTCTATCTCAAGCAGGGCAGGGTAATCGCGCTCGACTGCGTCAACATGACCAGGGATTATGTGCAGGGCAAAAGGCTGGTGACCGAAGGCCTCTCCCCCGATCCCATAGTGCTTGCCGACACCGCAGTGGCGCTCAAGGAGCTGTAGGCCGCTCCAAGGGGCGCTTTGGGTGGTAGCAGCAATGCTGTTTGCCCACAGCATTGTGTGCCGGCAATGCGTGCCCATGTTGCGTGCAAGGGGCGGCTCCCTTTAGATGCCGCCTTCAGCCAATCCGGAAAGATCGATGACCGCCACGCACTCCACTCGCATGTTGATCCTGGGCTCGGGCCCCGCGGGGCTCTCGGCCGCCATCTATGGCGCGCGCGCGGGGCTGTCGCCGATCGTGGTGCAGGGCATCCAGCCTGGTGGCCAGCTGATGACAACCACCGACGTCGAGAACTATCCCGGCTTTCGCGAGGTGATCCAGGGTCCGTGGCTGATGCAGGAGATGCAGGCCCAGGCCGAGCATGTCGGCGCGCAGATGCTATGGGACACGATCGTCGAGGTCGATGTCAGCCAGCGGCCGTTCCGCATGGTCGGCGACAGCGGCACCGTCTATATCGGCGACACGCTGGTGATCGCCACCGGTGCGCAGGCCAAGTGGCTGGGGCTCGATTCGGAAAAGCTGCTCCAGGGCAAGGGCGTCAGCGCCTGCGCGACCTGCGACGGCTTCTTTTTCCGCGGCAAGAAGGTGGCAGTGATCGGCGGCGGGAACACCGCAGTCGAGGAAGCGCTGTACCTCACCAACCACAGCCATGACGTGACGCTGATCCACCGTCGCGACACGCTGCGCGCCGAGAAGATCCTCCAGCAGCGGCTGCTTGCCAACGACAAGATCACCACGCTGTGGAACAAGAAGGTCGAGCGCTTCATCGACGGCGGCGGCGTCGCCGGGCTGGTGGGCATCGAACTCAAGGACATGGTGACCGGCGAACTCTCGACGCTCGACGTCGATGGCGGCTTCGTGGCGATCGGGCATCATCCCGCGACCGAGCTGTTCCGCGGCCATATCGATCTCGATTCCGATGGCTATATCACTGTGGAAAAGGGCACGACCCGCACCAACGTCCCCGGCGTGTTCGCCTGCGGCGACGTGATGGACAAGCATTATCGCCAGGCGATCACCGCGGCGGGCACCGGCTGCATGGCGGCGCTGGATGCCGAGCGCTTCCTCGCCGAGGCCGATTTCGAGCAGGTCGCCGAGGCAGCGGAGTAAAGCGCTTCCCGAAAGGGAGGATCAAGAGAGCGCCGCAAGCACCTGTTCGAACAGCCATTGCTTGTCGCCTTCGCGGGCGAAGCTGTGGCTCGCGGTGTCGCGCTTTTCGATCGACACTCGCGATCGGGCGACGTTGAACGCGCTGCTGCTCCAGATGTCGAGAAAGGCAATGGCGGTGTTGTCGCCTTGCGCCAGCAAGATCTTGACCGGCGCCTCGGTCGCTTCGAGCGATGCAGCGGCGCGGGTTGCCAAGTCTCCGGCATCCACAGAGTGGCTGGCAAGGATGCTCTGCAGTCCTTTGCCAAGCTTGTTCAAGTCGACGCCACCGCGCAGCAACCGCAGCCATTGCGCCGGGTCGCGCAGCCGCGCGGCATAATGGGATCGGATCGCCGGGGCCGGCGGCAGATCGCCCTGCGGCTCGACCAGCCAGGGATTGGCGAGCAGCAGCGCGTCAATACCCAGACCGGCGTGGAACAGGATCAACGCCGTCGCCGCGTCGCAATTCCCGAACGCGACCACGCGCGCGACGCCGGCCTCGGCGCGGAGCAGCGCGACCGCGGCCGCGATATCCTCTGCGCTGCTCTCAAAGCCGCGGTTGGTGCCGGTCGAATCGCCGATGCCGCGGCGATCGAATCGCAGGACGGGGTGCCCCGCTTCGGCCAGCCGCGCGGCGAGCATCGCCATGCCGCGATGCGCGCCGCAGCGTATCTCGTTGCCACCCGAGACGATCAGCAGGCCGGTGGTGCCGGGCGCCTTGTCGAGCGTTCCGACCAGCGTTTCGCCGGCGCACGGGAAGGCAATCAGACGGCGCATTGGCGGACCCATGTCGCGACATCGCCGGCAAGCCTGGTGGCGAGTTCGGCATCGGTGCCGGGTTCGGCGCGGCGCCAGAGCGGTGTGCCCGCGACGTGGAGATCGGCCTTTGCGACGTCGCTGTCGAGCCGGACGGTGCGCGCCTGGGCGGCGATGCCGGCGCGAGAGAGTTCGCTCAACAGCGCGGGTGCCACGAAATTGCCGGCATAGTCGCCGCCGCCGCCCGCCTGGCGCTGCCGTTCCAACTCGCGCACCAGATCGGCGCCGGTGACCGGGGTGAGGTGCCAGCGGGCGGCAAGCAGCGCCGTGGCGTCGACCAGCGCGCCGCTGCGCACCCCCAGGGCATAGGCCGGGCCGTCGACATGCTGGACCGCGCCGGCAAAGGCCGCGCGCAGATCGGCGAGACGCACTGCCTCGGTGGGGAGCAGGCTTTCGCCCTGGCCGGGCAGATCGGGAAGCGCGCCGGCAACGCCCTGCTCGGCGAGGCGGCGCAGCAGCGTCACGACGAAGTGGCGGGTGCGGTTGGCTTCTTCGAACAGCGGCAGCGCCGCGACCACGACCGGTCCCTCGTGCGGGCCGAAGCGAAGGATCGCCTCGTTGCCGCCGGACCAGTCATAGCGTTCGATCACCCGAGCGCCTTGTCCGCGGCGAAGCGCGTCAACGCGCCGAAGCTTTCGAGCATCTCGCCATCGACTTCGTCGTCCTCGATCAGGATGCCGAGACGATCCTCGATCTCGGTGAGCACGCCGGCGACGGCGAGCGAATCGAGTTCGGGCAGCGCGCCGAACAGCGGGGTACCCTCGCGGAACGCGGCGGCGCGTTCCTCGCTCAGCCCCAGCACGTCGCGGAGCACGGCGCGCACCGCATTCTCGACCTCGGCGAACCCTTCACGCTGCAATGTCAGTCCCTCACCAATTTTTCGCTGCCCTAAGGCTTGGCGGGTGCGCTGCCAAGGGTATGGGTAGGGGATGATTGCGCTCGATCCCGTCCCGCAACCGATCGACACGCTGCCGCTGCGTGGCGATCCCGGCGCCGTCGCGCTGGAGGACAGGGCCGGCACGCTGAGCTATGCCGCGCTGGAGGCGCGGGTCGGCGGGATCGCGCATTGGCTCTCCGCGTCGGGACTGGCGCCGGGCGACCGTGTCGCGACCTGGCTGCCCAAGACGCGCACCGCCTGTGTCATGCCGCTTGCTGCTCCGCGCGCGGGTCTCGTGCATGTGCCGGTCAATCCGGTGCTCAAGCGCGCACAGGTGGCGCATATCCTCGGCGACAGCGGCGCGCGGCTGCTGGTGACCCAGGCCTCGCGAATCGCGGCGCTCGAGCCCGGCGACGTGCCCGAGGGGTGCCGAGTGGTGACCGAGGAAGAGCTGGTGCCGGCCGGCGCGCTGCCGCCCTCGGACGCCGATCCGGCGGCGCTGGCGGCGATCCTCTACACCTCGGGATCAACCGGGCGGCCCAAGGGCGTGATGCTCAGCCATGCCAATTTATGGTTGGGAGCCATATCGGTAGCGCACTATCTTGATATCGGATCCGAGGATTGCGTGCTCGGCGTGCTGCCGCTGAGCTTCGACTATGGCCAGAACCAGCTATTCTCGACCTGGGCGGCAGGCGGGCGAGTGATACCGCTCGATTATCTCACCGCGCGCGACGTGGTGAAGGCGGTCGATCGCTTCGCCGCGACGACGATCGCCGGGGTGCCGCCGCTCTGGGTGCAGCTGCTCGAAGCCGATTGGCCCGAGGCTACGGCTGCACGGCTGCGTCGGCTGACCAATTCGGGCGGCGCGCTGACCCCGGCGCTGGTGCGGGGGCTACGCGCGCGGTTTCCGGGGGCCCGGCTGTTCGCGATGTATGGGCTGACCGAGGCGTTTCGATCGACTTTCCTCGATCCCGATCTGATCGACGCGCACCCGGATTCGATCGGACGCGCGATCCCCTTTGCCGAGGTGATCGTGGTGCGTCCCGACGGGGGCCGTGCCGCTGCCGGCGAGCCGGGCGAGCTGGTCCATGCCGGGCCGCTGGTCGCGCAGGGCTATTGGCGCGATGCCGAGCGGACTGCGCAGCGCTTCCGTCCGGCACCCTGTTTCGCCATAAGCGGCGGCATGGCGGCATGGTCGGGCGATACGGTGGTCGAGGGTGCGGACGGATTGCTCCGCTTCGTCGGGCGCGACGACGAGATGATCAAAAGCGCAGGCAACCGGATCAGCCCCACCGAGATCGAAGAGGCCGTGCTCGCGGGCGGCGAGACTGCCGAGGCGGCGGCGTTCGGCGTAGCGGACGAGCGGCTCGGCCAGTCGATCCTAGTGGTGGCGCGCGGCGACGGGGGCAGCGAGGACGCGCTGCGCGAGCGGCTGCGGCGCGTGTTGCCGAGCTTCATGCAGCCGGCGCGCTATGCCTGGCGCGACGCGCTGCCGCGCAATCCCAACGGCAAGCTCGATCGGGCTGCGCTCAAGGCCGAACTGGCATGACCCCGAAGCCCATAGGGCCGATCCCGCCCGAATTCGCCGGGCTCGATGCGCTGCCCTGGCTGGACGCGGCGACGCCGGCCTATGTCTATGATTTCGCAATCGTGGCGGCGCGGATCGCGCGGTTGCGGGCGGCGCTGCCGGGCCAGGTCGCAGTGCATTATGCGATCAAGGCCAATCCCTTGCCGGCGCTGCTTGAGAGGATCGCGCCGCTGGTCGACGGGCTCGACGTCGCCTCTGCCGGCGAGCTCGACAAGGCGCTCGGCGTCATGGCGGCAAGCGCGGTGAGCTTTGCCGGGCCGGGCAAGCGCGATTTCGAACTGGAAGCGGCGATCGCGGCGGGCGCGACGCTCAATCTCGAATCCGAGGGCGAGGCGGCGCGCGCGCTGGCTATCGGCGAACGGCTGGGCGTGACGCCGCGACTCGCGGTGCGGGTGAATCCCGATTTCGAGCTGCGCGGATCGGGAATGAAGATGGGCGGGCGCGCCTCGCCCTTCGGCGTCGATGTCGCGCGGGTGCCGAGGCTGGTCCAGCAGATTTGCGCTAGTGGTGCCGACTGGCAAGGATTTCATATCTTCAGCGGCTCGCAGTCGCTGGATACCGAGGCGATCATCCAGACCCAGGCTGCGACGATAGCGCTGGCGGAGACACTCGCCGAGCAGGCTGGCTGGATGCCGCCGCGAGTGAACCTGGGCGGCGGCTTCGGCATTCCCTATTTCGCCGGCGACACGCCGATTGATGTGGAAGCGATCGGTGCTGCGCTGGGTACCGCGATCCACGCGTCGTTCCTCACCCTTACCAAGGTGGAATGGGCGATCGAGCTCGGTCGCTGGCTGGTCGGCGAGGCGGGCGTCTATCTGGCGCGGGTGATCGACCGCAAAGAGAGCCAGGGCGAGACCTTCCTCGTCGTCGATGGCGGGCTCAACCACCATCTCGCGGCGACGGGCAATTTCGGCACGGTGGTGCGGCGCAACTATCCCGTTGCGCTCGCCCACCGGATGCAGGCGCCGGCTGAGGAAGTGGTGAACATCGTCGGGCCGCTATGCACCCCGCTCGACCGGCTGGCCGACCGGGTCGCGCTGCCGCGGGCGGAGGTGGGCGACGTTGTTGCGATCTTCGCCTCGGGCGCTTACGGCGCCAGCGCGAGTCCGAGTGCCTTTCTGGGACATCCGCCCGTGCACGAGATTCTCCAGAGTTGACGTCAGCGGATGACGTCACTGCCCACGCCTAACGCTATCTTTACCTCTCTCCCTGCATAGCCCTGCCCGATCCGCATGAGCTCGCGGCCGCTTTTCGGCGCAGCGTCGGCTGATGGGGAGGGGAGCGCGGCACATGAATTTCGATCGGTTTTCCAAGGGTATCGGCGGAGTCGCATTGGCTGCGACGCTGGTGACGGGGTGCAGCGGCGGCGGTTCGCGCCCCGAGCTGCCGCCTGCGACCTTCGTCGCCAACCGCGAGGGGCCGGGCGAGGAATACATTATCGGCCCGATGGACCAGCTCAACATCTTCGTGTGGCGCAACCCGGAGCTGTCGGCGAAGGTGCAGGTGCGCCCAGACGGCCGAATCACCGTGCCACTGATCAGTGACATGCCCGCGGTTGGCAAAACCCCCGCGATGCTGGCCGATGACCTCAAGATCGCGCTGGGCGAATATATCAAGGACCCGATCGTCTCGGTCATCGTCGAGAATTTCCAGGGCACCTACAGCCAGCAGGTCCGCATCGTCGGCGCGACCGAGAAGCCGGCCTCGATTCCCTATCGCGCCAACATGACCGTGCTCGACGCGATGATCTCGGTGGGCGGCCTCAGCGAATTCGCCTCGGGCAACCGCGCCCGCCTCGTCCGCTACGACAAAACGACCGGGCGGCAGCGCGAATACAAGATCCGCCTCGGCGACCTGCTCAAGAACGGCGACGTCTCGGCGAACGTCCGGCTCGAGCCGGGCGACGTGATCATCATCCCCGAAAGCATGTTCTGAGGATCGCGGGATGGGCAGTCTCTATGACGAGCTGAGGGCCGCGCTCCACGCGGTATGGATGCGGCGCTGGATCGCGCTGGCCGTAGCCTGGGCGGTATGCCTCGCGGGCTGGTTCGTCGTGTCGCAGATGCCCAACAAATATGAGGCGCATGCCCGCATCTTCGTCCAGCTGCGCCAGATCCTGCCGACTGACGGCACGACCGCGCTCGAGCAGCAGAAGGATATCGACCGGGTCCGCCAGACGCTGACTTCGGCAGTCAATCTCGACAAGGTGGTGCGCGGCACCGACCTGGCGCGCACCGTTTCGAGCGAGCGCGACATCGCCGATCGCGTGGCAGGGCTGCAACAGGCGATCAAACTGACCGCGCAGCAGGACAATCTGTTCGAGATCACGGTGACGGCGCCGAGCGGCAAGCTTGCGCAGCAGATCGCGCAGAAGCTGATCGACATCTTCGTCGAGGCCAATCTCGCCGACAATCGCGACGCGACCAGCCAGTCGCTGCGCTTCCTCGACGACCAGCTCTCGACGCGCCAGAAGGCGCTGCAGGAGGCCGAAGCCAAGAAGGCCGACTTCCAGGCGCGCTATCTGGGCAACCTGCCGGGCACCGGGTCGCTCAACGACCGGATCGGCGCGGCACGCACCCAGCTGGCCCAGGTCCAGTCGGACCTCGCGGCGGCGCAGAGCAGCCTCAACGCCGTCAACGCGCAGATGGCGGGCACGCCGATCAACGTCGCGGGTGCCGGCGGCGGCGCCTCGCTCGGGCCGGCACGCGCGCGCCTCGCGGCGATCCAGGGTCAGATCGCAGACGCCCGGTCCAAGGGCTATACCGACGCCCATCCCGACATGATCGCGCTGCGCAACCAGCTCGCCTCGGCAACCGCCGCGGCGCGCAACGAGCCGGTGGTCAGCGGTGCCGCGGCAGGGTCGTCGAACCCGCTCTATCTCAGCTTCCAGTCGATGCGTGCCGACAAGTCGTCGCAGGTTGCCGCGCTGGTCGAGCGCAAGAACCAAATCGAACGCGATCTGGCGCAATTCGATACCAAAATCGCCAGCGCGCCCGGCGTCGCTGCCGAGCAGGGCCAGATCGACCGCGAATATCAGGTGCTCAAGGACCAGTATGACAAGCTGCTTGCCGATCGCGAGCAGGTGCGCATCAAGGGCCAGGCAGAGAGCGAGACGGAAGGCGCCAAGTTCAACGTTGTCGATCCGCCCGCGCAGCCGCGTGCGCCGACCTCGCCCAATCGCCCGATGCTGCTGACCGCGGTGCTGATCGCCGGGCTCGGCGCAGGCGTCGCCGCGGCGTTCGCACTGGGCAAGCTGCGCACCATCTATTCGACCGCGGGCCAGCTCGAGCGCGCCAGTGGCATCCCGGTGATCGGCTCGATCGGTGAAGTCGTCACCGCGGCGCAGACCGCGATGCGGCGCAAGCGGCTGACGCTGTTCGCCGGCGGCACCGTGGCGCTGGGCGTCGCCTGGCTCGGTCTTGTCGGCGTAGAATTCCTTCAGCGCGGCATGGGGGCCTGAGCGCCATGAACGATCATACGCCTCGCCGCTTCAAGGGCACGCTGCTCGAACGCGCCGCCGCGCAGTTCGACTATGCGCCGCTGCCGCCGATGGACGAGGCGCCCAAGCGCGCGCCGCGTCCGGTGCCGCCGGCCGAGCCCGCGCCCGAGCCGGTCATCGCGCCTGAACCGATGATCGAGCCCGTCGCGCAGCCCGCGCCCGAAGCGCCGATCGAAATCGACACGCCGATCGTCCTCGAGGCGCCCGAGCCGATCGAAGCGGCCTTTGGTCCGATCGCCGAACCGATGCCGGTCGTCGAACCCGAGCCCGTCTGGGCGCGTACCGGCCGCCGCCGGGCGCCGATCGATCGCGATCGGCTGGCCGAAGGCGGGATGATCGTTCCCGGCGCGCATATCGATGCGCTGGCCGAGGAATTCCGCATGGTGAAGCGCCAGCTGCTGCTCACCGCACGCGCCGTTGCGGCCGAGGGGACTGCCAAGGCCGCCGACAAGGCGCGCATGATCCTGGTGTGCTCAGCCCAGCCCGACGAGGGAAAGACCTTCTGTGCGATCAACCTCGCGCTCTCGATGGCGGCCGAGAAGGACGTCGAGATCCTGCTGGTCGATGCCGATTTCGCCAAGCCCGACGTGCTCGAGCGCCTCGGCGTGCCGCAAGGTCGCGGCCTTCTCGATGCGCTGGCCGGCACCGTGGGCGATGTCGAGGATTGCATCGTCGACACCGACATTCCTCAGCTTTCGGTGCTGCCGGCCGGCACCAAGAGCAACAGCGATACCGAGCTGCTGGCCAGCGACCGCGCACGCGCGATCCTCGACCGGCTTGCCGCGGCCAATCCACGCCGCATGGTGATCTTCGATTCGCCGCCCGCGCTTGCTGCCTCGCTCGCCTCTGTGCTGGCATCGCATGTCGGCCAGGTCGTGCTCGTCGTGCGTGCCGACCGGACCAGCGAAGGCGAACTGCGCGAGGCGGTCGCCACGCTCGACGCCTGCGAGCATGTCCAGCTCGTGCTCAACTCGGTCTCATTCCAGCCGGGCGGGCGCCGGTTCGGCAGCTATTATGGGGAGTCGGGCCGGTGACCCGCTATCTGGTTCCTGGCGCACTCGCGCTCGCCTGCGCGGCGCAGCCCGCAGCGGCGCAGGAGAAGCGCCTGCAGGTGACGCCCTATATCGAGGCGAGCCAGGTGCTTGCCGCCGATCTCTCGGACGGCGGCGATGTGCTGACCTATTCGACGCTGGCCGCCGGCATCGACGCGTCGATGAACACGCGCCGCGTCCAGGTGCAGGTGAGCTACAAATATGAGCGCCGCTTCGATTATGACGGCAGTCTCGCCAACGACCAGACGCATAGCGGCCTGGCGCAGGGCCGCGCAGTGATCGCGCGCGACGTGACGCTGGAAGGCGGCGCGATCGCAACGCGCTCGCGGGCCGATATCCGGGGCGACGCGCTTGGCACCAGCCAAGGCAATGTCCGCAATTCGAGCCAAGTCTATTCGGCCTATGTCGGCCCCAATATCGCGACGCATGTCGGCGCCGCTTTCGTCAATGCCGCCTATCGCTTTGGCTACACCAAGGTCGAGGCGCCCGGCGCCACCGGGGTTCCCGCAGGTTCGCCGCCGCTCGACCGCTATGACGATTCGAAGGTGCATGTCGCCACCGCCAGCGCCGGGGTGAAATCGGGCACGGTGCTGCCGGTCGGCATCACGGCCAGCGGATCGTACACGCGCGAGGATGCCGGCCAGCTCGACCAGCGCTACGAAGGCAAATATGGCCGCGGCGACGTGGTCCTGCCGGTCGGGCGCGGCGTCGCGCTCACTGCCGGCGTGGGCTATGAGCAAATCCGGATCAGCCAGCGCGACGCATTGCGCGGCACCACCGGCGCACCGGTGACCGACGGCGCCGGCCGCTTCGTCACCGATCCGAATTCGCCGCGCCGCATCGCCTATGATTTCGACGGCGTATTCTGGGATGCCGGCGTGATCTGGCGCCCCAGCCGCCGCACCTTCCTCGAAGCGCGCGTCGGCCGGCGCTATGACTCGCTCAGCTACAACGGCTCGTTCAGCTATCAGATGGGCCCGGGCAGCGGCATCCAGATCGGCGTCTATGACAGCGTCGAGACCTTCGGCCAGCAACTCGGCGGCGCGCTCGCCTCGATGCCGACCAGCTTCCAGGCGACCACCGATCCGTTCGGCAACCAGTTCAGCGGCTGCATCTATGGCACCACCGGCGCGGCCGCAGGTGGCTGCCTGGCGGACGTCTTCGCCTCGGCGACGACTTCGGCCTATCGCGCCCGCGGGGTAACAGGCGTGGCGGTGTTCGGCCGCGGCGGCACCCGCTTCGGCGTGGGCGGCGGCTATGGCCGGCGCAGCTTCTTGGCGCCTTCGGGCTCGACCACCGAAGGCACCGCGGACGAGAGCGTTTATGGCCAGCTCTTCGCCTCGCAGAATGTCGGTCGCGACGGCCAGCTCAGCACCAGCCTGTTCGGCAGCTATTACACCAGCAGCCTGCCGGGCGCCGACGGCCTTGTCGGCTATGGCGCGAACACGGCCTATACGCATCAGTTCGGCCCGCTGGGCGCGACGGCGTCGGTCGGCGTGTTCGGGTTCGAGCGCGACGGCGACAACAACACGCAAGCGCAGGCGCTTCTCGGCCTGCGGTACGGCTTCTAAGCTCGGGACATGACCATGTACCACGATCACTACGGACTGACCGGACGGCCCTTCCAGCTGACCCCTGATTCGGGCTTCTGGTTCGACACCGCGACGCACCGCAAGGCGATGGCCTATCTCGGCTATGGCCTGAGCCAGGGCGAGGGATTCGTGGTGATCACCGGCGATCCCGGCGTCGGCAAGACCACGCTGATGGGGCATCTGCTCGGCGAGATCGACGAGGATCGGCTGAACGTCGTCAAGATCGTCTCGACCCAGCTCCGCCCCGAGGACCTGCTGCGCACCGTCGGCGCCGGGCTCGACATCGAACTGGGCCACGCGCCCAAGGCCGAGATGCTCGCCGCGATCGAGCGCGGTCTGCACGACGTCGCACGCGGCGGCCGCCGCACGCTGCTGGTGATCGACGAGGCGCAGGCGCTGCCGTTCGAGAGCCTGGAGGAGCTGCGCATGCTCTCCAACTTTCAGGCCGGCGGCTATCCGCTGCTCCAGATCTTCCTGCTCGGCCAGCCCGAGTTTCGCGTGACGCTGGCCGATCCCAAGCTCGACCAGCTGCGCCAGCGCGTGATCGCAATGCACCATCTTGCCCCGATGGATGCCGACGAAGTCGAACCCTATCTGCTCCACCGCCTGTCGGTCGTCGGCTGGCGCGGCAAGCCGCGCTTCACCAACGATGCGATCGCGGCGATGCATCGTTGGTCGGGCGGTATCCCGCGCCGGCTGAACCAGCTCGCCAGCCGCGTGCTGCTGTTCGGCGCGGTCGAGCAGATCGACAGCTTCAGCGGCAACGACCTTGCCGCGGTGATTGCCGACCTCGATGCCGAATTGCTGATCGCCAACGAGAAGCCTGCGCGCCGCCGCACCGACATCTTCCTGCGCGACATCGTGCCGCCCGCGCCCGAGCCGCGCGTCGCGCCGGCGCCAGCCGCCGCCAAGCCTGCGGAGAACGGCGCGCTCGAGCAGCGCATCCTCCAGCTCGAGAGCCAGCTCCAGCAGCAGGATGTGGCGCTGCGCCGCGTGCTGACGCTGCTGGTCGACTGGGTCGAGAGCGGCGAACCCGCGCGGCGGCCCGATCTCTCGGCGTTCCACAGCACTGCGGCTTGATCCGCAATGCCGGTCAACGCGCTTTCGGTCGATGTCGAGGACTGGTTCCAGGTCGGCGCGTTCGAGAACACGATTGCGCGTTCGGACTGGGACGGGCTCGATTGCCGCGTCGAGGGCAATACCGATCGCGTGATCGATCTGTTCGCGCGCGGCGGCGTCAAGGCGACGTTCTTCACTTTGGGCTGGGTGGCGCATCGCTATCCTGCGCTGATCCGCCGCATCGCCGAGGCCGGGCACGAGGTCGCCAGCCATGGCTGGGATCATAAGCGCGTCTTCACGCTGAGCCCCGAGGATTTCCGCGACGACCTCGCCGCGGCACGCGTCGCGCTGGAGGATGCCTCGGGCACCGCCGTCACCGGCTATCGTGCGCCGAGCTTCTCGATCGACACGCGCACGCCCTGGGCGCACGCGATCCTGGCCGAAGAGGGCTATGCTTATTCGTCGAGCGTCGCCCCAATCCGCCACGATCATTATGGCTGGCACGATGCACCGCGCGGCGCTTTCCGGCCGGTGGCGGGTGAATCGCTGATCGAGCTGCCGATCACGATCGCGCGGGTGCTGGGCCGCGAAGTGACCGCCGGCGGCGGCTTCTTCCGGATGCTGCCGAGCCGGGTGACCACCGATGCGGTCAAGCGCGCCAATGGCGGCGACGCTGCCGCGATCTTCTATTTCCATCCCTGGGAAATCGATCCCGCGCAGCCGCGGGTGCGGAATGCGCCGCTCAAGTCGCGCATCCGCCATTATACCCGGCTGGGCGCGATGGAGGGCAAGCTCGAGCGGCTGATCGCCGGGCACGCCTGGGGCCGGGTCGATGCCGTCGCCGCGCGCGAGGCGGCGCGTCTGGCATGAACGCCCCGCTGCTCGCCAAGCCGCTGACGCTGCGCACCGCCGATCTCGGCGATGCGCTGGAACGCGCGCGGATCGGCGCATGGGTCCATGAACAAGCGGACGGCACGCCGTTTCATCTGCCGGCGTGGAGCATCGCCACGGCGCGGGGCTGCGGCCAGCGCAGCCATTATCTGCTCGCCGAGCGCGGCAATGGCGAGATCGCCGGGGTGCTGCCGCTCACCGAGATCCGATCGCCGCTTTTCGGCAAGGCGCTGGTCTCGGCCGGGTTCGGCGTGGGCGGGGGCGTGCTCGCCGAGCATCCCGGCGCGGTCGGCCAGCTTGCCGATGCCACCTGGGCGCTGGCGCAGAAGCTGGGCTGCCCCGGCGTCGAGCTGCGCGGCGGGCTGAACCCCGGCGCGGACTGGACCGTCGACGACACGACCTATCTGGGCTTCGTGCGGCCGATCGCCGCCGATGACGATGCCGAATTGCTCGCGATTCCGCGCAAGCAGCGCGCCGAGGTCCGTCGGGCGCTGGGCTTCGATCTCGAAATCACCACCGGAGCGAGCGCTGCCGAGCGCGCGGCGCATTATGCGGTCTATGCCGAATCGGTGCGCAACCTCGGCACGCCGGTGTTCCCGCGCGCGCTGTTCGCGCAGGTGCTGCGCGAGTTCGATGCGGCCGCCGATGTGTTGACCGTGCGCCATCAGGGGCAGGCCGTGGCGAGCGTGCTCAGCCTCTATTGGAAGGGCGTCGTCTATCCCTATTGGGGCGGCGGCACCGGCGAGGCGCGGGCGTTGCGCGCCAATGACGCGATGTATTTCGCGCTGATGCGCCACGCGCGCGCGCGTGGCTGCACGCGGTTCGATTTCGGCCGCTCCAAGACCGGCACCGGCGCGGCAGCGTTCAAGAAGAATTGGGGCTTCGAGGGTGCGCCGCTGACCTATTTCAGCCGCAGTGCCGAGGGTGCGGAGAAGCGCAGCGTCAATCCGCTCGATCCGAAATACAGCCGCAAGGTGGAAGCGTGGAAGCGCATGCCGCTGTGGCTCGCCAACCGGCTGGGACCGTGGATCGCCCGCGGGCTCGGCTGATGGGCGACATTCTTTTCCTCGCGCACCGCGTGCCGTTCCCGCCCGATCGCGGCGACAAGATCCGCGGCTATCATCTGCTCCAGCATCTCGCGAAGCACGCGCGGGTCCATCTCGCGGCGTTCGGCGATGCGCCCGGCGACCTCGATCCGCATGCGGGGCTGGCGGCGCTGGGCGGCGAGCATGCGCTGCTGTGGCGCGGGAAGCGCCAGGCGGTGGCCGCGGTGCAGGCGCTCGCCTCGCGCCGGCCGGTGTCGCTGACGGCGTTCGACGATGCGGCGATGCACCGCGCGGTTACGAACCTGCTCGCCCGGCATCCGATCGACACGATCTTCGTCTTCTCCAGTCAGATGGCGCAGTACGTCCCGCGTGAGACCAAGGCGCGGGTGATCATGGACTTCGTCGACATGGATTCGGCCAAGTTCGCCGCCTATGCCGCCGACGCCAAAGGACCGATGGCCTGGATGCTCGCCCGCGAGGCGCGGCTGCTGATGGCCCATGAGGCCGCAGTGGCGACGCGTGCCGATGCCAGCCTGTTCGTCAGCGCCGCCGAGGCCGAGCTGTTCCGCGCCCGCACCGGTGCCGAGCGTGTCCACGTGATCGAGAACGGCATCGACACGCGGCATTACGATCCCGCGGCGGCCTTTGCGCCTGTCGAGGCCGGCGAGCCACTGATCGTGTTTACCGGGCAGATGGACTATCGCCCCAATATCGAAGGCGTGACTTGGTTTGCCGAGGCGATCCTGCCGCTGGTCCGCGCCGCGCAGCCGAACGCCAGCTTCGCGATCGTCGGGCGCAACCCCAGCGAGGCAGTGCGTGCGCTGGCGCGACATCCGGGCGTATTCGTTACCGGCGAAGTCGCCGATGTCCGCGGTTGGCTCGCGCATGCCGACGCCGTCGTCGCGCCGCTCAGGCTGGCGCGCGGCATCCAGAACAAGGTGCTCGAAGGCATGGCGATGGCGCGGCCGGTGGTCGCCTCCGCTGCCGCCGCCGAGGGCATCGACCATGACGGCACGATCCGGGTCGGCGCCGATGCCGCCGGGATCGCGGCCGCGCTGATCGAAGTGCTGGCCAATCCCTGGGATGCGGCATCGCTCGGTGCAGCGGCACGGCGGCGCGTGGTGGCGCGCTATGGCTGGGAGGCTCGGCTGGCGCCGCTCGATGCGCTGCTCGGCTGGCAGGCGTCGGCTGCGGCATGACGGTTGCGTTCCCCGCCCGCGACTTCGCCGCAACGCCTGCGTTCGACGCGCGCTGGAAGCGCCACGCCGCGTTGCTGGCCGGCGCCTGGGCAGCGCTGCTGCTGCTCTTCCACCGCGACGCGATCGACCTGGCGCGGATCTACTGGACCAACACCACCTTCGGGCATTGCCTGTTCGTCGCGCCGGTGATCGGCTGGCTGGTCTGGCAGCGCCGCGCCGAGCTGGCGCAAGTGCGGCCCGCCGCCTGGTGGCCGGGGCTCGTACTGGTCGGTGCGGGCGGGTTCGGCTGGCTGCTCGGCGACGCCGCCAGCGTTGCGCTGTTCCGCCATGCCGGGCTGGTGCTGATGCTGCAGGGCGCAGTGGTAACATTGCTCGGGCCGAATGTCGCCCGCGCGCTCGCCTTTCCAATCGCGTACATGGCGTTCCAGGTCCCGTTCGGCGAATTCTTCGAAGGCCCGCTCCAGACGATCACCGTCGGCATGGTAATGCCGCTGCTCCATCTCTTCGGCGTGCCGGCAAGCGTAGACGGCGTGTTGATCACCACCTCGAACGGCTTCTTCGAAGTCGCCGAGGCGTGTTCGGGCGCCAAGTTCCTGATCGCGATGATCGCGTTCGGGGCGCTGGTCGCCAATGTCTGCTTCGTAGCGTGGCGGCGGCGTGCAGTGTTCCTCGCGGTGGCGCTGGTCGTGCCGGTGATCGCCAACGGGCTGCGCGCGTTCGGGACGATCTATGCCGCCTGGTGGACTTCGGTCGAGGCGGCCACCGGCATGGATCATATCGTCTATGGCTGGGTGTTCTTCGCAGTGGTGATGGCGGCCGTGCTGGCGATCGGCTGGAAATGGTTCGATCGCGATCCCGATGCGGCCTGGTTCGATCCCGCGACCTTGCAGACGCCGGTCAGGCGGCGGATCGACGCACCGGTCGCGGCGCTGCTGGTGCTTGCCGTGGCGAGCGCATTTCCCGGCTGGGCCGCGCTCAACGCGGCCCGCGCGGCGACGCTGAACGCGGCCGAGCTTCCCGAAGTCGCCGGCTGGCGCCGCGTGCCGCTGGCGCCGAATGCCACCTGGGTACCCAACTTCCCCGGCGCCGATCGGATGCTGATGGCGCGCTATGTCGATGGGCAGGGCAGGGCCGTGGACCTCGCCGTCGCCGTTTTCGCGACGCAGCACGAGGGCAAGGAACTCGTCGGCTTCGGCATCGGCCCGATCCGTGAGAACGATCGCTGGGTGCGCATCGAGGACCTGCCCGCGCTTTCGGGCGGGCACGCGCTGCGCATGATCGGTCCCGGCCGGGTGGAACGCGAGACGGTTAGTTGGTACCGCGTCGGCGATACGCTGACCGGGAGCGACAATCGCGTGAAGTTCGAGACGTTGAAGGCCAAGATGCTGGGCGGCAACCAGGCAGGGGTGGCGGTGCTGCTCTCCGCTGAGCGCGAGCACATGGATTCGCGCGGCGCGATCTCTGACCTGCTCGACGCGCTTGGCCCGCTCGAGGCTTTCGCCGACCGTTTCTCCGGCGCGCGCTGATGTGCGGCATTGCGGGGCTTTACTACCCCGTCACCCGCAAGCCGGTGGATCCCGCGCGCATCGCCGTGATGGCCGATGCGCTGGCGCATCGCGGGCCGGACGGTTCGGGCGTGTGGACCGCTCCGGGCGTGGGCCTCGGGCACCGCCGGCTGGCGATCATCGATCTCGAAGGCGGCGTCCAGCCGATGGCGACGCCCGACGGCGCCGCCGTGGTGAGCTTCAACGGCGAGATCTACAATTTCCGCGAAGTCCGCGCCGAGCTGGAAGCCAAGGGCGCGCGCTTCGACACCGATAGCGATACCGAAGTGTTGCTCCATGGTTGGCGGGTATGGGGCCCGGCGATGCTCGACCGGCTGAACGGCATGTTCGCCTTCGCACTCTACGACGCGGCCGAGCAGAGCCTGTTCCTCGCCCGCGACCGCTTCGGGGTAAAACCGCTTTTCTATACCGAGCTTTCCGACGGCGCCTTCGCCTTCGCCTCCGAGCTCAAGGGGCTGCTCGCGCACCCGCTATTCCGCCGCGCCGCCGATTTCCATGCGATCGAGGATTATCTCGGGCTCGGCTATGTCCCCGACGACGCCTCGATCATGGCGGGCGTGCGCAAGCTTCCTGCCGGCCATTTCCTGCTGCTGCGCCGCGGGCAGAACGTGCCCGAGCCGGTGCGCTGGTGGGACGTCGACTTCTCGAAGCGGGCGAGCGGCAAGCCCAAGGACCTTGAGGCCGAGTTGATCGCGCATATGCGCGCAGCGGTGCGATCGCGGATGGTGGCGGACGTGCCGCTCGGCGCTTTCCTGTCCGGCGGGGTCGACAGCAGCGCAGTGGTGGCCCTGATGGCCGAGGCGAGCAAGGCCGCGGTCAAGACCTGCACGATCGGCTTTGACGAGGCCGACCATGACGAGACGGCGCACGCGGCGCTGGTCGCCGAACGCTTCGCGACTGCGCATCGCAGTCGGAAGGTCGCGGCCGACGATTTCGCGCTGATCGACACGCTGGTCGCCGCGTTCGACGAGCCCTTTGCCGATGCCTCGGCGCTGCCGACATACCGGGTTTGCGAACTGGCGCGCGAGAGCGTGACCGTGGCGCTGTCGGGCGACGGCGCCGACGAGGCGTTTGCCGGCTATCGCCGCTACAAGTTCTTCGCTGCCGAGGAGCGCGTGCGCGGGCTGCTCCCCGAGCATATCCGGGCCAATATCTTCGGGACGCTGGGCCGGCTCTATCCCAAGGCCGATTGGGCGCCGCGCGCGTTCCGCGCCAAGACGACGCTGCTCGCGCTCGCCGAGGGCGGCGAGCATGCCTATGCCAAGGCGGTGGGCGTCACTACGCCCGAGCTGCGCGGCCGGCTTTACACCGAGGCCGCGCGGCGCAGCCTCGACGGGCACACCGCCGAGCAGCGCTATGTCGAGGCGATGCGTGAGGCGCCCGCGCGCGACGGGCTCGACCGCGCGCAATATGCCGATATCCGCCACTGGCTGCCCGGCGACATCCTCACCAAGGTCGATCGCACCAGCATGGCGGTGAGCCTCGAGGCGCGGGAGCCGCTGCTTGACTATCGCCTCGTCGAGTTCGCCTCGACGCTGCCGCCGGCCCTCCGCATCAAGGCGGGGCAGGGCAAATGGCTGATGAAGAAGGCGCTCGAGCCCTGGCTGCCGCGCGAGATCCTGTATCGGCCCAAAATGGGGTTCGTCACGCCGATCAGCGCCTGGTTCCGCAAGGCGCTGGCCGACGAGGCTGCGGGGCTGGCGCGGTCCAAGCTGCTCGTCGAAACCGGCTGGTTCCAGGTCGCGACGATCGAGAAGCTCGCCGCCGATCACCGCGCCGGTCGCGCCGAGCATGGCCGCACGCTGTGGCAATTGCTGATGCTCGAACGCAGTCTTTCGCGGCTGTTCGGATAGCAAAGCCCTTTGCCGCGTTCGGCTGTGATGGAAGACGCCGTCAGCCTGAACCGCGACTATGCCTCTGGCCTGGCGCGGGCGTTCGGCGGGGCGATCCTCTTCGCGCTCCCCTTGCTGATGACGATGGAGATGTGGTCGATCGGCCTCTATGTCGAGCCACTGCGCCTGCTTCTGTTCATCGCGCTCAATTTCATGGTGCTGGTCCTGCTGTCGCGCTTCGGCGGGTTCGAGAAGACCGCCAGCCTGCACGAGGACGTGCTCGACGCACTCGCTGCCTATGCGGTGGGCACGGTCTCGGCGATCGTCATCCTCAAGCTGTTCGGGCTGCTCGTGGCGACGATTCCGCTCGACGAGCTGGTCGGCGTGATCGCGATCCAGGCGGTGCCGGCGAGTTTCGGCGCGATGATCGCGCGCAAGCAGCTGAGCGGCGGCGATCCCGACGACGATGCGGACAAGGCGGCGCGTTCGGCCGGCTATGGCGGCCAGTTGTTCCTGATGCTCGCGGGCGCGCTGTTCCTCGCCTTCAACGTCGCGCCGACCGAGGAGATGATCCTGATCGGCTACAAGATGACGGCGTGGCACAGCCTGGCGCTGATCCTGGTCTCGCTGTTCCTGCTCCACGTGCTGGTCTTCGCCATCGGCTTTGCCGGACAGGAGGACGCTCCAGAGGGTTATGGGCTGGCGCGGCGCTTCCTGGTGTTCACCGTGCCCGGCTATGCGATCGCGCTGCTGGTGAGCCTGTACGTGCTATGGACCTTCGGGCGCTGCGACGGCGCGGCGATCAGTGCGGTCGCGAGCACGGTAGTGGTGCTGGGCTTTCCTGCGGCGATCGGTGCCGCGATTGCCCGGCTGGTGGTTTAGGAACGGGCAATGGCATCGCAGAGCAGAACGCCCATCCTCGAATGGATCGCCGCCGGGCTCGGCTTGCTGGCGATCCTCTTCGTCGTCGTCGTCATCGGCCGCGAGGCGCTGACGGCGGAGTCCGCGCAACTTCCCTCGCTCGAAGTCCATGCCGGGCGGATCGTGCCCAACGCCGCGGGCTTCGTCGTCGAGTTCGACGTGACCAACCGATCGAGCGCGACTGCGGCGGCGGTGGCGATCGAAGGCAAGCTCGGCGACGAGACCAGCACCACGACGCTCGACTATGTCGCCGGCGACGCCAGCGCCAAGGGCGGGCTGTTCTTCAAGGCCGACCCGCGCGGCAAGCCGCTGGAGATCCGCGCGCTGGGCTTCCAGACGCCCTAGCGCTTCGCCGTCCAGCGGGCAAAGGTCTCGGTCCAGGTGCGCGCCGGCGAGTCGATCGGCGGGTGGAGCGCGCCGAAGCCATGGCCGCCCTTTTCGAACAGATGCGCTTCGACCGGCACCTTGGCGGCGTGGCACGCCTCGATCGTCGCCAGGCTCTGCTGGATCGGCACGGTGCCGTCGTCGAAGGCATGGACGAGGAAGATCGGCGGCGCCTCGGCCGAAATGCGGGCCAGCGGCGTGTAGCGCGCAATAAGCGCCGGATCCTGATTGTCGCCGAGCAGCATGCCGCTCGACCGGCTATTCAGGCCCGCCGTGGCGAACGACATCACCGGATAGACGAGGCCGGCATAAGCCGGGCGCGCGGGCTGCACATCGGCGGCGTCCACCGCCTGATATACCGGATCGTCATGGCCGACCGCGAGCATCCCGCCGAGATGCCCGCCCGCGGAGAAGCCGCAAATGCCAAGCCGGAACGGGTCGATGCCATATTTTCCAGCATTGGCGCGGATCAGCCGCATCGCGCGCTGCGCATCCTGCAGTGGCACGTCGGCGCGGTTGGCCCAGCCTTCGCCCGGCAGGCGATAGGCGAGGACGAACACGGTGATGCCGTATGGGGTGAGCGCCTTGGCGACGTCGACGCCTTCATTCTCGATCGAGACGAAGCCATAGCCGCCGCCTGCGATCGACAGCACCGCGCGGCCATCGGGCCGGGCAGGGCGATAGACGCCGACCATCGGCTCCGAGACGCCGCGCAGCCACAGCTCCTTGAAGCTGCCATTGACGGTGAAGTCGTTGCTGGGAAGCGGGGTGGGGGCTCCAGGCGGCGAACCGGGCCACAGCTTGAAATGCTCGCGCGGCGGCCAGGCGGCGGTGCCGGTGCCGGCGACATAGGGGGTGGGGCCGGTCTGCGCCTTGGCAACCCCGGCAAGGGTGAGGCCGACCGCGCCTCCGATAAGCGTACGGCGATCGATCGACATGGCATCCTCCCTGGTTTTGCGCGTCCTGACGCGATTTCGCCGCGCCGTCGATGGGGTCTAGGTCGTACGACCGTCGAACGCGGCGCGCGCGCCTTCGATGCGGCCGAGATTGGCCTCCGCCCATAGCCATACGCCGCAAAAGGCCGCGCCCAGGCTCTCGCCGAGATCGGTGAGGCGATAATCGACGCGGGGCGGGACGACGGCGTGAACCTTGCGATCGACCAGCCCGTCGCGCTCCATCTGGCGCAGCGTCTGAGTGAGCATCTTCTGGCTGATTCCGGGGACGAGCTTGCCGACCTGGGTGAAGCGCAGATGCTCATGCTCGGCCAGAGCCTCGAGGATCAGCATCGTCCATTTGTCGGCGACCCGGCCAATCACATCGGTGACCAGTGCGTCGACGCGGGGATCGCCTGCGTCCGGCCAGGGTTTCTGCCTTGTCGGCGCGAAGGGCGCGGGCTTGGCCAAGATACACTCTCCAAATGGTGCGTATAAATCTTTTCGGTGCCTTCTACCCCGTGGAGAGTAACGGCTTAGATTGTCGGCAGCAACCCCAGAGGAGCACGCGCATGAAGACCAGCGGCAACACCATTCTCATCACCGGCGGCGGATCGGGCATCGGCGCCGCGCTCGCCCAGCGTTTCCACGAAGCCGGCAACCAGGTGATCGTCGCCGGGCGGCGGCAGGACGCGCTCGACGCCGTGGTAGAAGGGCGCGACGGCATGTTCGCGCTGACGCTCGACGTCGAGAGCGCCGAGGGCGTCGAGGATTTCGCCCGCCGCGTGATCGCCGCGTATCCCGGGCTCAACATACTCATCAATAATGCCGGGATCATGCGCTTCGAGGCTCTCGACACGCGCCGCGACCTTGCCGACGCCGAGGCGACGATCACCACCAATCTGCTCGGCCCGATCCGGCTGACCAATGCGCTGATCGACCATCTCGCAGCGCAGGCCGATGCGGCGATCGTCAACGTCACCTCGGGGCTGGCGTTCGTGCCGCTGGTCGACACGCCGACCTACAACGCCACCAAGGCGGCGATCCACAGCTACACCGTGTCGCTGCGCGAGGCGCTGAAGGACAAGGTGAAAGTGATCGAGCTGGCGCCGCCGGCGGTGCAGACCGGGCTAACCCCGGGGCAGGAGACCCGTCCGGGCTATCAGCCGCTCAATGAATTCATCGACGAAGTGATGGCGCTGTTCGGCCAGGACCCGACGCCGAGCGAGATCCTGGTCGAGCGGGTGAAGTTCCTGCGCAACGCCGAGGCCGAGGGCCGCTTCGATGCGGCGCTGGCGCAGCTGAACGCGATGGCGCGGGCAGCGCGGGCGGGGTGATACTTAAATCCTCCCCGAGCTTTGCTCGGGGAGGGGGACCGCTCGCGCAGCGAGTGGTGGAGGGGCGCTGCGAAGACAGCGTTGCCCTTAGCTGTCAGCATTCCCCGCGCTCTGCGGCGCGGCCCCTCCACCATGCTGAGCATGGTCCCCCTCCCCGAGACAAGCTCGGGGAGGATTAAAAACGCGCTTTTCAGTCCTGCGCCGGCCTCAGCCGAACAGCTTGGCCCAGCCGCGCTTGGCGCGGTTCTTCCAGTGGCCGCGGTGGTACGCGTCCGACGCCAGCAGCGGCATCACCGAGCCGGCTTCGGCGAACACCATCTGCTCGATGCCGGTGTTGACCTTGCCCCAGCTCGCAGCCTCCTGCAGCGTGGAGGACGAGCAGGCACCATCACGAACGTCGGCAACGGTGATCTGCACCGCGTATTTGTGCACGGCGACGTCCTCGTGGCCGAGGATCTCGGCGCAGACGACGGTGTCCTGGATGAAGTTCTTCGGCACGCCGCCGCCGATCATCAGCAGGCCGGTAGTGCCGGCGGCGATCTTGATGTCGGTCAGCTCGCGGAAGTCTGCGACCGCGTCGATCATCAGATACGGGCGGCCTTCCTTGGCCGCATCGACCTGGTGCTTGACGAGCCCGAAGCCGGCCGAGGAGTCGACGAACGCCGGGCAGAAGATCGGCACGTCATGCTCATAGGCGAGCTTGACGAGGCTGTTCTCCTTCTTGCCGTGCTCGACGAGATACTTGCCCATTTCGCGGATGAATGCGCGCGACGAATAGGCCTTGGGCTCGAGGCTCTCGGCGATCTCGAAGATCGTGTGGTCGACGTTCTGGAGGTCGGTCTCGTCGATATAGGTGTCGTAGATGCGGTCGATATAGAGCGAGCGCAGCGTATCGTCGTCGGGGATCTCAAGCGCCTGATAGTGCTTGTGGCCGAGGCCCTCGAAGAAATCCATGTCGACGATCGTCGCGCCGGTGGCGACGATGCCGTCGACCATGTTGTTGCGCACCAGCTCGGCATAGAGGTCCATGCAGCCGCCGGCGCTCGTCGAGCCCGCGATCACGAGGAAGATCGTGCAGTCCTTGTCGGCCAGCATCTGGTTGTAGATGTTGGTCGCGCGGCCGAGATCGCGGCTGGTGAAGCTCATATCCGCCATCGCATCGACGATCGGGCGCGCATCGAACTTGGTGATGTCGATATGCTTGACCTGCTTCGACAGCAGCTCCGCCTTGCGGGTGTCGTTGATCGGCGGGTTCGCCGCAGCGGTCTTGGTGAGGGTGTCGGTCATGGGAACTCCCATTCTGCATGGCCGTCGTCATTCAGGGGACGCGGAAACCCATAGGCGCAGCCCTAGCCCTGGCGAACGCCGGGGTCTCGGGCCGCAAAAGCGAAGCTCGTGCCGCGCGATCCCGGCTTTCGCCGGGACGACGGACTTGAGTCCGACCCCTCCCGCAACGCGGGAGGGGAGGGAAAGAGCCGTAGGTGGCGGCTATTACAGCTTTACGACGTTGTTCGAACGCCGCTCGGGCAGCACTTCCTGGTCACGATATACCGACAGCATCGGCTCGTCCTGGGCGACCACCGTCTCGCCCGAACCGAAGCCGTTAAACGCCGTGCGCATCGCCGCGCCATAGGCGCCGAGCATGCCGATCTCGAAATAATCGCCGGTGTTCGTATCCGCGGGGAGCGGGAACGGCCCCGCCATGAAATCGAGATCGTCGCAGGTCGGGCCCCAGAAGCTGAAGTCCATGTCGCGCGCGTCCGAATCCGGCTGGCGCAGCAGCTGCACCGGATATTTCCAGCCGATATGCGCGGCATCGAACAGCGTGCCATAGGCGCCGTCGTTGATGTACAGCTCGTTGCCGCGGCGGCGCTCGACGCGCACCACGACGGAAGAATATTCCGCGCACAGCGAACGGCCCGGCTCGGCCCAGAGTTCGGCCGAATAGCTGATCGGCAGGCTCTCGAACGCGCGGTGGATCGTCTCGAAGAAGCGCTCCAGCGGCGGCGGGGTCATGCCCGGGTATGCCGAGGGGAAGCCGCCGCCGACATCGATCACGTCCACGGTGACCGCCGCATCGACGATCGCCGCGCGGACGCGCTCCATCGCATTGGAATAGGCGTCCGGCGACATGGTCTGGCTGCCGACATGGAAGCAGATACCCAGCGCATCGGCGACCTGGCGGGTCGCGACCAGCAGTTCCTTGGCCTCGGTGTGGCCGACGCCGAACTTCGAGCCGAGGCTGAGCTTGGCGAACTCGGACGAGACGCGCAGGCGCACGCACAGGGTCAGGTCGGTCGCGCCGTCGGTGGCGCGCACGATCTTGTGAAGCTCTTCCAGGCTGTCGAGCGAGAAGGTGCGCACGTCATGCTGGAAATAGGCTTCGGCGATCGCCTCCACCGACTTGACCGGGTGCATGAAGCAGCAGGTCGCGTCCGGCAGCGTCGCCTTGACGAGACGCACCTCGGCGATCGAGGCGGTGTCGTAATGCGTGATGCCGTTGTCCCAAAGGACGCGGAGGAGATCGGGCGACGGATTCGCCTTCACCGCATACATCGAGCGACCCGGAAACTTCTCGACGAAGAAGCGGGCGGCCCGCGCCGCAGCGTGGGGACGAACGATCGTTACCGGATCAACCGGACGTCGCTTGGCAATGTCGATGCCCGCACCGGAAACGGTGGAATGGGCGGTCGAGAGGGGCGCTAACCCCAGCGCGCGAGGATGCTGGTGCAATTCAAGGGACCTCCAAATGCCTTGCGGCAATCATTGACGAAAAGCTGCCTTGCGGTTGGAAGTCCCATGGGGCAGCGGAAGGCGGCATTTAGGGACGTGATCCCCCCGTGTAAAGTGATTCGGGATCCGTATTTGTACGTCGGGGGTGAAGTGTGACGATTGTGCGACAACCGACGCGGGCCGGGGTGCGGGATGCCGCCGCGAAGATCGCAGCCATTTTGCCGCAAACCCCTCTGCTGACAGCGGAAATTCGCGGCGTCACCGTCGCTTTCAAGGCTGAGAATCTGCAGCCGATCGGCGCGTTCAAGATCCGCGGGGCCTGGCATCGGCTCACGGCGTTGGACGATGCTACTCGCGCGAAAGGGGTGGTCGCCTTCTCGTCGGGTAACCATGCGCAGGGAGTCGCTTGGGCGGCAAGGCGACTCGGCATCCCCGCAGTGATCGTGATGCCGGCCGATGCGCCCCGGGTGAAGCTCGAGGCGACGATGGCGATGGGCGCCGAAGTGGTGAAATACGACCGCGCGAGCGAGAGCCGCGAAAAGATCGCCGCGCATCTGGCGCATGCCCGCGGTGCCGCGCTGGTGCCGAGCTTCGACGATCCGTGGATCATCGAGGGGCAGGGCAGCGCCGGCATCGAGGCGATGACCCAGAGCGTCGAGATGAATCTGCCCGATCCGGCGCGGGTGCTCGTGCCGTGCGGCGGCGGCGGGCTGGCAGCGGGAATCACGCTGGCACTGCCCGAGGCGGAGATCATGGTGGTCGAGCCCGAGGGCTGGGACGATATGCGCCGCAGCCTGGAAGCGGGGTGGATCGAGCCGGTGGGCGACACTCCGCCGCCGACGGCGTGCGACGCGCTGCAGACGATGCGCGTGTCGCCGCTGACCTTCGATGTGCTCAGCCGCCGCGGGGTGACCGGTCTGGCAGTTAGCGAGGCCGAGATCCGCCACGCCCAGCGCTGGGCGGCGGCGCGGCTACGGCTGGTGGTCGAGCCCGGCGGCGCGGTCGCGCTCGCGGCGCTGCTCGCGGGCAAGGTCGATCCGGTGCCCGGGCTGGTGGTGATCCTGTCGGGCGGCAATGCCGATCCCCAGGCCTATGCGCACGTGCTAGGGACCGCGACATGAAAGCGACTCCTCTGGGTGCCGTCCTCGCCAATGTGCTCAGCGTCGCGACGCGCGGGCTCGGCCTGTTCCTCTGGTATTTCCTGCGGCTGATCTATCGCGGCGAGCCCAAGGTGGTGGCGGGCTTCGTGGTGGCCGGGCTGGCGATCGCCGGGCTGGTGTGGCTGGCGTTCTTGCGATGAACGATCCCGCGCTCAACAGCCTGATGCTGTGCCTGGTCGTGATCGCGGTCGCCGCGCTGGTCTGGGGCGGTGTCCGCACCCTCAAGGTCGACCGGACCAAGGGGGTGCTGATGCTGGTCTGCGCGCTGGTGATCCTCGGCAATCTGCTGATCTGGACGCTCTGAGGGTTACAATCGGTTACACTGTTTTCGTGGACCATCCGTCGGCGTTTTGCATAGTCCGGCAGGCATTTTCGAAAGGCCTGTCATGCGTACCAAGCTGCTCCTGATCGCCGCGCTCGCCGGCGGATTCCCCGCAGTGGCGATCGTCCCCGCCGCGATTGCCCAGGCGACTGCACCGGCGCCGCGCGAAATCGCCTATGGCGCGGACCCGCTACAGAAGCTGGAAGTCTATCCGGCGCGCGCCCGCGGCGCACCTCTCGTAATCTTCGTCCATGGCGGGGGCTGGAAGCGCGGCGACATGGGCAACGCCACCGGCGCGAGCAAGGTCCAGCACTTCACGGGCCGCGGCTACGCCTTCGCCACGGTCAATTACCGGCTGGTGCCGGCGGCGAGCGTGGAGGAGCAGGCCGCCGACGTCGCCGGCGCGATCGCGGCATTGCTCAGCCGGGCGCGCGAATTGGGCTTCGATCCGGCGAAAGTGATTCTGATGGGGCACAGCGCCGGCGCACACCTTGCTGCGCTGGTCGCCACCGATCCGCGCTATCTGGCGAAGACCGGCATCGGCCTCGACCGGCTGGCGGGCGTGGTGCTGCTCGACGGCGCCGCCTATGACGTGCCCGCCCAGATGGCCGAAGCGGGGCGTTTCATGCACGGCACCTACGAACAGGCGTTCGGCACCGATCCGGCCCGCCAGCGCGCGCTCTCGCCGACGCTGCAGGCGGCCGCGCCCAATGCACGGGACTTCCTGATCCTGCATGTGGAGCGGGACGACGGCACCCGCCAGTCCGAGGCGCTGGGCCGTGCCCTGCAGGCGGCGGGTGCGCGGGTGACGGTGCAGGGCCTGCCCGGTCGCGGCCTGCGGGGACACATGGCGATCAACCGCCAGCTCGGCGACCCGGACTATCCGGCGACGGCGATCGTCGATGGCTGGATCGATACGGTGGTGGGCGCGCGATAATCGCGCGGTGCGCATCGCCAGACTGCATCCTCGGCCCGCTATCTGCTATGCCGTCCGACATGCCGTCGGAGATGGGCAAATGACTCGCGAGCAGTTCCAGGACGCGGTTACCAAGGTTCCGGCGGTGACGCTGGGATTTTGGATCATCAAGATTCTGGCGACCACCTTGGGCGAGACCGGCGGCGACAGCGTGTCCATGTCCTGGCTTGGCGAGACCACGCCCGACGCGGGCCGGTCCGGCCTCAACGGCTATCTGATTGGGACGGCCATTTTCGGCGCGCTGCTCATCCTGCTGGTCTGGCTGCAGATCAAGGCGCGCCGGTTCAACCCATGGCTCTATTGGGCGACGATCATCGCCTCGACCACGGCGGGAACGACGCTGGCTGATTTTGCCACGCGCTCGCTGGGGATCGGATACCCAGGTGGCACGCTGTTGCTGCTGGGCTGCGTGCTGGCGTCGCTGCTGGCATGGTATCGAACCTTGGGCAGCGTCGCCGTAGACACGGTCATCGGGCCGCGGCAAGAGACCTTCTATTGGGTCACAATCACCTTTTCGCAGACGCTCGGCACCGCGCTGGGCGACTGGATCGCGGACGGCAGCCTTGGTTACTCAGGCGCGGCGCTAGTGTTCGGTGCCGCGCTTGCCATCGTCGCCACGCTGTATTTCTGGACGAGCATCTCCCGTGCTCTGCTGTTCTGGGCGGCATTCATCCTCACGCGGCCCTTGGGCGCTACCGTGGGGGATTTCCTGGACAAGCCGTTGAGCAAGGGCGGGCTGGCATTCGATCGGCCTCTGGCCACTGCGGTGCTGGCGGTCGCGATTCTGGTCCTAATCCTGGCCGTCCCGCAACGCGCCGGCAAGCACCCCGCCAGCGCATCCGAGGCGGGCGCGTGAACCGGTCCTCCGATTTAATCCCCGTCGGGCGCCTGGCGATTGCTGCGCCGGATCGCGGCGGCCCATTCGGGGTCCTCGTCCTCGGTCGCACCCTGGTCGGGGAGCGCGGGCAGCGTCTCGAACCACGGCATCCGCGCTTCGCTGCCCATCTGGTCGATCGGCGGGAACGCCGCGGGATTGTCGAGCGAGCCGATCGTCAGGTTGGTGCGGCCCCCGTCTAGCCCGTGATAGAACAGCGGCGTGCCGCACGCCGCGCAGAAGCCGCGTTCGACTCGCTCGGAGCTGCGGAACACCGCGGGGGTGCCCCGCGTCCATTCCAGCGCGTCGTCGGGCGCGGCGACCAGCGCGGCGAACAGCCCGCCGGTGGCCTTTTGGCACATGCGGCAATGGCAGAGATGCGCATTGTCCAGCATCGCGCTGGCGCGGTAACGCACCGCGCCGCATTGGCATCCGCCGGTCGCAACGATGTCGCGCCGGCGCATGCCCGTTGCTCAGCGGATCGGCGAGTTGGGATCGAGCCGCATGTCGAGATATTTATCCACGCTGCCCATCAGCTGGTCCATCTCATGCTCGAAGAAATGGTTGGCGCCCGGGATCGTGTCATGCTCGATGGTGATGTGCTTCTGGGTGCGCAGCTTGTCGACCAGCTTCTGCACCGCGCCGGGCGTGACGACTTCGTCATTCTCGCCCTGGATGATGATGCCCGAGGAGGGACAAGGCGCCAGGAAGGTGAAGTCGAACATGTTCGCCGGCGGGGCGACCGAGATGAAGCCGCGGATCTCGGGACGGCGCATCAGCAGCTGCATGCCGATCCACGCGCCGAAGCCGAAGCCGGCGACCCAGGTGGTCGAGGCTTCGGGATGGAAGCTCTGCACCCAGTCGAGCGCCGAGGCGGCATCGCTCAATTCGCCGACGCCATTGTCGAACGTGCCCTGGCTCTTGCCGACGCCGCGGAAATTGAAGCGCAGCGTGGCGAAACCGCGGCGCTGGAAGGTCTTGTAGAGCTCCTGGACGATGCGGTTGTTCATCGTGCCGCCCGCATTGGGATGCGGATGGAGGATCATCGCAACGGGCGCGCGCGGCTTGGGCGCAGGAGCGAAACGGCCTTCGAGGCGGCCTTCGGGACCGGGGAAAATGACTTCGGGCAAGGCAGACCTGCTATGAAAGGAGTGCGCACGGTGGAGCGCGGTACGTTGCGCGCTATATAGGCAGCGCCGCCTCTTGCGCAATTGGAACGAGTTTTTGTCGGATCGCATCTATCTGGACCACGCCGCGACCACCCCGATCATGGCCGAGGCGATGGCCGCGACGCTGATCGGGATCGGCCTGTGGGCCAACCCTTCTTCCCCCATGCCGAGGGGCGCTCGGCGCGCGCGGCGCTGGAGGATGCGCGCGCCCGCATCGCTGCCGCCTATGGCTGGGCGCACGAGCTGGTGTTCACCAGCGGTGCCAGCGAATCGCTCCACATCGCGCTGTCGCGCAGCATGGCCGAGCGTCGGCTGATCAGCGCAGTCGAGCATGATTCGGTCCTCCGCCATTCCGAAGGCGCGCGCGTGCTGCCGGTCGACGCCAACGGCATCCTGAACCTCAATGCGCTCGACGCGGCGCTTGCCGAGCCGGGCCGGGCGCTGCTCGGCATCCAATGGGCGAACAGTGAGACCGGGGTGCGCCAGCCGATCGCTGCGATCGCCGAGCGGGTTCATGGCGCGGGCGGGATCCTGCTCGTCGACGCTGCGCAGATGCCGGCGCGCGCCGACGAGGCGGTGCTGCGCCACGCCGATCTCGTCGCGGTCGCATCGCACAAGCGCGGCGGGCCGCCGGGGATCGGCGCGTTGCTGGTCCGCGACTTCGCCACGCTGCTCCCGGTCGGCGGGCAGGAAAAGGGCTATCGCGCCGGCACCGAAAACATGCCGGCGGTGCTGGGCTATGCCGCGGCGCTCTCCGAGCCTGAGGATATGGCACGGATGGCCGCGCTGCGTGCCCGGCTGGAGGCGGCATTGCTCGCCGACGGTGCCGAGATCGTCGGCGCCTCGGTGCCGCGCACGCCACTGATCGGCGCGTATCGGATGCCCGGCATGTCGTCGGCGGCGCAGCTGATCCGGTTCGACATGGTCGGCATCGCAGTGTCGGCGGGCAGCGCCTGTTCGTCGGGATCGATGCGGCCCAGCCATGTGCTGTCCGCAATGGGCTGGCAAGAGCCCGAGCTGCGCGAAGTCGTGCGCGTCAGCTTCGGGCGCGACACCAGCGAACGCGACATCGACATCTTCGCCGAGCAATGGCGCTTCATCGCCGAAGCTGGAGTAGCAGCGGCATGATCTATCTCGATTATCAGGCGACCACGCCGCTCGCCCCGGAGGCGCTGCAGGCGATGCTGCCCTGGCTGGAAAGCCAGCACGCCAATCCGCATTCGGCGCACGCCCCCGGCCGCGCGGCCAAGGCGGCCATCGAAGCCGCGCGCGCCGATGTCGCCGGGCTGCTCCCCGCCAACGGCACGGTCAGCTTTACCAGCGGCGCGACCGAGGCGCTCAACTGGGCGATCAAGGGCACCACCGGCCCGATCGTGACGATCGCGACCGAGCATGCCGCGGTGCTCGACACGGTCGAGGCCGAGGCGCGCAAGGGCCGCGACGTCACCGTGCTTCCGGTCGGCAGCGACGGGCTGGTCGATCTCGCCGCCGCGCGCGCGGCGATCCGGCCGGGAGCCGGGCTGGTCGCGGCGATGCTGGTCAACAACGAGATCGGCGTGATCCAGCCGATCGAGCAGCTTGCCGAACTGGCGCGGGGCGCGGGCGCGCTGTTCTTGTGCGACGCAGTCCAGGGCTATGGGCGGGTACGGGTTCCCGATGGCTGCGATTTGATCGCAGTCTCGGCGCACAAGATCCACGGGCCCAAGGGCATCGGCGCGCTTTGGATTCGTGAGGGCGTGACGCTCGCGCCGCTGCTCCATGGCGGCGGGCAGGAACCGGCGGGGCGTTCGGGTACGCTATCGCCTGCGCTCTGCGCCGGCTTCGGTGCGGCAGGGCGCGTCGCCAAGCAGCGCTTCGGCGCCGATCACGCCCATGCCGAGCAACTGTTTCGCGCCGCGCTGGACCATATCCGCGGCGACTGGGTGCTCAACGGGTCGCGCGACGAGCGCTATCCCGGCAATCTCAGCCTGCGCCTTGCCGGGCTCGACGTTGCGCGGCTGATCTCGGACCTGCGCGACATCGCCTTCTCGGCGGGCTCGGCCTGTGCCAGCGGTTCGGGCCGGCCGAGCCATGTGCTGCGCGCGATTGGGCTGAGCGATGCCGAGGCGCGTTCGACGATCCGCATCGGCTTCGGCCGCACCACCAGCGAGGAGGAGTTGCTCGCTGCGCTCACTCGCATCGACGCTGCCGCGCACGGCCAGCGAGTCGCGGCATGATCCGGGTGAAGTTCGTCAGTGCCGATGGCGGGCAGGTGATCGAGACAGAGGCTGCCGAGGGGCTGGCGTTGCTCGAAGTCGCGCAGAATGCCGGCCAGCCGCTCGAAGGCACGTGCGAGGGGCAGATGGCGTGCTCGACCTGCCACGTCATCGTTGCCGCCGAGGACTTTGCCCGGCTGCCGAGGGCGAGCGAGGACGAGGAGGACATGCTCGATCTCGCCACCGGCGCGACGCGGACCAGCCGGCTCGCCTGCCAGATCGTGCTGACGCGCGCGCTCGATGGGCTGACCGTTAGGATGCCGCCCGAGCATCGCGACATGCAGGGGCGCTGAGGGCAGGGCTGAGGAACGGCGCCCCGCGGCATTCGTTGCGCTCGGCGTGTCGAACAAGCTCTCCAAATCGCTCTATGCCATCGGCTGCCGTTTCTCCGATTTCGGCGCGAACCTGGCCGGGCATCCGATGGCGCAGATCGGTGTCGTCGTCTTTTGCCTGGCGTGGTTCCTGCTGCCGCTCGGCGACAAGGCGACGGCTTCGCTGACGCTGGTGCTGTCGGTGCTCGCGATCACGCTCACCCAGATGGTGCTCAACCAGCAGAAGCGGCACGAGGCGGCGCTGCATCTCAAGATCGACGAACTCATCCACGCGATGAAGGGCGCGCGCGACGAAGTGATGGGGATCGAGAATAAGAGCGAGGCCGAGCTCGAGGCACTGCGTATCGCCGGCGATGTCGCGGAGGATGTCCTCGCAAAGCGCCGGACCGCGACGACAGTCTCGCGCTAAATCCGACGGCAGCTCCGGTTGTGCGGAACCTTAGCGAGGCAGGGGAATTCGGTCCGGGCAGGGCGAACTATTTCTGGAGAGAAACAATGAAGATCATCCCCGTGCTTGCGGCGGCCGCCGTCGCGATGTTCGCGGTCCCCGCGGCGTCGGCCGCGCCGGCAGCGCCCGCAGGCGCGACGATCGTTGCCGCATCCGCCGCCACGGGCGCGGTTGCGCAGGAGCGTCACCGCGTCGTGACCGAGCGCCGCACCGTCACGCATCGCCGCCACGGCGCGCGCCGCGTCGCCTATCGCCGCGTCTGCACCACCAAGTGGCGGCATCATCAGCGCGTCCGCAGCTGCCGTCGCGTTCGCTATTACCGGTGATTTTCCGGGGAGCGCCTCAATGCGAGGCGCTCCCTCTTGTTTCCCCGCCGCGCTTCGACCATATGCGCCGCGGGAGTCGGGCGGACGATGCCGTCGCCAACCCGGTCAGATCCGGAAGGAAGCAGCCGCAACGATTTCGTATCGGGTCGTTCCGGCTCCCACCCTTGAGCGCGCGTTGACAAATTGAGGGTTCCGTCCGAAAATTCGCGGATGGAGCATTTTGATATATCTGTTCCGCGAGAAATTCGTGATGCGCTTGAACAGGGCGCGCGGGACGGCGGCTTTCCTGACTTGGGTGATTATGTCGCGGCGCTGGTGCGAGATCATGCGCAGCGTCGTGCTTGGCTGACCGCTGCGTTGATTGAAGGCGAGCAGAGCGGCATCGACGATCGCTCGATTGAGGATATCATCGCGCAAGGGCGCAAACGCGCCGGTCTGTGAGAGTCGAGCTTACCCGCGCTGCCGGTCGCGATCTCGACGATATCTACGATTACACGCTGGAACATTGGGGCGAGGCGCAAGCGGGCGAATATGTCCGGGCGCTTCAGAAGGCATGCAGGCTCTTGTCCTCGGACCCGGAACTAGGCGCCATCGCCGATATCTTGCCCGGCTATCGCAAGCTGCGCCATCGCGAGCACCTGATATTCTATCGGATTCTGACCGGACGGATCGTAGTAAGCCGCATCCTCCATCCTCGCATGGATGTTTCCCGGCACCTGTTCTGACCCTTCGACATTCGCTCGTCGGCGACCTAGATAGAAGGCGATGTCCGAATCCTTCCTTGGCCTCGATGAACCGCCCCAGCCCCGGCAGGAGGCGTATCGCGTCCTGGCGCGCAAATATCGCCCGCAGACCTTCAGCGAGCTGATCGGCCAGGATGCGATGGTCACCACGCTGGGCAATGCAATTCGGCGCGACCGGCTGGCGCATGCCTTCCTGCTCACCGGCGTGCGTGGGGTCGGCAAGACCTCGACCGCGCGGCTGATCGCCAAGGCATTGAACTGCATCGGGCCGGACGGGCAGGGCGGGCCGACGATCGATCCGTGCGGGGTGTGCGAGCCGTGCCGCGCGATCGCCGAGGGGCGCCATATCGACGTGATCGAGATGGACGCCGCCTCGCATACCGGCATCGACGATATCCGCGAGATCATCGAGGCGTCGCGCTATGCCGCGGTGTCGGCGCGCTACAAGATCTACATCATCGACGAAGTCCACATGCTCTCCAAGGCCGCGTTCAACGGTCTGCTCAAGACGCTCGAGGAGCCGCCGGCGCATGTGAAGTTCCTGTTCGCCACCACCGAGGTCAACAAGGTGCCGGTGACGGTGCTGTCGCGCTGCCAGCGCTTCGACTTGCGCCGCATCCCGGCCGAGAAGCTTGCCGAGCATTTTGCGCGGGTATCGCAGGCCGAGGGCGTCGAGGCCGATCCCGAGGCGCTGGCATTGATCGCGCGCGCCGCGGAAGGATCGGCGCGCGACGGCCTGTCGATCCTCGACCAGGCGATCGCGCATGCCGGGATCGAGGGCGGAGGGGTGCACGCCGATGCAGTGCGCGCGATGCTCGGCCTGTCCGACCGCGGCGCGATCCGCGACTTGTTCGGGCTGCTGCTCGCCGGCGACGGTCCCGGCGCGCTCAAGGCGCTGCGCGGTCAATATGATCTCGGCGTCGACCCGCAGGCGGTGCTGCGCACGTTGCTCGAGACGGTCCACGCCACCACGCTCGCCAAGCTCGGCACCGATGCGTCGGGCGGGCAATCGGGCGAGGAGCGCCAGGCGCTCGAAGGCTGGGCGTCGGCGCTTTCCTTCCCGGTGCTGCACCGGCTCTGGCAGCTGATGCTGCGCGGGCATGACGAAGTTGCCAAGGCGGCGCTGCCGATCGAGGCGTGCGAGATGGCGCTGCTGCGCGTCATCCATGCCTCGCAGCTGCCCGATCCCGGCGAGCTCGCGCGGCAGATCGCCAGCGGCAGCGTGACGCTCTCGGTGAACGCGGCGGCGCCTGCCGCGCCGGCTGCGGTGTCGACGACCCCGACCAACATGACCGAGCTCGCTGCGTTGCTCGAAAGCAAGAAGCGCTTCCAGCTCGCCCAGCAGGTCCGCGACTATCTGCGGCCGGTCCGCTTCGAAGGATCCGAAATCGATTTCGGCGCGTCGCGCGAATTGCCGCAGGACTTCTTGCGCGATCTGGCGGGCGCGCTACGGGAGGCGACGGACGTTAATTGGCGGCTCAAGCTCGTCGAGGAAGCGCCCGGACGCACGCTGCGCGAGGAAGCGGCGGCCAGCGAGGCCGCCGAGCGCGAGGAAGCGTGGAATTCGCCGGTCGTCCTCGCCGCACGCGAAGCCTTTCCCGAAGCCGAGCTGATCGGCTGGACCAAGAACCGGAGTAATCAGGCATGAAGAGCCTCGAAGACATCATGGCCATGGCGGAGAACGTCCAGGCCGAACTCACCAAGGCGCAGGCCAATCTCGATACGATCGAAGTCGAGGGCGCGTCGGGCGGCGGACTGGTCAAGGTCAAGGCCTCTGCCAAGGGCCGGATCATCGCCGTCGACATCGACAACTCGCTGCTTGCGCCTTCGGAAAAGGGCATGCTCGAGGATCTCGTCGCCGCCGCGTTCAACGATGCGCGCGCCAAGGCCGATGCCGCGGCGTCGACCGAAATGTCCAAGATGAGCAGCGGCTTGCCACTCCCGCCGGGGTTCAAGCTGCCCTTCTAAGGGTCCAAAACGGAACCATCGCCTGCGCTCCCGGGTTCGTGTCGTCACGTATCTAGGGAGAGAAGAATCATGGTCGATCGTGTTGTCGAACGTACCGACGGTGCCACCACCGAACGCGTCACCGAGACGCCGAGCAGCGGCAGCACCGTTGTCGTCGAGCGCCGCGGCGGCGGCGGTGGGCTGCTGATCGGGCTGGCGCTGGTGATTGCCGTAGTGATCGGCGCGCTATACCTGATCAACCAGAACAGCCGCGAGAATGCGAAGACCGACGCGATCACCAGCGCCGCGTCCAAGGTTGGCGATGCCGCGCAGGATGTCGGTGGCGCCGCGAAGGACGCAGCCAAGAAAGCCGATTGATCAGCGCAGGCAGGCGTCGAGGCCGTCTCCGGCAACGACGCCGATCCGGCGATTGATCGAATTGCCATAGCGCCGCGTGAAGCCCGACGGGTCGATCGCGGCGCGCTTCTTGGGCAATGGCAGAACGGCGGCGATCAGCGCGGCCTCGCGATCGCTCAGATGCGATGCGTCATGCTTGAAATAGCGCATCGCCCCGGCATTGACGCCATAGGTGCCGATGCCGGTCTCGGCGACGTTGAGATACATCTCCATGATCCGCCGCTTGCCCCAGAGATTCTCGATGAGCAGCGTGAAATAGGCTTCGAGGCCTTTGCGGAGATAACCGCCGCCCTGCCAGAGGAACACGTTCTTTGCGGTCTGCTGGCTGATCGTCGAGCCGCCGCGGATATGCTTCTTGCCGGTCGCGTTGCGCGCCGCGGCGGCTGCGATCGCTTTATAGTCGAAGCCGCCATGCTGGCAGAAGCGCGAATCCTCGGCCGCAATGGCGGCGCGCGCCATGCTCGGATCGATCCGTGCGATTCCCATCCACTGCTTGGTGATGCGATGGCCCGAGACCATGTCGCCGATCATCGTGAAGGTGATCGGCGGGTTGATGAAGCGCAGCGCGAGCACCCATAGCATCGAGCCGAGCACGGCGATCACGATCGCCTTGACGATCCAGCCCAGGATGCGCCCCGGCAGCGGGCGTGACGGCCGTGAGGGCACACGCTTGGCCTTGCGCGGACGGACCGCCGAGGCGGGCTTGGCCTGTGGCGTCTCCTCACGCGTCCTCGCCTGCGGATTGATGCCGGCAGGCGCGCGTGCAGTCTGTCTGTCAGGCCCCGCCCCTCCAGGAGAGGCGGGTGCGTCTTCCCCGCTCACCTGGGGCTTAATAGGCTGCGAGCAGTCGCTTCTCGCCCGCCAGGCGCATCATCGCCTTTTGGAGCTTCTCGAAAGCGCGCACCTCGATCTGGCGGACGCGCTCGCGCGACACGCCATAGACCTGGCTGAGCTCCTCGAGCGTCTTGGGATCGTCGGTCAGCCGGCGCTCGGTCAGGATGTGCTGCTCGCGCTCGTTAAGGTCTTCCATCGCGTCGACCAGCATCGTGTGGCGCACATCGGCCTCCTGCGACTCGGCAACCGCCTCGTCCTGCAGCGGACCGTCGTCCTGCAGCCAATCCTGCCACTGGCTCTCGCCATCCTCGCGCATCGGCACGTTGAGCGAGGTATCCCCGCCCATCGCCATGCGGCGGTTCATCGACGTGACCTCTTCCTCGGTCACGCCCAGATCGGTGGCGATCTTGGCGAGATGCTCGGGGCTCAGGTCGCCGTCCTCGAACGCATCGAGCTTGGCCTTCATCCGGCGCAGGTTGAAGAACAGCTTCTTCTGCGCGGCGGTGGTGCCCATCTTCACCAGGCTCCACGAGCGCAGGATGAATTCCTGGATCGAGGCGCGGATCCACCACATCGCATAGGTCGCCAGGCGGAAGCCCCTTTCGGGCTCGAACTTCTTCACGCCCTGCATCAGGCCGATATTGCCCTCCGAGATCAGCTCGGAAACCGGCAGGCCGTAGCCGCGATAGCCCATCGCGATCTTGGCCACGAGACGGAGATGCGAGGTTACCAGCTGCGCCGCAGCGTCGGTGTCGCCATGCTCCTGGAAGCGCTTGGCGAGCATATATTCCTTCTCGGGCGTGAGAATCGGAAACTTCTTGATCTCGGCCAGATAGCGGTTGAGGCTCGCCTCTCCGCCGAGTGCGGGGATCGTCGCTGGGACGTTGCTGCCGCTAGCCATGATCACTTCTCCCTTTCACAGGGCGCTTTGCCACAAGGCACGGCGCCAAGAAAATCATACGATAAGGTTATTGAACAGTTCCTGCATGTCCGCAGGGATTTCGCTTTCGAACGCCAAAGCGTGGCTTTTCACCGGATGAATGAACCCCAGATGGGCCGCATGCAAGGCCTGGCGCTGGAAATGCAAGGTTGCCAAAAGATGGCGGTGCGCCGGTCGCGTGCTGCCATAGACCGGATCCCCCACCAAGGGGTGGCCGATCGAGGCCATATGTACACGAACCTGGTGCGTTCGGCCAGTCTCCAGCCGGCACTCGACCAGAGTCGCTTCGCGCAGCGGCGCAATCCGCCGCCAATGCGTCACCGCATGCTTGCCCTGGCTTTCGCCCACCACCGCCATCTTCTTGCGATTGTGCGATGATCGCCCGAGCCTTTTGTCCACCGTCCCCTCGGCAGCGGCGATGCGACCGCTCACGATCGCGCGATAGCGGCGATCGATGCTGTGCGCCTTGAACTGGCGCGCCAGTCCTTCATGCGCGGCATCGTTCTTGGCCGCGACCATCAGCCCCGACGTGTCCTTGTCGATCCGGTGGACGATCCCCGGCCGGACGACGCCGCCGATGCCGGAAAGCTGCCCGGCGCAGTGGTGGAGCAGCGCGTTGACCAGCGTGCCGTCGAGATTGCCGGCGGCGGGATGGACGACCAGCCCGGCAGGCTTGTCGATCACGATCAGGTCTTCGTCTTCGAACACGACGTTCAACGCGATGTCCTGCGCCTGCGCCTGGGCGGGCTCGGGGGCGGGCACCGCGACGCTGAACAGCGCGCCGGCAATCGCCTTTTTGGAAGGGTCGTTCACCGGCCCGGCGGGTCCGCTGACGGCACCTGCGGCGATCAGTGCCTTCAGCCGTTCGCGAGAAAGTTCGGGAAAGGCATCGGCCAATGCGCGGTCGAGCCGCCAACCGTTTGCGCCTTCCGAAATCCGCGCCTCAAATGTGGAAACCCCCCGGTCCATTCTGTATCGATAGATAGCTATGGGGTGTTGGATTTCAAGATCGCTGCTGGCCGAGATCGCCCGCGAATCCGCGCGTCTGGCGCCGCGCGAAGCCTGCGGATTGCTGTTCGGCGACGCGGGTGCGGTCACCGGTTGGCAAGCCGTTGAAAATGTGTCGGAACAGCCCGAGCGGCGGTTCGAGATCGATCCGGCCGCGCTGTTCGCCGCGCTGCGTGCCGAGCGGGCAGGGGGCCCGTGCATCGCCGGCTATTGGCATTCGCACCCCAGCGGCGATCCCAGTCCCTCGGTCACCGACGCGGCGATGGCGCAGCCCGATGGCAAGCTCTGGCTGATCGTCGGGGGTGGCGAAGCGCGGCTGTGGCGCGCGAACCCCGGTGGCGCGGTGCATGCGCGGTTCGATCGCGTGCCGATCCTCAAGAAATAGGGGGAACCGCACCCCGACCTTCGCCGGCGTGGCCGCCTCGGCCGGGACCATCGACCTGGCTGATCGTGACTGCGCCGGAGACCGCGGCATGGCAGACGATGTCTCCCCAGGCTTTCCTCGGCCAATTCGAAGGGCAAAACACAGTATCCCAAGCAAACTTAGGATATGTTGCTGAGCACAAACATAAGTCTACGAGATGATCGCTACAGATGTTATGGTGAGGCTATCGCAGGTCGGATATTCCGGGGTCTGGCGACAGAGAGATGCGTGTGCTCCCGCCCTTTCCATCTTGCGGGAGATCTTTCATTCTTTCCCCTCATCCTCTGGATTTGCTGGTCCGCCATCTTGAGGCGCGAGCACGGCTATCCGGAGAGGACCGCGAAGCTATTCTCGGTCTGCCCTATGTGGCGCGAACCCTAGAGCCCGGCACCTATCTGGTGCGTGAGGCCGATCCGCCGCGCCAATGCCCGGTCCTCGTCTCCGGCTTCGCGTTCCGCCAAAAGCACACCGGGGAGGGCGACCGGCAGATCATTGGCATCTTGATCCCCGGCGAAGCCGTCGACTTCCAGAACATCTATTTCGAAGTGGCGGACCACAGCGTCCAGATGCTGACGCGCGGCGAGGTGTTGTTCGTGCCCAAGGAGGCATTGCAGGATATCGTGTGCCGGCGTGTCGGCGTGGCGCATGCCGTGCTGCTCAAGACCTTGGCCGAAGCGTCGATCTTCCGCGAATGGATCCTCAACGTCGGTCGCCGCGACGCACGCCAGCGCCTGGCACATGTCCTGTGCGAGCTCGCGGTGCGGCTCGATGCGATGGGCCTGGTCGAGGAATATCGCTACGAATTGCCGATGACGCAGGAGCAGCTGGCCGATGCGCTCGGCCTCACCCCGGTGCATGTCAATCGCGTGCTGAAGAGCCTCGAGGCCGATGGGCTGATCCGCCGCAGCAAGCGCAACATCAGCTTTCCCGATTGGCAGGGTCTTCGCGACGCGGCCGATTTCAACCAGCGCTATCTGCATCTGGAGCACGAGCCCACGGCGCAAAACTGACGCGGGCCGGGCAGGGAACGTTTCGCCCCCGGCCCCGTTCAGCCCCCACCTTACAGTGGGAGCGCTTCGTTATGCTTTGGACCATCGTCGTCATTCTGGTCATTCTGTGGCTGCTCGGGTTCACCTTCCATGTCGGCGCCGGGCTGATCCACATCCTGCTGATCGTCGCGCTCGTCGTTGGCCTGGTCCAGCTCTTCTCGGGCCGCAGGGTCTAGTCCAGCTCGCTTGCAGCTTCCCGCCGGCTGCGCCAAAGGTAGCAGGGGGAAGCTGGAGCATTATCCTTTGAATATCAGCCCGACGGATTTCGCGAGCCTTTTGTGTTCGCGGCTATGCCATGATCTGCTGAGCCCGGTAGGCGCGCTCAACAACGGGCTCGAACTGCTCGCCGACGAGCATGATCCCGAGATGCGCGCGCGTGTTGTGGAGCTGCTCAACGAGAGCGCCCGGGCAAGCGCCAACAAGCTCAAATTCTTCCGCCTGGCCTTCGGCGCCGCCGGCGGCTTCGGCGAGACGGTCGACACGCGCGAAGCCCAGGCCGCGCTCGAAGGGCTTTTCGGCGACAATCACCGCGTCAAGATCGGCTGGATGGTCGAGGATCCGGTACTGCCCAAACAGGCGATCAAGGTGCTGCTCAACCTCGCGCTGATCGGCGGCGACGCGCTGATCCGCGGCGGCCAGCTCGATATCGGTGCCGAGATCATCGACGGCGCGATCGAGATCGTCGTGCGCGCCGACGGCCCGCGCATCGTCCTCGATCCCGAGCTGCGCAGCGCGCTCGCCGGCGGCAAGGACGACATGCCGATCACTCCGCGCGCCGCCGCAGCCTATCTCGCCCATGCGCTCGCCACCCAGGGCGGCGGCACCCTCCAGGTCAGCCCGCCCGATTCGGACGTCCTGCTGTTCGGGGCGTCGTTCCGCGCCGTGTGAACGCCCAGGTAATCGTGCGAGATTAAACCCGGTCTTAACCAACGAAGGCGCACAACGGCCCCGCAAATTTGCACCGGGGCCCCATGGACGACCTGCTTCAGGAATTCATCGCTGAGACGCGCGAGACGCTCGAGGCGCTTTCAGGCGAGATTGTCGCCTGGGAAGCGCATCCCGGCGATCGCGCGCGGCTGGATGCGATCTTCCGCTTCGTGCACACCGTCAAGGGAAGCTGCGGATTCCTCGATCTGCCGCGCCTCGGCCGCTTGAGCCACGCCGCCGAGGAAGTGCTGGCGCAGGTCCGCGTGGGCGATCGCGCCCCCGATCGCGCCATGGTCAATGCCGTTCTGGCGGTGGTCGATCGCATCGGCGAGCTCGTCGAGGCGATCGAATCGGGCACCGGCCTGGAAGACAGCGGCGACGATCTGCTGATCGCCGCGCTCGCCGAGGGCGCCGAAGAAGTCGCCGCGGTCGCCGTGCCCGGCATCCAGCGCGCCGCCGCGCGCAGCGTCCGCCTCAACGTCGACCTGCTGGATCGCATGATGTCGGGCATGTCCGACATGGTGCTGGCGCGCAACGAGCTCGCCCGGCGCCTGCGCGGCGGCGATATCGATCCCGCCATCGAAGCCGCGCTCGAGCGCCTGTCGCTCACCGTCGGCGAGATGCGCGATACCGTCACTCGCACCCGCATGCAGAAGATCGACGCGCTGTTCTCGGCGCTGCCGCGGATGGTGCGCGATACCGCCGCGGGGCTCGCCAAGTCGGTGCTGCTCCAGGTCGAGGGATCGGACGTCGAGCTCGACCGCGAGATGATCGAGATGATGCGCGATCCGCTCGTCCACATCATCCGCAACGCGATCGACCATGGCATCGAGGCGCCGGCCCAGCGCCGCGCCGCGGGCAAGCGCGAATTGGGCCGGCTCACCGTTTCGGCGCGCCAGTCGGGCAACCAGATCATCATCGAGATCGCCGACGACGGCCGCGGGATCGACACCGACAAGCTGATTTCCAAACTCGTCGTCTCGGGCCGCGACGAGCGCCAGCTCCGCGCGCTTTCCAGCCGCGCCAAGCTCGATCTGATCTTCGAGCCCGGGCTCACCAGCAAGGACGAAGTCAGCGAAGTCTCGGGCCGCGGCGTCGGCATGGACATCGTCCGCGCCTCGATCGAGCAGATTGGCGGGCGGATCGATCTCGACAACGCGCCGGGCAAGGGTCTGCGCATCGCGATCCACGTGCCGCTCACCTTGTCGATCATCTCGGCGATCGTCGTCGGTGCCGGCGGCCAGCGCTTCGCAATCTCGCGCCAGGCGATCCAGGAGATCGTCACCGACCAGAGCGACGCGATCCGCATCGATACGATCGGCGGCGCCCGGGTGCTGAGCGTGCGCGGGCGGCGGATGCCGCTGCTCAATCTGTGCGAAGTGCTCGAAATCCCGCGCGCGATCAACAACGGCCCGCGGATGATCTCGATCGTCAATATCGGCGAGGGCAGCTACGCGCTCGCCGCCGACATGGTGCTCGACAATGAAGAGCTGGTGATCAAGCCGGCGTCGCCCGCAGTGATGTCGACCGGCGTCTATGCCGGCCAGACGCTGCCCGACAGCGGACTGCCCATGCTGCTGCTCGATTGCGCCGGCATCGCCACCGTCGCCGGGCTCGATTTCCACCGCGACGTCAACGAGGCGTTCGACGAGGAAGCCGAGACCGCCGAGGTCCCGGGCATCCCGGCGCTGCTGTTCTGCGATCTCGACGGCGTCCGCCGCGCGGTCCCGCTCGCCGCGGTCGACCGGGTCGAGCAGGTCGAGCCCGACGCCGTGCGCTTCGCCGCAGGCCGCTTCCGCGTCACCATCGACGGCCGCATCCTGCCGCTCGCCACCCAGGGTGAAGTCGAGGGCCGCGAGCGGCTCAACGTGCTGCGCCTCAAGGACGGCAATTGCGAAGTGAGCTACGCGATCGACGAGGCGATCGACATCATCACGCTCCCCGAAGAGATCATGCCCGCGCGCGAGCCCGGCCCGATCGCCGGCGTCGTGCTGGTCGAAGGCGAGCAGATCGAGCTGCTCGACGTCCTTTGGGTGTTCGACGAACATGCCGATGGCGGCGATGACGAGGTCGCGCCGCTCTGCCTGATCGCAGGGGACAAGGATGGCTGGATGGCATCGTTCGTCCGCCCGCTGCTCGAAACCGCGGGCTACCGCGTCACCACCCAGCTCGCCGCCGGCGACACCCCCGCGGTGGTGCTGTCGTCCGAGGAAGCCGAAAACGTCCATGCCGACAAGGCGCCGGTCGTCCGCCTGCGCCGCCGCCGCGCCGCCGCGGGGGCCGGCGACGACAGCGTCTATCGCTATGACCGTGCGGGGCTGCTCTGCGCGCTCGAGGCCCGTGTGGGCGGGAAGGGCCGCTGATGTCGCACCTCTATCTGATCGCCCAGGTCGCCGGCCGCGCCGTCGCGATCGATTCCGACCAGGTCGAATCGGTCGTCGATATCGGCGAAGTCACCGCCGTTCCCCGCGCGTCGAAGCATGTCCGCGGCCTTGCCGCGCTGCGCAGCCGCGTCGTCACCGTGGTCGACACGCAGTCGGCGCTCGGCGTCGAGACCGCCTCCGAAGCCCGCCGCGCGGTGATCACCCGCGTCGATGGCCACCATTACGCGATGCTCGTCGACGCGCTCGACGATGTCGCGCCGTTCGACCTGCTGCCCTTGGGCGGCGGCGTCGCGCTCGATGCGGCGTGGCGCGGAGCGGGGCGGGGGATCGTCGAACGCGACGGCGAGCCCATCCTCGCGATCGATCTTGCCGCGCTGGTGCCCGGCCATGCGGGCAGCAACTGATCGCACAATTAACGCGACGCTTACGCCTGTGGTGCAGGGTGCGCGTCCAAGACACCTGGCTTACGGGGAACAGGGGAACATGAAGACTTGTCTCGTCGTCGACAACTCGAAGGTGATCCGCAAGGTTGCCCGGCACATTCTCGAGACGCTGAATTTTGAAGTCCGCGAAGCCGGTGACGGCCGCGAGGCGCTCGATTCGTGCCTTGATGCACTGCCAGACGTCATCCTGCTCGATTGGAACATGCCTGTGATGAGCGGCATGGATTTCCTGCGCGCGCTCAAGGATTCGGGCCTGCCGACGCGCCCGAAAGTGGTGTTCTGCACCACCGAGAACGGCATGGCCTATATCCGCGCCGCGATCGAAGCCGGTGCGGACGAATATGTGATGAAGCCTTTCGATCGCGAGACGCTCGAGAGCAAGCTGCAGATCGTCGGCGTCGCCTGAATTCGGCGGGGCAGGTGACCAGGAGCGCACCCTTGGCGGAGCTGTCCGGCGCCCCCTTTGCACCTGCGGCGGTGCTGATCGTCGACGATTCGGTCGTCGCGCGATCGGTGCTCACCCGCATGGTCGAGGGCACGCGCCGTTTCCGCGTCGCCGCCGCGCTCGGCAGCGTCCAGGCCGCGCTCGACTATCTCAAGACGCACGACGTCGCCATCGTCCTGCTTGATATCGAGATGCCCGGCATCGATGGGCTCACGGCGCTCCCCGACGTGATCCAGATGGGCCGCGGCGCCAAGGTGCTGATCGTTTCCTCGGCGGTCGATAGCGGCGCGGCGGTCACCGTCCAGGCGCTTGCCATGGGCGCCGCCGATACGCTGGTGAAGCCTGGCATCGGCGCGTTCGGCGGTCGCTTCGCCGAGGTGCTCGAAGAGCGGCTGTCGCGCCTGCTCGAAGGCTATGACCATCCCCCGCACGCGCACGGATCGAGCAGCCATGGCCCGATCGTCGTGCCCGATGAATATGATATCGTCGCGATCGGCGCCTCCACGGGCGGCATCCACGCGCTGAGCCAGCTGCTCCGCGCGCTCCCGTCCAGCTTCCAGACGCCGATCCTCGTCACCCAGCATCTCCCTGTTTCGTTCATGGGCTATTTCGCCACCCAGCTCGCGGTGCTCGGCAGCCGGCCTGCCGAGGTCGCCACCGATCGGATGCGGATCCGCCCCGGCCGGATCATCGTCGCGCCCGGCGACGCCCATATGCGCGTCGTCCGCATGTCCGATGGTGCTGCGATCCGGCTCTCGGATGAGCGCGCGCCCAGCGGCTGCATGCCCTCGGTCGATCCGATGCTCGAGACGGTGGCAGAGGTTTTCGGCAAGCGCGCGCTTGGCGTCGTGCTCAGCGGCATGGGTCGCGACGGCGCCGAGGGCGCGAACTGTCTCGTCGATGCCGGGGCCAAGCTGTTCGTCCAGGATCGGGAAACATCGGTTGTTTGGGGCATGCCCGGCGTCATCGCCAATACGGGGCGTGCCACGGCAGTATTGCCGCCCGACGAGATCGGGCGGCTCATCGCACGGCAGGGGAAGAAGGCGTGATCCAAATGCCTCGCTCCGCGCCGATCGGAAACTCGGGCGCAATGAACATGATCGCCGCGCTGCTGGAGCAGCGCACGGGACAACAGATCGCGGCGAACCGCGCGTGGCGCATAGAAACGGCATTGAAGCCCGTCCTGCGCGAACGCGGCCTCGCCACGCTCGACGAGTTGGTTGCGCAGCTGATGGCTGCACGCACCGGAGAATTGGGGGATCAGGTGGTGGACGCACTGCTCAACCAGGAAACGAGCTTCTTCCGCGATGCCGCGGTGCTCGACATGATCGCTGACGCTGCGCAGGCGATGCAGGCCGAGGCGGGCGGCCGCCGGATCCGCATCTGGTCGTCGGGCTGCTCGAACGGTCAGGAGCCGCTCAGCCTGGCGATGCTGCTCAACGAGCGCGGGATGGGCGAGGGGGTGAACGCTCCCGACATCATCGCGACCGATGTTTCGCCCAGCGCGCTCGCCCGCGCCCGGGCCGGGCGCTATTCGCAGTTCGAGATCCAGCGCGGCCTCGCCGTGCGGCGGATGATGACCTGGTTCGACAGCGTCGGCGGCGATTGGGTCGCGCGGCCCGAGCTTGTCCGCAAGCTCCAGTTCCGCCAACACAATCTCACGGCCGATGCGCCGCCCAGCGGCAAGTTCGACATCATCCTGTGCCGCAACGTGCTGCTCTATTTCTCGCTGCCGGTGCGCAGCAAGGTGTTCGAGATCCTGGCCTCGGCGGTGCGCCCCGGCGGATTGCTCGTCCTGGGCGCGGGGGAAACGGTGATCGGGCTGACCGACAAGTTCAAGCCGAGCGAACAATATCGCGGCTTCTACAGCGCAGTCGCCGCCGAGGCCGAGATGCCCCGCACGGCGCTCGGCTGATCGGTGCTTGCCCGCAGGCCGATCCCAGCCCTAAACTCTTCGGCCATGCCGAACGACCTTCCGATCCTCGACGCGCCGTCGCCCAATTTCGATGCCCGCGTCCTTCCGGTCACGATGATCGTGCTGCATTACACCGGGATGAAAAGCGGGCAGGCCGCGATCGATCGGCTGCGCGATCCCGAGGCGAAGGTTTCGGCGCATTATGTCGTCGAGGAAGATGGCAGGATCTTCCGCCTCGTCGATGAGGACAAGCGTGCCTGGCACGCCGGCCGCTCGCATTGGCGGGGGATCACCGACGTCAATTCGGCCTCGATCGGGATCGAGATCGTCAATCCCGGCCATGAGTTCGGCTACCGCCCGTTTCCCGATGCGCAGATGAGTTCGCTGATCCCGCTCGTCGCCGGGATCAAGGAGCGCCACCATGTCACCCGCGGCAATGTCGTCGGCCATTCGGATATCGCCCCGGCGCGCAAGCAGGATCCGGGGGAATTGTTCAACTGGCATGCGCTCGCGCGGCTGCGGCTCGCGCTGCCGCGGCCTACGCGCAACCTGGTCGATCCGGGCTGGCCCGATGCCGGCTTCATGCTCGCGCTCGAACGCTTCGGCTATGACGTGACCGACGGCGTCGCTGCGGTCACTGCGTTCCAGCGCCGCTTCCGCCCCGAGATGGTCGACGGCGAGATCGATATGGAGTGCCGCTGCATCCTGCTCGCGCTGCTCCTCCCCAAGCCGCTGGGCGACGACTAGTCTTTTCAGAACTGCACGAAAAAGAAGGTATCTGCCGCATTCATCCTTTGTGGTCATAACGCGGCAGCATAAAATATGTCAGTCTCCGGACCGGAGGTTTATATGCTCACTGGTGGAGGCGGTTTACGGCAAGTGGTGGTCGGACCGGTGCAGGTGCGGCTTGCGGGCGTGATGCGCGGTAGCACGGATCGGAATTCCGCGCCCAGCAATGTCGAGGTGCCAACCGTCGCTGAGGCCACGGCGGCGCTAAACCGGGCGGCGGTGGTGGCCGGCGCCGAGAATGTCATTAACGTCCAGTCGGATTATCGCCGCGACGAGATCGCCACGGGCCTCTCGGTGCAGACGCGCATCGAGATCCAGGCTTGGGGCACCGCAGTGAAGCGTGCCGAGGAACTCAAGGCAAAGCGCGAGCCCGAACAGCCCGAACATCCCGAGTGACCCGCTGTCCTACACGCGCAATTTGTGCGACGCGTTCGATCGCTCTTTGACCTTGTCGAATCGAACCCGTCGCTGTGGCGCGAACCTCGCGCCGCAACTGTGACTTTTGCGACTTTCCGCGCAATTCACTCCTGACGTCCGCGACCCTTTCTGGCGCCGCGCGCTCGCGTCGCGGGCGCGTGCGTGTCGCGTCGGAGGCGCGTCGCCGTCGCCTGACTGGCGCGGCCCTGGCGTGTCGCTGGTGCGTCGCTGGCGCCTCACCGTAGCTTCCCGGGCGCTTCGCAGGCGCCTTGGCGGCGCATCGCGCGAAAAGACCCCGGATCGTGTCAACACTGTCAACCGAGCCGGCAAATTCCCGGCTGCAACTGCGACCGTTGCGACATTCCGCCAATTCCGCTTGCGGCAATCGCCGCGTGCGCTAGAGCGGCGGCGCCAGAGGGTTGGGCGGCCGCGGGTGCGCAAGCACGCGAGGAAAGTCCGGGCTCCACGGAAACACGGTGCCGGGTAATGCCCGGCGGGGGTGACCCCAGGGAAAGTGCCACAGAGAGCAGACCGCCCACTGGCTCTTCGGAGCTAAGGGCAAGGGTGAAAGGGTGCGGCAAGAGCGCACCGCGCGACCGGTAACGGAAGCGGCATGGTAAACCCCACCGGGAGCAAGACCGAATAGGGACGGCATATGAGGTGTTCCGCCTCGTCGTCCGGGTTGGTTGCTGGAGCGGCGGAGCAATCCGTCGCCTAGAGGAATGGTCGCACATCGCTTTCGGGCGAGGACAGAACCCGGCTTATAGACCCTCTGGCATTTTCCGTAGATGGGTAGCCTTATCGGCCCGCGCACCCTATCTGCGCGGGATGGCACGTCCGACCCGATCCTCCGACTGGGGCTTTCCGCGCTGGCGCGAATATGGCGCCGAACGCGAAGCGGTGAAGGTGCGCCTGTGCGATCGCCATGGCTGCGACGCGCCGGGGGATCGTCCCGCGCCCAAGTCGCCGAACAGCCCCGATCGCTGGTATTTCTGCGAAACCCATGCCGGCGAATATAATCGCAACTGGAATTATTTCGAAGGCTTGACCGCCGAAGAGGCCGCGCAGCGCGAGGCCGAGGAGCGGCGCGACGCCGGCGGCTTTGCCGAATCCAAGCATAATGGCTGGGCCGGGCCGGGCGACGGCAGCCGCTCGCGTGACGAGATGCGCGCGCTCGAAGTGCTCGAGCTCGACGTCGATGCCGATTTCGATGCGGTGCGGCTGGCGTGGCGCCGCCTCGCCAAGTCGAACCATCCCGATGTCCGCCCCGGCGATGCCGATGCCGCCAAGCGCTTCCAGGCGATCCAGGCGGCCTATGACGTGCTCAAGGCCGCCGAGGAGCGGCGGACCTGGAAGCCCGATTGAAGGATCAGGTCCGCTCGAACTGGGCGAATGCCGTGCTTGTCTGCGCCAAATGCTCGAAGAAGCTCGACGGCGGTTTCGGCCCCAAGGGCAAGACGCCGCTGGCCAAGGCGCTGCGCAAGCATCTCGGCCTGAAAAAGGGCCGCAAGGGCGCTGCCGGCGTGGTCGAGGTGAAATGCCTGGGCATCTGCCCGCGCGGCGCAGTGACCGTGGTCAACGGCGCCCGGAGCCGCGATTGGCTGCTGGTGTCCGAAGGCGCCGATCTCGATGCTCTGGCCGAGACGCTGGGACTGCCTGAGGGCGAATAGCTCAGGCGTAGCGCTGGGCAGTCTCGCGGATCAGCGCGATCATGTTGGGGATGCCCTGGGTCCGGTTCGAGCTCAGCTGGTTCTTGAGGTCGAACGGCGCGAGCGCGTCTGGAATGTCGGTGGCGAGGATCGCGGCCGGGGCCTCGTCCTGCACGCTCAGCAGCACCAGCGCGATGATGCCCTTGGTGATCGCTGCGTTCGAATCGGCGAGGAAGTGGAGCGTGCCGTCGTCACGGCGGGTGGGATAGACCCAGACCGAGGCCGAGCAGCCGCGGACCAAGGTGGCGTCGGTCTTGAGCGCTTCGGGCATCGGCTCGAGGCTGCGCCCCAGATCGATCAGCAGGCGATACCGGTCGTCGGCATCGAGGAATTCATATTCGTCGCGGAGGTCGGCGAGGCTGGTCATGCGAGGCGCTATAGCGTGCCTGCCCCGCTTTCCAACTCCGGCCCGTTATGGCCGCGATCGCCCCGGTGTCGATCGCGGCCGGCGGCCGGATCAGAGGTCGACGCCGGCCGCGATCGCCTCGAGCTTGCGGATACGTTCCTTGAGGTCCGCCATCTCGATCCGCGACGCTGCCGAGGGCATCGGCGTGCTGTCGGCGTCGCCGTCATGGCCCCGGTCGAGCTCGCGGCGCTTGAGTTCCAGCCAGCCGCGCCAGCCCGAGAGCCCGGCGGCGGTGACCATGCCGAGCCCGGCAAGCCCGGATGCGGCGAGGGTGAGGTAGAGATTGGGATCGATGGTCACGTCATGCCTCCCTGGTCAGACGTTGTTCTTGTCACGCAGCGCTTCGATCTCGCGGTCGAGCCGGACGCTGCCTTCGGTATCGGTGACGACGCGTTCGAGGACCTGGACGCGCTCCCTGAGGGCGCGCAGCTCGTCGCGGAGCCGGGCATTCTCCGCGGCGGTGGCGGTATCGACGCCCTTGCCGCGGAAGACTTCGTTGCCGTCCTTGTCCTTGTGGATGCCGTAGCGCGCCTTGAGGACGCTGCCGATCGTCACCACGATGATGATCGCGACCACCATTTCGAACGGATTCATGCGCTTACTCCCTATCGTGCAGGCTCGGGGTCAGCCGGCCTGCTGTTGCCGGGCGAGCTTCTCGGCGCGGCGGACCGGACGGTCACGGCGCTCTGCGGCATACACAGCTCCCCCGCCCAGTGCGGCAAGCACTGCAAAAACGACGATAATCATGGGAAAAATTCCTTAGTTGAGCGGCGCGTCGCGCAGCTTTTCGATTTCGTCCGCGACATCGATGCCGCGATCGGTGACGATCCTCTCGAGGACCCGGACCCGTTGCTCCAGCCGCTCGGTCTTGGCGGCATATTGGGCGGCCTTTTCGGCGACCATCTGCGCGTCGAGCTCCATCTTGCGCTGCTTGAGCGCGAGCCAGGGCTTGATGAACACCCCGCCGAAGATCGCCAGCAGGCCGCAGGAGATGCCCAGGATCGGGATAAGCAACGGGTTGATCATCGGAACCTGCTCAGTTCGACTTGGTGCGGAGCTGCTCAATCTCGCGGTCGAGGCTCACGGCGCTGTCGGTGACGATGCGTTCGACATTGGCCAGCCGGTCCTTGATCGAGCCGAGCTCGGCGCGCAGCTGGGCGTTTTCCTGGCTGAGCAGCTTGATCCGCTCCATCGCCTCGTCGTCGCGCTTCGGATAGAGCGCCTGGCCCCAGCTACCGTCGAGCGGATAGCCATTCTTGATGCGCATCCAGGTTGTGAACACCCAGCCGCCGACCGCGGCGAGGCCGATGATAACGGCGACCGGGGCGAAGCTTGCGAAGGGGAACATGGTCATTTCTCCTGTTTCCGGCTCAACGCAGCGCGTCGATTTCGCGCGACACGCGCTCGGCGGGGTCGGTGGCGATCCGTTCAAGAACCGCGATCCGCTCTTCGAGCCGCGATCTGGCCGGTCAGCCGCTCATTCTCGGTGGACAGCAGGCTGATCTTGCGCTCGGCCTCCAGGCCCTCGTCCTGCTGACCGCGGCGCCGGCGGCGGCTCTCTTCCATCGGGTAGCCGTGCTTCGCACGCACCCAGGTCTGGAAGGCCTTCGATGCCATCACCGCGGCGACGATCAGCACCGGAACCAGCCAACTCAAATCCCTCATCTTCTTCCTCCCTGTTGACGTGCCTGGCGATGGCTCAGCGCAGGCTGTCGATTTCGCTGTGCAGCCGGTGCGGCTGGTCGGTGACGATCTTTTCGAGCACGATCAGCCGGCGGTGCATCTCGAGCGTCTCGCGGCGCTGCTGCTGGCTCTCTGCGCGGTCTTCGGCGCTGGTCACGCTGACCTGGGCCAAGGCGCGCTTTACCTTGCGGTTGGCGAAGAACTGGATCGCCAGTGTCGCGAAGACCCCGCTAAGCGCTCCCATGATGAAATATGGCGTCGGATCCATGTCTCTTCCCCTCTAAGCCTGCGCCTCAGCGCAGGCTGTCGATTTCGTCGGCGAGGCGCGTGTTGCGGCTCGTATAGTACATCTCGATGTCGGCGAGCCGGCGATCGATGTCGCGGAAGGTCGAGCGGACCTGCGCGGTCGAGCGGCTCGGGTTCGAGCGGACGCCCTGCCAGAATTTCTCTTCCTCGGGCCCCTGGTAGAGGCCGGCCGGCTTGCTGGGTGCCAGCCAGGCGATCAGGAAGTAGATGAAGATCGAGGTGCCGCTGGTGGCGAAGGCCAGGAAGACCATGCCGACACGGAGCCAGATCGCCTCGATGCCGGTATAGTCGGCGAGGCCCGAGCAGACTCCGAGAATCTTGGAATTCTGCTTGTCGAGATAGAATTTCGTGCGAGCGGACATTTCAGTTCCTCCGCGTGAGGTCGTAGGGGCTCGGTTCCTGGCGCGAGGCCGATACCGGGCGGAAATCGGGGTTGTCGGCGGCGATGATGCGTTCGACGGTGAGCAGCCGCTCCTCGAGCTGGCGAGCCGTGTAGTAGAGCTCGTCGAGAAGCTTCTCGTCCTCACCGGTGATCGTCGCGGCGGTCTTCCACCGGGTGATGTAGTGCAACACCACCCAGGGGAGGCCGACGAACAGGATCCCGACGATGACGATCGGCAGGAAGACGTCCTCCATCGCTTACGCTCCCTTCGCCAGGCGGGCCTTCAGCGCTTCGAGCTCGGCATCGACCTTCTCCGACGAACGGAGCTCGGCGATTTCTTCCTCGAGGCTCTTGGGCGCTGCGCCCAGACCTGCCGCATCGGCGCGACCCTCGGCAAAGTCCACCCGGCGCTCGAGCACGTCGAAGCGCGAGAAGGCGTCCTGCATCTTGCTGCCGTTGGTCATCTCGCGCAGGCGGACGCGGTTGTTCGCGCTCTCCAGCCGGGCGACGATCGAATTCTGCCGAGTGCGTGCTTCACGAAGCTTGTTCTGCAGCTTGGTGATATCCTCCTCGGAGGCCTTGAGCGCCTCGTCGAGCACGTTGATCTCGGTCGCGAGCTGATCGACCATGTCGGCAGCCTTCTGCTTCTCGACCAGGGCGGCCTTGGCAAGGTCCTCGCGGCCCTTGCTCAGCGCCAGCTCGGCCTTCTCGGTCCAGCTCTCCTGGAGCTTTTCGAGCTTGGCGATGTGACGGCGCATTTCCTTCTGATCGGCGATGGTGCGGGCGGCAGAGGCGCGAACCTCGACCAGCGTCTCTTCCATCTCGAGGATGATCATGCGGATCATCTTGGCCGGATCCTCGGCCTTGTCGAGAAGGTCGGTGACGTTGGCGGCGATGATATCGCGGGTTCGCGAGAAGATACCCATTCTAACACTCCTTCGTATTGGGGACCGCCGGGAGCGATCTAGGGGGTGACCCTCCCGGCGGGTTTCCGCTCACCGGGGCACTGGCGAGCGGGGAGACTTGGTTGCCTCAGGCGATCGCCGGACCCACTGCGCCGGCCATCAGGATGGCGCTGGCGAGGAAGGTGATCGTGATCGCGACAAGGGCGTTGCGGACATTGTGAGCTTGGTAGTTCATCGTTCTTTTCCCTGAACCTTGGTTTGTACCGTGGCCCGTCGGCGGGCTTGCCTATACCTCAGCAGGATGCGTGCCAGTTTCGTAAAACCGCAGAAATTTGCGGATTTCGACGCATTTCACCACTGTCGCGCTAATTTATTGCTTGCCAAAAGTTGGGAAAATTCGCCAAGAATTCGGCATGGAGCGCGCAACCCAAGTCATCGGCCAATCCGGCGCCTTTCTCGACGCCCTGGAACGCGCCAGCCGCGCTGCCGCGCTCGACCGCCCGGTGCTCGTCATCGGCGAGCGCGGGACCGGCAAGGAGCTCGTCGCCGAACGTCTCCACCGCCTGTCCCCCCGCTGGGACCAGCCCTTGGTGGTAATGAACTGCGCCGCGCTTCCCGAGACGCTGATCGAGGCCGAATTGTTCGGCCATGAGGCAGGCGCCTTTACCGGGGCGACCAAGGCGCGGGTCGGGCGGTTCGAGGAAGCGCATGGCGGCACGCTGTTCCTCGACGAGCTCGGCACGCTGTCGATGGCAGCGCAGGACCGGCTGCTACGCGCGGTGGAATATGGCGAGGTGACGCGGATCGGCTCTTCGCGGCCGTTGCATGTCAATGTTCGTATCGTCGCTGCGACCAACGAGCATCTGCCCGAAAAGGTGGAGAAAGGCACGTTCCGCGCCGATCTTCTCGACCGGCTGAGCTTCGAGGTGGTGACGCTGCCGCCGCTCAGGGCCCGGCGCGGGGATATCGAGGTGCTTTCGGAGTTCTTCGGGCGGCGCATGGCGTCCGAGATCGGCCGGATCGACGACTGGCCGGGCTGGGGCCCGAACGCGCTCGACACGCTGCTCCATTACGACTGGCCGGGCAATGTCCGCGAACTGCGCAACGTCGTCGAACGCGCGGTCTATCGCTGGGAGCAGGAAGGGCCGATCGACCATATCGAGATCGATCCGTTCAAATCGCCCTATCGGCCAAGGACGATGCCGCATGCGGCTGCGGCAGCCGATGCACCCGCCGCCGCCGCGCCGACACCGGCCGAGGAAGCGCCGATGGCGTTCGACGGCGGCAGCGACTTCAAGTCCCGAGTCTCGGCGTTCGAGCGGCAATTGCTGTCGCGCGCGCTCGCCGAGCACCGCTTCAACCAGCGATCGACCGCCGAGGCGCTGGGGCTGACCTATGACCAGCTTCGCCACGCGCTCAAGCGGCACGAATTGCTGGGGGCAGGGGGCTGAATTTTCCCGCTTGGTGCGCTGGCGAAATGAAAGTGATGGAGCCATATGGCAGCCATCGCGTTTCTCGACTGAACCCGAAAAGGAGAACCATCATGGCCTTCGAATTGCCGCCGCTTCCCTACGCCTATGACGCGCTGGAGCCGACGATCGACAAGGAGACGATGACGCTGCACCACGACAAGCATCATGCGGCGTACACGGCGAAGCTCAACGAGGCCGTGAGCGAAGATCCCAGCCTCGAGGGCAAGACCATCGAGGAACTGATGCAGCAGATGGGCAAGGCGCCTGCCAAGCTGCGCAACAATGGCGGCGGCTATTGGAACCACGACTTCTTCTGGAAGACGATGGGCCCGAACGGCGGCGGCGCCCCAACCGGCGCGCTGGGCGAGGCGATCGACGCCAAGTTCGGCTCGTTCGACGCGCTCAAGGAGCAGTTCAACACCGCCGGCGCCAACCAGTTCGGTTCGGGCTGGGCCTGGCTGATCGTCAATGGATCGGGCGAACTCGAGATTACCTCGACTCCGAACCAGGACAATCCGCTGATGGACATCGCCCCGGTGAAGGGCACGCCGATCCTCGGCAACGACGTGTGGGAACACGCCTATTACGTGACCTATCGCAACGATCGCCCGGGCTATCTCAAGGCCTGGTGGAACGTCGTGAACTGGGACGAAGTTTCGAAGCGCTACGAAGCCGCCAAGGGCTGATCGCTTCGAGGTTAAGATTGGGGGCTGCCGGACATATAGGTTCGGCAGCCCCTTTTTCATGGGCTCGGTTGACAGTCTTGACGCCGGAAGGGGGTTCTTACGGGGAGGCGCCTGCGAAGCGCCGCCGAAGCTTCTGCGAAGCGACGCGCAGGCGACACGGACGCGCCACCGAGGCGACACGCGAGCGCCTGCGGCGCGCCACGCATGCGCCGGTGACGCACCGTTTGCGCACTGCCGCGCGACGGGACGCGCCGCCAGCGCAACTCTCCCTTGTCACCCCACCTTGGGCAGGGTGACAGACATAGTGGAGTACGCCTGCGTGCGTGACGAAATAGGGGCGCCGGGGTTCTCGGGGCGACAAGCGGGAGCGTCCGGGCGGGCGCCGCGTTAGAATGGGCTGAACCGTGTCAAAGAGCGCCCGGCTGACATGGTGTCTTGCTGCGGATGTTCAAGCTTTGTTCTTCAGGTGCGGGCATCATAGATTTGCTGGGCCTGGGCGACGGCGGGCATGCGGGTTTCGGCCCAGTCGATCATCGCGCGCAGGGCGGCGAGCAACTCGTGCCCAAGCGGAGTGATCGAATAGGTCACGGTAATCGGCACGGTGGCCTCGGCGTGGCGCGTGAGCAGGCCGTCGCGTTCGAGCGAGCGCAGCGTCTGGCTGAGCATCTTTTGCGAGATGCCGGCGATCCGGCGCTTGAGCAGGCTGAACCGCATCGGGGCCTCGCCGAGCAGCCGCAGGATCAGCACGCTCCATTTGTCGCCGACGCGATCGAGCAACTGGCGGGTGGGACAATCGCGCGCGAAGACGTCGCCGCGAAGGACGTCGGGGGCGGGGCGAGTTCCCTTCAGGTAACTTGGTGCGTCAAAAGTGCCGTCTTGCATGATGAGTCTCTGTAGACGACTTGGTACCCATTGGAAACCATGGAGGTCGAGATGAAGGTTGCAGTGTTGGGCGCAAGCGGGCGCGCGGGTTCCGAAATCACCAAGGAGCTGGCCGCGCGCGGGCACCAAGTTGTGGCGATCGCGCGCAAGCCCGAGGCCATCCCCCAGGCGGCGGGCGTGGAGGCAGTGTCCGGCGACGCTTCCGATCCTGCGGCGCTGGCTGCGCTCATCCGCGGCAGCGACGCGGTGATCAGCGCGCTGCATTTCGACGTGACCGCCGAGACGCTGCTGACCGCGCTGCGCGATGCAGGCGTGGGCCGGCTGCTGGTCACCGGCGGGGCGGCGAGCCTCGAAGTAGCGCCGGGCGTGCGGCTGATCGACACGCCTGAATTTCCGGAAGAATGGAAGACGTTTGCAATGGGCGGGATCAGGTTTCTCGACGCGCTGCGCAGCGAGACCGAAATCGACTGGACCTTCTTCTCGCCCGCGGCGCTGATCGAGGAAGGTCCGCGGCTTGGCACGTTCCGCACCGGCGGCGACCAGCTGGTGGTGGATGGCAAGGGGGAGAGCAAGATCAGCTTCGCCGATTATGCCATCGCAATGGTCGACGAGCTGGAGCAGCACCGCCACAGCCGCGCGCGGTTTACCGCGGCCTATTGAGGGGGCGGGCTGATTGCCTTCTTCGTCGCCCCGGCCTTGAGCCGGGGTCCTGCTGTTTTAGGTCGTGTACCCGTAAACGACCGCTTTCGGCGTGAGGGCAGCAATCTCCGAGATGGGGTGGGAAGCGGGCGTTCTTAGCCCTCTCCCGCTTTCGCGGGAGAGGGAGGGGCCCGCCGCCAAGGGCGGTGGGAGGGTGAGGGTCTTCTTCTACCGGGCGGGCATCGCCTTCGCTTGGTAGAAGAAGACCCTCACCCAACCCTCTCCCGCGAAAGCGGGAGAGGGCTAGAAGGCCGACGTCCGCAGTTGGGGCGGTAGGCGGCAGGCCGCTTTTATGAGTTCCCAACCTAGTCAGAAGAAGCGGGATCCCGGCGCAGGTCCGGGATGACAGGGGATATCGACCTCAGCCCTCGGGCGGGATCGGTGCGTCCTCGGGCTTGTCGAGCTGGAGGCCGTGGCGGAGCAGCATCGGGATGTTGAGCATCGCGAAGACGAGGGTCAGCGGGATCACGCCCCAGGTCTTGAAGGTGACCCACTGGTCCCAATCGAGCACGCGGCGCGTGACTTCGTTGAGCACCGCCATCGCGAAGAAAAAGCCGGCCCAGTTGATCGTCAGTAGCCGCCAGCCCTTGGCCGATAGTCCCGGATAGGCGGCCTCGAGCAGCGTCTGGAGCAGCGGCTTGTTGGCGATCAGGCCATAGCCGAGGATCACCGCGAACAGCGCATAGACGATCGTCGGCTTGATCTGAATGAAGGTCTCGTCGTGGAAATAGAGCGTGAGGCTGCCGAACACGAGGACTAGCGCCCCAGAGATCCACAGCATCGGCGAGACGTGACGGGTCTTCCACCACGACACGCCGATCGCCACGCCCATCGCCAGCATGAAGGCGGCAGTCGCCGCGAAGATTCGGCTGAACTTGGGGCCGGGAGCGAAGGCGTTGACCAGGAAGAAGATCGCCAGCGGACCGTAATCGATCCCCATGCGCGCAAGCGGGGAGAGGGTGCGGTTCTCAGCCATGGGTCAATGCCTCCACGCCGGCGATGATCCGGGCGACTTCGTTGGCGTCGAACGGACGCAGATCGTCGACTTTCTCGCCGACGCCTATCGCGTGGATCGGCAGGCCGTATTTCTCCGCTGCGGCGACGAGGACACCGCCGCGCGCGGTGCCGTCGAGCTTGGTCATCACCAGGCCGGTGACGCCGGCGACTTCCTTGAACACTTCGATCTGATTGAGCGCGTTCTGGCCGGTGGTCGCGTCGAGGACGAGGATGACGTCGTGCGGCGCCTCGACGTTCAGCCGGCCGAGCACGCGGCGGATCTTGGCGAGCTCGTCCATCAGCTCGCGCTTGTTCTGGAGGCGGCCGGCGGTGTCGACGATCAGCACGTCGATGCCGGTGGCGGTGGCCTGCTTGACTGCCTCATAGACGATGCCGGCGGCATCGCCGCCCTCGGCGCCCGAGACGATCGGCACGCCGATGCGGTCGGCCCAGGTCTTCAGCTGGCCGATCGCGGCGGCGCGGAAGGTGTCGCCCGCGGCGAGCATCACGCCATAATCCTGCTCGACCAGATTGTTGGCGAGCTTGGCGATGGTGGTGGTCTTGCCCGATCCGTTGACGCCGATGACGAGGATCACCTGGGGGCGGGGGAATGCCTCGATTTCAAGCCGCTTGGCGACGGGGGCGAGGACCTTCTCGATCTCCTCGGCGACGACGAGGCGGATGCCGAGCTCCTCCATGTTGCGCTCATATTGGCCCTCGGCGAGCCGGGCGCGGACGCGCGCGGCGGTATGGGGCCCGAGGTCCGATGCGATCAGCGCCTCCTCGATCTCGTCGAGGCGATCGTCGTCGAGCCGCGCGGCGGAGAGGCCGGCGAGATTGCCGAGCAGCCGATCGGAGGTCTTCTTGAAGCCGCCGAGCAGCTTTTCGTGCCAGGTGGTGCTCATGCGATCAGCTTTCCGTCCCGTACGGCTTGGATGGTCACGGTCACGATGTCTCCGACTTGGGATGGCGCGAGGGCGGTCTCGGCGAAATTGCCGGCATGGCCGCGATCGCCCGGGCGCTCTACCAGCACTTGCTGGCGGCTGCCTACCAGGCTTTGCAGCCACGTGGCGCGGCGCCGCGCGGCGGCCTGGCGAAGCGCGGCGGCGCGCGCCTTGACGATGGCCGGGGCGACTTGCGGCATGCGCGCGGCAGGGGTGCCGCTGCGCGGGCTATAGGGGAAGATATGGGCGTGGACCACGTCGCAATCGTCGATCAGCGCCAGGCTGTTGGCGGCCATGGCATCGTCTTCGGTGGGGAAGCCGGCGATGAGATCGGCGCCGATCGCGATCTCCGGCCGGGCGGCCTTGAGCCGCGCGACCAAGGCGACCGATTGGGCGCGCGAGTGGCGGCGCTTCATCCGCTTGAGGACCAGGTCGTCGCCCGCCTGGAGCGAGAGATGGACGTGCGGCAGGATCCGCGGCTCCTGGGTGAGCAGCGCGAACAAGCGATCGTCGATCTCGATCCCGTCGAGCGAGGAGAGGCGCAGCCGCTGGAGCCTGGGCACATGGGTCAGGATGCGCTCGACGAGCTGGCCGAGGCTGGGCGCGCCGGGCAGATCGGGGCCGTAGCTGGTGAGATCGACGCCGGTGAGGACGATCTCGGCATGGTTTTCGGCGAGTGCGGCGATGCGGTCGATCACTGCGCCGGCCGGAACCGAGCGGCTGTTGCCGCGGCCGAGCGGGATCGCGCAGAAGGTGCAGCGATGGTCGCACCCGTTCTGGACTTCGACGAACGCCCGCGCATGGGCCGAGAAGCTGGCGGCGAGGTGCGGCGCAGTCTCGCGGACTGCCATGATGTTCTGGACGAGGACAGGCTCCTGCGCCGCCCAAGCTTCCGACTTGAGCTTTTCGGCATTGCCGAGGACGCGATCGACTTCGGGCATCGCGGCGAAGCTGGCGGGATCGATCTGCGCCGCGCAACCGGTGACGACGAGCTGGGCGCCAGGGCGATCGCGGCGGGCGCGGCGGATCGCCTGGCGCGTCTGCTTGACCGCTTCGTTGGTCACCGCACAGCTGTTCACCACCACCGTATCGCTTTGCCCGAGCAGCGCACGGATCGACTCGCCCTCAGCCAAGTTGAGACGGCAGCCCAGATTGATGACGAGAGGGTCGGAGAACGACATTGGCGAGCGATCTAGGAGCGCAGGACGCGGAAGTCCACGCGAAGGCGCGTGAAGTGCTCGGCTTCTGGTTCGAGGGATTGATGCCCGAACAATATTTTGCGCGCTCCGACGCGGTCGATGCGGCGATCCGCGAGCGCTTTGCAGCGCTGCGCGAGGAGGTGCTGCATAGTGGGGCACGAGGGTGGGACGGCGAGCCCGACACGCTGCTCGCCGCGGTGGTGGTGCTCGACCAGTTCAGCCGTAACCTGTTTCGCGACCAAGCCGAGGCGTATGCCGCGGATCCGCTGGCGCGCACGCTCACCTGCCGGGCGATCGAGCAGGGCTGGGACAAGGCGATGCCGGTCGAGCATCGCCACTTCCTCTATATGCCGCTGATGCACGCCGAGGACCGCGAGATGCAGACGATCTCGCTCGAATGCTTCACTGCACTGGGCGACGAGCAGACGCTCGATTTCGCGCGCGCACATGCCGAGGTGATCGCGCGGTTCGGCCGTTTTCCGACGCGCAACGCCGCGCTGGGGCGGGAATCGACGCCGGAGGAACGTGCCTATCTCGCCCAGCCGGGCGTCGGCTGGTAGTAGGCGGGGTTCAGCCGACCAGGCGCTGGCCCGGGATCAGCGTTGCGGCGGCCGGCGTGGCGGCGGGCTGGAGGAGCAGGCGGCGCTCGGCGAGGAGGCGGCGCACCGCCGTCATCGACAGCGGCTTGCCATAGAACCAGCCCTGCGCCTTGGCGCAGCCCAGCGCGCGCAGCCGCGCCTCGATCTCGCCATCCTCGACGCCTTCGGCGGTGATCGGCAGGTTGAGGCTTTCGCCCAGCCCGACAATCGCATGGACGATCGCGGCCGAATTGGCATTCTCGTTGAGCGAGATGACGAAGCTCTTGTCGATCTTGATGCGATCGAAGGGGAGCGCGCGCAGATGGGCGAGGCTCGAATAGCCGGTGCCGAAATCGTCGAGCGCGAGGCGGACGCCCTGGTTCTTGAGGCTGCCGACGATCGATTGGGCGAGCGGCAGATTGTCGAACAGCGAACTCTCGGTGATCTCGACTTCGAGCCGGCTGGCGGGGAAGCCGGTTTCGGTGAGCACCTTGATGATCTTCTGCGCCAGCCAGGCGTCGCGCAGCTGCCAGGGCGAGATGTTGATCGAGAGCGTGAGCGCGGGATCCCAGTCGCGCGCGGCGAGGAACGCCTGGCGCATGATCGACAGGGAGAGATCGGCGATCATTCCGGTTTCCTCGGCGATCGGGATGAACAGATCGGGGCTGATCAGCCCGCGGGTGGGATGCTCCCATCGCGCGAGCACTTCGAAGCCGTGGAGGCGTCCCGAGGCGAGATCGATCTGCTGCTCGAAATAGGGGACGATCTCCTGGCGGGGGATTGCGAGGCGGAGCCCGCTTTCGAGCTCGTTGCGAACCTGGAGTTCGCGCTCCATCGACTGGTCGAACCAGGCATAGCGGTTCCGCCCGGACTTCTTGGCCTGGTACATCGCGATGTCCGCCGAGCGCATCAGCGCGTCGATGCTCGCGCAATCGAAGTCCGAGCGCGCGATGCCGAGCGAGCAGCTGACATGGAGCTTGAGCCCCTCGGCCTCGAACGGCATCGCCATGCGGCTGACCAGCTTCTCGGCGATGCGCTCCACCGTGACCGGCTCGGCGGGGTCGAACAGAAAGGCGCATGCGAATTCGTCGCCGCCCAGCCGCGCGGTGAGCGCGATCGGAGGCATCATCGATGCGATCTCGGCAGCGACGCCGCGCAGTAGCGCATCGCCGACGGCGTGGCCGTGCATGTCGTTGATCGTCTTGAAATGATCGAGATCGAGCATCACCAGCGCCATCGCCTTGCGGCGGCGGGCGGCGCGGGTGAACATCGCGGCGCCTTCCTCGGCGATGCTGCGGCGATTGAGGAATCCGGTGAGCGGATCGCGGCTGGCGAGGACCTGGGCGCGCTCTTCGGCGGCGGCGCGGATGCGCACTTCCTCGCTCAGCGCCTGGTGGCGGCGCCAGCCGAACAGGATCAGCGCGACGTTGAGCAGCAGCGCGATCACCAGCGTGCGATCGGCCGGCTCGCCGCCCTCGAAATAGAATTTGATCGTCTTGGCGAGCACCGAGCTGCCCGTCCCCACGAACAGCAGGATCGCCGCGACGCTGATCGCGCCGGTTAGCAGGCTTGCGCGCGATGCCGGCCCTTGCCGGTTCGTATCTTCGATTTCCAGCGACATCCCCGGACGCGCTCCCCCCTATTTGAGCATGTCTCTTCTCACAGTGACGATGTAGATGCGGTTACCCGTCATGCTTTCCGAAAGATTGATGGGGGCTTGCCTTGCATCGAGGTGCCGGTGGCGGCGGGTGTGAACGGTCCGGGTTGCACATCCGGCCCGGTTTCGTTAAGGGGCCGCTCGACCGTTCTTCGTGAACGCGAAACGCGCACCCGCGGGTGACGCCGGCCGACGAGGTTTCGTCCGCCGGCGTGTTTTGCGTTTAGCGAATTGCGGCGACGGTTTGGAGTGATTTGGGCCCATGTTCGAAAGTCTGAGCGATCGGCTTGGCGGCGTTTTCGACCGTCTGCGTGGCCGTGGCGCGCTGACCGAAGCAGACGTCCGCACCGCGATGCGCGAAGTGCGGGTGGCGCTGCTCGAGGCCGACGTTGCGCTGCCCGTCGCCCGCAGCTTCGTCGACAAGATCACCGAAGAGGCCGTCGGCCAGCAGGTGCTGCGCTCGGTCACCCCGGGGCAGCAGGTCGTCAAGATCGTCCATGACGGGCTGGTCGAGATGCTCGGCGCAGACACGTCCGAGCTCAACATCGACGTGACGCCGCCTGCGGTGATTATGCTGGTCGGCCTCCAGGGCTCGGGCAAGACGACCACCACCGCCAAGCTTTCGAAGCTGCTCAAGAAGCAGGGCAAGAAGGTGATGATGGCGTCGCTCGACGTCAATCGCCCGGCCGCGCAGGAACAGCTTGCCGTCCTCGGCACGCAGACCGAAGTCAACACGCTGCCGATCGTCGCGGGCCAGACCCCGGTCGAGATCGCGCGGCGTGCGCTCTCTTCGGCCAAGCTCCAGGGCTATGACGTCCTGATGCTCGACACCGCCGGCCGACTCCATGTCGACCAGGCGCTGATGGACGAGATGAAGGCCGTCGCGGACATTGCGCGCCCGCAGGAAATCCTGCTCGTTGTCGACTCGCTGACCGGCCAGGACGCGGTCAACGTCGCGTCCAACTTCTCCGAGCAGGTGCCGCTCACCGGCGTGATCCTGACCCGCATGGACGGCGACGCCCGCGGCGGCGCGGCGCTGTCGATGCGCGCGGTCACCGGCAAGCCGATCAAGTTCGCCGGCATGGGCGAGAAGCTCGATGCGATCGAGCCCTTCCACCCCAAGCGCGTCGCCGGCCGTATCCTGGGGATGGGCGACGTCGTCAGCCTGGTCGAGCGCGCCGCCGAGGCGATCCAGGAAGAAGACGCCGAGCGCATGGCGAACCGGCTCGCCAAGGGCCAGTTCGACATGAACGACCTGCGCAGCCAGCTGCAGCAGATGCGCCGGATGGGTGGCCTGGGTGCGCTCGCGGGGATGATCCCGGGGATGAAGAAGGCGCAGGCGGCGATGGCCGGCGGCGCGATGGACGAGAAGATCCTGCTGCGCATGGACGCGATGATCACGTCGATGACGCCCAAGGAGCGCGCCAAGCCCGAACTGCTCAACGCCAAGCGCAAGATCCGCATTGCCAAGGGCAGCGGCACCACCGTTCAGGACGTCAACAAGCTGCTCAAGATGCATCAGGAGATGCAGAACGCAATGAAGCGGCTGAAGAAGATGGGCGGCCTGAAGGGCATGCTGGGCATGCTCGGCAAGGGCGGCCCCGGCGGCGGCATGGCCGGGCTCGGCAACGCGCTGGGCGGCCCGGAAATGGGCGAGATGATGGGCAAGGTCGGCGGCGGGCTTCCGGGGCTTCCCGGCGGACCCAATCTGCCGCCTGGCTTCGAGAATTTGCTGAAGAAGAAATAATCCAACTCGAAATCGAACAGAAGGAAATACCAATGGCTCTCTCTATGCGTCTTTCGCGCGGTGGCTCGAAGAAGCGCCCCTACTACCGGATCGTCATCGCCGATGCGCGCAGCCCGCGCGACGGCAAGTTCATCGAGAAGATCGGCACCTACAACCCGCTTCTCGCCAAGGATTCGGAAGATCGCCTCAAGCTCGACACCGAGCGTGCGGCGCACTGGCTCAAGATGGGCGCGCAGCCGACCGACCGCGTCGCTCGCTTCCTCGACGTGACCGGCGTCAAGGAGCGCACCGCCAAGAACAACCCGAACAAGGGCAAGCCCGGCGAGAAGGCCGTCGAGCGCGCTGAAGAGCGTGCCGAGAAGGCCAAGGCCGCTGAAGAAGCCGCCGCAGCCGCCGCTGCCGCTCCGGCACCTGCCGCCGAGGAAGCGCCTGCGGCCGATGAAGCTGCTGCTACCGAAGAAACTTCGGAAGCGTGAGGCACTTGCCGGCCATCGTGCGTTTCTCCCGGACGTTTCAGTCCAGAGGAGCACAGGATGGCCAGCAAACCCGAAACCGGTCCGGATACCGAGGATCGTGAGGCACCGGGCAGCACCCAAACCAACCCTGCGGGCGCCTCTAACGAGGATCCTGCAGAGGGCGGCGAGACTGCCGATCCCCGGCAATCGGGCTCGCCGCAGGGTTGAGCCCGTGGCGGGCCGCGCATGAGCGATCGGCCCGTCACGCTTGCCGTGATCATCGGTGCGCATGGCATCGCCGGCGAAGTGCGCCTCAAGCGCTTCGCCGACGACCTCGCCAGCTACAAGAGCTTCAACGGCGGCACGCTGACCCTCAAGAGCCTGCGTGCGGGCTCGAACGGGATGATCGCGCGCTTCGCCGAAGTCAGCGACCGTAACGCCGCCGAGGCGCTGCGCGGCACCGAACTCAGCGTGCCGCGCTCGACGCTGCCGCCGCTGGGCGAAGGCGAATATTATCATGTCGACCTGCTCGGGCTTGCAGCGGTTTCCTCGGAAGGAGAATCGCTGGGCACGGTGGTGGCGATCGACAATTACGGCGCCGGCGACGTGCTCGAAGTCGAGCGCGCGACCGGCAAGCGCTTCATGGTGCCGATGCGCCCCGAGGCCGTGCCCGAATGGGATGCCCAGCGCCTGGTGATCGACGCCGCCTTCGTCGAGGCCTGATCGGCGCCATCATTGTCGAACCGGCGCGGGCGTGCTGAAACCACCCCATGAAGACGGCAATCCTATCCGACATTCATGGCAATCTGCCGGCGCTCGAAGCCGTGGTTGCCAACGCCGAGGCGCAGGGCTGCACGCGCTTCGTTAATCTAGGCGACGTCGTCTCCGGACCGCTCTGGCCCGCCGAGACCGCCGACTGGCTGATCGCGCGCGGCTGGCCGACGATCGCGGGTAACCATGAGCGCCAATTGCTGACGCTCGCGCCCGCGCGGATGGGCGCTTCGGACGGCTTCTCCCGCCCGCTGCTCTCCGAAGCGCAACTCGGCTGGATGGCGGCGCTGCCGGGCACGCTGGCGCTGGACGGGCTGTTCCTGTGCCACGGCACGCCGGCCAATGATCTCGAGCATTTCCTCGAGACCGTCGAGGCCGAGGGGCTTCGCCGCGCCACGCCGCGTGAAGTGGCGGCGCGGCTGGGCGCGCGGAGCGAACCGATCACGCTGTGCGGCCATTCGCATATCGCCGGGCTGCTGCGCCTTGCGGACCGCCGCAGCGTCGCCAATCCCGGCAGCGTCGGGCTGCAGGGCTTTTTCGACGACTATCCCTATCCCTATGCCGTTCGCGGCGACGATCCGCGGGCGCGCTATGCGATCGTCGAGGGCGGGGAAGTCACGTTCCATGCCGTCGCCTACGACCATGCGCGCGCTGCCGCCAAGGCCGAGCGCGAGGGGCGGGACGACTGGGCGCGGGCGCTGGCGACGGGCGCGCCGTGAGCCGCAGGCGCTTGCCCGGCAATCCCCATCCTGCTAAAGGGAATTCGGATGCGCAAGGCCCCCGGTCTTACCGCTGAAACACCGGACCACCCCATCTGGTCTGCGCTCTTCCATTACACCATCGGTCCGCAAGACGCGGCGCTGCCATTTGCCGAGCGGCTGGCGCGCGAGAATGGCTGGACCCGTGGCCAGGCCGAGCAGGTAATCGAGGAATATAAGCGCTTCTGCTTCCTGGCGGTCACTGCCGGTCATCCGGTGACGCCGTCGGACCAGGTCGACCAGGCCTGGCACCTGCACCTCACCTATAGCCGCGACTATTGGGATCGCTTCTGCCCAGACGTGCTGGGGCGGCCGCTGCATCATGGCCCCACGGCGGGCGGCAGCAGCGAGCAGCATCGCTTCTGCAACCAATATGCCGAGACGCTGCGCAGCTATGAGCGTGTCTTCGGCACTCCGCCCGCGGATTTGTGGCCCGACGCGGCGCGGCGGCTCAACCAGGACCACAAGGCGCGCCGCGTGCATCCGCGCGACGCGATCATCGTGCCCCGGAAGATGCTCGGGATGCTGCTGCTCCTCGTGGCAGCCTTGTCCGCGCTCGTCCCGGTGCTCTTGCTGAGGAGTTAGACGTGATGTCGCTCGGACCCTTCGATCTTCCCGGTGGGCCGTTTCTCCTGCTGTACGGCGCGTTGCTGGTGTGCACCGTCATCCTCGGACTGTTGATTCCGCATTGGCTGCGGCCCGAGGGCAGGGCGCCGCGCAGGCCCGATACCGAGCACCTCGCTTTCCTTGCTGGGGGAACGTCCCGGCTCGCCGACGCGGTCACTGCGAGGCTGCTTGCCACGCGCCAGTTGGCGATTGACGGCAAGGACAAGTTCGCCACGGGCGGGCTGGGCGGCAGCACCCCTGCCGAGCGCAGCGTGTTGGCCCTACCCCAGCCGGCCGACTGGGGCGCAATCGCACGCGCGATCGGCCGGCATGCCGACCCGATCCGCGAGCGACTGATCGCGGACGGGCTGTTGATGGACGGCTGGTCCGCACTCAAACTGCGCCTGTGGCAGGTCACACCCTACCTGCTGCTGCTCGCCTTTGGCTGGACCAAGCTACAGATCGGCGAGGCGCGGGGAAAGCCGGTCGGCTTCCTGACCTTGCTGCTGGTGCTGACTGCAGTCTTTGCGGTGATCCGCCTCGCCGCACTCGACCGAAAGACGCGCGCTGGCCGGGAGTTGCTCACCGAGGCGCGCACGCGCTCTGAACGGCTGCGGCGCGCGCCGGCAAGCGGAGAGATCGATCTTGGGGTGGCATTGTTTGGCACCGCGGTGCTGGTAGGCTCCGATTGGGGCGCGTTTCATCGCATGCGGACGCCCGATAGTGGGAGCAGCAGCGACAGCAGCTCGAGCAGCGATGGCGGCGGCGGGGGCTGCGGTGGCGGAGGTTGTGGCGGCTGTTCGAGCTAGCGCCGGATCGGGCGCTGCTCGGCGAGCAGGTTGCGGATCGTCGTGGCGGCGACGCCAGCCTCGCCCATTGCGTGGCTGATCTGATCGAGCCCCTTGGCAACATCGCCCGCCGCGAACAGGCCGGGCAGCGAAGTGCGCTGGTGATCGTCGACTTCGAGGCAACCGTCTTCGGCAGCGGCGGCGCCAGCCTGAACCGCGAGACCGGAGCGGATCTTCGATCCAAGCGCGGGATAGATGCTGTCGAAGGACTGACGGCCCTTCGCAGTGCCGACGCTGAGTTGGTCGCCTTCGATGCGGAAATCGCCACAGGGTCCGTCAAGTCGCCGGATGCCGGCATCGTCCAGTGCATCCTGGCAGGCTTGATCGAGTTCATGCGCACCGCCCGGTGCGATCAGCGTGACGTCTGCGGTGAAGCCACGCAGGAACACCGCCTCGCGCATGCCATGCTCGCCGGTGCCGATCACGCCGACGCGCTTGTCGGTGACTTCATAGCCGTCGCAGATCGGGCAATAGCGCAGCAGCCCGCGCTGGAGCGCTTCGGCATGGAGCGCGTCGTCGATGTCCGGGCGATTGTTGACTACGCCCGTGGCGAGCAGGACCGTGCGCGCGCCATATTCGCGTTCGCCGACGCGCACCCCGAACCCGTCCTCGATTACGCGCAGCGCGGTAACCTCGGCGGGTTCGCGCACCGCGCCATAGCGTTCGGCCTGTTCGAGCATGCGCGCGAGCAAGTCGTTGCCCGAAATGCCCTCCGGATAGCCGGCATGGTTATGCGTGCAGGGGATCAGTGCGGCGCGGCTCGACCCGCAATCGAACAGGCGAATGCCCAGATGGAAGCGGGCGAGATAGATTGCGGCAGTGAGCCCGGCGGGTCCGGCGCCAATGATGATGCAGTCGTCCATGAGAGCGCGAAGCGCGCGGGGAAGCGAGTGGTTCCTTGACCGGTTCGATCCACGTATATACATTCGGTATATACGGAGGCGGTGATGACGAACACCTATCGCGCGAAAACGTTCAAGTCGGGCAATTCAGTGGCGTTGCGGCTTCCCAAGGCGCTTGGGCTCAATGATGGCGACGACGTTCGTATCGTCACCCATGGTGATGGCACCTTCAGCGTCTTCAAGGAGGATGAGGCGCTCGCCCTATTGATGAGCCTCTACGGGAGCATGTCTTCGGGCTTTGGCCTGGCCCGCGGGGACATCGAACAAGACGCGAGAGATTGGAGCAGCAAACCGGGATCGGCCGAGGCTGCATGAACTTCTTGTTGGACACCAATGCCTGCCTGGATTTCCTCCTCGCGCGAAGCGCCTCGCTCGCGGCGCGCGTGGAGCGTGAATTCAGTCGCCTCGCGGTGTCCGCGATCACGGCGGCCGAACTGCGCGTCGGCAATCGCAATTCCGAGCATCCCGAGGAAGATGCGCGACGGGTCGACCTGTTTCTGACCACGATCGTCGCGCATGATTTCGATGCTGCCGCCGCGACCGCTTATGGTGAGATCGCCCGGCAAATCGGTTTCAAACGCAGCAGTTTCGACCGGCTGATCGCCGCGCATGCGCTTTCGCTGGGATTGATCCTGGTAACCCGCAACGCGGACGATTTTTCCGATGTACCCGGCCTCAAGCTCGAGAACTGGACCCTGTGACCTTCGCCGCGACCATATTGACGCTCTACCCCGAGATGTTTCCCGGGCCGCTTGGCATATCGCTTGCCGGACGCGGGCTGCGCGAGGGGAAATGGAGCCTCGAGGCGGTGCAGATCCGCGACTTCGCGACCGACAAGCACCGCTCGGTGGACCACACGCCGGCCGGGGGCGGCGCAGGGATGGTGATGCGCGCCGACGTGCTCGCCGCGGCGTTGGACAGCGTCGCGGGCGGACGGCCGGTGCTGGCGATGACGCCGCGCGGCGCGCCGCTCACCCAGGCGCGGGTTCGCGCGCTGGCGGACGGGCCGGGCATCACCGTGATCTGCGGGCGGTTCGAAGGGATAGACGAGCGGCTGTTCGAGGCACGCGGCATCGAGCAAGTGTCGATCGGCGACTATATCCTCTCCGGCGGCGAAATGGCGGCGCTCACGCTGCTCGACGCTTGCATTCGGCTGCTTCCCGGCGTAATGGGCGCGCCTTCCAGCGGCATGGACGAGAGCTTCGAAACGGGGCTGCTCGAATATCCGCAATATACCCGACCTGTCGAATGGGAAGGGCGCACGATCCCCGAAGTGCTGCGATCGGGGGATCATGCGAGGATCGAGGCCTGGCGACGTGCCCAGGCCGAGACCGACACACGGCTAAGGAGGCCGGACCTTTGGGAGCGCCATGAGGGCGCTCGGGTTCAGCCTCCCTCTGGTGCGCAGCGACGAAACAGGAACGACCAGTCATGAACGTCATCCAGACGCTCGAAGCCGAGCAGATCGCCAAGTTCAACGAAACCAAGAAGATTCCGGAGTTCCGCCCCGGTGACACCGTCCGCGTCGGCGTGAAGGTCATCGAAGGCGAGCGCACCCGCGTGCAGAACTATGAGGGTGTCTGCATCGCCCGCGCCAACAAGGGCATGGGCAGCAGCTTCACCGTCCGCAAGATTTCGTTCGGCGAAGGCGTCGAGCGCGTCTTCCCGCTCTATTCGCCGAACATCGATTCGATCGAAGTCGTCCGCCGCGGCGTCGTGCGTCGCGCGAAGCTCTATTATCTGCGTGGCCGCACCGGCAAGTCGGCGCGTATCGCCGAGCGCCGCGACGTGCGCCCGACCGAGGTCGAAGCGGCCGAATAAGGCGCTTCGCTACGGCGAGAATCAGGGCGCGGTGGCGATGTCTACCGCGCCCTTTTTCGTGCGCCGGCGATGCGCGCTGCTGCAGTCGTGGCGCGAGAAAGGAAGCGGGGAGAAGGGGCGATGCGCGCGGAAACGGCGCGGCGAAAAAATTTTCCGTAAAGAATCACGGTCGGAATCACCCGAGCCCGTAAATACACCTATAATGATGAAGAAGATGCTAACGAAAGGCGATCCCGTGTTCCACGCTTCCATTTCCCAGCCCCAGCTGCCGAACCAGCGCCGCGCGGCGGAGAAGATGCTGCGCGCGGAACTCGCCCATTTCGAGCAATGCCCGATGTGCAGCCAGGTGATCGACCGGCGCGACATCTATGCCGTGATGCATCACCTGCCGGTGGGCCACCAGCCGACGCCGGTGCACTGAGCGGCGGCTCGTCAGGCATAGCTGACGATTTCAAACTCGGTGCCGTCGTAATCGAGGAAATAGAAGCGCCTGCCGGGATCGTAATCGGCATTGGCGAAAGGAATCAGGCCCGCGGCCACCGCGCGGCGCTCGATACCGTCGAGAATCCTACATGGTTGCGCGAGCGGCCCTAGAGAACAGATCCGCCGCCGGCGCTCCTGCAAAGCCGAGGATCGCGCGCGAAGCAGCAGTGCGGCGCCGCGCTTCACTGCATTGGTCAGCGCAGGGGGAAGTTCGCCGGCCTGGTCGTGGCGAGATTGCCGTCGAAAGCCTTGTCGGCGAAGGGGCCGCCGCGTTCGACCCAATGGAGGAAGAGGTGCGCAGACCAGGCGTTGGGGTTGGGCGTGGTTCGGCCATGGCGGCGATGGACACCGCGATAGAGCACGGCGTCGCCGGGCTGCGTCTCGATCGCCGCGAACCGGGCACCGGCGAAATCCTCGTGCACCGTTGCACTTGGCTCGGACGCCTGCTGCTCGACTTCGAGCGGCCAGGGCACGCCGTCGCTATAATCCAGCGTCAGCGACATCGAATGCTCGCAAGACGGCCGATCGCTGTGCACGCGACAGATATCGCCTTCGCGGTAGATGCGGAAATAGCTGTAACTGGGCAGCAGCTCGCGACCGGCGAGGCGGGCGACCACGGGGGTGAGGCCCCATAGCAAAGTCAGCATCGGCGGATAGTGATAGCCATACATCTCGACGGCTTCGCGGCGGAGCAGCGAATTGGTCCGGGTCAGCTGCGAAAGCTGCGCGCCGTTTTGCTGAACGAAGGCGTGGAACTGGTTGAGAAAGGCATTGCAGACTTCGGGCGCAAGCAGCCCGCGCACTACGGCATAGCCATTCTCTTCGTAATCGCTCGAGCGCTGCATCGCGATTGCATACGCAGCCGCCCGCGCCCGAACAAGCTGCCCCTTTACCCGCACCCTTCGCCCCGCAATAACGCCGCCCCAAGGAGATAGAGGGTATGCGCACATGGTGGTTGGGACTGGCCTTGGCGGCGGGGACGTTCGGGATGGCGAGTGACGCCGCGGCGCAGAACGAGCAGCTGACGCTCCAGCGCGTGTTCGCCAGCCCCGATCTCAACGGCGCGACGCCCCGCGCGGCCAGGCTCTCGCCCGATGGCAAACTGCTCACGCTGCTGCGCAACCGCGCCGACGAGAAGGAGCGGTTCGACCTGTGGGCGATGGACACCGCCACCGGCAAATGGCGGATGCTGGTCGATTCGAAGAAGGTCGGCTCGGGCGCGGAACTCTCCGAAGCCGAGAAGATGCAGCGCGAGCGGCTGCGTATCGGCGGCAGCAAGGGTATCGTCACCTATGGCTGGGCACCCGACGGCAAGGCGATCCTCGTGCCGCTGGACGGCGACCTCTATCTCGCGACGCTGGACGGCAAGACGCGCCGGCTGACGCAGACTGAGGCGGGCGAGCTCAACCCGGTGGTGAGCCCCGGCGGCGGCTATGTCAGCTTCGTGCGCGACCAGAATCTGTACGTCCAGCCGCTCGCCGGCGGCGATGCGCGCCAGCTCACCCGGGACGGCGCCGGCACGGTGCATTGGGGCGAGGCCGAGTTCGTCTCGCAAGAGGAAATGGACCGCCGCACCGGCTATTGGTGGTCGCCCGGCGACCGGCTGATCGCCGTCGAGCGGTTCGACGAGGCGCCGGTAGGCGTGGTCAAGCGCGCCGCGATCGGTGCCGAGGGCACCAACGTTTATGAACAGCGCTATCCGGCCGCCGGCACGCCCAATGTGCTGGTGGAGCTGCACGTGCTCGATCCGCAGACCGGCAAGCGCGTCAAGGTGGATCTGGGCAAGGAGACCGACATCTATCTGGCGCGGGTCGATTGGGCCCCCGACGGCAAGACGCTGTACGTCCAGCGCCAGAGCCGCGACCAGAAGACGCTCGACATGCTTGCGGTCGATCCGGCGACCGGCAAGGCGCGGGTGCTGTTCACCGAGAAATCGGGCGAGCGCAGCTGGCTCAACCTGTCCGACGCCTATCATTTCCTGCCTGATGGCAGCCTGATCTGGTCGTCCGAGCGCAGCGGCTATCGTCATTTCTATCGCTTCGCCAAGGGCAAGTGGACCACGCTGACCTCGGGCGACTGGGTGGTCACCGATCTGGCCGGCGTCGACGAGGCGCGCGGGCGGCTCTATTTCATGGCCAACAAGGACGATGCGCTCGAGCAGCAGCTCTACACGCTCGACCTAGCGCATCCGGGCAGGATCACCCGCGTGACCGAAGCGGGCTGGAACAATGCGGTGTCGATGGACGATGCCGCCACCCGGCTGATCGTCTCGCGCTCGAATGCGAGCCAGCCCTCACAGACCTATCTCGCCGACACGAGCGGCAAGCGGCTTGCCTGGGTCGAGGAGAATGCCCTCAAGCCCGGCCATCCCTATTATCCCTTCACCGGCAGCCACCGGCCGACCCAATATGGCAGCTTCAAAGCCAAGGACGGCACGACGCTCTATTGGGAGATGATCACGCCCGTGCTCGAGCCGGGCAAGCACTACCCGGTGTTCTTCGAACATTATGGCGGGCCGGGCACCGGGCAGCAGGTGATGCACAAATGGGGCGGGGCGCTGCAGCAGTATCTGGTCGATCGCGGCTATGTCTATTTCCGCATCGACAATCGCGGCTCGTTCAATCGCGGCAAGGCATTCGAAGACCATATCTATCACGCGATGGGCACGGTCGAAGTCGAGGACCAGGTCGCTGGCGCCGACTATCTGAAGACGCTGCCGTTCATCGATCCCAAGCGGATCACCACCTATGGCTGGTCGTACGGCGGCTATATGTCGATCAAGCTGCTCGAAAAGGCGCCCGGCGTGTTCGCCGCGGCCGTGGCAGGCGCGCCGGTGACCAAATGGGAACTGTACGACACCCATTATACCGAGCGCTATCTGGGCGATCCGAACAAGGGTCCGAAAAGCTATTCCTCCTCGGACGCGCTGCAGGATGCCGGCAAAATCCGCGATCCGCTGCTGCTGATCCACGGCATGTCGGACGACAATGTCGTGTTCGAGAACGCCACGGTGTTCGCCGCCAAGATGCAGAACGAGGCGCGACCGTTCGAGATGATGTTCTACCCCGGCCACACCCACCGCGTCGGCGGGCCCGGGGTCAGCGTGCATTTGTGGACGACGATCCTCGACTTCCTCGACCGGCATGCGGGGGAGAAGTGAGACGTTTTGCCCCTCCCTTGCGGGGAGGCGCAATAAATATTTCACGAACGGCCCTCGCCACGCAGCTTTCGTTCTGTTACCGGCGCGGCATGCTTCGAAAACCGGCCAGCGCTCGAATTAGCACCCGCCCGTAATCCACGGGCGCGAAGCTGTGCTTTGCCGCGAAGCAATCGGAATGCGCTGGCATTCCACCTCCTCCACAACCTAAGGCATCGTCGCCGCCGCATCTCCGGCGAGCAGACGGGAAAAGGACCGAAAATGGGCTACCGTGTCGTGGTCGCTGGCGCCACCGGCAATGTCGGGCGTGAAATGCTGAACATCCTCGCCGAGCGCGAATTCCCGATCGACGAGCTCGCCGTGCTCGCATCGTCGCGTAGCCAGGGCGATACGGTCGATTTCGGCGAGACCGGCAAACAATATAAGGTCCAGAATATCGAGCATTTCGATCCGACGGGCTGGGACATGGCGCTGTTCGCGATCGGCTCGGACGGCTCGAAGCTCCACGCCCCGCGCTTCGCCGCGGCGGGATGCACGGTGATCGACAATGCGTCGCTCTATCGCATGGATCCCGACGTGCCGCTGATCGTGCCCGAGGTGAACCCCGAGGCGATCGACGGGTACAAGAGGCGCAACATCATCGCGAACCCGAACTGCTCGACTGCGCAGATGGTGGTGGCGCTGAAGCCGTTGCACGACCTCGCCAGGATCAAGCGCGTCGTGGTGGCGACCTATCAGTCGGTTTCCGGCGCGGGCAAGGCGGGGATGGACGAGCTGTTCGAGCAGAGCCGCAACATCTTCGTCGGCGATCCGGCGGTGCCGACCAAGTTCACCAAGCAGATCGCGTTCAACGTGATCCCGCACATCGACAGCTTCCTCGACGACGGATCGACCAAGGAAGAGTGGAAGATGGTGGTCGAGACCAAGAAGATCCTCGATCCCAAGATCAAGGTAACCGCGACCTGCGTGCGCGTTCCGGTGTTCGTCGGCCATTCCGAAGCGATCAACATCGAATTCGAGGATGAGATCAGCGCCGAGCAGGCCAAGAACATCCTGCGCGAGTCGCCGGGGATCATGCTGATCGACAAGCATGAGGACGGCGGATACGTCACGCCGATCGAATGCGTCGGCGAATATGCCACGTTCGTCAGCCGCGTCCGCGAGGATTCGACCGTCGAGAACGGCCTGTCGCTGTGGTGCGTGAGCGACAATCTGCGCAAGGGCGCGGCGCTCAACGCGGTGCAGATCGCCGAGCTGCTCGGCCGCCGGCATCTGAAAAAGGCCGACTGACAAGAGCGTGCGGGCGGCACCTCGGGGCCGCCCGTATTAACCCATTTCTTAGTTATAATTTACGACGTTTTTTGCGGCGCGCGCGCACGCATGGGCCTATCGCAACGGCGGGTCCTTGTGTGAGCGTAACAAAAGAATGAGCCAGCCGCCTGCCACTCTCGCGCCCGTTCGGGGCAAGGCGCGCATCGACGTGCTCGATATCCTGCGCGGGCTGGCGATCCTCGGCATCTTCTACATCAACGTGCCGTATATGGCGGCGCCGGTCTGGCAGTTCTCCGCCGACATCCGCTCGGTCGGCTGGAGCGGCGCGGACCAGAGCGCCTGGGCGGCGATCAACCTGCTCGTCGCCGGGACGCAGCGCTGCCTTCTCCAGTTCCTGTTCGGCGCAGGCATGATGGTGATGGCCCGCCGCGCGATGGAGCCCGAGGGACCGGTCGCCGTCGCCGATCTCTATTACCGGCGCAACCTGTGGCTGCTGGCCTTCGGGCTGTTTGACGTGTTCTTCCTGCTCTGGCCCGGGGATATCCTCCACATCTATGCGCTGGCGGCGCTGTTCCTGTTCCCGTTCCGGCGGCTGGGTCCGCGGGTGCTGCTGGCGCTGGGGCTGGGCTGGGCGGTGCTGTTCACCATCGGCATCCCCGAACATGGCGCGATCCAATATGTCGAGCGCAGCCGGCTGACGGCCGAGGCGACCACGGCGATGGCGCACCAGCGCGACGGCGTGGCGCTGAGCCAAGGCGACAGGGCGGCGCTGGCCGACTGGCAGCAGATTGCGGCGCAGGCCAAGCCGGGCGCCGAAACGGTGCGGCTGATGGCCCGCGAGCAGAAGGCGCACGCCGGCGGGCTGCTGCCCTATGCCGCGGAGGCGTGGCGCTATTGGGAATATCTCGCGCAGCAATGGCTGGTATGGGACGTGATCGAGGCGTTCTGCACGATGCTGATCGGCGTCGCTTTGTGGAAATGGGGCGTGATCCAGGGGCAGCGCAGCGCGCGCTTCTATTGGGGGCTGCTGCTGGTCGGCTATGGCTTCGGCTTTGCGGCGCGCGGCGTCGGCATCGCCGAGACGTTCGCGTTCGACGCGATGCCGCGCAGCCTGTGGGTCACCGGTGAGCTGGCCAGGCTGGCGATCGGGGCGGGGCATCTCGCCGCAGTCAATCTGCTCGTGCGCGCGCGCTTCGGTGCCGTGCTGCTCGCGCCCTTCAAGGCGGCGGGGCGGATGGCGTTCTCGCTCTATTTCCTCCAGCAATTCGTTGGGAAATACATCCTGTTCGCGCCCTGGGGGCTGCTTGGCTGGGGCACGTTTGGCTGGGCGGCGATGGCGGGGATCGCGACTGTTGGAATCGCCGTGCAGCTGGTGATCGCCAACCTGTGGTTCCGCGGCTTCGTCAGCGGGCCGCTGGAATGGCTGTGGCGCAGCCTGGCCTATGTGAAGGTGCAGCCGCTGTTGCGGACGGCTGAGGCGTAGAACTCCTCCCCCAGCTTGCTGGGGGAGGGGTACCATGCGCAGCAGGGAGGGGCGGGGCCGCAAGGCGCGGGCTTGCTCACAACTCAGGACCACGCCGTCTTCGCGGCGCCTCTCCACCACGCCCTTCGGGCGCGGTCCCCCCCGAGCGAAGCTCGGGGAGGAATTTGAGACTTTACTGCGCCGTCGCCGTGCCGGGCGCGCGGAAGGCGTGGCGGTCTGCGGTGCGGACGGGAGTTTCGTCTACCCGGAAGGCGCGCGCATGCTCGGCGAGGCGATCGACCTGATCGGAGAGGTTGCGCGCGGCAGCCGAGGTCTGCTCGACCATCGCAGCGTTCTGCTGGGTCGAACGATCCATCGCGCCGATCGCGACGCTGATCTCGCCGATCGCGCCCGACTGCGCCTGGTTGTCGCTGGCGATGGTCGAGAGCAGGCCATGGACCTCGCCGACGGTGCCGACGATCTCGGACAGCGCATTGTCGACCTTGCCGACCGCGTCCACGGCATCGACGATGTCGGTCTGGGTGGCGGTGAGCTGGCCACGGGCGCGGGCAGCCTCTTCTTCGGAGCGCATCGCCAACGCCGAAACGAGATCGGCGACGACGGCGAAGCCGCGACCGGCTTCACCGGCGCGGCCGGCTTCGACCGCGGCGTTCATCGCCAGAACGCGGGTCTGGAAGGCGATCTTGTCGAGGCCTTCGATGACCGAGTCGATGCCCTTGGTGCCTTCGTTGACGCGGTGCATCGCCTCGACGGCGTTGTTGGCGACCGCGCGGCCGGTATCGACCACCGAGATCGCGCGATCGGCGCGCTCGACGGTGCGCGTCGCGGCGGTGGCGGTCTCGCTGATGCGGCCGTTCATCTGGGTAATCGCGGCGGCAGTCTCTTCGAGGCTGGCAGCGTTGCTTTCGGTGCGGCGGGCAAGGTCTTCCGAGGCGACGGCGATCTCGGTCGAGCCGCTGCGAATGGTGTTGGTGCTCTCGAGCACGGTGCCGACCAGCGACGACAGGCTTTCCATCGCCTGGTTGAAGTTCGCCTTGAGCTCGGCATAGCCATTCGGGAAGTCCGCGCCGATCTTCGCGCCGAGATCGCCGGTGGCGACGCGGCGGAGCGTGTCATTGAGCAGCGCCATCGCGGTTTCGCGCTCGGCATCGGCGACGCGGGTGCTCGCCTCCATTTGCTGCTTGGCGATCGCGGCGTCGCGGAAGGTGACCAGCGCCTTGGCCATGCGACCGATCTCGTCGGCGCGGTCGCGGCCGGCGATCTCGATGCTGGTCGCGCCGCTGGCGAGCGCCTGCATCGAGGCGTCCATCGTGCCGAGCGGGCCGAACATCTTGCGGCTGATCGCGAAAATCGCGGCGCCGACGAGCAGCGTGACGATCAGCACGCCGATCGCCATCGACCAGCGCAGCGAGGCGACGGCGGCAAGCGCCTCGTCTTTCGAGAGGCCGACATAGAGAATGCCGATGGTCTTGCCCGATGCGTCCTTGATCGGATCATAGGCAGTGTAGAAGGGCTTGCCGAGAATGTCGGCATCGCCGCGGAAGGTCTCGCCCTTGCCGAGCACGGCATCGCGCGCTGGACCCGCGGCGAGCGGGGTGCCGACGGCGCGGCTGCCATCGGGCTTGGTGACGTTGGTGGTGATGCGCTTGTCGCCGAGGAAGACGGTAGCGGTGCCGCCGACGAGCTGCTTGACCAGATCGACCGGCGCGGTGTTGTCGTTGAGCTTGGTCTCGCCGACGAACAGGCTGTCGCCCTCGACGCGGAAGTCGCTGCCATAGCCCTTGAGCACTTGCCAGGCGACCCGCATGTTGGTTTCCTGGCGCTGCGCGGCCTGGGCACCGGCATCGGCGGTGATCGCGCGATCGGCGATGGTGAAGATGGTCAGCGCGAGCGTGAGAAGCGCGGCGAGTGAGATCGCCGTCGTCTTGGTGGCGAGCGAAAGGGCGTTGAACTTGGCGAGCATGCGTTCCTCGGGATACAGGGCCGCGCGGAACGCAGCCGGTAATCCTTCCCTTATAGGAAGCTACGCAGAAGCCCGGGGACGTTAACCTAAGATTGTTGCGCGATGGCAGCTAGTTGTTAGGCCGAACTCAGTGCCCTGCGGCCGAAGGGTCAGGCTTTTCGGCGGGCCCGGCGGGCTTGCGCAGGAAGACAACGAGCGGGACGGACACCGCCGTGACGATCGCCATCAGCCAGAAATCGTTGAGATAGGCGATCATCCCGGCCTGACGGTTCACTTCCGCATCGATCATCCCGGTGACCACTGCGCCGGAAACGCCGAGCGCCTGCGCCGCGGCGCCGACGCCGTTCATCGTCGTCGTCGTGACGTGCTCGCCGAGATATTGATGGCTGCGCTGGATGCTCTGCGCGAGGATCGCGCTGACCGCCGAGATGCCGACCGAGGCGCCGACATTGCGGGTGAGGTTGAGCAGGCTCGATCCCTCGGTGCGGAAATGCGGAGGCAGGCCGGCAAAGGCGAGGCCGTTGAGCGGCATGAAGACGAGGCCGAGGCCGAGCCCCTGGACGAAGCCCGAGAGGATGAAGGGTGTGCTGCCCATCATCAGCGTCCAGCCCGACATTTCCCAGAGCGAGAAGGCCGCGATGGCAAGGCCGATCCCCACCGACCAGCGCGGATCGAGCCAGCCGCGCTGGATCAGCTGCGCCCCGGCGAACATCGTGAACACCACGCCGACGCCGCGCGGCATCAGCATCAGGCCGGTGTCGAACACCGAATAGCCATAGAGATTCTGGAGCATCGGCGGCAGCAGCGCCATCGTCGCCATCATCACCAGGCCGATGACCAGCATGAAGAAGATGCCGGTGACGAGGTTGCGGTGCTTCCACAGTTCACGCTCGAACATCGGATTCTTGGCGGTGAACAAATGGACGATGAACATCCACAGGGCGATGATCGCGGCCAGCATCTCCACCCAGATCTCGGTCGAGGAGAACCAGTCCTGATCCTGCCCGCGATCGAGCATGAGCTGGAGCGAGGCGATGCCGATCGACAGCAGCGAAAAGCCGAACACGTCGAACGGCCGCTTGCGGATCTCGCGCGACGGCAGCAGCCACCACAGGATCGCGAAGCAGACCACGCCGACCGGAAGATTGACGTAGAACACCCAGCGCCAATCGAAATTGTCGGTGAGATAGCCGCCGATCAGCGGGCCCATGATCGGTCCGACCATGATGCCCATGCCCCAGATCGTCATCGCCTTGGGCTGGTCCTGGGGCTTGTTGATGTCGAGCAGCACGGTCTGGCTGAGCGGGTTGAGGAACGCCGCGGTGATGCCTTGGAGGATGCGGAACAGCACCATCTCCTCGAGCGTCTGCGCCGCCCCGCACATCGCAGAGGCGATGACGAAGCCGACGGTCGAGACGAGGAACAGGTTGCGCGAGCCGACCCGGTCCGACAGCCAGCCGGTGATCGGGATCGCGATCGCCGAGGCGACGATATAGCTGGTGAGCACCCAGTTGATGGTGTCGCGGGTAGCGCCGAGCGACGCCTGCATGTGCGGGATGGCGACGTTGGCGATCGTCGTATCGAGGATCTGCATGATCGTCGCCATCATGACGCCGAGCGTGAGCAGGCCCTTATAGTTTACCGGAAGCGCGGCGCCGCCGGCTTGCGGAGCGGCGGGCGCCGCCGCCGCCGGGCCGGCGCGGCCGGGGGCTGCGGTCGCCATCTCAGTCGCAGGCGCCGTCGAACTTGACGTCGACATCGGCGGAGAGGCCGGCGATCATCTCGCGCGGGGCCTTGCCGTCGATAGCAATGCGCACCGGCACGCGCTGCGTCACCTTCACCCAATTGCCATTGGCGTTCTGCGCCGGAAGCACCGAGAATTCAGAGCCGGTGCCGGCACCGATCGACTCGACATGTCCCTTGAGACGAAGCCCATGATAGGCGTCGAACGTGACGATCGCGCACTGGCCGACGCGCATGCGATCGAGATCGGTTTCCTTGAAGTTGGCTTCCACCCATGCCGGCTTGCTCGACACGATCGTGACCGCGGGAAGGCCGGTGATCATCTGTGCGCCGACCTGAAGGCTCTTGGTCTGGCTGACGATGCCGTCGATCGGTGCGCGCACATCGGTGCGCGTGAGATTGAGCCGGGCCTGGTCGAGCTGGACGCGCGCGGCGGCGATCGCCGGGTTCTGCCCCGGAACGGCGGCGCCGGTGGCGAGCTTGGCGCGCGCCTCGGCTGCGCTCGACTGGGCGTTCTGGAGCTGGGCGCGCGCCTGTTCGAGCGCGTGCTCGGCGGCCTGGAAATTGGCGCGGGTAGTGAAGCCCTGCTTCATCAGCGCGGCCTGGCGGCCGTAATTCTCCTGCGCGTTGACGATGACGTCGCGCGCGGCCTGGATGTCGGCGTTGGTGCCCTGATAGCTGACCTGATCGGTCTGCAGCTGGACCTGCGCCGCGGCGATCGCCGCCTGCGCCTGCTCGACCTGGATGCGATAGGGCTCGGGATCGATGCGGAACAGCAGGTCGCCGGCCTTGACCGCCTGATTCTCCTTGACCCCGACCGCGACGATGCGGCCCGCGACATCGGTCGACACCGAGACCTTGTCCTGCGCGACATAGGCATTGTCAGTCGACACCGAATGCCCCGAGTTCAGCCAGAAATAGCCGACGATCGCCAGGATGATCAGCGGTACGCCGAACATCAGCAGCGGACGCAGCCAGCTGCGCTTGCGGACAGGCGCCTCCTCCACGACGATCGGCGCTTCGGCGGGCTTCTGGATCTTGGGGTCTGCGTCAGCCATGGGCGGCCTCGTTGCTCTCTTGGACTGGGCTTAGATTGGCGCGGATCGCATTGAGCGATGCCACGAGTTCGTCGCGTTGCCGGGAGTTCAACCCCTGAAGCAATTCTTCGATCAATTCGCCGGCGAGCGAATGGAGGTCTTCGAGCACCGGGCGCGATTTCTCGGTGAGGTGGAGTCGCCACGCACGGCGATCGGCGGGATCGCGGCGGCGCTCGACGAAACCAGCCTCCTCGAGCCGATCGATCATCCGGCAGCAGGTGATCGGCTCGACTTCGAGCAACTCCGCGAGCTGTCCTTGGTTTAGTCCCTGGCGGCGCTCGAGGATCTTGAGCACGCGCCACTGGGCGACGCTCGCGCCGCTCGCACGTGCGCGCTCGTCGAACCGACGGCGCAGCAGGCGCGAGACATCGCTCAGCAAAAAGCCCAGGGTTTCGGTCATGGCGCGCACATAATAAGCAGGCTCATCAATTGCAATATAGGACGCAAGTTTATTTGTGCAACGCAGCATTTGGACGGAGAGAGCAATGCCCGAGGAAGTGACCGGTGGGTGCATGTGCGGCCGTGTCCGGTATCGCGCGACGATCGAGGACGACGACGCCTATCTGTGCCATTGCCGGATGTGTCAGCGCGCCACCGGCGGGGTGTCGATTGCGTTCAAGAACGTTTCGAAGACCGCGGTCGCCTGGGAGACCGAGCCCGAGCGCTATGTTTCCTCGCCGATCGCGCGGCGCGGCTTTTGCGCGCAGTGCGGCACGCCGCTCACCTATGAGGCGCAGGATCATGCCTTCATGGATCTGACCGTCGGCAGCTTCGACGATAGCGCCCGGTTCAAGCCGGTCGAGCATTCGGGATGCGAGAGCTGGCATCGCGACTGGCTTGACACCAGCGGGCTGCCCGCCTCACGGACCGACGAGAACGCAAGCATGGTCAAACGCTGGATGGACGCACTTGGCAAACTTCCCGATTGAAACGCACCGCTTCGCAAGCTTCGACGGCGTCGAGCTGGCCTGGCACGAAATGGGCGACCCGGAGGGGCGGCCGGTCGTGCTGATCCACGGATATTTCTCAACCGCCGAGGTCAACTGGATCAAATATGGCCATGCCGAGAAGCTGGCCGCCAAGGGCTTCCGGGTGATCCTTCCCGATCTGCGCGGCCATGGGCAAAGCGATCGGCCGCACGATCCCGCCGCCTATCCGCCCGACGTTCTGATGCGCGACGGCTTCGCACTGCTCGAGCATCTCGGGCTGAGCGATTACGATCTGGGCGGCTATTCGCTTGGCGGGCGGACCACGCTGCGGATGCTGGTAAACGGCGCGACGCCGAGGCGCGCGGTGCTTGCGGGCATGGGGCTGGCCGGGCTGACCGACACGCGCGGCCGCGGCACCTATTTCCGCCGCGTGCTCACCAATCTGGGGAGCTTCGAACGCGGTAGCTCGGAATGGCTGACCGAGGCCTTTCTCAAGACCACCAAGGGCGATCCCGAGGCGCTGCTGCTGATCCTCCAGACCTTTGTCGACACGCCCGAGGCGGAGATCGCGGCGATCCAGGTGCCGACGCTGGTGGTCACTGGGGGCGAGGATTTCGATAATGGCTCGGCGCAGGAAGTCGCGGACCTGCTGCCCGACGGCAGGTTTGTGGAGATACCCGGCAACCATATGAGCGCCGTGACGCGGCCCGAGCTGGGCGACGCGATCGTGGAATTTCTGGCGGGCTGAGGGTTCTCCCCGAGCCGGAAGGATCGAGGACCGCCTTGACCGCGCTCACCGCCCGCGCGACTGTCGGGGCATCCAAGAATCCAGAGGGCTCCCCACCATGATCCGCACCGGCATTTCGATGCTTGCGCTCGCCGCGTTCTTCGCCACGCCCGCCGTCTCGCAGACCACCCCGCCGGCCGCGCCTGCAGCGCCCGCACCACAGTCCGCGCCGACGGCTTCTGACGCGCAGGCGTTCCTCGATCGCGTCCAGAAGGAAGTGACCGAGTTCAACCTCACCTATCAGAAGATCGCCTGGATCAACGCGACCTATATCAACGATGATACCGACGCGCTGGCTTCCGAATATGGCGCGCGATCGACCGAGATGTCGGTGCGCTATGCGATGGAGGCGGCGCGCTTCCAGACCGCGCCGGGACTGAGCGTCGAGCAGAAGCGCCAGCTCACCATGCTTCGCGCCGCGCTGACGCTGCCCGCGCCGACCACGCCCGGCGCCGCGCAGCAGCTCTCGGACCTCTCGACCAAGCTTGGTTCGATGTATGCCAAGGGCAAGGGCACGCGGGGCGGCAAGCCGATCAACGGCAGCGATATCGAGGCGGCGATGGGCGAGAGCCGCGATCCGGCCGAGCTCAAGGAAATGTGGCTGAGCTGGAACGACCAGGTCGGCGCCCCGATGCGCGGCGACTATGCCAAGATGACCGGCATCGCCAACCAAGGCGCCAAGGACCTCGGCTTTGCCGATGCCGGCGCGCTGTGGCGCTCGGGCTACGACATGTCGCCCGACGAGTTCGCCAAGCTCACCGACAAGCTCTGGGACGAAGTGAAGCCGCTTTATGTGGCGCTGCACACCTATGTCCGCCGCAAATTGAACGAGAAATATGGCGATGCGGTTCAGGCCAAGACCGGCCCGATCCGCGCCGACCTGCTTGGCAATATGTGGGCGCAGGAATGGGGCAACATCTACGATGTCGTCGCGCCGAAGGGGTCGGGCGACCTCGGCTATGAGATCGGCGACCTGCTGACCGCCAAGGGCTATGACTGGAAGAAGATGGTCCAGACCGGCGAGGGCTTCTATTCCTCGCTCGGCTTCACCCAGCTCCCCGAGACCTTCTGGCAGCGCTCGCTGTTCCTCAAGCCCGCCGACCGCGAGGTGCTGTGCCACGCCTCGGCATGGGACCTCGACGAGAAGGACGATGTCCGCATCAAGATGTGCATCAAGGTGAATTCGGACGATTTCGTCACTATCCACCACGAACTCGGCCACAATTATTATCAACGCGCCTATAAGGGCCAGCCGCAGCTCTATCGCAACGGCGCGAACGACGGCTTCCACGAGGCGATCGGCGATTTCGTCGCGCTTTCGATCACGCCCGATTATCTCGTCCAGATTGGCTTGCTCGATCAGGCCAAGGTGCCGAGCGCCGACAAGGATACTGGGCTGCTGCTGCGCCAGGCGATGGACAAGGTGGCCTTCCTGCCGTTCGGCCTGCTGATCGACAAATATCGCTGGAGCATCTTTTCGGGCCAGATCCCGGCCAGCGGATACCAGGCCGGCTGGGACAAGTTGCGGCTGCAATATCAGGGGATTGTGCCGCCGGCGCCGCGCGACGAGACGCGTTTCGATGCGGGCGGGAAGTATCACGTTGCGGGCAGCGTGCCCTACACCCGCTACTTCCTCGCGCGGCTGCTCCAGTTCCAGTTCTACAAGGCGGCATGCGATCAGGCCGGCTGGAAGGGCCCGCTGCATCGCTGCTCGTTCTACGGCAACAAGGAAGTCGGCGCGCGGTTGAACAAGATGCTCGAAATGGGCGCGTCCAAGCCCTGGCCCGAAGCGCTGCAGGCGTTCACCGGCACCCGTGAAATCTCGGGCAAGGCGATGGTCGAGTATTTCGCGCCGCTCAAAAAGTGGCTCGACCAGCAGAACAAGGGACAGCCCCAGGGGTGGTGAAGCTGCTGATTGCGCTGGCGATCGCCCTGGCCCCGGCTTCGGACGGGATTTCGGCGTTCGCCGGCGGCCGGGTCAAATCGCCCGACGGCGCATGGTCGGTCTGGGCCGCGGCGACCAACGAAGATGCCAATGAGGTTGCGGTCGCGCGGCTCAACGGGCCCGGCGTGAAGAACCGCGAACTGATGCGGTTTGCGCGCAGCATCGACGTTGTCTGGCCAAGCGAGCCGGGCAGGGTGATGCTGGTCCAGCGGACCGAGCATTTTGCGACGCTCTACGTCTTTACGCTGGGTGCCGCCGAAACCGGCTCGGACTGGCTGCAGAGCGATATCGAGCGGGCGATGGCGGCGCGCTGGCCGCGACTCGCCAGCATCGAGAACCGGCGGATCGCCTTTGGCCGGCAAGGTGGTGCGACCTGCGTGCTCGTCGAGGAAACGGGGCTGCCCGCGGGCCGGGCTGCGGGCAGCGTCGATGCGCGCCGCGGCGCCTTCCGGCTCGATCTTGCGGCGAAGCGGGCGATGCCGGTGCGCGGATGCCTCGGCGCGCGCATCGACGCGGCCGCGGCGGAGCGATAGGGTCGCCTCCGAAACAGGGAGAGATTCGCAAAATGAAGAAATATGCACTTGCGCTCGCGCTGGCGGGCGTGCCGACGAGCGTCCTCGCTCAGGCCGCCCCGGCAACCGGACCGGTTTCGGTAGAGATCGTCGCTTCGGGCAAGATCGAAGTCCCTGCGCAGCGTTTCCGCATTTCGGTGAAGCTCACCGGCAAGGGGAAGGACGAGGCCGCGGCGGGCGTCGCGCTGGCGGCAAACCGCGCCAAGCTGCTTGCGGCGATGAGCGCGCTCAGCATCCGCGAGGCGCAGGCTGACGCGAGCGCGGTGCCCTCCTCGATCAGCAGCCTGATGTCGATGTTCGGCGGGCGCAGCAAGCCGACCTTCAGCATGGAAGCCGTTGAGGAAAACAGCGACGCGGAGCCGCAATCGACGGCCACCGAGACGCTGATGTTCGATGCGCCGAGCCGCGCCGCCATCGCCAGCGCCAAGCCCTCGATCGAGGCCAATAGCGGCGTGCTCGAAGACGACGTAATCCCGCTGCTTGCCGACTATCTCGTGCCCACCCGCCAGGCCAAGGCCGCGGCGATCAAGAATGCCCAGATCGAGGCCGATGCCTATGCCGCGTCGCTGGGTCTGCGCCGGGCGAGCGTTTCCAAGATCAGCGAGCGACAGGATATCGCCGCGAGCGCGTTGGGCTTCGTCACCCAGCTGATCTCGATGTTCGCGCCCAAGTCCGAGCAGAAGTCGGACGAAGTGACGGTACTCGCCAATCTCACGGTCGAGTTCCAGCTCACCCGCTGAGCCGGATTACTCCGGCAGCGCGTCGGGGATCGTGTTTTCGTCCGCGATCCCCGCGTCGAACTCCGCCGAACTGTCGGCGCCGTCGGGCTGATGCGCGTGCGGCGCGTCGCTGTCTTCCGGGCTCTTTTCGGGATCGGTCATCCTGGTCTCCTTTACGCCCCAACGCGCCGGCGAGGCGCCGTATCCGATCAGCGGAACGGCGGCTCGTTGAAGGCGCGCAGCTTACGGGAGTGTAGCTTGGCACCCTCGCGGCGGAGCTCCTCGCAGGTCTCGATGCCGATCTTGAGATGCTCGGCGATCGCGCGCTCGTAGAAGCGGTTGGCCTGGCCGGGCAGCTTGAGTTCGCCGTGGAGCGGCTTGTCCGAGACGCAGAGCAAGGTGCCATAGGGGACGCGGAAGCGATAGCCTTGCGCGGCAAGCGTCGCGCTCTCCATGTCGACGCCGACCGCGCGGCTGAGCGAAAAGCGTAGCGCGGTGGTCGAGTAGCGCAGCTCCCAGTTGCGATCGTCGGTGGTGACGATCGTGCCGGTGCGCAGTCGTTGTTTGAGTTCGTCCCCCGACTGGCCCGAGACCGTCTCGGCGGCGCGGGCGAGCGCGAGCTGGACCTCGGCGATCGCCGGGATCGGGATCTCGGGGGGTAGCACGTCGTCCATGATGTGGTCGTCGCGCAGATAGGCGTGGGCCAGGACATAGTCGCCGATCCGCTGGCTGGGGCGCAGCCCGCCGCAATGGCCGATCATCAGCCAAGCCTCGGGACGCAGCACCGCGAGGTGATCGGTGATCGTCTTGGCGTTGGACGGGCCGACGCCGATGTTGACCAGCGTGATGCCCGATCCGTCCTTCGCCATCAGGTGATAGGCCGGCATCTGGTGGCGCCGCCAGGCGCTGTCGGAGATCAGCCGGTCCATGTCGTCGGCGCTCTCCACGACGATGCCGCCGGCGCCCGAGACGCCGGTGAAGCGGCTGCCCTCACCCAGCTGCGCGCATGCCCAGCGGACGAATTCGTCGACATAGCGGTGATAGTTGGTGAACAGGATGTACTGCTGGACGTGCTCGGTCGGCGTGCCGGTGTAGTGGCGCAGCCGGGCGAGCGAGAAATCGGTGCGCAGGCCGTCGAACAGCGCGAGCGGGCGGACGCCGTCGGGCGAGGCCCAGAGCCCGTCGGCGATCTCATCGCCGATATGCGCGAGTTCGGTGGCCGGGAAGTGCCGCGCCAGCTCGAGCGTCGAGACCTGGTCGAGCCGCAGCGCGTGGCCGGGATCGAGCACGTAGGGAAAGGGGATTTCCTGGCGGCCCGGGCGCGCCTGGACCTGGACGTCATAGTCCTCGATCAGGAAGGTCAACTGCTCGATCAGATAGTCGGCGAACATCGCCGGCTTGGTGACGCTGATCCGATAGTCGCCGGGATCGACCAGTCGGCCGAACGAGCGGGGCGGGGCGGGGCGATCGCTGCCGCCGCGATAGGTCAGCCGGATTTCGGGATAGGCGAAGCTGCCGTCGTGGCGGCTCTGCGGATCAGGCGGCGTGCCGTCGGAGAGATAGCGATTGAGCGCGGCCTGGAGGCGCTCGACGGAGGCGCGATAAAGCCGATCGAGTTCGGCGACGATGTCGGATGCTTGAGTCATCTACCACGGCTAATGCGTGAAGATGACGCTGGCAAGTCCAGGGCCAGGCCGCTCCCGCTTGAGAGGGGGAGCGGCCCTGTGCGTTACTTCTTGCTGGTGGTCGGCTTGTCGCCGCCAAGCTGGGTGGCGGCATAGACGGCACCGCCCACCGCGGCGGCCGCACCGGCGGCGATCGCCGCTGCTGCAACCGGATGTTCCTTCACTGCTTCGACGGTGGCGTCGACTGCATCGCCGATCGCTTCCTGGGCGCTGGCAATGAAGCTCTTGGTCGAATCCTGGCTCTGGCTCGCGCCTTCGCCGGCAGTGCTGTTGGTGTTGGCCATGGCGTGTCCCTTTCAAAAGAGTGCCAGGGTTCAACTCCCGCCGCGCGTCACCGTTCCGCAGGCGGACCGATTGTTACAGCCGGCCGAGCATATAATCCGCCGAGCTGACTTCGAACTGGCCGGGCGCCTCGACGTTGAGCTGCTCGAGGACACCGTCGTTGATCACCGCCGAGTAGCGCTTGCCGCGCATGCCGAGGCCGAAGCCGGAGCCGTCCATTTCAAGGCCCAGCGCCTGCGCGAACGTGCCATTGCCGTCGGCGAGCATCGTCACCTTGTCGTCGACGCCAGCAGATTTGCCCCAGGCGTTCATCACGAACGCGTCGTTGACCGCGGTGCAGGCGATCTCGTCGATCCCCTTGGCCTTGAGTTCGTCGGCCTTTTCGACGAAGCCGGGCAGGTGCTTGGCCGAGCAGGTCGGCGTGAAGGCCCCGGGCACCGAAAAGAGCGCGACCTTGCGACCGGCGAAATATTCGTCCGAGCCGATCTGCTCGGGACCGTCCTCGGTCGCCTTCACGAGTTGAGTCGTGGGAATGCGGTCGCCAACCTCGATGGTCATCAAGCTCTCCTGTTTCGAGTCTGTCCTTCCAATCGGCGTGCCGCGCGTGATTTTCAAGCGTGGCGGAGCCGATGGCGTGGCGGTAAGTTGACCGGGCATGGAGTCGACGCTTTACCTCACCGGACAATTCCTGCTGGCGATGCCCGGCATCGGCGATCCGCGCTTCGAACGCGCCGTGATCGCGATGTGTGCGCATGACGAGGAAGGTGCGTTGGGCATCGGCATCGGCGAGACGATCGACGGGCTGACGCTGCACGACCTGCTCAAGCAATTCGATATCGAGCCCGGCGAGGCGCCTGACACGCCAGTGCATTTCGGCGGGCCGGTCGAGCCGCGGCGCGGCTTCGTGATCCACTCCACCGATTGGGGCGGGCAGGACACGATCGACGTCAGCGGGCGCTGGGCGCTGTCGGGCACGATCGACGTGCTCAAGGCCATCGCCGAGGGCAATGGCCCCAGCCACTGGCTCGTCGCGCTCGGCTATGCCGGTTGGGCCGAGGGGCAGCTCGACACCGAGATGACCCGGCACGGCTGGTTCAGCACGGCCGGCGATACCGAGCTGCTGTACGATGTCGATGCCGACGATCGCTGGGTCCATGGCTTCGCCAGCGCAGGGATCGATCCGCGGCTGCTGGCCAATCGCACCGGCACCGCCTGACCCGCTGCAGGACCGTGCTGTAAGGATTGTGCAGCAATTTGCTTGCTGGACGGGCACGTAGCGCTGTACGTGACACTCCGATGACAGCTCCTCCGACGGACCGGTCACGGGATCGCCGGATCGAGGATCCGACGAATCTCTGGATCATACATCCTGCAGGCCGCCGCCTGCTGCCGTGGTTCCTTGCCCGCCGGATATCGGCCAACGCCGTGTCGGTGGCAGGGCTGTGTCTTGGCGCGATGGCGGCGCTGGCCTATGCGAACTGGCATGCCTGGCCGTTCGCGGTAGTCGGGCTGTTGCTGTCGGTCGGCTGGCTCATCTTTGACGGGCTTGACGGGATGGTCGCGCGTGCGACGGGCACGGCGAGCCCGCTGGGCCGCGCGCTCGACGGGCTGTGCGACCACGGCGTCTTCGCGCTGATTTATCTCGGCCTGGCGATCTCGGTCGGCACGGTCGAAGGCTGGGCGCTGGCCTGGGCCGCAGGCGCGGCGCACGCCGTGCAATCCAATCTCTACGAAAGCGAGCGCGCCCGCTTCCACCGGCGTTGCGCCGGGATTGCGCCGGTGGCGCCGGCGCCGAGCCGCAATCCGCTGGTGATTCTCTACGATCGAGTCGCGGGCTCGCTGGATCGCTTTGCCCTGCGCTTCGATACGGTCCTGCAGCGCCAGCGCGATACCGGGCCGCTGGCCGCGCGCTACGGCGCCGAGGCGACTCGGCCCATGCGGCTGATGAGCCTGCTCACCGCCAATGTGCGCGTCTATGCGATCTTCCTCGCCTGCCTCGCCGGCAATCCGCGGATGTTCTGGTGGTTCGAAATCGTGCCGCTCACGGCGGTGCTGATCGTCGGGCTGACGTGGCACCGGATGGTCGAGGGCCGGCTCATCCGGAGCATGGGCGCCGCGCCCGAACAGCATTCCAACTCTGAACCCTCACCCACTCAAAGGACGTGAAGAAGTAATGTCGAGCATCAACATCGCCGTAGTCGGCGTCGGCAACTGTGCCAGTTCTCTCGTCCAGGGCCTGTCCCATTACCGCGACGGCGCGAACGACACGGTCGGACTGATGCATTGGGACCTGGGCGGCTACCGCCCCAGCGATATCCAGGTGGTCGCAGCCTGGGACGTCGACAAGCGCAAGGTGGGCAAGGATGTCGCCGAAGCGATCTTCGCCAAGCCCAATTGCACCGCGATCTTCTGCGAATCGATCGAGCCGACGGGCGCGGTCGTACGCATGGGCAAGATCCTCGACGGCGTCGCCGATCATATGGCCGAGTATAACGACGATCGCACCTTCATGCTCGCCGACGCGAGCGAGCCGACCAAAGCCGAAGTCATCGCCGCGCTGCGCGAGACCAAGGCCGACGTGCTGATGAACTATCTGCCGGTCGGATCGCAAGAAGCGAGCGAGTTCTACGCGGAATGCGCGCTCGAAGCCGGCGTCGCGTTCGTCAACAACATCCCCGTTTTCATCGCCAGCAACCCGGAATGGGCGGCGCGGTTCGAGAAGGCCGGCGTCCCGATCATCGGCGACGACATCAAGGCGCAGCTGGGCGCGACCATCGTTCACCGCGTGCTGACCGATCTGTTTGCCAAGCGCGGCGTCAAGCTGGAGCGCACGTACCAGCTCAACACCGGCGGCAACACCGACTTCCTCAACATGTCGAACCATCGCCGGCTCGCTTCGAAGAAGATCTCGAAGACCGAGGCCGTCCAGTCGGTTGCGGCCGAGCGGCTCGAGGACGAGAACGTTCATATCGGCCCGTCGGACTATGTGCCGTGGCAGAACGACAACAAGGTCTGCTTCCTGCGCATGGAAGGATCGATGTTCGGCGGCGTACCGATGAACCTCGAACTGCGCCTTTCGGTGGAAGACAGCCCGAACTCGGCCGGCGTCGCGATCGACATGATCCGCTGCGCCAAGCTGGCCAAGGATCGCGGCATCGGCGGCCCGATCGACGCCGCTTCGGCCTATTTCTGCAAGCATCCGCGCATCCAGATGACCGACGATCTGGCGCAGCTTGCCGTCGAAGAGTTCATCGCAATCCATTGAGATGATCACCACGGCGATCTTGCTCGCAGCGGGCGAGGGCAGCCGCCTTCGCGCCGCTGCCCCGTTCAAGCCGCTATGCACCGTGGCCGGGCGCGCCTTGCTCGGCCACGCGCTGCATGGGCTGGCGCAAGCGGGGCTGACGCGCGCCATCGTCGTGCTCGGCTATGGTGCCGAGCAGATCGAGGCCTATCTCGCCGGCCAGGCATGGCCGCTTAAAGTCGAGACGGTGCGAACCGGGGACTATAAGCGGCCCAATGGCGTATCGCTGCTGGCGGCCGAGCCGCTGGTTGCGGGCGAGGACGCCCTGCTCGCGATGTGCGACCATCTCGTCGATCCTGCCCTCTATCGCCGCGTCGCGCTCGCGGGCGCGGGCGGTGGCGCACGGCTGGCGATCGACCGCCGCGTAGAGAGCGACTGGGTCGATCTCGACGACGTCACCTGCGTCGAGAGCGAAGGCGATCGGATTATCGGGATCGGCAAAGGGCTGGCAGTCTATGACTGTTTCGACACCGGCGTCTTCGCGATCTCGGCTGCGCTGTTCGCAGCGCTTCATGGGCTCGACAACCCGTCGCTGACCGAGGGCATGCGCGTGCTTGCGGGCGCTGGAACGGCGCGGATCGTAGAGTGCAGCGATCTGGACTGGATCGATGTCGACGATGCGCCGGCGCTCGAAAAGGCCGAACGCTGGAAGGCGGCTGCTCCGCTTGCACAGGCGAGCTAGCAACACCGCCCCGATAGCCTCTGCGCTCGCGCCCACATATAAAGATATCTTTATATCCCGACTTGCGCGTCGGCCTCCAAAAGAGTAGGGCGCGTGCCAATCGCGGCCGGCGAGTCCGGCGCGCGCCCATTTTACCTCTGCTGGAGATGCAGCCCGTGGCTACCGTGCTCGACAAGAACGACTATGTCATCAAGGACATCGAACTCGCCGCTTTCGGCCGCAAGGAAATCGAAATCGCCGAGACCGAGATGCCCGGCCTGATGGCCCTGCGGCAGGAATTCGGCGCATCGCAGCCGCTCAAGGGCGCGCGCATTACCGGTTCGCTGCACATGACGATCCAGACCGCGGTGCTGATCGAGACGCTGACCGCGCTCGGCGCGCAGGTCCGCTGGGCGACCTGCAACATCTTTTCGACGCAGGATCACGCCGCCGCCGCGATCGCCGCTGCCGGCATCCCGGTGTTCGCCGTGAAGGGCGAGAGCCTGGCCGAATATTGGGACTATGTCGGCGACATCTTCAACTGGGGCGCTGATGGCGACGGCACCACTGCCAACATCATCCTCGACGACGGCGGCGACGCCACGATGTTCGCGCTGTGGGGCGCCAAGCTCGAAGCCGGCGCAACGCTGGGCGAGCCCGAGAACGACGAGGAAGTCGAGTTCCAGCGCGCATTGAAGGCGTTCATCGCCAAGTATCCGGGCTACCTCACCCAGACCGTGCAGAACCTGAAGGGCGTCTCGGAAGAGACCACCACCGGCGTGCACCGCCTGTACGAGATCGCCAAGAAGGGCGAGCTGCCGTTCCCGGCGATCAACGTCAACGACAGCGTCACCAAGTCGAAGTTCGACAACCTCTATGGTTGCAAGGAATCGCTGGTCGACGCGATCCGTCGCGCCACCGACGTGATGCTCGCCGGCAAGGTTGCCGCAGTCGCCGGCTTCGGTGACGTCGGCAAGGGCTCGGCCCAGTCGCTTCGCAACGGCGGCGCACGCGTGCTCGTCACCGAAATCGACCCGATCTGCGCGCTGCAGGCGGCGATGGAAGGCTTCGAGGTCGTGACGATGGACGAGGCCGTCCAGCGCGCCGACATCTTCGTGACGGCAACCGGCAATGCCGATGTGATCACCGCCGATCACATGAAGGCGATGAAGCCGATGTCGATCGTCTGCAACATCGGCCACTTCGACAGCGAGATCCAGATCGCGGCGCTGTCGAACTATGAGTGGGACGAAGTGAAACCGGGCACCGACCTGGTCAAGTTCCCCGACGGCAAGCAGATCATCATCCTCGCCAAGGGCCGCCTGGTGAACCTGGGCTGCGCGACCGGCCACCCGTCGTTCGTGATGTCGGCGTCGTTCACCAACCAGACGCTGGCGCAGATCGAGCTGTTCACCAAGGGCGAGAACTACAAGAACGAAGTCTATGTGCTTCCGAAGCACCTCGACGAGAAGGTCGCGGCACTGCACCTCGAAAAGCTGGGCGTGAAGCTGTCGAAGCTGAGCGAGAAGCAGGCCGGCTATATCGGCGTGCCGGTCGAAGGCCCGTTCAAGCCGGATCACTATCGCTACTGAGGCGATAGCCCGAATGCGAAGGGCCGCGCTTCCCGAGGGAGGCGCGGCCCTTTTGCGTTGCGGGCAGAGGCTAACCGCAAGGGCTCAGCGGTAGCCGAGCAATTCGCGCAGGCCTGGGGCAGCGAAATTGACGAGCTTCTTCTGTACTTCCGGCAATTCGTCGGGGAATTCGATGTTGAGCCCGGTCAGGTTCTCACGCGCGGTGCCGCTCTGCTTGCGGTCCGATCCGACGCGGACCCGTTCGCGCCAGTCACCAGGCATATCGATGCCGCAGGCATCCAGCAGATTGGCAAAGAAAAATTCCGCGCCGCGCCCGTCCAGATCCTTCAGCTGGGCAACGAGCTCTTCATAGCGGACCAGATAGGCACCGGTGCCGAGCCACGCCACGGCGTTGTGGGTGAAGACGTCGATCATCGGCGGCGCCTTCTGATAGATGCCGAAGATCATCAGGTTGAGCAGCTCGTTGACGCTGAGCTCGCCCTGTTTGAGCCGGTCCACATTGCCGTGAAACTCGTCCGACAGAAAGAAGCGCGCGCGCGCGAGCACCCAGGAATAGGGATCGCGCACCAACAGGATCTTGCGCACTCCGGCCATTTCCATCGCGGAATCATCGGCGAAGAACAGGTGACCCCAGCTGAGCTGCGGCTTTTGCCGATCGAATGCGCTGAGATGCTGACCGAGATTGGCCCATTGGATGAACTGCGCGTGATATTGCTGCTCGACCGGCACGAACATCCGCACGATGTTGCGCAGCAAATGGCTGCCGCTCTTGGGCACGCTGTTGAGGAACAGGCCCTGGCGCAGCGGCGCCTGCTCGAAGCGAAGATTTTCCTCGTTCAGCGTATCGGGCTTCATCCGGACGAGAGGCATTGGCTTTCCTGACAAAAAAAAGACCGGCGGGGCTGCCGCCGGTCTGCCGTTGAACACTTGCGGCCGCAAGGCCGGGGCTCGCGGAGGAGCCCCGGCGCAGCGATCAGAAGCGCGACTTCACGCTGAGGAACAGGCGGCGCCCGAGCAGATCGTACTGCGACGAGAACGCGCTCTGGCCCAACGTCGTGATCTCGCCATTGCCGTAGGTCGAGACGCGCGGCGGCTTGGTGTTGAAAAGGTTGGTCATGCCCAGGGTGAGCTGCAGGTTCGGCAGCTCCTTGGTCAGCGAGACGCTGTGGTAAAACGTCGGCTTGGCGCGCAGCTTCTCGCAATAACCATCCGGATAGATCGCACTGGTGCGGCAGAGGCTGCCGGCCGGCGCGGTGCTGCTGGGATTGTCGTCGAGCCAGTCGCCGACATCGGACGTGCCGCCAACTACGTTCAGCCCGTAATAGACCGAGAAGCTGTCCTTCTCCCACGACAGGTTGAACTGGCCCGTCCAGATCGGCTCACCATCCTCGCCATTATACGACTGGCGCGTGCCCTCGTAGAGCTCGACATAGTCGGTGGCCTGCCAGGTCATTTCGGCGGTGAACGCCAGATTGCCCCATTTGCCAAGATTCTGGGAGATGTTGGCGGTGACGTCGATGCCTTCGTTCTTCTGTTCGTTGATGTTGATGTAGCTGTCCCGCACCTGGGTGATCGCCAGCGTGGTAGGATCGCGATCGAACTGGCCGCAGAGCGGATCGCCGGGATAGAAGTTCGAATTGTAGCACTGGCCGACCACATTGGCGGCGCCGAGCTGGCTGATCTCGCCCTTCACCTTGATGTTGAAATAGTCGACGGCGAGATTGATCTTGGTGTTCGGCAGGAAGTCGAACTTCGGCGTCAGGATGATGCTCGCGGTCTTCGCGGTCGAGGTTTCTGCCTTGACCACGCCCAGGCCGCCACCGGCGAGCACTTCGATGTTCGAGGCGGCACCGCCGGTGAAGTTCAGGTCGGTGATGCCCGCAGCAGCGCAATTCGCCACCAGGATGTCAGACGCGGACTTGGCCTCGATCTTTTCCTGCAGCCCGATGCACGGATCGATCGAACGGCGCGACACGAAGGCGGACTGATTGGCAAGGAATTGCTCGAACAAGGCAGGCGCGCGGTAGCTGGTGCCCCACGATCCGCGGAAGCGCAGGAAGTCCACCACCTGCCAGTTGGCGCCGACCTTGTAGGTCCAGTTGTTCTTGTCGGTGGCGGTTTCGCCGTCGGATTCACGCGTCGCCTTGAACTGGGTGTAGCGGCCCGAACCCGAGAGATTGAGCGCCTGGATCAGCGTGGTGTTGTGGATCAGCGGGATATCGACTTCGGCGAATGCTTCCTCGGTGATATTGTGGCCCGCAGTCACGCCCGACGAGGTAACGCCCCAGGCATTGTTGACGCAGCCATAGGGATCGTCGGCCACGGCGCCGCAGACGATGTCGCCGGGGCGGTCGTTGATCGAGTCACGGCGCCAGGTAACGCCCGCCGCCATCGACAGGTCGCCGGCCGGCAACTTGAACAGCGGGCCGTTCACGCTGAACTCGGCGTTGAGCTGCTTGTAGACGGTGCGGCCGGTGTCGGTGCCGAACAGATAGGCGCGTTCGGCGGCATTGGGATTGCCGGCGAGGAAGTCCGGATCGGTCCAGCGCACGTCGACACAGGGGACGCCGCGCACATCGGTGACTTCGCCGGGTTCGCACCCGCCGAGACGCCAGCTCTGCTGATCGATCGCGTCCTTGTAGATCTGGTCCTGCGTGTAGCGGCCGACCGACTTGCTGTACTGGACGAAGCCATCCCAGCGCCAATCGCGCAGGAACGAGCCGAAGTCGCCGCGCAGGCCGCCGACGGCGCGCCAATATTCGACCTTCTGGCTCGAATCGAAATGATCGGTGATCGGGGTGGGGCTGAGGAAGCCTTCGCCGGTGAAGCCCGAGGCGGGACCGCCCCAATCCTCGGTATACTGATAGTTCCAGAACTGGCGCGAAGCGTTCTGGGCGGTCTCGCGGCGGTTCCACAGACCCTCGGCATAGGCCTCGACATGCTCGCCGAGATGAATCGAGGCGTCACCGTAGAAGGTCAGGCGCTTGGTCTCCGGGATCACCGAATCCTGCTCATAGAACGGATGATAGAGGTGATCGATCGCGGCCGAGGCCGGATCATAGCCCATCTGGTAGAAATTGCTCGGCACGCCCAAGCCGATCGTCGGCCGCAGGTTCGGAACATAGTTGCCGAGATTTTCGCCCGGATAGGAATAGCCGCCACGGCCGGTGCGCAGCGAACCGCTGCTATAGTCGTAGAGGTAGATCTGGCCCCAGCTCAACTGCGAGCAGCGCGCCTTGCCAGTGCGGGGATCGGTGATGTCGATCCGCTGGTTGCTGCTGTTGAACACATAGTCCTGCGGGCAGCTCAGATAGCTGCGATCGCCGGTGGCGAGTTCCTTCTGGCGATAATAATCGGCAGCAAGCAGGACGTGGCCGCCCATGTCGCCACCCCATTCGGTGCCCCAGGCGCCGCTGATGCGATACTGCTCGCCGCCTTCATATTGCGGCACCGAACCGAACACGTTGAGTTCGATCCCCTTGGTCTTGGTCTTGGTGATGAGGTTCACCACGCCCGCGACGGCGTCCGAGCCATAGACCGACGAGGCGCCGTCCTTCTCGATCTGGACCTGCTGGATGATCGACTGCGGCAACACGTTGAGGTCGAACGCCGAGACGCCGCCGCGCGTGCCTGCCGGACCGGCACGGCGGCCGTTGAGCAGCACCAGCGTGCGATTGGCACCGAGGCCGCGCAGCGAGATGGTCGACGCGCCGGGACCGCCGTCGGTCACGAAATTCGACGAGATCGCGCTGGTGACCTGCGACGAGCCCGAAGCGATCGGGCTCGACTGCAGCATTTCGGCCGTGTCGATCACGCCCCGCTTCTCGGCGATCTCAGGATCGATGACTGCTATCGGCGACGGGCTGTTGAACGTCGAGCGGCGAATGCGCGAGCCGGTGACGACGATGTCGCCATCCTGAGTCTTCGGCGCCTCGGCTGCCTGCGTATCCTCGACGGGGGCATTGGCCTCGGGAACCTGGGTGTCCTGCGCGAACGCAGGCGCCGAGAGCAGCGCCAAACTTGCAAACGCAGCGGAGCTCAGCGCGCTTGCGCCGAGAAGCGATAATTTCATGGGGGTCCCCTGTTGCTTTTATGCATCTACGCTGAATGAATTCCGCAGCGGACTCAAGCCTTGCCGCGCATAAAAATGTCGCATTGCAGCAACACTTCTTGCGAAATCAAACCATCGGAAATGGATTGGAAACAGGCCGGTAATTCGCCGTTGCAAAATCGCGGCGTCCGGCGCTCGACCAATCCGCTTCCCGTGTGGCCGCGCATTGCCTAAGGGTGCGGGATGAACGCTTTACAAGGGCGCGGGAGCGCGGCTTGATCCAGATTTCGCAATCGGCCGCGGTACTGGCAGGCGCAGCACTGGCGCTGCTCGTGCTGGGCGCGACTTGGGCGCTGTATACGGGGCTGCGCGCGCGCGCCGCCGCGCGGGATGCGCGGGATACCAATGAGGGCCTGGCCGGGCTGGTCAGCGGGTCGCCCGCGCAGGCGATGATCGTGCGTGCCGACGGGCGGATCGAACTGTCGCGGCGGCTCGCCGACTGGCTCGGCTTCGACAAACCGCCGCGCCAGATCGAGGCACTGATCGGCGCCGAGGCTGGCATCGTGGCCGATGATGGCGAGACGCTGCTCAACCTGGTGGAAGGTGCGCAAAAAGCCGGGCGCGCTTTCACGCTGCCGGTCCAGGTCCAGGGGTCGGGACGGGCATTGCTCGTCGTCGGGGATCGTGCGCCGGAGGCGCTGCATGCGCCGGGCGGCGTGGTGTTGTGGTTCATCGACGCGACCGAGAGCCAGAGCGAGATCACCCGGCTCCAGCGCGAAGCGGCTCGGCTGCGCGCGGCCTTCGATGCGCTCACCGCGCTGATCGAGGCGGCGCCGATGCCGATGTGGTATCGCGGGACCGATCTCCGGCTGCTGATGGTCAACACCGCCTATGTCCGGGCCGTCGAGGGCAAGGATGGCGAGGACGTCGTCGCGCGCGGGCTGGAACTGGTCGAAGGCGCCGGGCTCGGCGGGCCGCTCGCCAATGCCGCAATCGCGCGCGATACCGGCGCGCCGCAGACTACCGCGATGCCCGCGACGATCGAGGGCGATCGGCGCATGCTGCGGCTTCACGACATTCCGCTGCCGACCGGCGGCGTGGCCGGCTTTGCCGTCGATATCGAGGAACTCGAACAGGCACGCGGCGGGCTCAAGCGCTTCGCCGAGGCGCAGCGCGCGATGCTCGATCGCGTTTCGGCCGGCGTGGCGCAGTTTGGACCCGATCGCAGCCTGACCTTCTCCAACCAGCCCTTCCGCCGCATGTTTGCAATGCGCAACGAGTGGCTTGCCGATCGACCCGAATTCGATCGCGTGCTCGATCGCATGCGCGAAGCCAACCGGCTGCCCGAAGTCCGCGACTTCCCGACGTGGAAAGCCGAACGGCGCGAGTGGTTCACCTCGCCCGAGGCGATCGAGGAGACGTGGAGCGTTTCCGGAACGCATCTGCGCGTCGTCGCCCAACCGCTCCCCGAAGGCGGACTGTTGCTGCTGTTCGAAGATCAGACCCAGCAGTTCGAACTGCAGCGCGAGCATGGCGAGATGCAGCAGGTGCGGACGGCGACGCTGGAAAGCCTTGCCGAGGCCGTCGCGGTGTTCGGCAAGGGGCGGCTGCAGCTATGGAACCGCAAGTTCCGCCAGGTGTGGAGCTTCGACGACAGCTTCCTCGACGGACATCCGCAGATCGCCTCGCTGGTCAAGGCGGTCGGCCCGAAGCTTACCAACCCGGCGCGCGCGGAAGTGCTGGGCGACTTGATCCGGCTCGCCGCCAAGGACCGCCAGACGCGGGGCAGCGCGATCGCCTTTGCCGATGGTCGCCATTTCGACATCACTGCGGTGCCGCTGCCGGATGGCAATGCACTGGTGACGATGCTCGATACGACCGACCATCACCGTGCCGAGCGCGCGCTGCGCGATCGCAACGAGGCGCTGGAGGCGGCCGACCAGGTCAAGACCACCTTCGTCGCGAATATGAGCTATGAGCTGCGTACGCCGCTCACCTCGATCAAGGGCTTTGCCGAGATGCTGCATGGCGGCTTCGCGGGCAAGCTGACCAAGAGCGCCACCGAATATACCGACGCGATCCTCGAATCGGTCGAGCGGCTGGGCAATCTGATCGATGACGTGCTCGATCTCACCCAGCATGAGGACGCGCCGCTTGAGCAGGCTGCGGTCGATCTCGAACTGGCGGCCAGTGGCGCTGCCGAGGTCGTCGCGCCGATCGCCAAGGGCAAGAAGATCGAGCTGGTCGTCGACAATACCGGCACCGTGGGAACGGTGACGGGCGATCCCAAGCGACTGCGCCAGGTGATCGAGAATTTGCTGCGCCACGCGGTCACCTGCACCCAGGAAGGCGGCCGGGTCTTGCTCCATTTGGATGGCGATGAAGGGCGTGCGCGCGTGATCGTCTCCGATGACGGTCCCGGCATGGACGCGGCGGCGGTGGCCAAGGCGTTCGATCGGTTTGCGCAATCGGGCGTATCGCGCAGTGGTGAGCGCGCGCTGGGGCTTGGTCTGCCGCTCGCCAAGCAGTTCGTCGAGGCGCATGGCGGCAGGATCGAGCTGATCTCCGAACCGGGCGAGGGTACGCTGGTGACCGTCGAGTTGCCGCGAACGTGATGCTGCTTTCCACGCCGGAAGACTCGCTGGACCTCGGCCGGAAGCTTGCCGCAATCGTGCGCCCCGGCGACGTGATCGCGCTGTCCGGGCCGCTCGGCGCCGGCAAGACGAGCATTGCGCGCGGTTTGCTTGCTGCGCTGGGGCTCGAGGAGGAAGCGCCGTCGCCGAGCTTCGCGATCGTCCAGTCTTACGAGCCGCCCGAGGTGCGTCTCCCGGTGCTCCATGTCGACCTCTACCGGATCGAAGATCCTGACGAGGCCGAGGAACTGGGCCTCGACGATGCGCGTGCCAATTCGCTGCTGATCGTCGAATGGCCCGAGCGGCTGGACGAACATTGGTGGCGCGATGCGCTGTGGCTCACCCTTGATGTGACGCCGGACGGCGCGCGCGCCTTGACAGCCAAGGTGCCCGCGGCATGGAAGGACCGATGGCTCCTGACATGAATCCGCCCGCCGCGGCGCCCGACTTCCTGATTGCCGCCGGATGGGAGGGCGCCGAGATCCGGCCCCTCGCCGGCGATGCCTCGTTCCGCCGCTATTTCCGGGTGGTCGACCATGATCGCAGCGCCGTGCTGATGGATGCGCCGCCGCCGCATGAGGACCCGCGGCCGTTCATCGCGATTGCGCGGTGGCTGAGCGAGCGCGGTTTCGCGGCGCCGCGGATCCTCCACGAAGACCTTGCCAACGGGCTGGTGCTGATCGAGGATTTCGGCGACGCCCGGATGCGCGAGACCGTGGAAGCCGCACCCGAGAGCGAGCTGCGGCTTTATGAGGCTGCGGTCGACCTGCTCGTCCGCCTGGGCGGGCATTCGGCCGCGGACATCCGCGCCTATACCCTCGCTGAATATCAGCGCGAGGCAGGGTTGCTCGCCGAATGGTATTGCCCTGCGGTCGGGCTCGACGTCGACGCGCAGGCCTATGCGCAGGCCTGGGACGAGGTGCTGGCGCCGGTGCTTGCGGGGCACACGCCCGTCACCGTGCTGCGCGATTACCATGTTGAGAACATCATGCTCATCGAAGGCAGCGAGAATCTGGGCCTGCTCGATTTCCAGGACGCCTTGCAAGGGCATCCCGCCTATGACCTGGTGTCGCTGCTCCAGGATGCGCGGCGCGACGTGCCGCTCGCGCTCGAGACGGCGATGCTCGATCGCTACAAGCGGATCACCGGGGAGGGCGACGCTTTCGACGTGGCCTATCATGTGCTCGGCGCGCAGCGGAACGCCAAGATCGTCGGCATCTTCACTCGGCTTTGGAAGCGCGACGGCAAGCCGCGCTATGCCGGGCTGTGCCCGCGCGTGTGGACCTATCTCGAGCGCGACCTGGCGCATCCGGCGCTCAAGCCGGTCGCCGACTGGTTCGACGCGAACGTGCCCTCAGAGATGCGCGGCGACCCGATGACGATCGCCGGCGCATGACCACCTATGCCTTGCGGCCGCAGCCCGATGCCGCCGTTCCCGAAACCGCGATGGTGATGGCCGCTGGCCTCGGCAAGCGGATGCGTCCGCTCACCGCCACCCGGCCCAAGCCGCTGGTCGACGTCGCCGGCAAGCCGCTGATCGACCATGTCTTCGCGCATCTGCGCGCCGCGGGGGTCAAGCGCGCGATCGTTAACGTCCATTATCTCGCCGACCAGCTCGAAGCGCATCTCAAGACACGGGTGAAGGACATCGAGCTCGTCATTTCCGACGAGCGCAAGCAGCTGATGGAGACCGGCGGCGGGCTGGTCCAGGCGCGCGACCTGATCGGCGACAAGCCCTTCGTCTGCGTCAACAGCGACAATCTATGGATCGATGGCCCGGTAGATGCGATCCGCAGCCTCGCGGCGCAGTGGGACGACGAGAAGATGGACGCGCTGCTGCTGGTGGTGCCGCTGGCGCGCGCGCACAGCCATCCCGGCAATGGCGATTTCCGTATCGATGCGCATGGCCGAGTGATCGAGCGGCGCAAGCCCGGGCGGATGGCGCCGTTCGTGTACACGGGCGTGCAGATCCTCTCGCCGCGCGTGATCCGCGATTGGCCCGAGGGGCCGTTCTCGACCAACTTGTTCTGGACGCGCGCGCTGGAGGCGGGGCGCCTCTGGGCGGTCGTGCATCAGGGCTTATGGTTCGACATCGGCTCGCCGCCGGCGATCGCCGAGGCAGAGGCCGTGCTGGCGACGGTGTGACAATTTTCCGCTAAGCCACTCAAACCGATGCCCAGCCGCCTGCACCTCTACACCATCCCGCCGCACCGCGCCTTTGCCGATGCGCTGGCGAACGGGCTAATCAAGCGCTTCGGGGGCGATCCGATGCGGCTGGCGCGCGGCACCGTGCTGCTGCCCAACAACCGCGCCAAGCGCGCGATCCAGGATGCGTTCGTGCGCGCCAGCGGCGGCGGGCTGCTGCTACCGCGGCTGGTCGCGGTCGGCGATCCCGAGCTCGACGAGGCGGTGTTCGATACTCCGGGCGGCGAGGCGGTGCCCCCCGCGGTCGATCCGCTCCAGCGGCGGCTGATCCTGGCGCGGCTGATCCAGGAGTCGCGTGCCATGGACGCGGCCGAGGCAGTGCGGCTGGCGGGCGAGCTTGCTACCACGCTTGACCAGTTGCTGGTCGAGGAAGTGGCGCCGGCCAGGCTGCGCGAGATCGAGCTGAGCGCGGAGCTTTCGGCGCATTGGGAGCGCTCGCTCGCGCTGTTCGAAGTGGTGCTGGCGCGTTGGCCGCGCGAGCTCGCACGGCTCGGCCGCATCGATCTCGCCGAGCGGCGGCGGATGCTGCTCGATCGAGTGACGGCGCGCTGGCGCGGTGCGCCGCCCGACGGTTTCGTCTGTGCCGCGGGCGTGACCACGGCGGCGCCAGCGATCGCGCGGCTGCTGCGCGTGGTTGCCGAACTGCCCCACGGCATGGTGGTGCTTCCGGGACTGGCGACCGGGATATCCGAGGCCGAATGGGACCTGCTTGGTCCCCACATGCCCGATCCGGTGACCGGACGGCGCCGACGCAATCTCGAAAGCCACCCGCAATTCCACTTGAAGCTGCTGCTCGAGCGGATGGGAGTGCATCGCAGCGAGTTCGATCCCTGGCGCGCGGCAAGCGAGCATGATGCGCCGCCGGCGCGCAGCAAGGCGATCGCCTCGGCGATGGCGCCGCCCGAGCTGACGCATGGCTGGACGGCGTTGCCCGCCGCCGAACGCAGGCTCGACGGGGTGCGCGTGCTCGACGTGGCGACGCCGGCCGAGGAGGCGCAGGCAATCGCGCTGGCACTGCGCGAGACGTTGGAGACGCCCGAGCGCACCGCGGCCCTGGTCACCCCCGATCGCGCGCTGGCGCGGCGGGTGGCGGCGCATTGCGCGCGCTGGGGGATCGCACTCGACAATTCGGCGGGCCAGCCGCTGTCGCTGCTGCCGCCGGGGACGCTGCTCCTCGCGCTGGCCGAGGCTGCGGCGCAGGGCTTTGCCCCGTTGCCGTTGCTCGCGCTGCTCAAACATCCGCTGGTGATGCCCGATGCGCGGCCCGAATGGCTGGAGGGCGCGCGTGCGCTCGATCGCGCGCTGCGTGGGCCGCGCCCGGCCCCGGGGCTCGACGGCATCGATCGGCACCTCGCTGAGCAGCACGGGCGCGATGCGCCGGTGCGCCGCGCGGCGCAGCGCTGGTGGTCCGGCGCGAGAGACCTGCTTGCACCGCTCGCCGAAGCCTTTGCCGGCGGGGCGCAGCCGCTGCCCGCGATGCTCTCGGCACTGCGCGAGGCGGCGCAGGTGCTGGGCGGCGATACGCTATGGGGCCGCGCCGAGGGCCGCGCGGCTGCCGATCTGCTCGACGGGCTCGAACGCGAAGCGGGGGAGGGGCCGCGCACGATCGATCCCGATGCGCTGGCGCCGCTGCTCCGCACGCTGATGCGCGAAGTCGCGGTGCGGCCGCCCCAGGGCGGGCATCCGCGGCTCTCGATCCTCGGCCTGATCGAAGCGCGGCTGCAGACCGCGGACCTGATGATCCTGGGCGGGCTCAACGAAGGCGTCTGGCCGGGCCTGCCCGCGCCCGATCCCTGGCTGGCGCCGCGCATCCGCGCCGAGCTCGGCCTGCCGGGGCTGGAGCGCCGCATCGGGCTCTCGGCGCATGACCTGGCCGGTGCGCTGGGTGCGCCGCAAGTGCTGCTCACTCGCGCACGGCGCGACGCGAGCGCGCCGACGATCGCCTCGCGTTTCTGGTTGCGGCTGGAGGCGCTGTCTGGCGGGCTGACCCGCGCCGCCGAGCTCGACGCGTGGCTGCGCGCGATCGATGATCCCGGCGAGCATCTCCCCGCAGCTCGACCGGCGCCCGAGCCGCTGGTCGGGGACCGGCCCAAGGCGATATCGGTCACCGAAGTCGATCGGCTCAAGGCCGATCCGTACGCCTTTTACGCGCGCAGGATGCTGCGGCTGATGCCGCTCGATCCGGTCGATGCCGATCCCAGCGCGGCGTGGCGCGGCACCGCGGTGCATGCCGTGCTCCAGCGCTGGTTTGAGCAAGACGGGTGTTCGCCCGACAAGCTCCACGATCGCGCGGTGGCGATGCTGCGCGACGAGCGGACCCATCCGATGATGCGCGCGCTGTGGCAGCCCCGGCTGATGGAGGCGATCGACTGGATCGCCGCCGAAATCGCCGGCGGCAATGCCGCAGGCCGCCAGGTCCTAGCAGTCGAGCGGCGCGGCGTGATCGACTTTGCCGGCGTCGAGCTCAGCGGCACGTTCGATCGGATCGATCGGCTGGGCGAAGGCGGTCTCGTCGTGGTCGACTACAAGACCGGCAAGCCACCGAGCCTCGCCGCGGTGCGCGAGGGGTTCAGCCTGCAATTGGGTCTGCTCGGGCTGATCGCCGAGCGCGGCGGCTATGACGGGATTTCTGGTCGCGCGCGGGGTTTCGAATATTGGTCGCTGTCGCGCAATCGCTTTGGCGGGTTCGGCTATGTCGAGAGCCCGTGCGATCCCAAGCGGCGCGATTATCTTCCCGCCGACGACTTCATCGACACCGCCGTGGCACAGTTCGAGGAGGCGGTGCGCACCTGGCTGACCGGCGACGCGCCGTTCACGGCCAAGCTCCACCCTGACTACGCCCCCTATGCCGAGTATGACCAGCTGATGCGCCGCGACGAATGGTATGGCCGTGAGTGAGGTCCGCGCCCTGCATGCGCTGAAGGGCAACCAGCGCCGCGCCAGCGATCCCGCGCGCCATATCTGGCTTTCGGCCTCGGCGGGGACGGGCAAGACCCAAGTGCTCGCCGCACGGGTCTGGCGGCTGCTGCTGGCGGGGGTCGATCCCGGCGCGATCCTGTGCCTCACCTTCACCAAGGCCGGCGCGGCCGAAATGTCCGAACGGATCACCGGGCGGCTGGCGCGCTGGGTGCGCGCGCCCGACGAGGATCTGTTCGACGATCTCGAGGCGCTGGGCGAGGCCTCGGGTCCCGAAGCGCGGGCGCGGGCGCGCACGCTGTTCGCCAAGGTGCTCGATGCGCCTGGCGGCGGCATCCGCATCCAGACGATCCACAGCTTCTGCCAGTCGCTGCTCGCCGCCTTTCCGATCGAGGCGGGGCTGGTGCCGGGCTTCCGGCCGCTCGATCAGCGCGAGGAGGCGGTGCTGGGGCGCGAGGCGTTGGCAGAGATGCTGGTCGATGCCGAGCGCGAAGGGCGGTCCGGACTGATCGACGCAGTCGGCGCGCTCAGCCTGCGACTGGGCGAGGGCAAGGCGGAGGCGTTCCTAAAGGTCTGCGCGTCGAACGCGGAGGCGATGGAGGCGCTGCCCAGCGGCATCCAGCCGTTCCTGCGTCGGATGCTGGCGCTGCCGAGCGGCGACATCGCCAGCGAAATCGAGGCTTGCTGCGGTGACGATGCCTTCGACCACGCCGGCTTGCGCGAAGTCGCGGCAATGAACGCAGCCTGGGGCACCAAGTCCGGGCTGGCGCGCGCCGAAGAGATCGCGATGTGGCTGACGCTGCCGGCGCCCAAGCGCGCGCTTCAGCTCGCGGACCTGCACGGCGTCTGGGCGACTGCCAAGGGCGAGCCGCGATCGTTCGGCAAGGGCCAAGCGCCGCAGGAGCCAGGCTATGCCGATCTCGCGATGCGGCTGCATGGGCGATGCAGCGAATTGCTGGGCATGAAGACCCAGGCCGAGTTCGCCGATCTGCTCGCGCGCGGGCTCGAGGCGGGGCGGGCCTATGCCGACACCTATGCCCGGGCCAAGCGGCGCGTGGGCGCGGTCGACTTCAACGATCTGATCCGCCGCACGGTCGAGCTGTTGGGTGCGCCCGGGATGGGCGAGTGGGTCCGCTACAAGCTCGACCAGGTCACCGAACATGTGCTGATCGACGAGGCGCAGGACACCAATCCCCAGCAATGGGCGATCGTCAGCGCGATCGCCGACGAGTTCTTCGCCGGGCAGGGCGCGCGCGGCGAGACGGTCCGCACCTTGTTCACCGTCGGCGACTATAAGCAGGCAATCTTCGGCTTCCAGGGCACCGACCCGATCTATTTCCGCGCTGCGTTCGAGCGGTTTCGCGCGCGGGCGCTGGCGCGTTCCGATTTCGAAGCCGAGCCGCAGGAGCTCGAATCGCTGTCGCTCACCCACAGCTTCCGCTCTACCCGGCCGGTGCTCGAGTTCGTCGACGCCGCGATCGGCGCGCTGGCCCCGCCCGGGATGGGCGCGCTGAGCGACGTCGAACCGCATGCCAGCGAAGTTCCCGGGCCAGGAACGGTGACGCTGTGGCCCGCGACGATCGAGGGCGGCAGCGAAGCCGACGAAGAGGAATGGGTGAGCGACGCCACGCGCAAGCTCGCCGGGGATATCGCGCGCCAGGTCAAGGCGTGGCTTGCGAGCGGACATATGCTGGCGAGCAAGGGGCGTCCGCTGCGCGCCGAGGATGTGATGATCCTGGTCAAGCGGCGCGGCGAGCTCGCCTCGCTGATCGTCGCGCGGCTCTATGCCGAGGGCGTGCCCGTGGCCGGGGTCGATCGGCTGCGGCTCAATGCGCCGCTGGCGGTGCGGGACCTGCTCGCGGCAGTGCGCTTCGCATTGCAGCCCGAGGACGATCTGTCGCTGGCAGCGCTGCTGGTCTCGCCGCTGATCGGCTGGAGCCAGGACGCGCTGATGGCCGCGGCGGTGCGCGAGCGCGGCGGGCTGTGGCGGCATCTGCGCGCGACGCAGAGCGAGGAACGGCTTGCCCCGCTCTATGCGCTGCTGCGCCGCGCCGATATCGCCACACCCTATCGGTTTCTCGAGGAAATCCTCTCTGGGCCGCTCGACGGGCGCCGGAAACTGCTGCGGCGGCTGGGCGAGGAGGCGCGCGATCCGATCGAGGAGCTGCTCAACGCCGCGCTCAACTTCGAGGGGCTGGCGACGCCATCGTTGCAACGCTTCCTCGACTGGTTCGATCGCGGCGATGTCGAGATTGTCCGCGATGCTGCGCAGCCCCAGGCTTCGGTGCGGGTGATGACGGCGCATGGATCGAAGGGACTGCAGGCGCCATTGGTGATCCTTGCCGACGCCACCGTCGATCCGACGCGGAGCCCGCGCGACTTCCTGCTCTGGGCGCCTGAGGGGCATGACGGTCCGGCTTTCCCGATCTTCCGTCCGCGCAGCGGCGAGCGCGGGGCTGCGCTGGGACCGGTGGTCGCCGAGAGCGAGGCGCGCGAGCTCGAGGAGCATTGGCGGCTGTTCTACGTCGCGGCGACGCGGGCCGAGGAGCAGCTGGTGGTTGCCGGGGCGCTGGGGCCGATGGCCAAGGGCGTGCCGCCCGAGGCCAGCTGGTATGCGGCGTGCGCGCGCGCATTCGATGCGCTGGGTGTCCCGGCGGGCGACGGCGTGCGCAGTTTCCATGGCCTCGCGCCTGCCGCGCCCGTCCTGGCCAAGCCCACCCGGCCGCGGCGGACGATCCGCTGCCCGCGCTGCCGAATTGGATAGCCCAGGCGGCGCCCGCAGAAGCGCGCCCTCCGCGACCCTTGGCGCCTTCCAATCTGGGCGAGGACCTCGTCGCGGATCCACCACCCAACCCGGCGATGCGCGCCGCCGCGGAGCGCGGGCGATTGCTCCACGCGCTGTTCGAGCGGCTGCCGTCGGTCGCGCCCATCGAGCGGCGCGCTGCGGCCGAACGCTGGCTGTCAGGCGCGGGTGGGGTCAGCGACGCCGCGCTACGTGCCGAACTGGTCGCCGCAGCGCTGGGGGTGACCGAAAATCCCGACTTTGCCGGGCTGTTCGGGCCCAACTCGCTTGCCGAGGCACCCGTTACCGCGGTGGTCGGCGACGGCGTCGTCGTTTCGGGGACGATCGATCGGCTCGTCGTCACGCATGACCTTGTGCGGGTGATCGACTTCAAGACCGGCCGTCGCGCGCCCGCCACGCTCGGCGACGTCCCGCCCTATCATCTGCGGCAGATGGCGGCCTATGCCGCGGCGCTGCGGGTGGTGTTCCCGGATCGCGCTGTCGAAGCGGGGCTGCTCTATACCGCGGGTCCCATACTCCATATCCTGCCGCCCGAATTGCTCGACGCGCACAAGCCCGGCTTCGCGACCGCGGAGCAAAGCTTGGCCCTGCGCGCTTGAGCCGCGACGACTGCGCACATAGATACACGGCAACATTCATTCAGGAGACTTTGTCATGGCCACCACGGCTACCACCGACGCCAGCTTCGAAGCCGATGTCCTCCAGGCGGACAAGCCCGTCCTCGTGGACTTCTGGGCCGAGTGGTGCGGGCCGTGCCGGATCATCGCGCCGGCGCTGGAAGAGCTTTCCGAAGAGCTTGGCGACAAGGTGTCCATCGTCAAGATCGACATCGACGCCAACCCCGATGCACCGACCAAATACGGCGTGCGCGGCATCCCGACGATGATCCTGTTCAAGAATGGCCAGGAAGCCGCCAAGCAGGTCGGCGCAATGCCGAAGAGCGGCATCAAGCAGTTCATCGAACGCGAGCTCTGATTGAACAGCCGGTCCGGCGATCCCCGCCGGACCGGCCACGATCTTCAGTCGCGCCAATAATCATGCCGCTCGGCCCCATCGAAACCGGCCCGAGCGCAGGCAGCACTGCTTGAAAGCTTTTACCCGAGCCGCAAGGGCAGGGGTCCTTGCGGCCTAGCTTTTCGATGAGTTCTATATCGCCATGCACGAAGCGCAGTCCGCGCTTCACTCGTGTTTCCGAGGGATAGCCTTTACGGCGCTTACTGCTGACCTCGAAAGCAGGGGAGGTCGTCGCGATCATGATGGCGTGCCATGGGATCCTCCTTCGATAGTCCGCCCCGATCGGCGGCGGCGTCGCTCTTGCATGGCAAGATCGCGATCACAAGCCGCGTGCCCTGCTATCGCCGCCGAAGTCTCGCCCTTCAGGTCAGCGGAATCATCACCTGGCTGGCATAGCCCGGCCGCTCGCGAAGTTGCGCGTACCAGCGCTCGACATGGGCCAGCGCCGGCCGCGCGATGTCGAGCGTCAGCCAGGTGTGTGCGTAGACGCCCATCGGAATGTCCCCGATCCCGAAATCCTCGCCCGAAAGCCAGGGCGTCTCGGCAAGATAGCGATCGAGGATTGCCATCTGCTTGGCGCAGGCCTCTGCCGAACGCGCAACCGCGGCCATATCGCGTGTGTCGGGTGAACGGCGGACCAGGTTGACGAAGGCGTCGCGCTGGGCGTCTGCATAGGAAAACTGCCAGTCCATCCAGCGATCTGCCAGGGCACGCTTCGCCGGATCGGCGGGCCAGAAGCGCTCGCCGCCATGACGCGCGGCGAGATAGCGCAGGATTGCATTCGATTCCCACAGCACGAGATCGCCATCCTCGATCGTCGGGATCAGCGCGTTCGGATTCTTCGCCAGATAGGCGGCGTCCATGCCGAATTTCCCGCCGACATCGTGGCGGACATGATCGATGCCCAGTTCGTGCGCGAACCAGGCAACCTTCTTCACATTGTGCGAATTGAGACGGCCCCAGATCGTCAGCATGTCAGCTCCGATAATCGGCGTTGATCGAGATATAGCCGTGGGTGAGATCGCACGTCCACACCGTGGCGCGGCCCTCGCCGATGCCGAGATCGACGCCGATCTCGATCTCCTGGCCCTTCAGATGCGCAGCGACGGGGGTCTCGTCATACCCCTCGACCGCCAGGCCGCCGCTGGCCACCTGGGTGGCGCCGAAGCGGATGGCGAGCTTGTCGCGCTCGGCAGGCTCGCCGGCCTTGCCCACCGCCATGACGACCCGGCCCCAATTGGCGTCCTCGCCGGCGATCGCGGTCTTCACCAGCGGCGAATTGGCGATCGACATCGCGATGACATGCGCGCTGCGATCGCTATCGGCGCCTTCGACGGTGATTTCGATCAGCTTCTGCGCGCCTTCGCCATCGCGCACGACGAGCAGCGCGAGCTGGTGGCAGAGATCGGCGAGCGCGGCGCGAAACGCGTCGGCGCCGGCATCCTCGTCATCGGCGAGCGGCGCATTGCCCGCGGCACCGGTGGCGAAGGCGAGGATCGTGTCGCTGGTCGAGGTGTCGCCATCGACGGTGATGCACGAAAAAGTCTTGGTGTTGGCAGCGCTTAGCGCGCGCTGGAGAAACTCGGGCGCCACCGCGGCGTCGGTGAAGACAAAGCCGAGCATCGTCGCCATATCCGGCGCGATCATCCCCGAGCCCTTGATGATGCCGACCAGCTTGACGGTGCGGCCATCGACCACTGCGGTCGTCACCGCTGCCTTGGCGAACGTGTCGGTGGTCATGATCGTTTCCGCCGCGGCTTCCCAGCGCGCCGGCTCGGCGGTGAACGCGGCATCGAGCCCGGCCTCGGCCTTGTCGATCGGCAGCGGCACGCCGATCACGCCGGTGGAGGCGACGAACACGTCCGACGGCGCGCAGCCGAGATGCGCCGCGGCGCGCGCCGCGATCGCTTCCACCGCGGCGCGGCCGCGATTGCCGGTGAAGGCGTTCGAGTTGCCGGCATTGACCACCAGCGCGCGCGCCTTGCCCAGCACCAGCGCCTTGCGACACCATTCGACTTCGGGCGAGGGGCATTTGCTGTTGGTCAGCACGCCCGCGACGCTGGTACCCGCGTCGAGCGTGACGAAGGTGAGGTCGCAGCGGTCCCAAGCCTTGTAGCGCGCACGGGCGACGCGCGGCGTGACGCCGGCAATGGTGGGCAGGGCGGGAAAGGCGAGGGCGAGCGGGGAGGGTTCGGTGGACATGGATCAGCCTGCTGATAGGGTGCGGCTGCTTCGGGCAAGCAGGGGGAAAGATCAATGATTTTGGCGGCTCTGTCGATCGCCCTCCTCCCGCCGGCCGGGCAACAGGTGCCGGGCGCGGCAGGGCCGGCGGTGTCGCCGGTCGTCCCGCCCCAGCGCTATCTTGACGCACTGGCCGCGAAGGGCATTGCCCAGGTGATTGCTGAGGCGCCTGCCAAGGGCGTCGTGGCGCCACGCCCGCTGTCGAGGCCACCGACCAGTGACTTCTATCCTCCGGCAGCGCTGCGCGCCGAGCAGCAGGGTGTGTCGGCGATACGATGCACACTGACCGTTACTGGGGCGCTGGAGAATTGCTCATTGAAGCAGTCGTCGGGCTTTCCCTTGCTCGACGCCGCTACGTTGCAAATGGCGCTCTACACCCGCTACTCCCCGCGGATCGTCGATCGCATACCGGAGGCGAGCGAAGTCGTGTTGCCGGTGCGGTGGATGATCGAATAGCGGGAGACGGGGGGTGTTTTGGTTTCCCCTGATCGCCGCTCTGCCAGCGGCATTTGGCCCCGGCGATGGCGGCGCGCCGCCGATCGCGGTCTGGCATGCGGTTGCCGTGATCGGCATTTCCGAGAGCGGCAAGATCCTGTCCTGCGTCGACGAGACCGAGGGTGGGCCCCCGGCCGGGCTCGGCGACCCGTGCGTGAGCTTCGAGGGTGAAACGCCGCCGCCGATGCTTGAGGGACTGGGCGGTGCGGGCGCGGCACGGCGCGTAACGATTGAAATGGCCATGGCGGTGGACAGCGAGCCGCGTCCCGCCCTTCGGTATCACCAGGCAAGCCAGCTACCCAATGCACTCGCCTCGGCGAGGTTCGACGTATCCGCGAAGGGGAAGACACAGAATTGCCGCAAGCTCGATACCGGGGCAGAGCGCTGGACCGTCAAGCTTCCAAGTCTGTGCAGCGTAGTTCGCCCGTCTTACGCCCCGCCGGTCGATGCCCGCGGCGGAGCGCGACGAGCCAAGGCCACCTTCACCATAGCTTTTTCCACAGCGCGATGATTAGATTAAGCGCGATTTCGATTGGCGTATGAGCCTCCAATCACTATGTCGCGCGCTTCTGCCCTGAGAGAGCCGAATTGAATCTGCTGCTTCTCCTCACTGCGCTGTTTGCGAGCCTGACCGGTATCGGTTCGGGTGATCGCGCGGTGCGCCATGTGCAGGGTGTCGCGGTGGTTCAGGCTGCACAGGTGGCGCAGGCTGCGGCGCACCGCTCGCAGCGGACCATTCCGGTCGTACGCACGCCCCGGCGTGTTGTGGCTGAGGGTGCGGTCTGGCCACGCACCGAGAGCGCGCCATTAGTCGCCACCCATCTACCCTTCGAGCGCCGGCTCGAATAGCGCCCGCGCGGCCCGCTGAGGCGGCGCGCTTTTCGCACTTTCGCATGATGCGGGCACCCGGAAGCCGGATGCGCCCGCCCGATCTCCATCTGATTACGACAGGAAACACCCATGCTCGGCGGCCTGGCCAAGACCCTTTTCGGCTCCTCGAACGAACGCTACGTCAAGTCGCTCGGGAGCATCGTCCAGAAGATCAATGGCTTCGAGCCGGCGATCTCGGCGATGGACGATGCAACTCTCGCCAACCAGACGATCCTGTTCCGCGAGCGGCTCGCGAACGGCGAGAAGCTCGACAACATTCTGCCCGAGGCGTTTGCGACCGTGCGCGAAGCGGCCAAGCGCACGCTCGGCCAGCGCCATTACGACGTGCAGATGATCGGCGGCATCGTGCTCCACCGCGGCGAGATCGCCGAGATGCGCACCGGCGAGGGCAAGACGCTGGTCGCGACGCTGGCGACCTATCTCAACGCGCTGCCGGGCGAGGGCGTCCACGTCATCACCGTCAACGACTATCTCGCCAAGCGCGACGCCGAATGGATGGCGCAGGTCTATGGCTTTCTGGGCCTCACCACCGGCGTGATCGTGCCGAACCTGACCGACCAGCAGCGCCGCGACGCGTATAATTCGGACATCACCTACGGCACCAACAACGAGTTCGGCTTCGATTATCTGCGCGACAATATGAAGTATGACCGCGCTTCGATGACGCAGCGGCCCTTCGCGATGGCGATCGTCGACGAAGTCGATTCGGTGCTGATCGACGAGGCGCGCACGCCGCTGATCATCTCGGGGCCGACCGACGACCGCAGCGAGCTCTATATGGGTGTCGACGCCGTGGTGCGGCAGCTCGTCCCCGACGATTACGAGAAGGACGAGAAGCAGCGCACCGTCGTGCTCACCGAGGACGGCACCGAGAAGGTCGAGCGGATGCTCGAAAATGCCGGGCTGCTCGTGGGCGCCAACCTCTACGACTTCGAGAACACCCAGGTGGTCCACCACCTCAACCAGGCGCTGCGCGCGAACGTGATGTTCAAGCGCGACATCGATTATATCGTCAAGGACGGCAAGATCGTCATCATCGACGAGTTCACCGGCCGCATGATGGACGGTCGCCGCTGGTCGGAGGGCCTGCACCAGGCCGTCGAGGCCAAGGAAGGCGTGCAGATCGAGCCGGAGAACCAGACGCTCGCCTCGATTACCTTCCAGAATTATTTCCGCATGTACCCCAAGCTTGCGGGCATGACCGGCACCGCGGCGACCGAGGCGCCGGAATTCTTCGACATCTACAAGATGAACGTCGTCACCATCCCGACGAACCTGCCGGTGCGCCGCGTCGACGAGGAAGACGAGTTCTACAAGACGATCGACGAGAAGTTCGCGGCGATCGCCAAGAAGATCAAGCTCCACTCGGCCAAGGGTCAGCCGGTGCTGGTCGGCACCGTCTCGATCGAGAAGAGCGAGATGCTGAGCGAATTCCTCAACAAGGAAGGCGTCGAGCATTCGGTGCTCAATGCGCGCCATCACGAGCTCGAAGCCGGCATCGTCGCGCAGGCGGGCCGGCTGGGCGCGGTGACGATCGCCACCAACATGGCGGGCCGCGGCACCGACATTCAGCTGGGCGGCAATCTCGAATTCCGCATCCATGACGAGCTGAGCGAGATGGAAGAGGGCCCGGCGCGCGATGCCGCGATCGAGCAGATCAAGGCCGAGATCCAGGCCGAGAAGGATCGCGTGCGCGAAGCCGGCGGGCTGTTCGTGCTCGGCACCGAGCGCCACGAGAGCCGTCGTATCGACAACCAGCTGCGCGGCCGTTCGGGCCGCCAGGGCGATCCGGGCCTCAGCCGCTTTTACCTCAGCCTCGACGACGATCTGCTGCGCATCTTCGGCTCGAACACGCTGTTCGCCAAGATGATGCGCAACAATATCGAGGACGGCGAGGCGATCGGCAGCAAGTGGCTGTCCAAGGCGATCGAGACTGCGCAGCGCAAGGTCGAGGCGCGCAACTACGATATCCGCAAGCAGGTCGTCGAATATGACGATGTGATGAACGACCAGCGCAAGGTCATCTACGAGCAGCGCGCCGACATCATGGACGCCGATACCGTCGGCGAAGTCGTTGAGGACATGCGCCACGAGACGGTCAACGCGATCGTCGGCGAGGCGTGCCCGCCCAATTCCTACCCTGAGCAATGGGACGTTGCCGGGCTGCAGGAAAAGGTGGGCGCGACGCTCAACGTCGATGCGCCGGTGGGCGACTGGATCAAGGCCGAGGAAGCGATCGAGCCCGAGATCGTCGAGGAGCGCATCCGGGCGCTCGCCGACGCGCATGTCAATGCCAAGTCGGCCGATCTCGAGACCGCGACCTGGACCCAGATCGAAAAGTCGATCCTGCTGCAGAATCTCGACCATCACTGGAAGGAGCATCTCGCGATGCTCGACGCGCTGCGCCAGGTGATCCACCTGCGCGCCTATGCGCAGAAGACCCCGATCAACGAATATAAGCAGGAAGCGTTCGCGCTGTTCGAGCGGATGCTGTCGAACATCCGCGAGGACGTCACTCGCACGCTCGCTTATGCCGAGTTCCGCATGGCGCCGCCCGAACTGCCCGAGCTGCCGGACTTCCTGACCAGCCATATCGACCCGCTCACCGGCGAGGACGATACCTATGATTATGATGCCGGCGCCGCAGGCCTGGTGACGACGCGGATCCCGCAAATGGGCATTCCCCAGCCTTCGGGCGACGATCTCGGCACCGATCCCTCGCAATGGGAAGGCATGGTCAGCCGCAACGCGCCATGCCCGTGCGGATCGGGCAACAAATACAAGCATTGCCACGGCCAGGTCGCCTGAGGCGACCGACCCCGCTCTCACGGAGCGGCGCACAAAAAAGCCTCCCGAGACATGCTCGGGGAGGCTTTTTTATTGCCGGGTTCAGCGGCGGCCGGGCTGGGGCGCCTGGATGCTGGGTCCCAGCCGGTTGAGCACTTCGCGCGCGTCGAAGGCGCGGACATTGTCGGCGGGCTTGGGGCCGCGTCCGGTGACGATCTCGGCCATCGCTTCGTAGCGGTCGACCTGGCGATAGTCCCAGCCGCGATCCATCCAGAAGGGATCGTCCCAGAAAGGATCGTAGCTGCGCCAGCCGCCCCAGCGCGGACGGTAGAAGCGCCAATAGGGGCTCCAGCCGCCCCACGGACCCGGGCCATAGGCGCCGGGCGTTCGATAGGTCTCCGAATGCTTTTCGGTGTCGCGATCGGACAGCACGAAATAATCGCCGCCATTCTGCACGGTCAGCTCGGCGGCGCGGTAGAGCAGATAGCGCTCGACCGTCTCGCGCGAAGTGATGCTGTTGCCCGCAAAGGTGACGCGGAAGCGGTTGCTTTCGATTTGCTCGTCCCAATAGCCCGTTCGGTAGCTGCCGCTGCCGGTCGCGGGCTGATAGGGAGTCGCCGTCATGCACCCGCCCAAAGCGAGCGCGGCGGCGAGCGCCACGACGCGTGGACGCTGTAATCTGCCTTTCAGCATGTTTCCTCCGATAGTTAGGCGTGGTGCCTGACATTCTCGTCTACGGGTTCGAACGCCCGCGGCATTGAATTGGGTCCCGCGCCGGACACGGCGAACGGTGCCTCCAGCACGATTGATGGTTGCTGAACGAAACGCAGATCAGGCGATCCGTTCGGGGACTTCCATCGCTTCCTCGGCCAGCTTCTCGCGCGGCGCCATCGCCTCCCAGGGAAAGATGAACCAGTCCTTGGTCACGCTGCGATCGATCGTTCGATAGCGATAGTCGACCTTCTGGCCCGACAGGCTGTTGTCGAGCAGCACGGTGAAGCGGATATTGCTCGCTTCGGCCCCCTGCGCGGCCAGCGCGGCGCGGAGCTCGCCGATCGTGCGGCCGCTGTCGTTGATGTCCTCGACGAACAGCAGATGCTCGCCCGCCCGGCTGCGCGCCGCGAGCACGGTGACCAGCTCCTCGCCGAACTGAGCGATCCGCGTCGAATGGTCGATCGAGACGAGCTGGAGGCCCATGCGGTGCGACAGATACACCGCCGGGGTCAGCCCGCCACGGCCGACGCCGACCAGCAGGGCCGGACGCCAGCCTTCGCTTTCCATGGCTTCGGCAACGGCGTTCACGCCGGCGACGAGGTCGTCATGGGTGAAATGGGTAAAGACGATATCGGTCATGACTGCGCTTCCACATAGGCGTCGATACGGGCCAGCTGCTCGGAAACGGCATCGTCGGGCAGGAACGATCCGAGAAAGCTGTTGCGCGCCAGCGTAACCAGGTCCTGGCGGCTAAGCTTGCGGCCTGCCGCCGCGGCGCGATAATTGTCGGCAACATAGCCCCCGAAATAGGCGGGGTCGTCCGAATTGATCGTCGCGCGCAGGCCGAGCGCGAGCATGCGGTCGATCGGATGCTCGTCGATGCTCGCGACGTTGCACAATTTGACGTTGGACAGCGGGCAGACGGTGAGCGTCATGCCCGAACGCGCCAGCCGGGTGACGAGCTGCGGATCTTCGAGGCTGCGATTGCCATGATCGAGCCGGTCGATCTTGAGCAGATCGAGCGCTTCGCGGACATAGTCGGGCGGGCCTTCCTCACCGGCATGGGCGACGCGCTTGAGCCCCATCGCCGCCGCGGCGGCGAAGACGCGCTCGAACTTGGCGGGCGGATGGCCGACTTCGGAGGAATTGAGCCCCACGCCTTCGATCTGGTCGATCCAGGGCTGCGCCTGTTCCAGCGTGCGGAAGGCGTCTTCCTCGTCGAGGTGGCGCAGGAAGCACAGGATCAGCTTCGAGGTGAGGCCGTGCTTCTTCTCGGCCTCGGCCATGCCGGCGAGCAGCCCGTTGGCGGCGACGCCGAACGGAATGCCGCGCGCGGTGTGGGTCTGCGGATCGAAGAAGATCTCGGCATGCGTCACGCCATCGGCGGCGGCGCGATCGAAATAGGCGAGCGCGAGGTCGCGGAAATCCTCTTCGGTGCGCAGCACGTCGGCGCCGGCATAATAGATGTCGAGGAAATCCTGGAGGTTCGAGAAATCATAGGCCGCGCGCACCGCATCGACCGAGGCGAAGGGGATCGCGACATTGTTGCGCCGCGCGAATTCGAACATCTGCTCGGGCTCGAGGCTGCCCTCGATATGAAGATGGAGTTCGGCCTTGGGCAGGCCGGTGATGAAGGCGTCGAGATCATGCATCGCCCAAGCATCGCAGGGGCGCGGGAAAGTCGCAAGCGGGGAGCGCAGCGCGCAAGCATGCGTTCGGTGCACATGCCGTCGAGCGTGATCCGCCGCTGGGATTATGACGAGGCCGAGGCCCGGCTCGACGTCACCTTCGTCAGCGGGCGGCGCTACAGCTATCACGGCGTGCCCGCAGAGGTGGCGCAGGGCATGCGCGCGGCAGTGTCCTGCGGCAGCTATTTCAACCAGCATATCCGCGATCGCTATCCTTTTGCCCGGTCGCGGCGCCGAGCGTCAGGCGCCGATTAGGTGCAGCGCGATCTCGCGGCGATGCGGGCGCCGGCGATGTTCGAACAGATAGATCCCCTGCCAGGTGCCGAGCGCCAACCGCCCGGCGATCAGCGGGATCGACAGCTGGATGCCGGTGAGCGTCGCACGCAGATGCGCGGGCATGTCGTCGGGGCCCTCGTCGTCATGCGCATAGCCGGCGCTTTCCGGGGCCAGCCGCGCGACCCAGGCCTCGAGATCGCTGCGCACTTCGGGTGCGGCGTTTTCCTGGACCAGCAGCGAGGCGGAGGTATGACGGCAGAACAGGGTGAGCAGGCCTTCGCTCAGGTCCCGGGCATGAACCCAGTCTGCGACCATATCGGTGATTTCGTGCAGCCCCTGGCGGCGCGTCTCGATCGCAAGGAGGTGCGTGGCCTGGCGCATGGGAAGGGTATGGGCGGACAGGTCTGTCGGCGCAATCGTCCCCCCTGTGCCGGGGAGGATCTATTTTGCGGGCGGGCTGAAATCCGGCGTCTGCGTCGCGACATAGGCGCCCCATCCCGCGGCATCGTGGAAGTCGAGCCCCTTGTCCCAGGCCGCGCCCATATAATAGACGAACGGCTTGCCCGGCGTGACCGTGAGCAGCACCAGGTAATTGTCGGCATCTTCGCGCACATCGGCGATGCTCTTGGGATCGACCATCAGCGCCACCGCCATCGTGCCCTTGTCGGCATCGGTGGGTCCCCACAGCGAGAATTTGCCCGCCGCACGATCGGCGCTGAAGCTGCCCAATGTCTGCGACGTGCCGCGCTTGGCGATGCCGATCGCTACGGTCAGCGGCGCCTTGCTGTCCGATCCGATCGTCGAGGTCAGCCGCGTGAAATTCGTGCCGAGCGGCAGAGTGAAGCGCCGCGTTTCCCAGACTTTGCGCGCGACATCGACTGGCCAGGGCGCATAGGTGACTTCGAAATCGGCGACCTTGGGTCCGGGGTCGAGGATGCGCACGCTGCGATAGTTGCGCGAGGTCCACAGCTTGTTGTCGAACCAGATGCCGAGCCCGCCGGCGCCGCGCGTGGTGCCGACATTGTAGAAGTCGATCCCGTCGCCATGATAGTCATGCTGCTTGCCGGTATCGAGCTGGCGCCGCATGAACGGCCAGCGGACATTCTTGCCCCAGGCGTCGATCCCCGAGGTCGAGGGCGGCTCGGCAGCTTCGAGCGCGCGGCCATAGATGCGGTGCGCGGTGCGATCGTTCTCCCACAGGATGTCGTCATAGCGATCGGGCGCGACGGCGACGTAGGCGCGCGGGGCCTGCCGGTCGGCGGGCGGGGGCGGCATCGGCAATTCCATGCGGGGCATGGCGATCGCGCCATGGGTTGGAGCGACGACCTGTGGCGGCGCCGGATCATAGGCAAGCGCGCGCATCGCCACGCGCTCCTCGGCGCCGCGGGCATAGTCGCGGCGTTGCTGCGGGGTCGCGTCGGCGGGAAGCGGCGGAACCGGATAGGCGTGGAGCGGTTCGAGGTCGCGCGCGGGCTCGGCGAGCGGCAGCGACGTCGGCGCGGCGCCGAGCTTCTCGATCTCGAGCCCGGCGAGGATCAGCGCGCCGGTGCCGTAGAGCGCGCTATCGCCGGGCGCGGTCGGCACCGGCTGGTCGCCGGCGCGCTGGACATGGCCGAGCAGGCCGTTGGGCTGAACGGCAGCGGTGAGCCCCGCCCAGCCTTTGAGCACGTGCGGCAGATAGGTCTTGCGGTCGAGGATGCCGTGGTTGATCCCCCAGGCCATCGCATAGACCATGAACGCCGAGCCCGACGCCTCGGGCCCGGGGAGCGCCGCGGGATCGAGCATGCTCGCGGTCCACATCCCGTCTTCCTTGCGCTGGAGCTCGGCGATGCGCGCAATCATCGCGCGGAAGGTCGCGATATAGCGCGGGCGCGTCGGGTAATCGGCGGGCATCGATTCCAGCACCCGCGCATAGCCGCCGACGACCCACCCGATCCCGCGCGACCAGAAGATCTTCTTGCCGTTTTCGGACCTGCGGGTGACGAAGCGCTCGTCGCGGAAATAGAGCCGCTCCGCTGGATCCCAGAGCCGGTCGTAGGTGCGCCACCACTGGACATCCATCGCGTTGAGATAGGCGGGATCATGGCTGATCGCGGCCAGCCGCGCGAGCACCGGTGGCGCCATGAACAAGGCATCGCACCACCACCAGGTGAGTTGGGGCGGGGCGGGGGTCTTGACCAGCGACGGCAGGGTATAGTCGATCCGCTGGCGCAGCGGCAGGATCATGCCCGGCGCGCCGGTTCGCGCATGGAGCTCGAGATAGAGCTCGCCAATCGCCTGATCGTCGGCGTTGATCATCGAACGCGGGGTCGCGCCGCCGCGAAAGCCGTAATTATAATGTTCGGCGACTTCGCGGAGGAAGCGCAGGATTTCCGGCCGTTCGGAAGTCCGCGCCAGCCGGGCGGCGCCTGTATAGAAGGCGGCGGCGACCCAGTTGGCGCTGGCCTCGCGGATCTGGTTGTTGCGCAGCTTGAGCGGCTGGGTGGCGAGCATGTCGATCTGGGCGAGCGCCGTGTAATCGAGCAGTGCGCGGACCCGGGCGGGATCGGGCAATGTCGTCCCGTCGAAGCGGGTGTCGGGGCGGGGTGGCAGCACCGGGCGTTCGGTAATCGGGATCGGCGCCTGTTGCGCGAACGCGGGGGTTGCCAGAAGCGGAAGCGCAGCCAGCGCCATTCCAAGCCTGCGGTGCATATCGCTCTCCCTGTCTGCCGGTTTTGCCGTGCTTTGTGCCATCATATGAAATAAACTATCACATTGTGCAAACCCTCCATCGCGGCTATTTTGCTGCCAGACCGAAGATCGGCGCGGAGAGGGCATGAAGGGGCAGGCGTTCGCGTTAGGTGCTTTGCTGCTCGCCGGCTGCGCCGGCAATGCGGCGCCCGAGACGATGACAGCCGCGGCCTGGGTCGTCGAGGCCGAACAGCCCGCGCGGGTCGCCTTCGGCCCGGTGATGGACATCGATGCGCCGGCGGGGCTGTCGCTATGGCGGCGGATCCCGTTGAGCGGTCCGGTGGCCATCGCCTTCGATGCGATGGCAGTGGCCCAGGGCGGCCCGAACGACCAGGTCAGCGATCTCAATGCCTTTTGGATGGCCACCGATCCCGCCGCGCCCGACGGGGCGATATTTGCCAGGCCGCGCTCGGGCGCTTTCGCCGCGTATGACGCGCTGACGACCTATTATGTCGGCATCGGCGGCAATCGGAACACGACGACGCGCTTCCGCCGCTATGTCGGCCGCGCGGGCGATCGGCCGCTGCTGCCCGAACACGACCTGCGCGATCCTGCGAACCTGCTCGTCGCCAATCGCTGGACGCATATTCGGCTGATCGCCGACGGCGCGACCATCGCCGTGGAGCGCGACGGGCGGCGCCTGTTCGCACTCGACGATCCCGAACCCTATCGGCGCGGCTGGTTCGCGCTGCGGACGACCAAGAGCCATTTGCGCATTCGCAACCTGCGCATCGGCAAACCCTAGGAGAGAGCGATGCAGGTAACGCGGCGGACGGTGATGCGGGGCGCGCTACTGGCGACGGCGGCCTCCGCGGGGGTGGTGCGCGCCGCGCTGCCACGCCAGGCCGTTCTGGCGGCGCCGGTACGCTGGATCGATGGCGCCGCGCCTGCGCGCCATGCCGGGCAGACCTTTGGCGTGGCCTGGCCGCGGGGCGTGGTCTCCAAGCGCCAGCGGCTGCAGGTGCGCAGCGCCGCAGGGGCACTGGTGGCGTCGCAAAGCTGGCCAACCGCGTTCTGGCCGGACGGGTCGATCAAATGGACCGCACATGCGCTGCCTGCCGATGCGGTGGGCGAGGGCTTCGTCGTCGGCGCCGGCAATGCTGGGCTTCCCGCCGCGCCGGTGCGGGTGATCGAAAGCGCCGACGGCATCACGATCCGATCGGGCGCGCTCGTCTGGGAGATCGCCCGCTCGGGCGATGCGATCGTGCGCAGCGCGCGCAGCGGCGGACGCGCGGTGCTGGGGCGCACGGCGCTGGTCGGCGCGATCGGAACCGGCGCTCCCGAGGGGGAGCGACAGGCGCTTTCCTGCCGGGTCGATCGCGCGACGGTCGAGCAGAGCGGACCGGTGCGCGCGGTGGTCAAGGTCGAGGGTTGGCATCTCGCCGGCGCCCGCCAACTGCTGCCCTTCAGCGTGCGGCTCTATGCCTATGCAGGGTCGGCGGCGCTGCGCATCGTCCACAGCTTCGTCCATGATCTCGATCCTGCCGAGACCTTTATTTCCGGATTGGGCGTCGCCGCCACCGTGCCGATGGCGGGCGAACTCCATGACCGCCATGTCCGCCTGGCGACCGGCGACGAGACGATGTTTGCCGAAGCGGTGCGTCCGCTCACCGGCCTGCGCCGCGATCCGGACAAGCGCGCGCGCGAGGCGCAGGTTGCGGGCAAGCCGGTGCCGCCGATCGCCGAGCTGCGCGCGCCGGTGGGCCAACTGCTCGAGCGGATACCGGCCTGGGGCGACTTCAGCCTTGCCCAGCTCTCCGCCAACGGCTTCACCCTCGCCAAGCGGACCGGCGAGGGGCATGGGTGGGTCGATGCCGGCGAGGGCCGCCGCGCGCCCGGCTTGGGCTATGTCGGCGGCCCGCAGGGCGGCGTCGCGATCGCGCAGCGCTATTTCTGGCAGCGCCACCCCTCCCAGATCGATATTCGCGGCGCCGCGAGCGATAGTGCCACGTTGACTGCCTGGCTGTGGTCGCCCGACGCGCGGCCGATGGACCTGCGGCCCTATCACGGCACGATGGGGATGGAGTCCTACGACGCGCAGAACCAGGGCCTCGATATCACCTATGAGGATTATGAGCCTGGCTGGGGCACGCCAAATGGGATCGCGCGCACCAGCGAGCTGACGCTCTGGGCTTTCGATGCGACGCCCGAAACCCCGGATCTCCAGGCGCTTGCCCGCGCCGCCGCGACGCCGCCGCAGCTGATGGCCGATCCCGCGCACCTCAATGCCGCTGGGGTGTTCGGCGACTGGGGATTGCCTGACCGCTCGACCCCCAAGCGCGCGATGATCGAGGACCGGCTCGCCAATCTGATCGACTTCTACGCCGGCGAAGTCGATCGGCGCAGCTGGTACGGATTCTGGAATCACGGCGACGTGATGCACAGCTATGATGCCGATCGCCACCAGTGGCGCTACGATATTGGCGGTTTCGCCTGGGACAATAGCGAGCTCTCGACCGATCTGTGGCTGTGGTACGCCGCGCTGCGATCGGGCGACGCGCAGACCTGGCGGCTCGCCGAGGCGATGACGCGCCACACCAGCGAAGTCGACGTCTATCATCTCGGCCGCTTCGCCGGGCTCGGCACCCGCCACGGCGTCCAGCATTGGAGTGACAGTTCGAAGCAGCCGCGCGTCTCCAACGCGCTCTATCGCCGGATCTTCTATTATCTCACTGCCGACGAGCGCACCGGCGATCTGATGCGCGAGCTGATCCGCAGCGAAAAGGCGCTGCTCACCGTCGAGATCGGCCGCAAGGTGCCGAGCAAGAAGCAGCGTACGCTTCCCGAGGGCGCGATCGAGATGAGCTTTGGCACCACCTGGTGCACGATCGCCGGGGCGTGGCTCGCCGAATGGGAGCGCACCGGCGACACCCAGTGGCGCGATCGGCTGTTGGCAGGAATGGACAGTATCGGCCGGCTTCCGCACGGCTGGATGACCGGCGGCGCGCGCTATGACCTCAAGAGCGGGCGCTTTCTGGACATGGGCGACAAGATCGGGCTGTCGCATCTCAATGCGGTGTTCGGTGCGGTCGAGGTCAGTTCGGAGCTGCTCTCGCTGATCAACGTGCCGCGCTATCGCGCCGCCTGGCTCGACTATTGCCGGTGGTATAACGCGCCGCGCGCAGACTATCTCGCCAAGTTCGGCGAGCCCTTCGGCCCGCGCAACTTGCGCCAGGGCCATTCGCGGCTCACCGCATATGCTGCGCAGCAGGAAAAGGATCCTGCGCTGGCGCGGCGCGCGGCGGAGGAATTCTATTCGGGCGATGCCGGCATGGGCGTGCCGACCAGCGATCCGCGCGTTACGCTTCCGGGCGGCGTCGTCGAATGGCCGGGCGTCTCGACCAACGGATCGGCGCAGTGGGGGCTCGCCGCGATCCAGAACCTGGCGCTGGTGCCCGAGGCGCTGGACTAGCGCCGGGCGCTTGCAATGCAGGATGTCTGCTGGAATCGCCGCGCCGATTGTCCGGGCCAGGTTGGCCGGCCCGGTGCCGATCGTATAAATCCAGCGTAAACTTTGCGCGCTCGGACGGCGGCCTAGGTCCTTTGCCGGCCGGCTACCGCGTTGCGTCCCCATAGCTGGTCGTAGCGCCAACCCGAGAGATCCTCGACGATCGCCTGCGCCTCGGGCGAGGAGGGGGTTGTCTCGCCCGTCTTGAGCCGCTCGATCTCGGCCATGAGCACGCCGTGGGTCCGGGCGTTGAGGCGGAAGCGCCACGAGGCGACAAGGCCGCCGAGCATGACCAGGATCGGCCCAAGCACCAGCAGCCCGGTGACGGTAGCGATCGCTTGCGGGCTCTGCTGCACCGTTTCGCCCGGCATCCCCTTTGGCGAGGCATAGCCGCCAAGGTCGATGATCCAGCCGGTAAGGATCACCGCGCCGGACTGGGCGAGTTTGCGCACCAGCGTCATCACCCCGGCGAAGATGCCCTCGCGGCGGCGGGCAGTGACGGCCTCGTCGACGTCGGGCAGATAGTTGTAGACCGACCAGGGCACGAAATTCAGCGTGCCGCGGCCCAGGCCTGCGAGCATCACGGGCACGAACATCCAGAAAATCAGCATCGGGCTGAACGCTGGCGATGCTGGGTTGAACGCCGAAAGCGTGTTGCCGCCCAGCGCATGCAGGTCTGCAGTGAAACCAGCCGGCCGGAGAAGATAGAAAGCGAGCAGCAGCACCAGCCCCGCGCTGAAAAAGCCCGACGCGATGCGATAGGCGATCACCGGCCCGGTGCGGATCACGATGTTGATTGCGACCAGCACGGAGATCAGCTGCGCGACGTACATGCTGGTCATCAGCTGCGAGATGATCACCGTCGTGCCCATCATCACCGTGAGGACGAAGATCGGAAAGGCGGTGTTGAAGATGTCCTGCGAGATATAGCCGCCGAGATAGATCGACAGATGTTGGCGGAAGGCGCGGATGCGCAACGTCGAAAACAAGTCGCGGAACATCACGACTGGAATCAACGTCGCCGCTTTGAGGTCGAACGGGGTGGGCTGCACCAGCTTCTCGGCATCGCTGTAGGGGCGCTCCCAGGTGAAGATCACCACGAGCAGCACGACCAGACTGAAGATCGCGCCGAAAATGGCGGCCATGATCAGGAAGGTGCTGGGCGAATCCTTGCCGCCCAGCGCGCCGATGATCAGCGTCGGCAGATACGAAGCGAGGATGGCCGAGCTCTGCGCGATGATCATCCGGGCGCCGGCGAACTTGGCCTTGCGCCGATAGTCGTTGGTCATTTCGGCGGCCAGCGTCTCCCATGGGATGAGGAACATGGTGTAGACGAATTCGAAGAAAATGAAGGTCAGCAGATAATAGGTGAAGCTGTGCCCGGCGACGAAGATGAGGGCGAAGCTGGGCAGCAGCGGAATGGTGGCGATCAGGAAGATCTTGCGCCGGCCGATGCGGCGGCCGAGCCAGGTATGGCGCAGATTGTCCGATACATAGCCGATCAGCGGGCAGGTGATCGCCTCGAGCAGCCGGGGCAAGCCGAGGATGAGCCCGGCTTCGGTCGGCGACAGATCGCAGAACCGGGTGAAGAAGTAGAACAGCCAGCCGGTGACGACCGCCTGCGCGCCGGCGCCCAGCATGTCGCCGGAGCCCCATCCCCAATAATTATACCAGCGCGGTTCACACTGCGCGGAGGGGACGGGCGCGGGGGCGCTGCTGGCCATGAACTCTCCCTGGTAAGTTCCGGTCTCCAAAGGGCAACGCAATCGCCACCCCGTGCCGGTTCTTTACTCCATATTCTGAACTGCTATCATACTATGTGGAACGACATCAAGTCGAGCATAGGAGAGAGGCGATGCGGCACCGGCGGCAGTTAGGCCATGCGTTTGCGCTGGCCGCAATGATCTTCGCGAGTGCTGCCAGCGCCGATCCCGCGGCGAGCTGGGTTGATCCGGTCACCGGACACAAGGTGGTGCGGGTCAGCCGCGCACCCGGTTCGGTGAACCTCTATTTCCACCAGAATTCCTATCTGCCGCAGGGCGACAAGATGGTGATCACCACCCCGGAGGGAATTGATATTGTCGACCTGCGGACCTGGGAGGCGAAGCCGCTGGTCCGCCAGGCCGGCGCGGTGCTGCTGTTCACCGGGCGCAAGAGCCGCAACGTCTATTTCGCCGAGCGCGCGCGCGACAATTCGGGCAAACCGTTCGGCGTGTTCGCGGTGGATGCGGACAGCGGCAAGGTGCGCAAGATCGCCACGGTGCCGGGCGGCTGGATCGGATCGATCAATGCCGACGAGACGCTGCTGCTCGGCCAGGTGGCCACCGCGGTGGTGCCGCTCCGACCCGACGGCACGCTGGCCCGCAAGGAAGGCGAGCAGAACACACCGGGGGTCAATGACTATCGCGCCAACTGGCCCGACGGCAGCCCGATGACCTATGCCGAGGCCAAGGAAGTGCACATGAACCGGCGGCTCGATGCCGGGGTGCCGATGGAAATCTTCACGATCGACCTGGCGACCGGTGCGCGGCGGGTGGTCACTGCCTCGAAGGACTGGCTCAACCATGTCCAGTTCTCGCCGACCGATCCGCAGCAGATCCTCTATTGCCATGAAGGACCATGGCACCGGGTCGACCGCATCTGGACGATCCGCGCCGACGGAAGCGGCAAGACGGTGGTCCATCGCCGCACGATGAACATGGAGATCGCCGGTCACGAATTCTTCTCGAGCGACGGCAAGACGATCTGGTACGATCTCCAGACGCCGCGCGGCGAGGTGTTCTGGCTGGCTGGCTATGACATCGCGAGCGGCAAGCGCCGCTGGTATCATGTCGAGCGCAACCAATGGTCGGTGCATTACAATCAGTCGCCCGACGGCACGCGCTTCTCGGGCGATGGCGCGGATGCGGAGATGGTCGCGCGCGGACCGGATGCGAAATATCTGTACCTGTTCACGCCGAAGGACCTGCCCGACGTTGCGGGGATCCATGCCGACAATGCCGATGCGCTGATCGTGCCGGGGACGCTCGACACCGAGAAGCTGGTCGACATGCGCAAGCAGGATTATCGGATGGAGCCCAACGCGACCTTCACGCCGGACGGCAAGTGGATCGTGTTCCGCGGCAATTTCGAAGGCGCCGCGCACGTTTACGCCGTGGAGCTGGCGAAGTGAGCCCATCCTCCCCCTGGCGGGGGAGGATCGCATCGCCTCAAATATAGGTCCGCAGGAACTCGCCCAGCGCGCAGATCGCCAGGCTCTGGCCATAGGGCATCGAAGTCAGGCGGATGTCCTTGTAGAATTGCAGCGTGTCGCCCATCGCAGTGCCGAAGCTGACCTGCTGGAGCTCGCCCGCCGCATCGATATTGGCGAGCACGCCGCGCACCGCCTTGATCCCTACCGCCTCGTATTCGCGCGGCAGATAGCCCTTCCGCACGCCCTTGAGGATGCCATAGGCGAAGCCTGCGGTGGCCGAAGCCTCGAGATACGAAGTCGGGTCGACGATCAGCGTGTGCCACAGCCCGGTCTCGGCATCCTGCGTCTGCGCGAGCGTCTTCACCTGCGCGGCGAGCGTATCGACCAAGAACATTCGGAAAGCGTCGCCCTCGGAAAGGTCGAGGATCTCGATGATCTCGGGGATCGCGATCGTCACCCAGCAATTGCCGCGCGCCCACAAAGCCTCGGCGAAATTGTGCCGGCCGTTGAAGTCCCAGCCGTGAAACCAGAGCCCGGTCCTCTTGTCGAACAGATATTTGATGTGGACGAGGAACTGGCGCTTGGCCTCCTCGACATAATGCGGGCGGTTGAGCAGCAGCCCGATCTTGGCAAGCGGCAGCACCGACATCATCAACGTGTCGTCCCACATCTCGCCGGGATTCTCGTCGTTATAGACGATGTGCTGGAAGCCGCCTTCCTCGGTCTTGGGGAGGCCGTCGGGCGCCATCAGCCATTCGGCCCAGGTGTCGAGATAGGGGAGGTAGCGCGGATCGGGCTCGTGCTCGTAGAGATAGGCGAGCGTGATGAACGGCGCCATCGTGTTGATGTTCTTGGTCGGCGTGCCCTCGGCGAAACGGTTCTCGAACCATGCCTTGATGATGTGCAGCGCCGTGTCGTCGCCGGTCTGCTCGTAATAGCGCCACATGCCGAACAGGCCGACGCCATGAGTCCATTCCCAGCCGGCCCAGCCCTTGGTGTCGATGATCCGGCCGTCTTCGAGGTGCAGCAGGAACTCGCCGGTCTCGTCCTTGATGTTGACGAGATTGTCCATCAGCAGGGCGATCTTGCTGGTGATCTCGCTGCGCGGGACGTCATGCGTGAGGGCGGCCACTTACTATCTCCTGGTGTCGGTGGAAGTCGCGCGAGTCACCGGGTGACTCGATAATCGTTCGCCATCGCCTGGTAGAGGCGGATGAAGGTCGGGTCGGCGTCGTAGCGCCCGCCATGGTCGCGCGGCGTTCGCGGCGCAGCGGGTGCCGGCGCGGCGCCCGGCGCCTCGGCGCTATTTATCCCCTGGGACAACAGGTTGGGTCGCGGCCCCTCGCCGGCGCTGACGCCGTCCTTGAGGAAGATCGCCTCCTGGTGGCGCGTAGGCTCCCAGATGTAGCTGCCCCAGCCATTGGGCTGGGCATGGATAAGATCGTTCAGATAGCGTTTGCGCGACGAATATTCGATCGCGAAAAACCCCTTGTCGGGATAGCGGCTGCCGAACTCGGTGAAGGTGCGTTCCCAGTCGCCTTCCGCCACCTGCTGGTAGCAGGAAAAGCCCAGCGCATCGAAGTCAACGTCGCGCGCGATCAGGCTGTCGGTCCAGTGGCGAACGATCGGCCAGTGGCGGCCAAGGTGATTGTGCAACGCGATCGGCACGCCGGGCAGGGTCGCGCGCGTCGCGGAGGCCGCGGCCCGGAGCAACGCTGCAAATCGATCATATCCGCCCGCGCCGGCCACGTTCATATGCACGGCATCGGTCTGCGGATTGCCGGTCGGGATCGTCAGCGACACGCGCCCCTCGGGCCAGAGCATGCCGAAGGTCGTCTCGTTGCCGAGGATCGCAAGGTCAGGCGCGGCGTCCGCCTTCCTCAGCGCGCTCCACGTATCGGCGGTGTAGCGTTCGACCGCATCCACCAGTTGCGCGAACGGCAGCCCGGCCCAGGCGGCGGGCTTATTCTGATGCTGCGGATCGGCCCAATTGTCCGAATAATGGAGCGTGATCGACAGATGAAAGCCCGCCGCCTTGATCCGCCGGGAGAAGTCGATGATCTGGTCCAGGCCACACCACGGCCCGCCGGGCTTTCCCTTCGAATAGCCTTTGGCCGGATCGACAAAAAGCCGCAGCTTGAGCGCGTTGAAGCCGGCAGCGCGGAAGATCTCCAGCGGATCGCGGCGCACGCCGTCCAGATAATAGGAGGCGCCGGCGGCTTCGTCCTCGGGCACCCACGAGATGTCGGCTCCGATCAGATACGGCCACGGGCGTTTTCCCGGCATTGCCCGTGCCGGTCCTGCCGCCGCAGCAGCGCAAACCCCGCCCAGGCCGATGCCGAGCGCGCGACGGGTGAGGGCGTAGTCCATTACCATCCGTGCCGCCGCGCGAAGCGTTCGAACAGGCCGGGCCAGGGATGCGGCGCGCCGTCCTCTATCAAGGGGAGGCCGTGGCCGCCCTTTTCGAAGATGTGCAACTCGGACGGGATCTTCGCGGCCTGCAGCGCCTGGAACATCAGCAAGCTGTTTGCCGCCTGGACTGCGGGATCGTCGGCGGCATGGGCGACGAAGGTCGGTGGCATGTCGGCGGGCAAGTCGACTTCCGCCGAGAAGCGGCGGACGCGCAGGTCGCTGGCATCCTTGCCCAGCAGTTCGCGGCGCGAACCGCCATGCGCCTCGGGCAGCCGCATCGTGATGACGGGGAAGAACAGCCCGGCGACGATCGGCCGCGGCGATTGCCGGTCGGCGGCATCGATCGGGGTGTAGGTCTGAAGTGCCGCGCGGCTGGCGAGGCGTGCCGTCAGGTGCCCGCCCGCGGAGAAGCCGGCAGCGGCAACTCGGGCCGGATCGACCTTCCACCGCGCGGCGCCGGCGCGGATCAGTCGCATCGCGCGCTGCGCATCCTGGAGCGGCGCATCGGGGCCCGCGGCCCAGCCGTCATGCGGCAGGCGATAGAGCAGCTCGAACGCGGTGATCCCGCGTTCGGCAAAGGCGCGGGCGATCGACGATCCTTCGCGACCCAGCGCGACACGGGCATAGCCGCCGCCGGGAATGATCAGGATTGCGGCGCCATTCGGCCTGGCCGCAGGGACGACGCCCAGCATCGGTGTGGCGACGTGCGGCCAGGCGATGTCGTCGGGCGCGCCGTTGGGCGATCGCTTGACGACTTCGTCGCGCACGCTCAGCCCGTCGCCACCCGGCGGCGAGCCCGGCCAGATCGGGAAGCGCTCGATCGCCGTGTCGGCAAAGGCCGGCAACGGGGCCATGGCTGCGGCGACCGATCCGGCCATCAGGGTGCGGCGGGTTATCTTCATTTGAGCTCTGCCGGTGTTGCGGGTGCGGCGACCATGCGCACCGGCACGCCGCCCCTTACATTGCGCAGCGTGACCAGTTTCACGCTCTCCAGCGCGTTGCCCGGCGCGCCGTCCGATGTGACCGCCAGCGCGATGCTGTTGCGGCCGCGATGGTTCAGGATGCCCTCGGGCACCGGGAACACGCGCTGCGGGCCGATATGGGCAATATATTGCCCCATGTTCCAGCCATTGACGAACAGCAGCACGCGGTAGGCTTGCGATGCGCGGGGCCTGATGCTGTCGCCAAAGGCGATGCCGATCGTGGCATCCTGCCCCTTGGGCACGGCAAGATCGAAACTGGCGCGATACCAGCTGGTGCCGGGCGCGGCCTCGGCGCCGGGGATCTGGACGGTCCGCCAGCTTCGATCGTCGAAGCCGGGCAGGTGCCAACCGCGCCGCTCGCCGTCGAGCCCGCCATTGTTGGCGACGCCGCGCACCGGATCGGCGATGTCCTCGCCGCCGGCGCGTCCCTGGATTCGCCAGGCGACCGGGATCGCGAAGCTCGGCCCGGCCGCCGGCTCCACCGAAGCGGATACGATGCCGCGCGCTTCCTTGTGGAAGTCGTCGGCATCGAGGTCCCAATTATGCCCGTTGTTGCGCACCATTGCCGACAGGATGTGCTCGCCGGGCGCGCGTGCGGCATCGGGAAGCGCAAAGCTGGCGACGCCGGTGGTGATCGGTCGCGGCAGCCCGCTCGGGATTTCGTCCTGGCCGATCAGCTTGCCGTCGAGGAACAGCTGGAGCAGGCCTGCGCCGCCGGCGCCATAATGGATGCGGATGCGCTCGGCCTCCGCATTCCCCTCAAAGCGGCCGCGATACCAGACATCGCCTTCATGGAAACCATAGGCGTCCATCAGCATGTTGGGCTGGCCATCGGCGCGCGCGGTGATGCTGGCATAGGCGCGGTTGTCGATCTTCTGCCAGTTGCGGTCGTTAAAGGCGGGATCGGCCTCGGGCGAGCCTGGGGCCGTGCGCCATTCGGTGAGACGTGGTTGGAGGAAACCGATCGGACCGGGCAGCTTTGCTCCCGGCGCAACCTTGGCGCCGTTCCACGTCATCCTGTGGACGCCGGCCGGGGCCCAAATCTCGAACGGCGTCGGCTCGCGCGTGTCGCCGGTAAGCGCCAGATCGCCGCCCTTGATCCTGGCGCTGCGCACCAGCGCCGGGCCGCGCACCAGCACGTCGCCGACATGCCAGAATTTTGACCCTTCGGCCTCGTCGCCGATCAGCAGCAAAAGGTCTGGGCGGCCGCCGCCGCTGATCCGCACGCGAACGAGCCCGCGATGCGCATAGCTGAGCTTGAGGTCGCCCTTGGCGGCGTCGAAGGCGGATGTCGCGGCTCCTTCGAGCACGGTCACCTTGGGTGCGCTGGCGTAGCGGAACACCGTCTCGCCCGCTTCGCCCGCACGGCCGTAAAACAGTGCAATGTCGCCCCCGTCTTGCCGGAGCGCGGTCTGCAGCTCTGACGTCGAATAGACCAGCCGCTGCGCGCCCAGATTGACGCCGGCGACGAGCCATTTCGCGTCGAAGCCGTCGAGCTGCATCGGCAGCGTGTAGCGCCCGTCGGGCAGGTCGGCTGTGAAGGTGAAGCGGTCGCTGGTCTGGCCGTTCGAGGGCTTGTGCGTCACGAGCAGGAAGCGCGCGTCGGTTTCCGGGCTCTTGTTGTGGTAGACTTGGATCTTGTCCGACGAGATCTGCACGGGCCCAGCGGGGATCATGCCGGCAAGATCGGGCACGGCGGCGATCAGTCCGCCCAGCTGCTTGAGCTCCTCGGCCTTGGGGCGCACTTCGCGGGTCTCGGAAAGCGCCGCGCCATAATCATAGCTGGTGAATACCACCGGCGCCGGCAGCCAGCCCCAGCTCGTTCCGCCAAAGCCCATGTAGAAGCTCTGGATGCCGATGCCGTTGGCCAGATTGGTGCCATAGAATACGCGCTGGAAACGCTTGCCGCGCTGGATCGCGTTGCATTCATAGCCGCCGTTCGAGCCCCAATAGTCGAACCATCCGCCGCCGAACTCGGCGAGGAAGCCCGGGGTGCTGGGGGAGGCCGAGGCTCCGCCCTTTGCCCCGCCGGGACCATACCAGCCCCAATCGGGCGCAGCCGAGCCGCGCGTTGGCTTGCCCTCGACCGTACAGGTGCCGCCGGGATAGCCGTCGAATGCATACATGTCGTTTGGGCCGGCCACCGTCTTTTCGACATGCAACTCTTCGGGCACCCAATAGCCGTTGCGGCCCTGGTCGTTGTGGAACAGCGGCACGGTGATGCCGTCGGCCCGCGCCTTGGCATAAAGATGGTCCATATAGCGCCGCTGCGACGGGGTGGTCAGCGCCAGCTCGTTCTCGATCTGGTGGAGGATCACGGTGCCGCGATGGCCCTTGCCGTCGCCGTTGATCTGGTGGCGCGCGATGATCGCGTTGACCCGCGTCAGCCATTCGTCGGCGGCAGCCAGATATTCGGGATCGTCGGTGCGGGCGCGAGCGCGCTGGTTGACCAGCCAGCCCGGAAAGCCGCCGCGGGTGAGCTCGGCATTCACATAGGGTCCGGCGCGGGTGATGACGTAAAGGCCTTCCTCCTCGGCCATGGTCAGCAGCCGGTCGATGTCGCGGATGCCGGAGAAGTCGTAGACGCCCTGTTTCGGGCTATGGAAGCCCCAGTCGAAATAGAAGGCGACGGTGTTGAACCCGCTCGCCTTCATCTTCTGCAGCACGTCGCGCCACAGATCGGGCGAGGGCAGGCGGAAGGCGTGCATCTCGCTCGACCAGATGATCGTGCGCTTGCCGTCGATCATCAGCGAGCGCGCGTCATAGGAGACGCGGCCGAAGCTCTTCACCGGCGCGGCGAGATTGGGGAGCTGCTTCGCTTCCTGTGCGGCGGCAGGGAAAGCGAGCAAGGCGGCGGCGGCGAGCAGCGCGGCGCGGATCATGGCTGGTGAAACACCGGCTTGAGCGCCCATTCCCGAGGCTTGTTGCCGGGTTCGACTTCCATCAGCGGCGCCATATAGTCCCACCAGCGTTTCATAACCGGGTGCTCGGGCAGCGTCGCGCGGCGATTGTCGTCGGTGAGCTTGAGCACTGCGAACAGCGACAGCGTCTCCTCGTCGAGGAAGATCGAATAATCGCGGATCCCGCTCTCGTGGAGCAACGCGGCGAGCTCGGGCCAGATCGCGTCGTGGCGCGCTTGATATTCGTCGACGACGCCGGGCTTGAGCTGCATCCGGAACGCGTGGGTAGAAGTCATGCCCTCTCCATTCCCATTTTATGGGAGTGTTATGCACTATATGGTAGTCGACTCCGGGCGGCCCGTCAAACCTGCTGGGGCCAATATTGCGCGTCTTCTGCGCGCGCGACATGGGTGTCGTCGAGCCGGACCGGCGGGCGCCGGTCAGTGCCGGGGCGTGATAGACGCAGGCCCTTCATGTCGAGCCCGGTGACATGGCGGGCCCACAGGCCCCAGGCCGGCGAGGGGCCGAACATGCTCGGCTCGGGATAGGCGTCGGCGAGTTCGGGCGGGGTATCGGGCGCGGGGCCGGCGAAACCACCGTCAAAGGCCAAATCGATGTCGCGCAGCTGGATGCATTCGATCGGATGACCGGGCAGGCCAGCAAGCGTCGCGGCAAACCGCGGATCGATCCCCCTGGCCACGAGTTCCACGAATCTCGATGTTGCGCATCGCCCCGGGTGCAGTGCCCTCCGGCCCCCGCAGCCGCGCGCCCAGCCGCAGGAACAGCGGAGCTGTGGTCACCTCGTTCATCGTCAAATTTTCGGCGAAAACATCCTCGATAGTGCCGCCATCGACGCTCTCGATCGCCAGTCCCCTGCTCCGCTCGAAGCAGCAATCCTGAATGCGAATGCGCCGAAAGTCGCCATTGCTCTCAGTGCCCAGCTTGATCCGGCCGGTGACCCGGTCGCGATCGGGCGAGCGCTGCTGGGTGCGGGCACGCGAGCCGTCCAGCATCGTGCCGAGATCGAAGCCCGAGACCGTGCAGTCGCGGATCGTAACGTCCTCGCAGGCGCTGCGCCGGCCGAGCCCAAGGCTGGTCTTGAGCACGATGCCATCGTCATTGGGCGTGTTGACCCGGCAGCGCTCGACGCGCGCGCGCCTAACGCAGTCCAGATCGATGCCGTCGCGATTGGTGTCGATGCTCAGGCCGGCGACGACGAAATCATCGACTTCGCTGGCGAGGATCGCGAAATGCCCGGCCCTGAAGATCGTCAAATCCTCGATGCGGACGCGTCGGCAACAGGCCAGCGCGATCGCCTTGTTGCCCATTCCTTGCATCGCCGCGCGGCTCTGCTCGAGCTTGCCGAGATCGGCGGCGGGCATCGCCGCCATCGAGAGCGGGCGTTCGCCGGCCTGCTTGCTCCACGGCGTGCCGGGGCCGTTGCGGGTGAGGCCGAGCCCATCGATCCGGCCCTTGCCGAGGATCGCAATGTCCTCGGCACCCTCGGCCCAGATCAGGCTGTTGTGCCAATGGCTGTGGCCGAAATCCTGATAGAGCTGGGGGCCGCGCTCCTCGGGCAGGTCATAGGCGCCGAGCGTGCCCTTTTCGGCGGCGATCAGCACTGCGCCTTCGTCGATCGCCAGCGTGACGCGGCTCTTCAGGCGGAGCGAGAAGCTGAGATAGCGGCCGGGCGGAAGCAGCACGATGCCGCCGCCGGCGGCTTCGGCGGCGAGGATCGCGGCGTTGATCGCCGGACTGTCTAGCGCGACGCCGTCGCCCTTCGCGCCGTGATCGCGGACATCGAAGACATGGCCGGTGCGCATCAGCTCCCCGCTGGGCGGACGTCGCTTGCGGCGATGCTCGGCGCGATTGACAGTGTGTCGAGCGCGGGATGGGCGGGATCGAAGACACGCGCGTCCGGATAGAGATGGGCAGCGAGATCGGGAACCGCCTGCGCCATCCCCGCCGCGACGGCGCGGGCGAGCAGCCAGGCGCCGGCATTGTTGTGGTGAGTCCTGTCCTTGCCGCCATCGTTGAACAGGCGCGGCGCCTGCTCGGGGCCGAGCGCCTCGTAGAGCGCGATCGTCGCCGGCTGGAGGTCGATCAGCGGCACCTGGTCTTCGCGCGCGACCTTCCGCATCGCCTCGGCATAGTCGAGCAAGCTCGGCTTGATCCGGCCGTTCGCGAAGTTGCGCCGCTCGGGCGAGGTCACCAGCACCGGGTGCATGCCGCGTCGCCGCGCCTCGGCGATGTAGGTGCGCAGCCACGCTGGATAGGTAACCGCGGGATCGGCATAGGTCTGCGGCCATTCGGCCTTCTGGTCGTTATGGCCGAACTGGATCATCAGCCAGTCGCCGGGCCTCGCCAGCGCCAGCAGCTTGTCGAAGCGCAGCTCGGTGACGAACGACTTGAGCGTTTCGCCCAATTCGGCGTGGTTGGCGATCGCGATGTCGGGGCCGAACAGCGCCGGGAGCATCTGACCCCAGCTCGCCGCGGGCTCGGCGCGCTGATCGGTGACGGTGGAATCGCCGGCCAGGAACACCGTCGGCACCGTTACGGCCTCGATGTCGATACTGGCGACCTGCGGATCGCCGAGGAATTCGAGGGTGAGCTTATCGTCCCAAGTGAAGCTGCCCGCCTCGCGCGGCTTGAGCCGCACCGCCGTGCCGCCCGGCGCATTGGCGGGGGGCGGCTCGAGCGCGGCGGTGCGGACGTTCACGACGAAGCTGGCGGTGACATATTGGCCCGGCTTGGTCGTTATGCTGCGCAGCATCAGACGCCGCGATTCCGCCTTCACGCTGGTGTGCGAGGCCGCATGGCGATCGCCCAGCCGCACGGTGACGCGGTAATTGCCCTCCGGCACCGCGGCGGAGAACAGGAATTCGCCGCCGCGCCGATCGGGCTCATAGCCATAGCCGCCGGGCTCGTAGCGCTTGTCGACCGCGACGGCGATGCGCGCGGCATCGGGCTTGGCGCCGGGGCGCAGATCGAAATGCAGGGCGGGACCGGCCATGGCCAATAGCATCGGGGTCAGCAGCATCGCGTCAAGCCCAGCTCAGCGCGTGCCGAGATAATAGGAAACGTGCGGCGGCTGGTTGTATGCGGTGTTCTGCCACGCCACGGCGAGGCGATAGACCGGATCGTGCATCAGCGTGACGATGCGCTCGGTGGTGGGGAAGGGCGTCGCGTAGATGCGCAGCTCGCGGCTGTCGGCGCTGGGCAGCACCAGTTCCTCGCGCCAGTCGCCGAGGATGTCGGCCGAGAGGGCGGGGTTCTTCTTGGTGCCGTTGTTCGAGGTCGTGCCGGGCGGATCTAGCAGCGTGCGCTCGGTGCCGCTGGTCCAGTCCCATTTGCTGATCAGATTGCCGTCGAGCAGCTCGCGCAGACGGTCGCCGTCCCACCATATGCCGAAATTGGCTGCCTTGGGGTGGCCGCCCGGGATGACATTGCCCTTCACGTCATAGAGCTCGCGCGAATTCGACGCCCAGGCCTCGGCGCCGGGATGGCGCGGATCGATGTCGATCGCGATGCCGCGGCCGGTATCCTTGTCGGCAGGTGTAGACCAGAGCAGCGCGCCGGTCTTCGCGTCGAGCATCGCCGCGCCGCGATTGCCGCTCTTGCGCATCTCCTCGTGCACGCCGAATTTCTCGAGGCCCGGATGGTTCGGATCGAGATCGGACAGATGCATTGTGTCGCCATGACCGAGCTCGGACGACCATAGCCCCTTGCCATTGTCGTCGATGACCATCGAGCCGTAGAACACCTCATCGCGGCCATCGCCGTCGACATCGGCAACCGAGAGCTGGTGATTGCCGTTGCCGCCATATTTCTCGTTGCCGGGGGTGGCGCTGTCGAACACCCAGCGCTGGCTGAGCTTGCCGTCGCGATAGTCCCAGGCAGCCACCACCGAGCGGGCATAATAGCCGCGCCCGAAGACGAGGCTGGGCCGATGCCGGTCGAGATAGGCGACCCCGGCGAGATAGCGTTCGGAGCGGTTGCCATAGCCGTCGCCCCACGTCGCCTTCATCTGGTCGAAGCTCGGATTGTCGCCGCTCGGGTCGCGCGACGGCGCATAGGGCGCGGTGGCGAGCGCGCGGCCGGTGCGGCCGTCGAACACGGTGAGATATTCGGGGCCGGCAAGGATTCGGCCCTTGAGCGTGGTGGTCTTGCGGCCGTCGGCGGCGACGGTCGATCCGGTGCGATCGGGCACCTCGACCTGCTCGTCGCCGTGCCGCCAGTCCTTCGAGGGGTCGCCGATCGCCTTGCCCGTGCCGTCGATCGTGCCGTCGGCGGTCTTCATCGCGATCTCGGCGCGGCCGTCGCCGTCGAGGTCGTAAACCATGAACTGGGTATAGTGGGCGCCCGAGCGGATGTTTCGCCCCAGGTCGATCCGCCATAGCCGCTTGCCCTCGAGCGTATAGGCGTCGAGCAGCGTTTCGCCGGTATAGCCGGAAAAGGCATTGTCCTTGGCGATCGTCGGATACCATTTGACAATCAGCTCGTAGCGCCCGTCGCCGTCGAGATCGCCGACCGAGGCGTCGTTGGCGGTATAGCCATAGGTCTCCCCCTCGGGCGTCTTGCGGTCGGCGGGTTTGTCGAGTGGGATTGGCAGATAGCCGCCCGCCCAGGGCGTCACCGCCGCGCCGGGCTTGCCGCCGGCAACCGCGACGGCATAGCGCGACGTGGCGGTGCCCGTCTTGTCGAGTACGCTGGTCGCCTTAGTGGTGGAGACCTGGGCGATCGGCTTGCCGTCGCGATACAGGGTGAAGCGCGTTGCCTTGGGATCGGTGCCGAGCAGCCGCCACGAGACGTGGTTGCCGCCCTCCGCCGGAATGGCGACCAGCCCGCGATCGAGCTTCTCGATCTGGCGGCCCGCCAGTTTCGGCACGTCCTGCGCCAGCGCGGGTGTCGCAACGCCCGCCATCAGCATCGCCAGCATCAGGCGCATTCCACCCTCCATCCTGTCCTTCGTTTTCAGCGCAGCGTCAGCACCACCACCGATGCCGGAGGCAGCGTCGCGTTGAGCGCTCCACCGGCGATGTTTGCACCCGTGAACGGCGCGGGCTTGACCGTGTCGGGCGCATCGAAGCTGTTATGCGCCTGGATCGCGCCGGTGAGCACGCGACCCTCGGCACTGCTCGCGCTCACCCCGGCGAGCACGGTGCTGACGGAGGCGGGGCGGTTCGGATCGACATTGACCAGTGCGATATGGACGAGCCCGTCGGTGCCCCGCGCCGCCGTGGCGCTGACCGAGGGGGCGACCCATTGGTCTTTGTTGTACCAGGGTGACTTGAGCTCGATCGGGAGGAGCGTGGCGTCCTGGAAGGGGCGATACATCTCGAACACATGATAGGTGGGCGTCAGCACCATCTTCGGACCCTGAGTGAGGATCATCGACTGGAGCACGTTCACCATCTGCGCGATGTTGGACATGCGCACCCGGTCGGCATGGTGGGTGAAGATGTTGATGTTGAGCGCGGCGACGATCGCGTCGCGAATGGTGTTCTGCTGGTAGAGGAAGCCGGGATTGGTGCCGGGCTCGACATCATACCAGGTGCCCCATTCGTCGACCGCGAGGTTCACGCGCTTGGCGGGATCATATTTGTCCATGATCTCCGAATGCTTGGTGACCAGCTCTTCCATCTTCAGCGTCTTGGCGATGGTGCGGGCATAGGCTTCCTCGTCGAACTGAGTCGCCGAGCCCTTGTCCTTCCAGTTGCCGGGGACGGTGTAATAATGGACACCGATGCCGTCGAAGCTTTTGCCGGCCTCGCGCATCATCACTTCGGTCCAGTTATAGTCGACCGAATTGGCGCCGCTGGCGATCTTGAGCGTCTTGGTGCCCTGGGGGACCTTGATGAAGGTGGCGTAGCGGCGCGTGAGATCGGCGGCATATTCAGGGCGCATATTGCCGCCGCAGCCCCATAGCTCGTTGCCGATGCCGAACATCGGCAGCTTCCACGGCTCCTTGCGACCGTTCCTGGCACGCTCCTCGGCCAGCGTGCCGGCGGGGGCGGTCATATATTCGACCCACTCGGCCATTTCCTGGGGCGTGCCGTTGCCGACATTGCCCGAGACATAGGCCTCGGCGCCGATCAGCTCGGCAAAGTCCATGAATTCATGCGTGCCGACGGCATTGTCTTCGGTGACGCCGCCCCAATGCGTGTTGATCTTGACTGGGCGCTTGGCACGCGGGCCGATGCCTTCGCGCCAGTGATATTCGTCGGCGAAGCAGCCGCCCGGCCAGCGCACCACCGGCACGTGCAGCGCCTTCAATGCGGCGACCACGTCGTTGCGATAGCCGCGGGTGTTGGGGATCTTCGAATTGGGGCCAACCCAGATGCCGCCATAGATGCCGGTGCCGAGATGCTCGGCAAACTGGCTGAACAGACGGCGATCGATCTTGGCGCCCGGTGTGTCGCCGTGCAGCGTGGCGGTGGCGACCGGCGCGGTCTGCGCGCGGGCGGCGGGCATGGAAACGAGCGCCGACGTGGCGAGCGCGGCGGCGATCAGGGCAAGGCGCATGCGGTTTCCTCGGCTGAAACAAACGGAGCCGCCAGCATGCTGGCGGCTCCCAGGGGAGGCAAATCAGAACTGGAAGTTGACGCCGAAATTGAACGTGCGGCCAATCCGCGTCTGGAACAGGGTGTCCTGGCGTTCGCTGTCGATATAAAGATTGTTACGCTCGTCGGTGAGGTTCTGCGCCTCGACGATTACCTTGATATTGTCGGTGACCGCATAGGACGCCGAGGCATCGACGAAGAGGTTGGGCGAATTGCCTTGCAGGTTGCTGCCGGGCGAGGCCGGGATTCCGCGGATATAGCGATCGCGGTAGCTGCCCGTCGCGCGGATGCTGAACTTGCTGTCTTCGTAGAAGACCGTCCCGCTCGCAGTGTTCTTCGACAGCCCGACCAGATCGGCGGTGGTCGTGACTGTGGGCACGCCGTTCACGCTAGCGAGCACATATTGGATCTGCGAGGTGACATGGGTGTAGTTGGCCAGCACGCCGATATTGCCCAGGAATCCCGGCAGGAATTTGAGCTGGACCTGAGCGTTGACTTCGATGCCTTCCAGCGGTCCGCCGGGCGTGTTGACCAGCTGGCCGACGGTGAAGATCTCGGTCGGGGCCGTCGAAGAGCCGGCGAGCAGCGCCTCGGGCAGACCCAGCTGATTGAACGGGATTTGGCTGGTGACGCGCTGGATGTAGGTCTTGATGTTCTTCTTGAAGTACGCGACCGACAGCAGCGATCCCGGCTGGAAATACCATTCGAGCCCGGCGTCGAACGTGTCGGCGCGGATCGGCTCGAGATAGGGGTTGTTGATGTTGCCGGTGCGCGTCGTCGCGGTGATGCCGCTGGTCGGCGCGAGGTTGCCGAGTTCGGGGCGCGACATCACTTTCGCGGCCGAGAGGCGCAGCAGCAGGTTGTCGACCGGCTCGATCACGACGTTGCCCGAGGGCAGCCAGTCGTCATAGCCGCGCAGCACCTGGGCATATTGGCCGCGCAAATTGGTCGGCGTGGATCCGGCGGGCGCCGCCACCGAGATATAGCCGGCGGCGAGCATGTCCGTCCGCACATAGCGCACGCCGATATCGCCGCGCAGCTTCACCGGCAGCGAGTCCCCCGCGTCGAAGGTGGTCATCGCATACGCGCTCTTCACTTCCTCGCGGATGCGCGAGGCGCCGGCGCCGCACTCGGTGCCGCAGAATTGCACCGAGTCGAAGTCGAAAACCCCATCCCACTTGTCTGGATCGATCGCCGCCCAGCTCGCAGGCGCGCCATCGCCGAACAGCTTGTCGAGGCCGGTGATCTGCTTGGTGATGCTCGCCAGCGAGGTGCCTGCCGGCAGCGCCTTGACGACGGTCTGGGCCGTGTAGGGCAGCGAGGTGTAGGCGTTATAGTCGCTTCGGCGATATTGGCCGCCAAGTTTGATCTTCACACCTTCGGTGACGTCCCAATCGGTGTTGACCTCGGCAGTGATGTTATCGGTCTGGTTCTTCGAGGGTTTGCCCTGGAAGCTGAAGCCTCCCAGCACGGTGCCGTCGGCAAGTGTGGGTCCGTAGCTGAAATTATTCGGATCCGAGACGTCGAAGCCGAAGCCGATCTTCGGCGTGCTGCCACCGTCACGGAAGTCGATCGAGAAATTGTCGGTATCGATCGCGTCCATGAAGGTCTGGAAACGCTTCGGACCCCACCATACCGACTGGTTCATGCCGAAATACAGGTTGAGTTCGAACGCGTCGCTGAAACGATGGCGGAAGTTGACGTCGCCCTGCTTGAAGTCCGAAATCCAGTGATCGACCAGCCCTTCGGAGCGCACATCGACACCGTCGAACAGGCCGTAGACAAGCGATCCGTTGGCATCGAACTGGATATCGCGCACCGACGTCATCGGCTGGCCATTGTTGGTCACCGAACGGCCGAACGAAATGCCGGCGATATAATTGTCGCGGCGGGTGACGTCGTAGCGCGAATAGATGCCGTCGACGCTGATATCGGTGTCATCGTCGGGCTTGAACTGCAAGGTCAACGTGCCGCCCATGCGCTCGGTATCCTGGGTCGAGTTCACGTAGCGCGGCAGGCGGGGCAGGAAGGCGCCGCTGCCGGGCGTGTTGGGCAGATCGGCGCGGCGCAGGTTCGCGACCGTGTTGTAGGCGGCAAGCGTGCTGGTGCGCGGATTGCCGGTGCTGCACAGCGTCGCGCTGGCGCCCTTGGTGCCGGTGGCCGGGCTCTGCGGTGCATAGCCGATCGGCGTGCAGAAGGGCTGGATGACCGCCGGGCCGGCGCCGTCGGGATCAAGGCCGTTGGTGTTGGCCGAAAGCACGTCGACCGCCGAATAGCCGACTTCGCGGATATGGCGCTTCTGATAGGCGAACGAGCCGAGGATGCCGAAGGTGCCGTCGGCGAACTGCTTCGAGACGAGCAGCGAGGCGCGCGGATCGACTCGCTTGCTGATCTGGTTATAGACGCCGCGCACGGTGGCGCTGAGCGCGAACTCCTTCTTATAGTCGAGCGGCTTGGGCGCCTTGAGGTCGACGGTCGCGCCGAGCGAGCCTTCCTCGACGTCTGCGGACGTGGTCTTGCGCACCGACAGCGCCGAGAAGATCTCGGTCGGGAAGACATTGAAGTCGAAGCTGCGGCCCGAATTGCCGGCGCCGTAAATATCCGACGAGCCGGTCTGCGAGGTGCCTTCCATTCCGTTGATGCGGACGCGGGTGAAGCCCGAGCCGAGGCCGCGCACCGAGATGTTGCGACCCTCGCCGCCGTCCCCGCGCGAGAGCGCGACGCCGGGGACGCGCTGCATCGATTCGGCGAGGTTGCTGTCCGGGAATTTGCCGATGTCTTCGGCGACGATCGAGTCGACCGCGGCGGTCTCGTTGCGCTTTTGCGCTAGCGCGGTGTTGAGCGAGGCGCGGAAGCCCTGGACGATGATTTCGCCCTCGTCGGCCAGTGGCGGCGTGGTCTGCGCGGCGGGCTCCGCGGAAGTGTCCTGGGCAAGCGCGGGAGCGCCCGAGAGCATCGCAACAGCAAGCGCCGCGCCCGAAATGCCCCAACGGGCCTTCGCGACACGGGAATCGGAATGACGAATCATGGTCCCCACCTCTCCTGTAGTCGGCCGCGCATGATTTGCGTCGGCGATTCTCACTTCTTGTGATCTTGTCCCACTATGTATGACGCATGTGCCTGACTTCGCCAAGCCCATTTTTCGTAGCGGAAGGCATGCGCGCCGGGCGCTAGTCGGCGAACGCTCAGCCGATCAGGAGGATGTGGAGATAGCGCGGACCGTGCGCGCCGCGGACATATTGCCCCTCGATATCGGTCGTCCCCGAGACCCCGGTGATCCAGTAGCGGGCGCGCGGCCAGGCGGCGGGGGCAGGGATGTCCTCGAGCTGGGCGACCAGCGTTTCCCGGCGGACCAATATGATGTGGCGCAGCGCGAGGAAATTGGGGAGCATCGGTGCCTCGGGCGCGGTGTCGAGCACCAGCGAGCCGGTCTCGGCGACCGCCGCGGTTGCGACCGCCAGCGCCGCCCCGCCATCGACCGCTATGCTGCGATCGCGGGTGAGACCGCCCCAGTCGAGCGTTTCGAGCCAGCGCACCGGCGGCACATAGAGCGATGGCGGGGCACCCTGTTCGGCGAGATAGCGTGCGATCGCCGCGGGAAGTGCCAGCGGCGTCGCAATCGTCTCGAAGGTCGCCGCCAGGCTCGGCGCCGCGAGCCGCGCTGCGAAGGTGTCGACGAGCTGGTCGGGGTCGACGCGCGGGCGCTCGGGGCCGACGAGCAGCGCAGCTGCCCCGGCTGCGAGATCGGGGGAGGTGCTTGAGCCCAGCCGGCCAAGGATCGCGGCGCGCGCACTCATTTGCTGCGCTCGCGATAGAGTTCCATGAAGGTGCGCCCCTCCGGCGCCGGTAAGTCGCGGTGCCGCGTCCAGCCGCCGGCGAGCGGGATGCTCCTGATCCACCGCCGCCCGAACAGCCGCATCGCGCGCACTGCGATCGCCGAGCCCAGCCGGTAGAGCCGTGGATGCCGCGCAACCCAGGCCCAGAGCGACACCGCGCGGCGTGTCGATGCCGGTTCCAGTCCCTCGCGCCAGCTCTTCTCGCGCCAGCCGCGCAGCAGGGTGGGAAGGGGAATTTTGACCGGACAGACTTCTTGGCACTTGCCGTTCATCGTGCAGGCCTGGGGCAGGTCGCGCGATGCGGCGATGCCGTCGAGCACCGGCGTGAGGACCGCGCCCATCGGCCCGGGATAGGTGCCACCATAGGCGTGCCCGCCGATCTGCCGGAAAACCACGCAATGGTTCATGCACGCGCCGCAGCGGATGCAGCGCAGCATCTCGGCCAGGCCCTCGGCGCGCATCCGGGTCCGGCCGTTGTCGACCAGCACGATATGCATCGCCTCGGGCCCGTCGCGATCGCCGACGCGCTTCGGGCCGGTATAGAAGGTCGTATATTGCGTCAGCGCCGCGCCCGTCGCCGAGCGTGCGAGCATCCGCAGCATATGGACGGCATGGTCCATCGAGGGGACCAGCTTCTCAATTCCTGCCGTGACGATGTGGACGCGCGGCGGCACGATCGACAGCTCGGCATTGCCTTCGTTGGTGACCGTGCACACCGCGCCCGAATCCGCGAGCAGGAAGTTCGCGCCCGAAATCCCGACATCGGCGCCGAGCATCCCCGCGCGCAGATGCCGCCTTGCGCTCTCGGCCATCGCGGCGATGGTCTCCTCGACATGCGGTTCGGCATGGCGCGCGCGGAACAGCGCGGAAACCTGCTCGCGGGTCTTGTGCATCGCCGGCCAGACGATGTGCGAAGGCCGCTCGTCGGCAAGCTGGATGATATGTTCGGCCAGGTCGGTCTCGATGCGCTCGATCCCGGCTTCGGCGAGCGCGTGGGGCAGGCCGATCTCCTCACCCAGCATCGACTTGGAGCGCGAGACCGACTTGGCGCCGGCGCGCTGGCAGATGTCGACGACGATCGCGCACGCCTCGTCTGCGGTCTCCGCCCAATGGACCTGCGCGCCCGCCGCGATTGCATTGGCCTCGAACTGCTGGAGATAGGCTCCGAGATGGGCGATCACATGGTCCTTGATCGCCGCCGCCCGCGTCCGCGCTGCCTCGAATTCGTCGAACGCGGCGACGGCTAGCGCGCGCTTGGCCTCGGCGGTGCCCGCGGTGCGCTCGACGGCGCTCTTGAGCAGCGGATCGGCGAGCGCAGCGGCGGCGCGGTCCTTGAAGCCGCTCATCCTTCCTCGCCGATCGCGGGGCCTGCGCCCATTCCGGCCAGCACCTCGACCGTGTGCATCGCGCGCACTGCCGAACCCCTACGATGGAGCTTTCCGGCCATGTTCATCAGGCAGCCGAGATCGCCGGCGAGCAGCAGTTCGGCGCCGCTGGCCTCGATCGCCGCTGCCTTCTCGTCGGTGATCGCGTTCGAGATGGCGGGATATTTGACGCAGAAGGTGCCGCCAAAGCCGCAGCACGTCTCCTCGCCGGCCAGCGGGGCAAGGCGCAGCCCGTCGACCGCGGCGAGCAGCCGGCGCGGCTGGGCCTTGATGCCGAGCTCGCGCAGCCCCGAGCAGCTGTCATGATAGGTCGCGGTAACCGGCAGCGTCACGCCCTCGGGCCGCCAGCCACAGACCTGGTCGAGAAACGCTAGGATTTCCCACGTCCGTGCCGCCAGATCCTCGGCGCGCGTCAGCCATTCGGGATCGTCGGCGAAAAGCTCGGGATAGTGCGCGCGGATCGTCCCCGCGCACGATCCACTGGGGACGACGACACAAGGATAGCCTTCGAGCGTTAGGATCGTCGCACGCGCGATAGCAGTGGCATCGCGGCGGTCGCCCGAATTGAGCGCAGGCTGGCCGCAACAGGTCTGCGTGCGCGGTACCGTCACGTCGCACCCCGCCGCCTCGAGCGCGTCGATCGCCGCGAAGCCGATCCGCGGACGCATCGCATCGACCAGGCACGTGACGAACAGCGCGACCTGGCGGCGCGCACTCATCGGTGGGCGCTCATCGGCAGGCGGCGCTGCCGAGCGGCATGGTGCGGCTGAGGTCGGGGCGTTCGGCCAATATCTTCTCGGCAACCGGCATCTTGAGGCTCTTCAGTTCCTGCGCGACGAGATTGGCCATGGCACGTCCGCCCAGTTCGCTGAAGTGGGTATCGTCGTCGATCCCCTTGGGAAAAGCGGCGAGATGCGCCTCGGCAGGATAATGGAGATAATAGGGCTTCGATCCCGCCTCGCCGAGATGGCCGATAAACTCCGCCGATCGCGCTTCCAGATCGATCAGTGGCGTGCCGGTGGTGACCACCAGCTCGCGCATCACCTGGCTATAGTCGGCGAAATCGAGCTTCACCTTGCCGTCGACGAAGCTGCGGCGCACCGGCGGAGTGACCAGCACCGGCACCAGGCCGTGCCCGCGCGCTTCCCAGATCATGCGCAGCAGATTGTCGCGATAGACGGTGGCGGCGGGGGCATAGCGCTCGGGCTTGGTGCTGCTCGAATCATTATGGCCGAACTGGATCAGCACCAGATCACCCGCCTTGGCATCGGCAAGGATCTTGTCCCACCGGCCTTCCGAAAGGAAGGTGCGCGTGCTGCGCCCGCCCATCGCGCGGTTGACCACCTCGACGTCCGGCGCGAGCCCGCATTGCAGCATCTGGCCCCAGCCGGTCTGCGGATAGCGATCGGCCGCATAATATTGCGCAGTGGAATCGCTCGCGACGAAGATGCGCGATTGGGCGAGGGCGGGTGAGGCAAGCGCGATCAGCCCCGCAGCGGCGGCGAGAACCCCCCTCATTGCAGGTTCACGAAAGCGCCGCCGTCGACGAGCAGCGCCGCGCCGGTGACATAGGCCGCCATGTCGGAGGCGAGGAAGACGATCGGCCCAGCAAGGTCCTCGGGCTGGCCGAGCCGACCCAGCGGCACGCGGCCTTCCATGTACTTGCGCTTCTCGTCGTCGGCGAGATCGTCCTTGTTGATCTCGGTGAGGATCGTGCCCGGCAGCACCGAGTTGCAGCGGATGCCGTGCTTGCCCAGCGCTATGGCGGTGGACTGCATCAGCGAATGCAGCCCCGCCTTGGTCGGGGTGTAGTGCGTCTGATATTCGCCGCCGACCAGCGCCGAGATCGACGATACCGCGACGATCGCGCCGCCATGGCCCTGGCGCACCATCTGGTTCGCCGCCGCCTGGCACATGAAATAGCCGCCGAGCAGATTGACCTGCACGGTGCGCTGGACGGTCTCGACCGGCATGTCGAGGAAGCTGTGGAACGGGCAGATCCCGGCATTGGAGACCATCACGTCGACCTTGCCGAAAGCGTCCACGGCTTTGGCGACGAAATTCGCCGCGGTGCCCGGGTCGGCCACGTCGCCCTTTATCGCGATGCCGCGCTGCCCTGCCGCCTCGATCTCGGCAATGCACGCTTCGGCATCATCGTCGCGGCTGTGATAGTTGATCGCCACATCGGCGCCTGCCTTGGCCGCGCCGATCGCGGCTGCGCGACCTATCCCGGTCGAGGCGCCGGTAACGAGCACGGTCTTGCCTTCCAACAGCTTCACGCTTCTCTCTCCCTTATCGTCTCGATCTGCGCGGCGGACGGACGTCCGGGCTCCAGCCGAGATCGGTGCTGATCTGTTGCGCGGTCTCGCGGACTTCGGCGCTGAGCTCCGTCATCCGCTCGTCGTCCATATATTGTGCGGCGCTCGACACGCTGATTGCTGCGACGATCTTGCCCGAGACATCGCGCACCGGCGCGGCGACGCAGCGGATCAGGTCCTCATTCTCCTCGAGATCGAAGGCGTGACCTGCATCGGCATAGCCGCGCATCCGCTCGAACCAGACTTCGCGATCCGCCCTGGGCGCTCCTTGCGCCTGGTCGTCGACGAACAGCCGGTCCCATTCGGCCTCGGAACCATCGATCAGCAGCGCTTTGCCGAGCCCGGTCGAGGTGAGCGGTTGGCGGTCGCCGATCCGGCTGGAAATCTCCACCCGGCGGCGGCCGGGGATCTTGTCGAGATACAGCGCAAGGTCGTTGTCGAGGCGGCCGAGATGCACCGTGTCCTCGGTGCGCGCCGCCAAGTCCTCCATCCGCGGCCGCGCGATCTGGACGATGTCGGCCTGGCTCTGCGCGAGGAAGCCGAGCTGGATGAGCTTGGGGCCGAGATGATAGCCGTCGCGCGGCATATAGGTGAGGAAGCCGCGGTCGATCAGCGCATTGGCGAGGCGGTGCGTCGTCGAGCGGGTGAGGCTCATCCGCGCCGAAAGCTCGGCGAGCTTCACCGGTCCGTCGATAACCTTGTCGAGCATGTCGAGCCCGCGGACCAGCGTCTGGCTGCCCTGGACCTTGGAGCCGCCCTTGACGGCTGCCGGTGCCTCGTCGGCCTCGGATTCAGCGTTTGACGTTCCACGTCTCATCAAGTAACATCCTATCCCATAAAGTGAGAAAGTAAAGCTTGGGAGGGATGGTAAGGCAGCGGAGCATTTCGGCTCCGGACCACCCACACATCGCCTGTTCGGGCGCGGCGTATCATATGATGGTATGGCGCGCGCGGAAATTTTCACATTGTCGATATGCGTCCGGCTATCTGGAATAGGGGCGCAAAAGGGAGATCGGGAAGCGTGGCTGCAGCCGGACTTTCAAAGATCAAGCAGGTGCGCGCCTATACCGTGCGGGGTGGTGGTGCCGATTATCACGACCAGGGCGAAGGCCATTGGATCGATGATCACATTGCAACGCCGATGAGCCGCTATCCCGAATATCGCCAGTCACGGCAGAGCTTCGGGATCAACGTGCTCGGCACTTTGGTCGTCGAGATCGAGGCCGAGGATGGCACGATCGGCTTTGCGGTCACCACCGGCGGCGAGCCCGCCTGCTATATCGTCGAGAAGCATTTCGCGCGCTTCCTCGAGGGCCGCAGCCCTACCGAATATGAGAAGATCTGGGACCAGATGTATTTTGCCTCGCAATATTACGGGCGAAAAGGTCTGGTCGTGAACGCGCTTTCGGGCGTCGATCTCGCCTTGTGGGATCTGCTTGGCAAGCTTCGCGGCGAGCCCGTCTACCAGATGCTCGGCGGCGCGGTGCGCGACGAGCTGCAATTCTACGCCACCGGCGCGCGGCCCGATGTCGCCAAGGAACTCGGCTTCATCGGCGGCAAGATGGCGCTCCACCATGGTCCCGCCGAGGGGCTGGAGGGGATGCACAAGAATATCGCCACGCTCGCCGACATGCGATCGAAGGTCGGCGACGATTTCTGGCTGATGCTCGATTGCTGGATGGCGCTCGACGTCGAATATGCGACGCGCCTTGCGCACCGCGCCTATCACGAATGCGGGCTCAAATGGATCGAGGAAGCGATCAGCCCCGACGATTATTGGGGCTATGCCGCGCTCAAGCGCAACGTTCCCAAGGGCCTGCTGGTCACCACCGGCGAGCATGAGGCGACGCGCTGGGGCTTCCGCATGCTGCTCGAGATGGACTGCTGCGACATCATCCAGCCCGATGTCGGCTGGTGCGGCGGCGTCACCGAACTGCTCAAGATCTCGGCGCTGGCGGACTCCTATGGCAAGCTCGTCGTGCCGCACGGATCGAGCGTCTACAGCTATCACTTCGTGATCACGCGCCACAATTCGCCCTTCGCCGAATTCCTGATGATGCATCCGGGGCCGACCGAAGTGGTGCCGATGTTCCATCCGCAGCTGATTGGCGAACCGGTTCCGCAGAACGGGCGTCTGCGCGCGAGCGCGCTCGACAAGCCCGGCTTCGGAGTCGAGCTCAATCGCGATCTCGACATGCACCGCCCCTACACGCACTGAGACCGAGAGAACCCCACATGAAATTCTGCCGTTACGGCCCCCGCGGACAAGAAAAGCCCGGCCTGATCGACGCCCATGGCGCGATCCGAGATCTGTCGGGAAAGCTCGACGACGTCACCGTCGAAGCGATCGCCGCGCTCGGCGCGCTCGATCCCGAGACGCTGCCGCTGGTCGAAGGTGAGGTGCGCTACGGCGTGCCGATCAAGGGCATCGGCAAGATCGTCGCGATCGGCCTCAACTATGAGGACCATGCGATCGAATCCAACCTGCCGATCCCGAGCGAACCGGTGATGTTCATGAAGGCGTTATCGAGCCTCACCGGCCCGAACGACGAAGTGATGATCCCGAAGGATTCGACGCACAGCGACTGGGAAGTCGAACTCGGCGTCGTGATCGGCAAGACCGCGCGCTATGTCGACGAGAAGGACGCGCTGTCGCATGTCGCGGGCTACACGATCGCCAACGACGTATCGGAGCGCTTCAACCAGAAGCAGCGCGGCTCGCAATGGAGCAAGGGCAAGGGACACGACACCTTCTGCCCGGTCGGCCCCTGGCTGGTGACCTCTGACGAAGTCGCCGATCCGCAGGACCTCGACATGTTCCTCGACGTCAATGGCGCGCGGATGCAGACCGGCAACACCCGCACGATGATCTTCAACGTCGCCGAAATCATCGCCTATGTCAGTCAATATATGACGCTCTATCCGGGCGATCTGCTGATCACCGGGACGCCGCCGGGCGTCGGCGAAGGCAAGAAGCCGCAATCGATCTTTCTCAAGGCAGGCGACACGATGCGGCTCGGCATCGCCGGACTGGGCGAGCAGCAGCAGCAGGTCGTCGCGTGGCGCCACCTCGGCGACGCGGTGCTCGGATGAGCATCTATACCGACAGGTTCGCGGGCCGCGCCGCAGTCATCACCGGGGGCGCCTCCGGGTTAGGCCGCGCCGTCGCCAAGCGCCTCGTCGCCGAAGGCGGCAAGGTTGCCTTGTGGGACGTCAATGCCGATGCGCTCGCCGAAGCCGCCGCAGAGGTCGGCGCCAGCTACACCGCGGCGATCAACGTCGCCGATCCCGACGCGGTCGCCCATGCAGCGGCGAAGAGCGCCGAGGCGCTTGGCCGGATCGACATCCTGGTCTGCTCGGCGGGGATCACCGGCGCCACGGCGCCGGTCCATGAATATCCGCTCGACAGCTGGGAGCAGGTCGTCGGGATCAACCTGAACGGACTGTTTTATTGCTGCCGCTCGGTTGTCCCGTTCATGCTCGCCAATGGCTATGGCCGGATCGTCAACGTCTCGTCGGTTGCGGGCAAGGAAGGCAATCCCAATGCCTCGGCCTATTCCGCCTCGAAGGCCGGCGTGATCGGGCTGACCAAGTCGCTCGGCAAGGAGCTGGCGGGCAAGGGCATCATCGCCAACGCGCTGACCCCAGCCACGTTCGAAAGCCCGATCCTTGAGCAGCTGCCCCCGAGCCAGGTCGATTATATGCGCTCGAAGATCCCGATGGGCCGCCTGGGCGAGGCCGAGGAAAGTGCCGCAATGATCCTGTTCATGGCGAGCGAGGAGTGCAGCTTCACCACTGCATCGACCTTCGACACATCGGGCGGGCGGACGACGTTCTGAGCGGCGCAGTCGCCCCGGCCTTTGGGCCGGGGCCCACCAAGCATCAAGCGAGGCGCATGGTGTTGTCGCTTTTCGTTTGCCTCGCGGTGGCCCCGGCCCAAGGCCGGGGAGACCGGACTATTTCAACATCGTCCGCACTTCATAGACCACCGTCTCGCCGATCTGCGCACTGAACCGTACCGTCGAGCTCGCGGCACCGGTCTCGGGGAGCGGATAGTCCACCGTCACGAAGCCGTCCTCGCCCGGGCCGGCGCGCTTTTCGACCGCGATCTGCTTGTCGTCGACACTGATACCGGCGACGCGGTCGATGTCATGGCCCCAATAGACCACGCGCAGCAGCGCTGCGCCAGGTTTTCGCGCCAGGCGGAACTGCATAGTCTCGCCGGGAAGCAGTTTCCTCGCCGACCGGCCGTTGAGCTGGATCGCTTCGCTCTTGGCCGACGTGAAGCCATGGTCACGCTCGGGCTGCATCTCGCCGAGATAGAAGGCATCAATGGTGCGGCGCGCCAGATCGGCATTGGCCTTGGCCGCCGCCACATAGTCCTCGCGCGCATTGTCCCACGCCGAGGGAGTGAAGCTGCGGAAATAGACTGCAGTGCGCCGGTCGTAGAGCGGGAAGAAGGGCTTGAGGCGGGTTTCGCCGCCCAGCGGATTGGCGACGCGATATTCGTGCGGCCCGCCGGCAGGCTGCAGCATTGCCGCAGCATCGCCGCTGGTCACCAGCGCCGGCCCGACCCCTTCGAACGGCCGGTCCGCCGGGCCTAGGTCCGCCGCGAGCACCAGCGGACCGCTGACGAACGCCAGCGTCGTCGGGTCGCCTGGGATTGGCTCGGCCCGCAGGGTCATCGGCAGCGTCAGCGCCACCGTGTCGCCTGCCTTCCAGCGCCGCCGCAGCATCGCATAGCCGTTCTGCGCGTCGATCGGCACCGCCGCGCCGTTGACCGCAAGCACCGGCGCCTTGGCCCAGCCGGGAATGCGCAGCGCCAGCGTCGCGGTGCCGCGCGGCGCCCGTCCGACGTTCAGCGCGATCGCGCCGTCCATCGGATAGCGCGTGTCGATCGCCAGCTTCCAGCCGCCTTCGCCCCAGTCGAGCGCCGAAGGGGTGAACAGATTGACGAACAGCGTTTCGCCGCCGTGCCAGAAGATCGAGTCCGCATGCTTGGCGTGGCTCTCCATCCCTGAGCCGACGCAGCACCAGAAACTCTCCTCCGGCGTCGAATAGCTGCGCCGCGCGCCCGCCGCGAGCGGCATGAAATAGACGAACATGCCGGTGTCGGGACGCTGGTGCGCGAGCATATGGTTGAGCTGGATACGCTCATAGGTGTCGAACAGCGCGGCATTCGGCGCCCAGCCATAGAGATGGCGGGTGAGCTTGAGCATGTTGTAGCTGTTGCAGGCTTCGCAGGTCGCTTCGGTCACTGCGCCGGCGAGCTGATCGGCCGGGCCGAAATGCTCGCGCTCCGAATTGCCGCCGATGACATAGCTGTGATGCTGGGTCACCGTCTCGTGGAAGAAGCGCGCGGCAGTGGCATGCGCCGGATTGCCGGTGAGTTCGTGGAGCCGGGCGAGACCGATCACCTTGGGGATCTGGGTATTGGCGTGCAGCCCGGCGAGCTTGTCCTGCTGCTGGGTTAGTGGATCGAGCACGAACTTGTGGCGCAGCTTTTCGGCGATGCGCAGCCACTGCGGATCGCCGGTCAGCGCATAGGTATCGGCATAGGCCTCGTTGATCCCGCCATGCTCGGCGCGCAGCATCTGCTGGATCTGCGCGTCGCCAAGCCCCTCGACGATCCGCCCGAAATAGTCGGCGACGCCGAGCAGCACCGGCAGCGCGTGCGCATTGTCGGCGAGGCGCACCGCGTCGACGAGTCCGGCATGGACCTTGTGCCAGGTGTAGACCGGCACCCAGCCGCCGTTGAGATCGAAGCCCTGGGTGCGGATGTCGCCGCGACGAACCTCCTCGAAGACGATCTTGCCGTCGACGATCTTGCCGTCGCGCAGGATGGTGGTGCCGCCCAAATAGCCGTCGCCGTGCGCGGCCTGGATCCGCGCCATCTCGCCGATCGCATGGTCGAGCCGGGCCGCAATCTCGCGGTCGCCGGTGTGGGCGACGGTCAGCGCGCAGGCGGACAGCCAATGGCCAAGCGAGTGCCCGGCGATGCCGGCCGATTCCCACCCGCCATAGGCCGGCGCCTTGGGCGGCAGGCCGGCCGAGACATAGAAATTATGGAGCAGCCGCTCCGGATCGAGCGCGAGCAGATAGCGGCGATTGGCCGCCGCAGCATCGGCGAAGGGCGAGGGGGCAAGCGTGACGAACCGGGCGGGCACCGGAGCGGCGCGCGTGACGCGATCGGCGATCCTGTCGCGGGCAAGGGCAGGGCCGGCAAGCGCCAGCGCGCTGACGCCGCCGAGGAAGTGTCTGCGCGAAACCATGCCGATCATCCGTCCGCTCCTCTGTCCTCCATCGTCACCCCGGCCTTGGGCCGGGGCCCATTATGCCGCACGGACCGCGTTCGATCCTGAAGGGCGTTGCGCGCCGCCCGGTGGATCCCGGCCCAAGGCCGGGATGACGAGGGGGCGAGGCGGATGCCTCACCCCATTTATCAATGATTGTCGCGCGGCAGGCCCATGGTCTGTGCGATCTTCTGATACTTCTCCGAGCCTTCCAGGATCGCGCCGGTTTCCATCTGGCCGACCACGGCGCGCTGGATCTCCTGCCACGGCGTCTGCGAGGCCGGATATTTGAACCCACCGGCCTCGGTCAGCGCGCGGCGGCGCTCGGCGAGTTCCGCGTCGGGGATCAGCACGTCGGCAGTGCCCTTGCCGAGATCGATGCGCACGCGGTCACCGGTCTGGATGAGCGCGAGCCCGCCCATCGCTGCCGCTTCGGGCGAGGCATTGAGAATCGACGGCGAGCCCGAAGTGCCCGATTGGCGGCCGTCGCCGATGCAGGGCAGGGCATGGACGCCTTCGCGGATCAGGTACGCCGGCGGACGCATATTCACTACTTCGGCCGCGCCCGGATAGCCGATCGGGCCGGCACCGCGCATGAACAGCAGCGTCTGATCGGTGATGCCGAGCGAGGGATCGTCGATGCGGTGATGATAGTCTTCGGGGCCGTCGAACACGACCGCAGGGCCCTCGAACGCCTCGGGATCGTTCGGGTTCGACAAGTATCGATCGCGGAACTCGGGCGAGATCACGCTGGTCTTCATGATCGCGCTGTCGAACAGATTGCCGCGCAGCACGATGAAGCCGGCCTCTTCCTTGAGCGGCTGATCGAACGGGCGGATGACCTTCTCGTCCTCGATCGTCGCGTCGCGGCAATTGTCGCCCATCGACTTGCCGTTGGCGGTGATGGCGCCTTCGTGGATCAGGCCCTGCTGGATCAGCTGGGCAACCACCGCGGGCACGCCGCCGGCACGGTAATAATCCTCGCCGAGATATTCGCCCGCGGGCTGCAGATTGACGAGGAGCGGGACCTTGTGGCCCTTTTCCTGCCAGGTATCGATCGGCAGGTCGACGCCGATATGGCGCGCGATCGCGGCGAGATGGATCGGCGCGTTGGTCGATCCGCCGATTGCCGAATTGACGACGATCGCGTTCTCGAATGCCTCGCGCGTCAGGATGTCCGAAGGCTTGAGGTCCTCGGCCACCATCTCGACGATGCGCTTGCCGGTGTCATAGGCGACTTCCTGGCGATCGCGATACGGCGCCGGGATGGCTGCCGAGCCGGGCAGCGACATGCCCAGCGCTTCGGCCAGGCTGTTCATCGTCGTCGCGGTGCCCATCGTGTTGCAATAGCCGGTGGACGGCGCCGACGAGGCGACGAGCTTGATGAACTCCTTGTCGGTGATCTCGCCCGCGGCAAGCAGCTCGCGCGCCTTCCACACGATCGTGCCCGATCCGGTGCGCTCGCCCTTATGCCAGCCATTGAGCATCGGCCCGACCGACAGCGCGATCGCCGGAATGTTCACCGTTGCCGCCGCCATCAGGCAGGCCGGGGTGGTCTTGTCACAGCCGATGGTCAGGATCACGCCATCCAGCGGATAGCCATAGATCAGCTCGACCAGTCCGAGATAGGCGAGGTTGCGATCGAGACCCGCGGTCGGGCGCTTGCCGGTTTCCTGGATCGGATGGACCGGGAATTCGATCGCGATGCCGCCTGCCTCACGGATGCCTTCGCGCAGCCGCTCGGCCAGCACCAGATGGTGCCGGTTGCAGGGAGAAAGGTCGCTGCCGGTCTGGGCGATGCCGATGATCGGCTTGCCCGACTGGAGTTCCTCGAGGCTCAGCCCGAAGTTCAGATAGCGCTCCAGATAGAGCGCCGTCATGTCGATATTCTCGGGGTTGTCGAACCAGGCGCGCGAACGGAGCTTCTTGGTCGGCGAAGGCGTGGTCATTGTAACGATAAGCCCTTTTTACGCGGGGTCAGCCGGTCGTGGACAGGCGGAAGATCATGCGGTGGTGGTAGGGATGCGCCGGATCCACCCGCGCCGAGCCGAAAGCCGGCTGGTTGGGCGTATCCGGAAACTTCTGCGGCTCCAGCGCGATGCCGTCGCCCATGCGATAGAGATGCCCCGACTTGCCGATCAGCGTGCCGTCGAGGAAATTGCCGGTATAGACCTGCACGCCGGGCTGATCCGAAAGCACTTCGAGCACGCGACCCGATGCAGGATCTTCCAGCCGAGCGGCGAGCTTGGGCTCCTTGGTGGCGCCGGCGTCGAGCGCGTAATTGTGATCGACGCCGCGGCCGAAAACGATCTGTTCGTCGCGGCCGTCGCGCAGCCCTTCCTCGATGATCTTGCCCTGGGTGAAGTCGAACACCGTGCCGGCAACGGCCTTCAACTCGCCGGTGGGGATCAGCGCGGCGTTGACCGGCGTGTACTTGCTCGCCGGGATCGTCAGCTTGTGCTGGAGGATGCCGCCATGCGCGCCTTCGCCGGCCATGTTGAAGATCGCGTGGTTGGTGAGATTGACCACCGTCGGACCGTCGCTGGTCGCGTCATAGTCCATCGTCAGATTGCCATTGTCGTCGAGACTGTAGGTCGCCGTGACCTTGAGCGTCGCGGGATAGCCCTGGTCGCCCGCCGGGCTGGTCAGCGCGAAGGTGACGCTGGCCTGGGCGCCGCTCTTCACCGAGACGATCTTCCAGGGCAGCTTGTCGAAGCCCTTGGTGCCGCCGTGGAGCGAATTGGCCTTGTCGTTCTGGGTGAGCTGATAGCTCTTGCCGTCGAGCGTGAACTTGCCGCCGGCAATGCGATTGGCATAGCGGCCGACGCTGGCGCCCCAATAGTTCGGGTGGTCGACATAGCTCTGGAGATCGTCATAGCCGAGCTCGACATCGGCGATCTTGCCGCTGCGATCGGGCGCGTGGAGCGCCTGGAGCGTCGCGCCGAAGGAGATGATCCGCGCCGAAACGCCGTTCTTGCCGGTGAGCGTCACCGCTTCGATCACGGTGCCGTCAGCCAGCTTGCCGAACGCCTCGCGCTTGGCTTCGGCGGCGAGCGCCGGATTTGCGAGGGCGACGGCGCCGATCGCTGCTGCTACGAGGCCGGCTGAGCCAAAGGAACGCATATCCTCTCCATCTTGTCAGGGCATGATCGAACCGCGTTGACGCGCCATGCCCTCGCCTTATAGTCCGACAAAAATCGGAAGGGCAAGCTTGCTGGGGTCGTAAGGCGTTCAGGGCTTAAGGGAGAAGGATTTCAATGCCTGGACCAGTGAATGTTACCGCGACTGCGGGCGTGCAGCCGGGGGCGGGCGCAAGCTATCGCTCGGCACTCACCCTGCTCGCGAGCCTCTTCTTCATGTGGGGCTTCATCACCGTCATCAACAACACGCTGCTGCCGCATCTGCGCAGCGTGTTCGACCTCAGCTACACCCAGACCACGCTGATCGAGAGCGTCTGGTTCATCGCCTATTTCGTCGCGTCGATTCCTTCGGCGAAACTGATCGAGCGGATCGGCTATCAGAAGTCGCTGGTCACCGGGCTGCTGATCATGGCGGCGGGTGCCCTCGGCATGATGCTCGCGGCGAGCATTCCTTCGTACGGCGTCACGCTGGTGATGCTGTTCGTGATCGCGAGCGGAATCACGCTGCTCCAGGTCGCGGCGAACCCCTATGTCGCGGTAGTCGGCAAGCCCGAGACCGCGTCGTCGCGGCTCAACCTCGTCCAGGCGATGAACTCGGCCGGCACGATGCTCGCCCCCAGCTTCGGCGCCTATCTGATCCTCGGCCGCTCGAAGGGCGGCACCGCGCATGCCGGCGAAGTGCTCACCCAGGCCGAGCGGCTTGCAGACGCGCAATCGGTGATCCTGCCTTACGGCCTGGTCGCGGTCGTCCTTATCGTCCTTGCGATCGTGATCGCGCGCTTCCCGCTTCCTGCAATGGGTTCGGCCACCAGCCGCCTGGGCAAGGAGGAGCGCAAGAATCACTCGCTTTGGAAGCACCGCAACCTGGTGTTCGGCGTGCCCGCGATCTTCATCTATCTGATCGCCGAGATCGGCGTCGCCAACCTCTTCGTGAACTTCGTCAGCCAGCCCGACATCGCCAACCTCACGCATGAGCAGGCCGGCAACTACCTTACCTTCCTGTGGGGTGGGATGATGGTCGGCCGCTTCGTCGGCTCGGCGGTGATGCAGCGTATCTCGGCGGAGAAGGTGCTCGCCTTCTTCTCGATCGGCGCCTTCGCGGTGATGGTCATCACCGTGTTCGCGCACGGCCCGGTGGCAATGTGGTCGCTGATCCTGGTCGGCCTGTTCCACTCGATCATGTTCCCGACGATCTTCACCCTCGGCATCAAGGGCCTCGGCCCGCTGACCGAGGAGGGCTCGGGCCTGCTGATCATGGCAATCGCCGGCGGTGCGCTGGTGGTGGTGCAGGGTTGGCTCGCCGACGCATACGGCCTGCAGACCTCGTTCATCCTCACCGCGGTGTGCGAGCTCTACATCCTGTTCTACGCATTGTGGGGCGCCAAGACGACGCACGCGCTGCCGGAGCCGGTGGTGGAGTGAGCGCCTCGGCCTGAACGCAAAAAGGGCGTCCCGCCAGACCGGCGGGGCGCCCTTTTTCTCAGACCCTTCCGCGCAGGGCGGGATCAAATCAGCTCATCGAGCTGCGCGTATCTTCCAGCGCCAGCTCCACCAGCACGCGCATCGCCTCGGCAGCCGCGTCGGGGTCGCCGGCGGCGATCGCGTCGTACACGCGGACATGGTCCGGGATCGGATTGCGCGGCAGCTCGCGGGCGCGCTGCTTGAACTGGGTGGTCCAGTTGACCGCGGCGCCGATGCTGGCGCTGAGCACCACGATCGCGTCGTTGCGCGTCGCCTGCAGCACCGAATTGTGGAAATCGCGGTCCGCCGCGCGCCCCGCCTCGGTGGCGAGCGAATATTGGCGCATCGCGGTCAGCGCCGCTTTCATCGTCTTGAGATCGTTGCGATCGCGCCGCTGCGCGGCAAGGCGCGCAGCCGCGGGCTCGACGATCGCGCGCAGCTCGAACAGGTTGCGGATGAAATCCACGTCGGGTTCGCCGGTGAATGCCCAGGCGAGCACGTCGGGATCGAGCAGGTTCCAGCGGTTGCGCGGCAGCACCCTGGTGCCCGCCTTGGGCCGGCTTTCGACGAGCCCCTTGGCCGTGAGCACCTGCACCGCCTCGCGATAGGCGCTGCGCGAGACGTTGAGGCTCTCGGAAAAGGCGACTTCGCCTTCCAGCCGGTCCCCCGGCGCATATTCACCCGAGACGATCGCTGCTCCCAGCTTGTGTGCGATTGCTCCGTGCAATCGCCGTCCCGTGCCGCGCGGCGTCCGCGGCTCGCTCGTTTCGGCGTGGTCGACCGAAACAGGCTCCTCTACCCCATTGACGATTGTCATTTTTGCCCTCTTTTGCCCCGGTTCTATCAGTCGTCGCGCGAAGGTGGAACGGAAAGATTGCCTAACGCGCAGCGCTGGAATATGTCGGAGTAATACTGGAGAGGTTCATGACCGGCGACAATCAAATTTCCGCTTCGCAGACGCAGTTCCGTTCGATCGACGCCCGCACCGGCGAACCCTTTGGCGAACCCTTCGCGACACACGGGGTGGCCGATGTCGATGCCGCCTGTGCTGCGGCCGAAGCCGCCTTCGAAACCTATCGCGCCACCGACCGCGAGACTCGCGCCGCCTTCCTCGAGCAAATCGCCGACGAGATCGTCGCGATCGGCGACGTGCTGATCGAGACCGCGATGCGCGAAAGCGGCCTGCCGCGTGCCCGCCTAGAGGGCGAGCGCGGCCGCACCGTCGGCCAGCTCAAGCTGTTCGCGGGCGTCGTCCGTGGCGGCGAATGGCTCGGCCTGCGAATCGATCCCGCGCTTCCCGATCGCCAGCCGCTGCCGCGCCCCGATCTGCGCCTGCGGATGATCCCGCTCGGCCCGGTCGCGGTGTTCGGCGCGTCGAACTTCCCGCTCGCCTTCTCGACCGCCGGCGGCGACACCGCCTCGGCGCTTGCCGCGGGCTGCCCGGTGGTGGTCAAGGGCCATCCTGCGCATCCGGCCACCGGCGCGCTCGTCGCTGCGGCGATCGCCCGCGCGGTTGCCGCCTCGGGGCTGCCCGAGGGCGTGTTCCAGCATCTCGTCGGCCCGGGCAATGACCTGGGCGGCGCGCTCGTTCAGGATCCGCGCATCACCGCGGTCGGCTTTACCGGCTCGCGCGGCGGCGGTCTCGCGCTCGTCCGTATCGCCCAGGGCCGCGAGGTGCCGATCCCGGTCTATGCCGAGATGTCGAGCATCAATCCCGTGCTGCTGCTTCCCGCGGCGCTCAAGGCGCGCGGCGCAGCGATCGGAACGGCGTTCGTCGGCTCGCTGACGATGGGTGCCGGCCAGTTCTGCACCAATCCTGGGCTGGTGCTGGCGATCGAAGGCGAGGGGCTCGACGCATTCATCGCCACGGCCACTGAAGCGCTCACCGCCTCGGCGCCTGCGCCGATGCTGACGCCCGGCATCCACGCCGCCTATGCCGCGGGCGTCGACAAGCTGGCGTCGCATGCCTCGGTCAAGACGCTCGCCCGTGGCGAAGTCGGTGAGGGGATCACCTGCGGCCAGGCCGCATTGTTCGAGACGACTGCCGCACAATTCATCGCCGACAAGGCTCTGGGACACGAAGTGTTCGGTTCCTCCTCGGTGATCGTGCGCTGCGCCGACGAAGCCGAACTCCGCGCCGTGCTCGTCACTGCCGAGGGTCAGCTCACGGCGACGCTGCAGATGGACGGCGAGGACGAGCCGCTCGCTGCGCGCCTGCTGCCGCTGCTCGAGCGCAAGGCCGGCCGCATCCTCGCCAATGGTTGGCCCACCGGCGTCGAAGTCGCGCATGCGATGGTCCATGGCGGGCCATTCCCGGCAACGTCGGACGGGCGGACCACCTCGGTCGGCAGCCTCGCGATCGATCGCTTCCTGCGTCCGGTTTCGTACCAGAATCTCGCGTCCGGGCTGCTACCGTCCGAACTGCGCGACAACTCGGGCCTGCCGCGCCTGATCGACGGCAAGCCGGTTCTCGGCTGAGTTTTTCCAGGGCTGAACAATTCCGGGGCGGCCCGAATGCGCCGCACCCGCATTTCGGAGAGAAGACCATGACTTTGCGCCTGTTGCAGCACCGCGGTTCGGACGGTGTGCGCTCGGTGATCGCGGCGCGTGGCGATCGTGCGACGATCGTCCCCGGCGTCGAGAGCGTCCGCGCGCTCGCGCTCGAGGCAATCGCCCAGGGCCAGAGCCTTGCGCAGGCAGTCGAAGCCCGCGGTGAAGGCGCCGAGATCGATCTTGCGGCCGAATTCGCCGCCGGCCGCTTCCTCGCGCCGATCGACCATGAAGATCCGGCGCATCTGGCGATGACCGGCACCGGGCTCACCCATCTCGGCTCGGCCGAGGGCCGCGACAAGATGCACCGTGAGGCTGCCGCTGCCGAGAAGCAGACCGATTCGATGCGGATGTTCCTCGAAGGCGTCGAGGGCGGCAAGCCCGCCGCCGGGCAGACCGGCCAGCAGCCCGAATGGTTCTACAAGGGCGACGGCACCCAGCTCGTCGGACCTGGCCAGCCGCTTTCGATGCCTGCCTTCGCGCAGGATGGCGGCGAAGAGCCCGAGCTTGCCGGCATCTATGTCATCGGCCCGGATGGCACGCCCTATCGGATCGGCCTCGCCCTCGCCAACGAGTTCAGCGACCACGTCACCGAGCGGCACAACTATCTCTGGCTCGCCCATTCGAAGCTGCGCCAGGCCGCGCTCGGCCCCGAACTGTTCGTCGGCGACGTGCCCAGCGACGTTCGCGGCGCCAGCCGCATCGTGCGGGATGGCGAGACGATCTGGGAAAAGCCGTTCCTGTCGGGCGAAGACAATATGTCGCACAGCCTTGCCAATCTCGAGCACCATCATTTCAAATATGCGCTGTTCCGCCGCCCCGGCGACGTCCATGTCCATTTCTTCGGCACCGCGACCCTGTCGTTCAGCGACGGCATCCAGACCCAGGAAGGCGATGTCTTCGAGATCGAAGCCGCGCCGTTCACGCTGCCGCTGCGTAACCCGCTCGCGCGTGAGGCGGCCCAGCCGGTGGCGGTGAAGGCGCTCTGATGTCCGGCCCGATCCGTGTTGCCGTGGTCGGGATGGGCAAAATCGCCCATGACCAGCATCTGCCGTCGATCGCCGGCAATCCCGACCTCACGCTCGCCGCGACGGTAAGCTCGCGCGGCGAGGGGGTTGGCGATCTGCCGCATTACCGCACGCTCGACGAACTGCTCGCCCAGGATATCCAGATCGACGCGGTGGCACTCTGCACGCCGCCGCAGCCGCGCTACGATCTTGCCGCCAGCGCGATTGCCGCGGGCAAGCACGTGTTCCTCGAAAAGCCGCCCGGGGCGACGCTCGCCGAAGTCGCGGTGCTCGACGATCATGCCGCGGTCGCGGGCGTGACGCTCTTCGCCAGCTGGCATTCGCGCTACGCCGCGGGCGTCGCGCCGGCAAAGGCCTGGCTTGCCGCGCGCCGCATCAAGCGCGTCTCGATCGTCTGGCGCGAGGATGTCCGCGTCTGGCATCCGGGGCAGGACTGGATCTGGGAGCCGGGCGGCCTTGGCGTGTTCGATCCCGGCATCAACGCGCTCTCGATCGCGACGCATATCCTGCCGCGGCCGTTCTTCCTCAAGACGGCGAAGCTCTCGATCCCGGCCAATCGCGCCGCGCCGATCGCCGCCGACATCGCCTTTCGCGATACGCTCGGCACGCCGATCAGCATGGACCTCGACTGGCGACAGACCGGCCCGCAAAGCTGGGACATCACCGTCGAGACCGACGAGGGCACGCTCAAGCTGGAAAAGGGCGGGGCGGTGCTGCATTTGCCGACCGGCACGCACACCAGCGAGGACCGCGAATATCCGGGGCTCTATGCCCGGTTCGCCGAGCTGATCCGCAGCGGCCGGCGCGATGTCGACACCGCGCCGCTGCGCCTCGTCGCCGACGCCTTCCTGCGCGGCGACCGCGAGGCCGTCGAGGAATTTCACGACTAACGAACGGCCCCTCGGGGGCGAATCCAATGCCGGGGCCAACCCCGCAAAAGGGAGAGAATAATGATCCGCACGTTACGCCGCACGGCGCTTGCCCTGCTGCTGTCCACGACGCCGCTCGCGGCGGCCGCGCAGACGACGAGCACGGCCGAGGTGCATGCCGACAAGGCCGGCCCGACCTATGACCGGCGCATCTTCACCCAGTTCGCCGAGCATCTCGGCAACGGCATCTATGGCGGGCTGTGGGTCGGCAAGAATTCGAAGATCCCCAACACCAACGGCTTCCGCAACGACGTCGTCGCCGCGCTCAAGGATCTGTCGGTCCCGGTGATCCGCTGGCCCGGCGGCTGCTTTGCCGACGAATATCACTGGCGCGAAGGCATCGGCCCGCAAAAGCAGCGCCCGGTCAAGATCAACACCCATTGGGGCGGCGTTACCGAGCCTAACGAAGTCGGCACCCACGAGTTCTTCGAGCTGCTCCGCCAGGTCGGCGCCGAGGCCTATGTCGCCGGCAATGTCGGCAACGGCACCCCGCGCGAGATGGCCGAATGGGTCGAATACATGACCTCGCCCGCCGGCAGCCTGGCCGATGAGCGCGCCAAGAACGGCCACAAGGCGCCGTGGGCGGTGCCCTATTTCGGCGTTGGCAACGAGCTTTGGGGTTGCGGCGGCAATATGCGCCCCGAATTCGCCGCCGACGAGACCCGCCGCTATGCCACCTTCATCAAGGCACCCGCCGGCACCAAGATCCTCAAGATCGCCGCCGGCGCCAATGTCGACGACTATAACTGGACCGAGACGATGATGCGCGTCGCCGGCGCCCAGCTCGACGGCGTCTCGTTGCATTACTACACGCTGCCGCAGGGCGGCTGGCCGCCCAAGGCCGATCCGGTCAATTTCGACGAGACCGGCTGGGCCGATGCGCTTGCCGGCGCCTGGCACATGGACGAGCTGGTCACCAAGCACAGCGCGATCATGGACAAATACGACCCGCAGAAGCGCATCTTCCTCGCGGTCGACGAATGGGGCACTTGGTATGCCCAGGATCCGGGCACGCATCCGGGCTTCCTGCGCCAGCAGAACACGCTGCGCGACGCGCTGGCCGCCTCGATCCATCTCGATATCTTCGCCAAGCACGCCGATCGCGTGCGGATGAGCGCGATCGCCCAGATGGTGAACGTGCTCCAGGCGATGATCCTCACCGATGGCAGCAAGATGGTGCTGACCCCGACCTATCACGTCTTCGAGATGTACAAGCCGTGGCAGGATGCAACGGTGCTGCCGATCGAGATCAAGTCGCCCTGGTATAACAAGAACCAGTTCGTAATGCCCGCGGTCAGCGGCTCGGCGGTGAAGGGCAAGGACGGCAAGATCCATATCGGCCTGTCGAACCTCGATCCCAACCAGACCAACACGGTGACGGTGAAGCTCGACGGCGTCAGCGCCGCGACCGTCACGGGCCGCATCCTGACCGCTCCGGCGATCAATGCGCATAACAGCTTCGATGCGCCGGAAACCGTGAAGCCGGTGCCGTTCAGCGGCGCGCAGATGAGCGGCGACACGCTGACCGTGACGCTGCCCGCCAAATCGGTGGTCGTGCTCGAACTATGATAATGCGGCGCCCAGGCGAATACGCCGGGCGCCGTCCTTGAAGGCCGGGGAGAGGCTCGTGACCGTTTTGAAATCGCTGCTGCTTGCCGCCGCGCTGCTCGCTGGCAGCACCGCGACCGCGCAACAGGCCACGCTCAACGACCGCCTCACCGGCGATCTCACGCCCACGCACGATCCGGTGATCGCGCGCGAAGGCGATACCTATTACGTCTTCGGCACCGGTCATGGCCAGCGCTTGGTCGAGACGCGCAGCTCGAAGGACCTGGTCCAGTGGACCGCGGGCGCGCCGTTGTTCACCACCATTCCCGAATGGGCGCAAAAGGCGGTGCCGGGCACGGGGGGCATGTGGGCGCCCGATATCAGCTTCGTGAACGGTCGCTGGCGGCTCTATTATTCGGTGTCGACCTTCGGCTCGAACCGCTCGGCGATCGGGCTGTTCACCAACGCGACGCTCGATCCCAAGGCGCCGACCTATGCCTGGCGCGACGAGGGGCTGGTCGTCCAGTCGATGCCGTCGGACGATTTTAACGCGATCGATCCGAACTTCGTGATCGATGCGCAGGGCAAGCATTGGCTGTCGCTCGGCAGCTTCTGGAGCGGGATCAAGCTGTTCGCGCTCGATCCGAAGACCGGCAAGCAACTTAAGCCCGGCGAAACGCCCTTCTCGATTGCGCGCCGCCCCGCGCCGGTGGGTGCCGCCGCGCCGGTCGAGGCGCCGTTCATCGTCCCCCATGGCGGCTATTACTATCTGCTCGTCTCGTACGATTATTGCTGCAAGGGCGCGAACAGCACTTATTACACCGCGATCGGTCGATCGAAGGCGATCACCGGGCCCTATCTCGGCAAGGACGGCAGCGCGATGATGGAGGGGAAGGGGACAATCTTCCTGCGCGCCGATTTGCAGGAGCAGCAGCGCTTCCGCGGCCCCGGCCATGCCGGCTGGCTGCACGACAAGGACGGCAAGGACTATGTCGTCTACCACGCCTATGACAAGGATAACCGCGGCGCGCCGACGCTTCGGATCGCCCCGGTGACCTGGGGTGCCGACGGCTGGCCCGTCGCGGCTTATTGAGGAGAGAGCCATGGAAATCGATCGCCGCCTGTTCCTCGCCGGCGCCGCCGGCACCGCGCTTGCCAGCCAGGCTCAGGCCGCCGCGAAGCGCGCGCCCGTCGCTGCCGCTCCCGCCACGCCGGTTCCGGTCAATCCGGTCGTTCGCCAGCGTGCCGATGCGCAGGTGTTCCGCCACACCGATGGCTGGTATTACATGACCGGATCGGTGCCCGAATATGACCGGCTGGTGCTGCGCCGCGCGCGCACGCTCGCCGGGCTGACCACCGCCAAGGAAGCAGTGCTCTGGCGCCACGAGGCGAGCGGGCCGATGTCGGGCTTCCTCTGGGCGCCCGAGCTTCACCTGATCGACGGCAAGTGGATCATGTATTTCGCCGCGGGCCCGAGCGGGGGCGGCGAGGACGTGTTCCGCATCCGCACCTATGCCGTGGTCTGCGACGGCAAGGATCCGATGACCGGCAAATGGTCGGTGCTCGGCAAGTTAAAATCGCCGTTCGACGGCTTCTGCCTCAATTCGACCAGCTTCGTGCATCGCGGCGTCCGCTATTTCTGCTGGGCCGAGCGCGAGCCCGGCATCGAGACCAATTCGAATATCTATCTTGCGCCGCTCAAGACCCCGCTCACGCTGGCCGCCAAGCCTGCGCGGCTCACCGTGCCGACGCTCGACTGGGAAGTTCGCGGCTTCAAGGTCGCCGAGGCGCCGGCGTTGCTCGCCCGCAACGGCAAGCTGTTTCTCACCTATTCGGCGAGCGCGACCGACGATCGTTATTGCCTCGGCATGCTTACGGCGCGCGACGATGCCGACATCATGGATCCCGGCAACTGGACCAAGTCGCCGGTTCCGGTGTTCGTCTCGTCGGACGTCACCAAGGTCTATGGCCCGGGGCACAACAGCTTCACCACCGACGAGCAGGGCCGCGACGTGCTGGTCTATCACGGCCGCGATTATAAGGCGATCAAGGGCGATCCGCTGTTCGATCCCAACCGCCACACGCGCGTCCAGCGCCTCTATTATCGCGAGGATGGCACTCCCGATTTCGGTATCCCCGTCGGCAACGGCGCGGTGCCCGATCGATTCTCGCCCGCCAATGCCAAGGGCCAGTTCCTCCGCCATGACGGCGACCGCGTGGTGGTGGGGAGGGGGAATATCCCGTCGAGCCAGTTCCGTTCGGTGCCGCTCGCGGGCGGCGCGGTCGCGCTCGTCGCGGTCGACGCGCCCGACAAGGCACTGACCGTGAAGACCGACGGCAGCGTCGTGCTGGCGCCGCTGTCGCAGTGGACCGCGTTCCTCCGCCAGAGAGTCGGCAAGGACGAGGTCCGCTTCGCCGTCGCCGGGCGGCCTGGCCAGTATCTTCTGCATCGCGGGGGCGCGCTGCTGGTGGGCGTGCAGGACCGCGCCTTCCCGCCCAGCACCAACTTCCGGGTCAGCTGAATATGGATCGGCGCACGCTGCTTTCGGCCAGCCTCGCGGGGTCGGCGGCGCTTGCCGTTGCCGGGCCGTCCGCGGCGCGTGCCCGGGGCAAAGCCCTCGCGCCGACTCCGCCGATGGGGTGGAACAGCTGGAACAGCTTCGCCACCACGATCACCGAGGCACAGGCGCTCGAGACCGCGGCGATCCAGGCGGCCAAGCTGCTGCCCTCGGGCTACGACATCTTCACCATCGACATCCAATGGTACGAGCCCGAGGCGAAGAGCTACACCTATAACGCCCGGCCCCAGCCCGAGATGGACGGCTATGGCCGGCTGCTCCCGGCGCCCAATCGCTTCCCCTCGGCCGCGGGCGGCAAGGGCTTTGCGCCGATTGCGGCCAAGGTCCATGCGCTGGGGCTGCGCTTCGGCATCCATCTGATGCGCGGCATCCCGCGGCTCGCGGTCGAGCGCAACCTGCCGGTGTTCGGCACGCGCTATGGTGCCCGTGATATCGCCGACACCGCGAGCACCTGCCCGTGGAACCCGGACATGTACGGCGTCGACATGGGCAAGCCGGGTGCTCAGGCCTATTATGACAGCGTCTTCGCGCTCTACGCCTCCTGGGGCGTCGATCTGGTCAAGATGGACGATATGAGCCGTCCCTATGACGCGCACGCGCCCGAGATCGAGGCGGCGCACAAGGCGATCGCCAGGACCGGCCGGCCCATCGTCCTGAGCCTGTCGCCCGGCGAAACGCCCGTCGCGCGCGGCGCGCATGTCCGGAAATTCGCGCAGATGTGGCGGATCAGCGACGATTTCTGGGACGAATGGCCGCTGCTCGAGGCGCAGTTCACAAGGCTCGAGAATTGGGCGGCGTTCGCCGGGCCGGACAGCTGGCCCGATGCCGACATGCTCCCGCTCGGCCGCCTCGCGCTCGGTGAGCGCGACACCAAGTTTACGCCCGACGAACAGCGCACCCTGATGACGCTGTGGTCGATCGCGCGCTCGCCGCTGATCATGGGTGGTGATCTGCGCCATCTCGATGCGGCGACGCTCGCGCTCCTAACCAACCCCGAAGTGCTCGCAGTCAACCAGCACAGTACCGGCAACCGGCCGCATTTTCTCGAGGATGGCCTGCGCGTGTGGACTGCCGATGCGCCCGGCGGTGGGCGTTATCTCGCGCTGTTCAACACCACCGACAAGCCGCGCAGCGTCAGCGTCCGGCTCGATCGCGTCGCAATTACGCCGAGTAACGTCCGGAATTTGTGGGAGCGCCGCGCACTCGGCCGGGCAGACCGTATGTTCGAAACCGCACTGCCAGCGCACGGCGCGGGCCTGTATCGGTTCGACATCTAAACCATATTTATCAGACATTAGTCGGACACAGGGTCGGCCCAAAAAGCGGGCCCGCCAATCCGTTGCACTTCGGCAACGCTTCACCAGCAAACCGCATTTTCAAACAAAACCGCTTGCGCGCCCCGTCGGTCCGAAATAATTTTGTCGGAGTAATAACGACCCGACCCTCCGAGGGCCGCGGCATGAGGAGAGGTATTATGGCGTTCAAGCCTCGTTTTCTGTGCACCGTTTCATTCGCTTCGCTCGCCCTTGCCGGCCCGGCCTTCGCCCAGACGGTCAATGACGACTCCGCCCAGGCCAGCGCTCCGGCCGATCCGCAATCGAGCGAACTCACCGAGGAAGACGAAATCGTCGTTTCCGGCGTGCGCGGCTCGATCGTCGGCGCCCTCAACGTCCGCCGCGATTCGACCCAGATCGTCGACTCGATCGTCGCCGAGGATGTCGGCAAATTGCCCGACAATAACGTGGTCGAAGCGCTCCAGCGCGTCACCGGCATCCAGGTCACCGATCGCGCCGGCGGCGAAGCCGCGACGGTCACGATCCGCGGCCTCAGCGATCCGCTGACCACGCTCAACGGCCGCACGATCTTCACTGCCGCCAACCAGTCCTTCTCGCTCCAGGACATCTCGGCGAACCTCGTCAAGCAGGTCGACGTCTACAAGACGCGCTCGGCCGACCAGATCGAGACCGGCCTCGCCGGCCAGATCGACGTCAAGACGCGCCGCCCGTTCGATTTCGAAGGCTTCGCGATCTCGGCGCTGGCCCGCGGCATCTATGACGAGCAGGCCGACAAGATTAATCCCAACGCGGCGCTGCTCGTGTCGAACCGCTGGACGACTGGCATCGGCGACATCGGCATCCTCGCGAACGGCAGCTACAGCCGCACCAAATATCGCAATATGACCACCACGGCGGGCGCGCTGGTACCGTTCGCCACCGAGACGCCGCCGGCGGGTTCGGGCCTGTCGCGGCTCGAGCGCATCTTTCCGGGCGACGACAACGTCAACTGGACGCCGGGCCTTAATGCCGGCCTGCCGACCGCGCCGGGCTCGACGCTCAATATCAACGGCGTCGCCACGCCTTATTATCTGTCGCGCGACGCGGTGTTCAGCTCGGACCTCTACGGCAAGCGCGAGCGCATCGGCGGCAACATCGCGCTGCAATGGGCGCCCAACAGCAGCTCGGTCTACACCGCCGAGGCCTTCTACACCGGCTTCCGCGGCGAGACGTTCAACAGCCTGCAGTTCAGCTTCGTCGACTGGTGGGGCAATCCCGGCGCGGTCGAGCTCTATGACGGCACCAACATCATCAAGTCGCGCACCGTCGACGATGTCTATGGCTTCAACAGCGGCGACTATACCAAGAGCAAGACCGACAGCTATGTCTTCGCGCTGAACGGCCAATGGGATCTGGGCAGCCGCGGCAAGATCGTCGGTGACGTCGCCTATCAGACCAGCAAGTACAGCACTGCCTTCCTCGCGATGCGCACCGATCGCGTCGCCAGCCAGATCACCGCGGACTTCAACGCTGGCGGCGGCATCCCGTCCTATCATTTCGATGACGATTCGCTGCTCACCGATCCCAGTGTGTGGAACGTCGCGCAGCTCTACGACAATGCCAGCCAGGACAAGGGCAGCGCGCTCACCGGCACGCTGGACGGCTATTATACCTGGGACGAAGGCTTCCTCCGCCAGGTCAAGGCCGGCATCCGGATCGACGACCGCAAGGCGTCCACGCGGATTCGGACGCAGGACGCCGGCAATCTCGGCGTGTCGCTCGCCTCGCTCGGCGAAGACGCGCAGTTCACCAATTCGGGCTTTTTCGACGGCCGCGCCGATGTGCCGAGCAGTTGGGTGCTCGCCAACGGCTATTGGCTCTATGACAATGCCGACAAGGTCCGCACGCTCTATGGCCTGAAGACCTCGGACCAGCTTAGCCTGCAGAAGGTGTTCGACATCGATGAAGTGACGATGTCGGCCTATCTTCAGGCCGATGGCGAGGTGTCGATCCTCGGCCGGCCGCTCAAGCTCCAGGCCGGCGTCCGCTATGTCGATGTCGATACCGATTATGACTTCTTCGATCGCTACAACAATGGCGCGCAGACCCACGTTTCCAGTGGCTCGAACCGCTGGCTGCCGAGCTTCACGGCGCGCTATGAGATCACGCCCAAGCTGCGCCTGCGCTTCAACTATGGCGAGACGCTGCGTCGCCCCAACTTCAGCGACATCAACCCGAACTATGCGCTGACCGGCGATCTCACCAATGTCGGCTATGGCAGCGGCACGGCAGGCACTGCCAACCTCAAGCCCACCCATTCGAAGAATTACGATCTCGCCGCCGAATGGTATTTCGAGCGCAACAGCGCGGTCTTCGTCACCGGTTTCCGCCGCGAGATCGAAGGCCTGGTGGTGCCGCTCACGGTGCGCGAATATATCCCGAACAACGGCATCGTCGCCGGCGCGACCGACTATTTCGCGATCACCCGCCCGGTCAACGCCTCGAACGGCGTGCTCAAGGGCATCGAGATCGGCGCCACCTATTTCCCGACCTATCTGCCCGGTCCGCTCGACGGTCTCGGCTTTGTCGGCAGCGTGACGATCCTCGATTCGAAGCAGAACATCCCGCAGGCCGATGCCGCCGGCAACATCGTCGGCGAGAGCACCAATTCGTTCTTCGGCGTCTCGGACCTGTCGTACAACGCCACCCTGGCCTATGATAAGAACGGGCTGGGCGCGCGCCTTTCCTATGTCTGGCGCAAGGAGTTCCTCGCCAACAACGAGGCGCGGCTGTTCGCCAATCCGATCGGCGTGTGGCGCCGGCCGGAGCGGAGCCTCGATCTGCAGCTCACCTACAATGTCAGCGACCGGCTCGGCGTCACGCTCGACGCGGTCAACCTGACCAAGGAAAAGATGCAGACCTATTATCAGTTCGGCGATGCCGGCGGCCCGACCACCGACAATCTCGGCACGACGCTGCTCAGCCGCACCTTCGCGCTCGGCCTGCGCTACTCGCTCAAATAAGCGGCCACTGTTGGCTTCCCCTCCCTGCTTGCAGGGAGGGAAAGAGCCTTCACTCCACCACGAAGCTGGTCGTCGCGATGCGGTGCAGCGCCGCCAGCGTGCCGCTGGGATGGGCGATCGCGCCTTCGTCCTTCTGCGTCGCCGAGAGCAGATAGCGGCCCTTCTCGCGCACCGGCACGCGCAGCACGCCGCTGGCATCGGCAATGAACCCCTTCGACCATTTGTCCGGCGTGATCACGGTCACCCGCGCACCGGCCACCGGCTTGCCGTCGCGCAGCACGACGAAGCGGTCGCCATGCGCCGTCACCGGCGCAATCTCGAACGGCATCGCCGCACGCGTTTCGCTGCGGCCTGCGCGGGCATAATAGACCACGCTCTCCTTCTTACCGGCCTCGCCCCAGGGCTCGAACACGGCATCGTCCCAGGCGCGCACGTCGCCGGCAGGCACGGCGACCTCCAGATAGCCCGCCTTGCGCACCAGAGCGGCGCCATTGTGGTTGATCAGCTTGGGGGCCTTGAGCTTGGCGAATTCGGGGTCGCCGCCCTCGGGCACCGGCTCGCCGGGCTCGCCGAGATAAATCCGGGCGGGGCCGGTGCCGTCGCGCTCGATCCACACTTCATGCGCCTGTGCGGTGGTGGCGCTCGCGAGCAGCGCGGCGAGCAAGAATTTCCGGATCATCGATGGGCTCCTTGGATGCGAAAAGGGCCATGCGCGAAAGCGGCGCCGAAGCGCTGCGGCCGCTGCCCGCCGGGCCTGCGCAGGAATTAGCCCGGCGCAAGCTGCGAGTCACTATCAATAACAAAAGGATCGAACGTGGAGAACAAACGTTGAACATCGCCGCCGACGCACTATCTCGCGCAAGCGAGGTATCGCCGCTCTTTGACATATCGGACCAAGCCCGCCGCAACCGTGACTTTTGCGACGTTCCGCGCCAGGCGCCGATGCGCCAAGGGGTGAGTCAAGCGACCGCGCAAAACGGCGTTTCGAGTCAAGTGTGTCAACCGACCGCAAGATGATATTCTTGCAAAATCAGCAGGATGGCAGGTTGACAATGCCCAACCGAAAGGTTGGCAAATCAGCAGGGATCTGCCGGCGCACGTCCGTGGGTGGCGGGTACGTCGCGAGCGATCGGCTGAAGTGGAAGTGGCTCCCCGGGCCTGATTCGAACAGGCGACCATTCGATTAACAGTCGAACGCTCTACCGCTGAGCTACCGGGGAAAACCGTCTTCTTAAGCGGCCTGGGCCGCTGCGGAGGGGCGCCTATGCCGTGGGTTTTCGGACATTGCAAGGGGTCAGGCGATGAATTGTTCCATCGTTATGCGATCGTCCAGCGCGTGCTCCGGATCGAACAGCAAGGTGAGGTCGCGATTATGGTCGATCTCGACCTCGACGCTGGCAACCTCGCGCACTTCGCGCTGATCGGCGACGGCGCTGACCGGGCGTTTGTCGGCCTCCAGTACGCGAATGCCGATGCGGGTTTTCTCGGGCAGGATCGCGCCGCGCCAGCGCCGCGGGCGGAACGGGCTGATCGGGGTGAGGGCCAGCAATGCAGAACCGAGCGGCAGGATCGGGCCCTGCGCCGAGAGATTATACGCAGTCGATCCCGCTGGCGTCGCGACGAGGATCCCGTCGCAGACCAGCTCGGGCAGCACGATTCGATCGTTGACCGTCACTTCCAGCTTGGCGGTCTGGCGCGTCTCGCGCAGCAGCGAGACTTCGTTGATCGCGGGCAGCAGGAAGGTCTCGCCGTCCACCGTCGTCGCGGTCATCGACAGCGGCGAGACGCGGAACGGCCGCGCCTTGGCCAGCCGATCGTCGAGCCGCTCCAGCCGCCAGTCGTTCATCAGGAAGCCGACCGTGCCCAAATTCATTCCGAACACGGGCACCATCCGCCGCGTCTCCAGCATCGCGTGGAGCGTCTGGAGCATGAAGCCATCGCCACCCAGCGCGACGATCTCGTCGGCCTGGTCGATCGGCACCCAGTCATAGGTGGCGCGCAGCTCTTCGGCGGCGATCTGGGCAGGGGGAGTCGGCGAAGCGACAAGCGCGCGCGTCGTCATCCGCCGGTGACGCTCATATGTCGTGCCACCGCCGGCGCGGCGCCGCGGACGATGTTGAAGTCGTGCCGCTCGGGCTTGCGGCCCAGCGCGGTATCGATCGCCAGATCGACTGCGGCCAGCCCGCCTTCGCGGATCGCCGCGCGGAGGTCGACCGAATCGTCATGGCCCAGGCACATATGAAGCTTGCCGTCGGTGGACAGCCGCACCCGGTTGCACGTCGCGCAGAAATTGGAGGTCAGCGGCGAGATCAGCCCCAGCCGGGTCGCCGTGCCCGCAACCCGCAGATAGCGGGCGGGGCCACCGCTGACATGGGCATCGCCGATCAGGTCGAACGCGCTGCGCAGCCGCGCGAGCACTTCGGGCAGCGGCAGGAAGCGATCGGCGCGGTCTTCTTCGATCGCGCCGAGCGGCATCGTCTCGATCAAAGTAAGGTCGTGGCCTTCCGCCACGGCCCATTCGAGCATCGGCGCGATCTCGTCCTCGTTGAGGCCCTTCAGCGCGACCATGTTGATCTTGACCGCCAGCCCAGCCGCCTTGGCCGCGGCGATGCCGGCCAGCACGCGATCGATCTGGCCGTGTCGGGTGATGTAGCGGAACGTCTCGGGATCGCGGCTGTCGAGGCTGACATTGATGCGCCGTACACCCGCTTCGGCCAGCGCCTCGGCATGATCGGCCAGCCTGGTGCCATTGGTGGTCAGCGTGATCTCGTCGAGCCCGGTGCCGACTTGCCGGCCCAGCCGCCGGGCCAGCTCGATCATGTCGCGCCGCACCAGCGGCTCACCGCCGGTCAGCCGGATTTTCCGGACGCCTCGGGTGATGAAGCGCTCGGCGATCAGTGCGATCTCCTCGAGGCTCAGCAATTCGCTGCGCGGCAGGAACGTCATCTCCTCGGCCATGCAATAGCGGCAGCGCAGGTCGCAGCGATCGGTGACCGAGATCCGCAGATAGCGGATCGCGCGGCCATGGCCGTCGATCAGCTTGCGATCGTCAAGGGCTGCGGAGCACGCCATGGGGCTGGGGTAGGGCTTCGTGGGCATGCAAACAACCCTTGGATGGCGGCGGGCCGATGTTGTCGCTATCGAGGGTGTGATGGACGACGATTTCACGGTTATCGAGACCAACGCCGCTGCCCCCGAGACCCCGGTCTTCGTGCTGTCGTTCCGCCAGCGCGACGAGGTCGCTGCCGCCGCAGCCGGCGGCGGGTGGCGCGTGGTGGCCGCCCGGCGCTCCGAAGGCGTCGAGCGCCGCTTCCTGGCGAGCGGCGCGGCGGTCGCGGTGATCGACGCACGCGGGGCAATGACCGACGGTCTCGAAGCCGCCAAGCTGTTGGGCCCGACGGTCGAGGCGCATGGCTCGGCGATGCTCATTCTCGTTTCGCAGAGCGACACCGTGCACATGCGCCATTTCCACGAGGCGGGGGCGACGCATTTCCTAGCCAGCCCGATGTCGTCGGCCGCAATGGCGCATGCCATCCGGTTCGCCTTCCGCCATGTCGAGCGGCTTGCGGGCTGGACGGGCCAGGCCAGCGGCCCCACCGATCCGCTCGGCTGGCGCTATGATCCGGAGATGCGCTCGCTCCAGCTCACGCCGGGACTGGCGAGCTTGCTCGACCTTGCCGAGGCGCCGGGGCTGCGCGCCGTGATGCGGCGGCTCGACCGCGCCGATCGATCGCTCGCCCGCACCGCGCTCAAGCGGCTCGGCGACGCCAACACCTCGACGGCCTTCGCGCACGATCTGGCCGGCGTGGGCCGCTTGGTCCAGCACCTCCAGTTCGATCCGCGCACCAGCCGCGTCCATGCCCTGGTCGAGGCGCTCGGCATTGCGCCGGATGCTAGCGCCGCCGTGCGCGACGCGCTGACCGGCGCGCGCGACGGGCCCAGCGCGCGGCGCTGGCTCGATCGGCAGCTGGGCGAGGACAAGACCGTTGGCGTGGTGCTGATCGGGCTCACTCGGTTCGACACGGTCAACACTGCCTATGGCCGCGCCACCGGCGACGAGCTGCTGCGCAGCGTCTCCAAGCGCGTCGCCGAGCTGGCGCGCGAATCGCTCGGCAAGAGCGCCATCGTGGCGCGGATCGGCGGCTCCGAATTCCTCGTCGCCAGCGAAGGGATCGACGCTGCCCGGCTCGGCCGCGCGACCAAGAGCATCGAGGAAGCGCTTGAGCGCCCGTTCGTCGCCGGGGGCATCATCGCGCCGCTCGGAGCCCGGCTGGCGAGCGTGGCGAGCGTGCCCGGCGATTCGGCGGCGGCGCTGCTGCGTCGTGCCAGCGAAGCGCTGCTCGGCGATGCGCCGCCGTCCGAGCCCGGTGCACCGTCGTTCGAGGAGCTTGCGAACGATCTCCACCACGCGCTTGAGCGCGGCGAGATCGGCGTGCGCTATCAGCCCCAGGTAGCGATCGCGAGCGGGCGGATCACCGGCGTCGAGGCGCTCGCACGCTGGCACCACCCGACCCTAGGCGAGATCGGCGCCGAGACTCTCTTCGCCGCGGCTGAGCGCGCCGGGCTGGAGGCGGCGCTCAGCGACCATATCCAGCGCCGCGCGCTTGCCGGGGCGGCGCAATGGCCCTCGTCGCTGTCGGGGTTGCGGCTGTCGGTCAACGTTACGGCGGGCGACGTCTCGCGACCCAATTTCGTCGACAACCTGCTCGGCCGCATCGATGCCAGCGGCTTTCCGCGGTCGCGGCTCACCATCGAGGTGACCGAGAGCGGGATCATGGCCGATCTCAGCGAGGCGGCGCGGCTGCTCAACGATTTGCGGGTTGCGGGATGCCGCGTCGCGATCGACGATTTCGGCACCGGCTATTCAAGCCTCGCCTACCTCAAGGCGCTGCCGCTCGACTATCTCAAGATCGACAAGCGCCTCAGCCAGGACATTGCCGGCTCGGCGCGCGACCGTGTGGTGGTGCGCGGGGTGATCGACATGGCGCGTTCGCTCGGGCTCTCGGTCGTGGCGGAGGGCGTCGAGACCGAGGTACAGCTCGATTTGCTCGCCAAGGAAGGCTGCCAGTATTTCCAGGGTTATCTGTGCTCGCAGCCGATCGATGTGCCCGAACTCACTCGGCTGGTGGCGGCATGAGCGATCCACGTGATGTAAGTGGCGTCTGGTATGGCCGCTGGGATGCCGAGGATCCGGGCATCTATCCCAATGGCTTCATCGCGGTGCTCGAGGAGATCGTCGGCGCCGTTAACGGCACGACGAGCGAGCCCGATCCGCTGGGCGACACGCTGCGTGCCTCGGTGAGCGGCACGCGTCACGGCGCCTCGATCGAATGGGTCAAGCAATATGACCGCAGCGGCCGGCTGGGCCACGCCGTGCACTATCGCGGCACCGTCAATGAAGACGCCACCGCGATCGACGGCAATTGGAGCCTGCGTCACTATCGCGGCCGTTTCACCATGCAGCGCGAGAAGTTTGCGGTGGAAGACCTGGAAGCCGAGGAGGCCGACGTCCTGACGCTGCGCTGAAGTCAGCCGGCGAGACGCGCGCCGGGCATGGACAGGGCGATCCTCTTCAGTGCCTGGGTCGCCAGAGCGGCGAGCTCCTCGAGCATTTCGAGCGCAGCGGGATCGAGCGCATTCGGTTTCGCCCAATAGCCGCCCAGTGCCATGCTCGGCTCCGGTGCGCCGATCGGGAACATCGCCATGCCGCGCACGAAGGTGGCGGCATAGACGGCCTGGGGCACGCGCGGATCAGCGAGCGTATCGGGGATTAGAATTGGCGCGCGCTCAAGGATCGCCAGGCCGGAGATGCAATGCCGGATCACGAAGCGCTGCCCTGTCCACAGCCGCCCGAGTGCGTCTTCTGCGACATAAGTGACCATCGCACCTTCGCGGCAGATCACGGCGATCCCGTCAGCACCGGAAGCGCGGCGCGCATACTGGCGCAGCGTTTCGATAATGTCGACCTGATCGGCAGCGTCACCAAGTCGCTTGGTTGCCTCTGCCAACTTCCAGGGGTGCTCGGACATTGTGCGCATAGGGTGCCTTTTATGACCGCTCCTTAGCAGCAGGAAATTCGGGAGGCGAGGGCGGAAGCTACATCCTCAAGCTTAGTGCGGCCGAACCAGCGCCGCGATCGCCGCTGCGGGAAGCGGCTTGAAGCTGCCGCCCGGCAGGCGATTGCGTGGCGCCGACGGTTCGATCTGGAATGCGCCGGTAAGTTCCGCAAGCGCGCTGACTTCGTGCGCAAGGTTGCGCGCCGCTGCCGAGGTCTCCTCGACCATTGCAGCGTTCTGCTGAGTAGAACGATCCATGGTACCCACGGCCGACGAAATCTCGCCGATCGCAGTTGCCTGCGCAACATTGTCGGTGGCCATGTCGCCAAGCAGGGAATGGACCTGAGCCACATCCTCTGAGATGTTGGCAAGCGCACCGTCCACCTTGCCAACCATCTCGACTGCCGAGACGATGTCGGTCTGCGTAGCAGTCAGCTGGTCGCGTGCACGAGCCGCTTCTTCTTCGGACCGCATGGCGAGGGCAGATACGAGGTCGGCGACCACTGCGAAGCCACGGCCAGCTTCACCGGCCCGCCCGGCTTCGACTGCCGCATTCATCGCGAGAACGCGCGTCTGGAAGGCGATCTTGTCGAGACCCTCGATGACGCTGTCGATGCCTTTGGCGCCATCCGCGACGCGGTTCATTGCCTTGACAGCATCATCTGCGATGCTGCGACCGTCGGTAACAGTGGTGATCGCCTGGTCCGCGCGGCCCACAGTGGAGCGTGCGGCGCCAGCGCCGGTCTTGAGTTGTCCATCCATCTGGGTGATCGCGGCCGAAGTCTCTTCGAGGCTGGCGGCGTTGCTTTCGGTGCGGCGGGCAAGGTCCTCGGATGCCTGGGCGATCTCGCCAACACCCGCGTTGATCCGCGCCGTGCCGTCGGTCACCGCCGCGATCATGGTGCGGATCTTGCCAAGCGTGCCGTTATAGCTGCGCTCAAGCGCGGCAAAGCTCTCGGGCATTGCCGATAGTTCTTGGGTCAGGTCGCCGTCGGCAAGGGAGTTGAGTGCACGTTCGAGTTGCGCCACCGCGATGTTGCGCGAGGCCTGAGCTTCTTCGAAATAGACCGAGAGCGACAACTCCATATCGAGCAGCGCCGCCTTGGCTAGTGCGATGCTGGTCTGGTGAGCGATTTCGGGACGAACCAGTGCGATGAGCCGCTTCCACAGCGGCATGCGCTTCGCGACGCCGTGAATCAGTTCCTCGACGACTAATGCATAGCTGCCGACATACCAACGCGGCTCCAGCCCGATGCGGGCGTGCGTCGCCCCGATCCGTCGCGTGCTGGCATAATAGGCGCTGTCAAAGTCACCCCGGGCGATGTGGTCCCAATGCTTTTCTTGTGCAGCCTTTGCCTTGGCCATGTGCTGGGCGCTGCTGAAAAAGCGTGCAGTCTCCGGCGTGCGCTGGGCGCGCGAATAGAATCGATCCAGGGCTTTGCCGATGACGGCGGTGATCGCCGGGCGAGCGGCGCGCAGCACGTCACTCTGGGCGGAATCCAGCTCCATGAATTCCAGACGCGAGCTAATATCGTCGGACAACACGGTCTCCTGAGAACTTTCAAGGCGAGCGTAAGCCGCCGCCTTCTATCCTATTCTAGGAGATCATTTGCGCGAGAGGCCCCGCGCTAGGTATATTCACGCATGCTAAACACTGCAGAATTGCGGCTGCATCATCCTGCCGCCTTTGCGAGGCCGCGCGACAATTGCAATGCGCCGTGCAGGCGCGCCTTGGGATTGGCCCAGACGCGATTGATCACCAGTTTCATGTCGGGTCGTAACCGAGCTGTACCTTCAAGCTTGTCGACATAGGCGAGCAGCCCCGGGACATTGGGGAATTTATCCTCGTGGAAGGTGACGAGCGCGCCCTTGGGGCCGACATCGATCTTGGCGATGCAGGCATTCTTGGCGTTGAGCTTGGTCTCGATCAGCTGGAGCAAATTCTCGGTGGGCTCGGGCAGCTTGCCGAACCGGTCGATCAGCTCGGCGGCGAACTCCTCGATGCCGCGCGTGTCCTCGACATCGTTGAGACGGCGATAGAGCCCCATGCGCAGGTCGAGATCGGGGACATAGTCCTCCGGGATGAGGATCGGCGCGTCGACGGTGATCTGCGGGCTGAGATCCTTGGGGCGCTCGTCGCGTAGGTTGCCGACTTTTGCATCGAGGATCGCTTCCTCCAGCATCGACTGGTAGAGTTCGTATCCAACTTCCTTGATGTGCCCCGACTGCTCGTCGCCGAGCAGATTGCCTGCGCCGCGGATGTCGAGATCGTGGCTGGCGAGCTGGAAGCCGGCACCCAAGGATTCGAGATCGGAGAGCACCTTCAACCGCTTGCTCGCCGCCTCGGTCATCTGCCGTTCCGGCGGCGTGGTCATATAGGCATAGGCGCGCGTCTTCGAACGGCCGACCCGGCCGCGGATCTGATAGAGCTGCGCCAGGCCGAACTTGTCGGCGCGGTTGACGATCAGCGTGTTGGCGCTGGGAATATCGAGCCCGCTCTCTATAATCGTGGTCGAGACCAGAAGATCGTAGCGCCGATCATAAAAGGCCGACATCCGCTCCTCGACCTCGGTCGGCGCCATCTGGCCATGCGCGACGACGTAGCTGATCTCGGGAATATCCTCGCGCAGGAACTTCTCGATATCGGGAAGGTCCGAGATGCGCGGCGTGACGAAATAGGCCTGGCCGCCGCGATAATGTTCGCGCAGCAGCGCTTCGCGCAGCACCACCGGATCCCAGGGCATGACATAGGTGCGCACCGCCAGACGATCGACCGGCGGGGTCTGGATCACTGACAGCTCGCGCAGCCCCGACATCGCCATCTGCAAGGTGCGCGGGATCGGCGTGGCGGTGAGGGTGAGGACGTGGACGTCGGCCTTCATCGCCTTGAGCCGTTCCTTGTGGGTGACGCCGAAACGCTGCTCTTCGTCGACGATCACCAGCCCGAGTTGCTTGAAATCGATCGACTTGGAGAGAATCGCATGGGTGCCGATCACCACGTCGATCTTGCCGTCGGCCAGACCTTCCTTGACCGCCTTGGCCTCGGCGGCCGGGACCAGCCGGGACAGGCGACCGACTTCGATGGGAAAGCCCTGGAAGCGCTCGACGAAATTGCGGTGATGCTGGCGCGCGAGCAGCGTGGTGGGACAGACCACGGCGACCTGCATGCCCGCCATCGCCGCGACGAATGCAGCGCGCAGTGCGACTTCGGTCTTTCCAAACCCAACATCGCCGACGACGAGGCGGTCCATCGGCTTTCCCGCGGAAAGATCACCAAGAACGTCACTAATCGCACGATTTTGATCGTCGGTTTCCTCATACGGGAAGCGATCGACGAACGCGGGATAGCCGCCATGATCGGGCTCGGCGATTTCGGCGGGTCGGGTGGCGCGCTTCGCCGCAGTGACGATCAGCTCGCCCGCAATCTCGCGGATCCGCTCCTTCATCTTCGACTTGCGGCGCTGCCACGCCTCGCCGCCCAGGCGATCGAGCGCTGCGCCGTCCTCGCCCGAGCCATAGCGGCTGAGCACTTCGAGATTTTCGATCGGGACGAACAGCTTGTCGCCGCCGGCATAGCTCAGCGCGACGCAATCGTGCGGCGCCTTCTGCACCGGGATCTGTGTCAGCCCCTCATAGCGGCCGATGCCATGATCGATGTGCACGACGAGATCGCCCGGCGAGAGCGTGGCGAGCTCCTGAAGAAACGCGTCGGTGTTCTTGCGGCGCTTCGAACGGCGGACGAGGCGATCACCGAGCATGTCCTGCTCGGTGAGCAGCGCGATATCGGGCGCGGTGAAGCCGTGATCGAGCGGCAGCACGACCAGGGCGATTCCCTTGTCGGCGGCACCCAGCGCTTCCTGCCACGTCTCGGCAGGGCGCGCACCCTTGAGATCATGGTCGGCGAGCAACCCGGCGAGCCGCTCGCGCGCGCCGATGGAATAGCTGGCGAGGATCGGCTTCTTGCCGCTTTTGCGCACCCTGGCGAGATGCTCGACCACCGCTTCATAGACGTTGGTCCCGGCGGCGCGCTCGGGCGCGAAATCGCGGGGGCCGTCGACGTTGAAATCGAGCACGGTCGCGCTTTCGGGCTCGTGGAACGGCGTCGCGACATGGACCGGGCCGTGATCGAGCGCACGGGCCCATTGTTCGGGCGTGAGATACAGCGCCGCCGACTCGAGCGGGCGATAGCTGCCGGGCGACGTGCTCTCCGCGCGGACGCGATTCTGCTGATAGTCGGCGATCGCCTCGAAGCGCTGCTCGGCGGCACTTCCGGTTGCACCATCGCGGACGATGACGGCGTCGTCGGGAAGATGCTCGAACAGCGTCTCCAGCCGCTCTTCGAACAGCGGCAGCCAATGCTCCATGCCGGCAAGGCGGCGGCCGTCGCTGATCGCCTGATAGAGCGGATCGCCGGTGGCGGTGGCACCGAACTTCTCACGATAGCGTGCCCGGAAGCGCTTGATGCTCTCCTCATCGAGCAGCGATTCCGAAGCCGGCAGCAGGGTGAAGCCGTCTATCCGGCCAGTCGTGCGCTGGTCCTCGGGCGAGAAGGTGCGGACGCTCTCGATTTCGTTGCCGAAGAAATCGAGGCGCAGCGCCTGTTCGGAACCCGAGGGAAACAGATCGACCAAGCCGCCGCGTACCGCGAATTCGCCGGAATCGTTGACGGTATCGACTCGAATATAGCCATTGGCCTGAAGCAGCGTCGCCAGCTTGTCGAGGCCGATACGCTCGCCCGGAACCAGCCGCGCCACCAACTGGCGAATGCGGAAGGGGGTGAGCGTGCGTTGCGTCGCGGCATTGACGGTCGTCAGGATTAGGCGCGGCCGATCGGACTTGGCCTGGAGCGCATGAAGCGTCGCCAGCCGCTCTGCCATCACCCGCAGCGTCGGCGAAGCGCGATCATAGGGAAGACAGTCCCAGGCCGGATAGCTCAGCACTTCGAGCTCTGGCGCAAAATAGGGCGCAGTCGAGGCGATCGCGCGCATCGCCGATTCGTCGGAGGCGATGAACACGGCAGTGCCGCCGGCACGGGCGAGATCCGCGAGCATCCACGGCTCGAACCCTGCGGGGACGCCGGCGAGGGTGAGGGGACGGGTGGCGGAGAGGATCTTCTTAAGGTCGGGCATTCACTCTTCCGCTCCCCTCCCTGCAAGGGAGGGGCTGGGGGTGGGTGCCGGCGCGCCAGCGCCGGCTCGGGCGTTCGGGGATCGTGAAGGACGCTCGCTATGCTCGCGAACCCACCCCCGACCCCTCCCTTGCAGGGAGGGGTTTCAGTTCGAAATCGGTACGTAGTTCAACGTCTTGAGCGCGGTCATGATCGTGCCGTGGTAGCGTTCCGGAACGGCGTCCGTTCCCATTGCCCAGGCCATGATATCGACATCCTGTTCCTCGAGCAGCGCCTCGAACAGGTCGATCTCGGCATCGTCCCAGCCGGCGCTGTGGGCGTCGAAAAAGCCGCCGATCAGCAGATCGGCCTCTTTCACGCCGCGATGCCAGGCGCGGAAGCGCAGGCGCTTCAATCGATGTTCGCGGTCCATGAGCCTCCAACGCGAATTGGCCGGCAGCGCTGGAAAGCGCGGCCGGCTTGGGTGTAGGGGCGAGATAGACATGCGGCCCGACATTCTCAATCCACTGTTCGCCGAGATCACCGCGCTGAAAGGCGTAGGCGCGGCCTTGTCGAAGCCGCTCGAGAAGCTCGGCCTCGCGCGCGCCATCGACGTGGCGTTTCATCTGCCCACCGGATTCGTCGATCGGCTGCCGCGCACCGAGCTGGACGCCGCCGATGCCGGGCGAGTGATCGCGATCACGCTGCGGGCGGTGAGCTATCGCTTCGGATCGAGCCCAAGGGCCCCGGCACGAGTGCAGGCGGTGGACGGAAAGGGCAATTATGTCAGCCTCGTCTATTTCCGCGGCAATTCGGGCTGGGTGAAGAAGCTGTTGCCCGAAGGCGAGCCACGCTGGGTCTCGGGCAAGCTCGAGCAATATGGCCAGGAACTGCAGATGGTCCATCCCGACCATGTCCTGCCGCTCGACGAGGTTGAAGGCGAGGGCGGACGCGAGGCGATCTATCCCTGCTCCGAAGGGATCACTTCGAAGCGGATCGGCGGTTTCGCGGCGCAGGCGATCGCGCGCGCGCCCGAGCTGCCCGAATGGATCGAGCCGAGCCTCAAGGAACGCCATGGCTGGCCCGATTGGCGCGCGGCGCTGGCGGCGATCCATGCCGATCCTGCCGACGCCAAGGCGCGCGAGCGGCTCGCCTATGACGAGGTGTTCGCCAACCAGCTCGCGCTGCTGCTGGTGAGCGGGGCGGCACGCGCCAAGCGCGGCCGCGCGCTGGCCGGCGACGGACGGCTGCGCGACGCTCTCAAGCTGCCCTATGCCCCCACCGGCGCGCAGGCGCGGACGATCCGCGAGATCGAAGGTGACATGGCGCAGACTCGCCCGATGCTGCGTCTGCTCCAGGGCGATGTGGGATCGGGCAAGACGCTGGTGGCGACGATGGCGCTGCTGATCGCAGCGGAAGCTGGCGCGCAGGGCGCGCTGCTCGCCCCCACCGAGATCCTGGCGCGCCAGCATTTCGACACGCTCAACCGCCAGCTCTCCGGCCTGGGCGTGCGCGTCGCGATCCTCACCGGCCGCGACAAGGGCCGTGCGCGCGAGGCGACGCTGATGGGGCTGGCGGCGGGCGAGATCGACATCCTGGTCGGCACCCATGCGATCTTCCAGCAGGGCGTGGCGTATCGCGACCTGGGCCTGGTGGTGGTCGACGAGCAGCACCGGTTCGGCGTTGCCGAGCGGCTGATGCTCCAATCCAAGGCGCAGGTGCCGCCGCATCTGCTGGTGATGACCGCGACGCCGATCCCGCGCACGCTCCAGCTCGCCTCGCATGGCGAGATGGACGTCAGCCGCCTCGACGAAATGCCGCCCGGCCGCGAGCCGATCGAGACCAGCGTGATCGCCGAAGACAAGCTCGACGCCGTCGTTGCCGGATTGGGGCGCCATCTCGACAGCGGCAAGCAGGCCTATTGGGTGTGCCCGCTGGTCGAGGAAAGCGAGAAGAGCGACATGGCGGCCGCCGAGGCGCGCGCCGCCGAGCTGGCGCTGCGCTTCGGCGACAAGGTCGGGCTGGTCCATGGCCGGATGAAGGGGCCTGAGAAGGACGCGGTGATGGCGCGCTTCGCATCGGGCGAGATCGGCGTGCTGGTCGCGACCACGGTGATCGAAGTGGGCGTCGACGTGCCCAATGCGACGCTGATCGTGATCGAACATGCCGATCGCTTCGGGCTTGCCCAGCTCCACCAGCTTCGGGGCCGAGTCGGGCGGGGCGGCGGCAAGTCGCACTGCATATTGCTGCGCGGCAAGGGGCTGAGCGAGACGTCGCGCGCGCGACTGGCGCTGATGCGCGACACCACCGACGGCTTTTTGATCGCCGAGCGCGATCTCGAGCTGCGCGGCGGCGGCGAATGGCTCGGCACGCGCCAATCGGGCGATCAGGGCTTTCGCCTGGTCCCGCCAGAGAGATTGGGGCCGCTGCTGGAAATGGCCAATGCCGACGCGCGGCTGCTCGTCGATCAGGACCGCGAGATGGAGACGGCGCGCGGGCAGGCGGCGCGCGTGGCACTGTATCTGTTCGAGCGCGATGCCGCGGTCGGGCTGCTGCGCGCCGGTTGAGCTACTTGCCCTTCACCATCGCCGCGACGAGGGCATAATAGGTCGCAAGGTCGATCGCCCGATCGAACTGGCAGCCGAGCCGTCCGCCCAGCGACCAGCGGATCTCGCCGACGACCGCGCCGGCCTGGGGAAGCGTCACCCGCAGCTTGTCGCCGGTTTCTAGCTGGGTGTCGCAGCGCGCCATCAGGCCGTGTGGCGAGATGTTGACGATCGTGAGCGAAAGCTGTCGCCCATCGGGAACCATAGCCCGCGTGCGATAATGGACATCGTCGCGTTCCTCGTGACGGTCCTCGGCTATCGCCAGATTGCTGCCCAAGATGCTCACGCGCCCATCCTCATAGGAATTTGGGGTATCGGCGCATTCCGTATACGATCCGCGTGAATCGCCTCGCAACAAAGCTGCTTAACAGAGGGTTGCCGCGCAGTTTTATGACGCGGGGGTCAACAGTCCGTGGCGCTTTTTGCCGAAGCTCAGCTTGGTCTGGCGGGTCACGGCGATCTCCGCCGCGGGATCGGTGACTGCGACATCATCGATGCGGATCGCACCCTCGCCGATTTTTCGGCGCGCCTCACCCTTGGACGCGCACAGCCCGAGCGCGATCAGCGCGTCGACGACCGTGATGCTGCCCGCCACCGCATGCGTCGGCAGCGCGTCGCCCACGCTGCCTTCCTCGAAGGTCCGGCGTGCGGTCTCGGCCGCCTCGAGCGCCGCCGCCTCGCCGCGGCACATCGCAGTCGCGGCATTGGCGAGGATCTTCTTCGCCTCGTTGATCTCGGCGCCCTCCAGCGCTTCGAGTCGGGCGATCTCGTCGAGCGGAATGTCGGTGAACAGCCGCAGGAAGCGGCCGACGTCGCGATCGTCGGTGTTCCGCCAGAACTGCCAATAGTCGTAATGGCCGAGCTGATCGGGATTGAGCCACACCGCGCCGGACATGGTCTTGCCCATCTTGCCGCCATCGGCCGTGGTGATCAGCGGGGTGGTGACGCCGAACACCTCGGTGCCGTCGACGCGGCGCGACAGCTCGATGCCATTGACGATGTTGCCCCACTGGTCCGACCCGCCCATCTGCAGCCGGCACGCTTGGCGACGCGACAGCTCGAGGAAGTCATAGGCCTGAAGGATCATGTAGTTGAATTCGAGGAAGCTCAGCGATTGCTCGCGATCGAGCCGCAGCTTGACCGAATTGAAGCTGAGCATCCGGTTGACCGAGAAATGCTGGCCGTAATCGCGCAGGAACGGGAGATATTCGAGCGCGTCGAGCCACTGGGCGTTGTCGAGCATCACCGCGTCGGTCGGGCCGTCGCCAAAGGTGAGGAAGTTCTCGAACACGGTCTTGATCGAGGCGATGTTCGCCGCGATCGTCTCCTCGGTCATCAGCTTGCGCGCTTCGTCCTTGAAGCTGGGATCGCCGACCTTGCCGGTGCCGCCGCCCATCAGCACGATCGGCTTGTGGCCCGCTTGCTGGAGGCGGCGCAGCAGCATGATCTGGACGAGGCTGCCGACATGGAGCGACGGCGCGGTCGGATCGAAGCCGATGTAGCCGGGCACGATCTGCTTGGCGGCAAGGGCATCGAGCCCCGCCGCGTCGGTCACCTGGTGAACATAGCCGCGCGAGGACAGCAGGCGGAGCAGATCGGACGTGTATTCGGTCATGATAAGCGCGCGCCTAGCAAGAATTTGCGCCAAGCGCCAAGCGTCGGCGCGTTCGCGGCTCAGAAGCTTGCGAGGATGCGGCGCTGCAAGGCGTCGGCATGGGGCATCGGCGTGAGCGTGAAGCGGCGTTCGCGCTTGGTGTCGAGCGTGAGGTCCACGCGGCGCTCGGCGCCCTGGTGTCCGATCGTCAACGCGACGGGCCTGCCCTGCGCCTCGTCCGGGAGCAGCGGGGCGATCTTGGCCAGATCGCTGCGCAGGACGAGATCGCCGCGGCGAACCCCGGCCTTCCAGGCGGGTGAGTCCCACTCGACATCGGCGATGCGGCCCGGTTGGGCGGAATCGAGGGCAATGCCGAGCCACCCTCCGGGCAGGGCGTGCGGACGCATATCGACCGCGAGCCCGGCATAGCCGAAATAGCGCGCATAATCGGGATCGGCCGTCGTATCGACATAGGCGAACAGGTCGGCGAGCGACGTGCCGGCAATGGCCTCGCAGGTCGCGCGGAACTCCCGCTCGGTGAAGCCGCGGCCGAGCCGTTGATAGTAATCGCGATAGAGCGCGCGCATCACATCGTCGAGCGAGCGCCGATTGGCGGTGGCGTGACGGATCGCGAGATCGAGCATGAAGCCGACCACCGGCCCCTTGTCGTAATAGGAGATGGTCTTGTTGAAATCATCGTCCTTGCGGCCGAACGGACCGTCTTCCCAGGTCTCGTAGCTCGCCTGGGCCAGCGACTGGTAGCGATGGCCGGGTGCGTTTTCATAAGCCCGCAGATTTCCCGAAAGGTCGTCGAGAAAGGCGCTGGTGTCGATCAGCCCCGCGCGGCGCAGCAGGATGTTCTCGTAATAGACCGTGAGCCCCTCCGACACCCAGAGCTGGCGGGTGCGGTTCTCGCGGCCATAGTCGAACGGCCCGAGCTCGATCGGCCTGATCCGCTTGACGTTGAAATGGTGGAAATATTCGTGCGCGAGAAACGCATCGAGCCGCAGCCGCCCGGCGGGCGTGCGATTGTCCTGCCGGCCGAACCCGAAACTGGTTGAGTTGAGGTGCTCGATGCCGCCCTGGGTAGGCCCGATGCCGATGAAGCTATAATCGCGATAGGGAATGTCCCCCATCATCTCGACCGCTGCGGTCACGATCTTTTCGAGATCGGAGACCAGTTGCGGGCGATCGATCGTGCCGAAACCGGTGCCAATCACGTGATGCGGCACGCCGCGGATGCGGAACGAGGGCAGGCGTTCGAGCTTTCCGATCAGGATCGGACTGTCGTAGAGAATATCGAAATCAGGCGCACGCCAGACGTTGGCGGCCTTGCCGAGCGGCGCGAGGCCTGTGGCGACGGTCCAGCCGGGCTGCGGCACGATGCGCAACTCGACCGGCGCGTGCAGCCGGCCCTCAGGATAGGCGAACACCCCCGCGGGCGAGACATAGCCCTTGTTGGCATCGAGGAAGTTGGCGGCAACGAAATCGCGATCGGCGAGCACCTGATAATGCACGCGCAGCCTGGTTCCGCTCGGCGCGGCGATGTGCCAGCGGCTCCCGTCGCGGCGCCAAGAGACCGGGCGCCCGCCGACATCGGTTACGGCAAAGCCGCGCACCTTATCGGCATAGTCCATTCGCTGGTAATAGCCCGGCGTCCACACCGGCATGACCAGCGTGAAATCCTGGCCGCGGGCAGTCACGTCGAGCGCGACGTCGAACAGCTGGTGCGCCGGATCGCGCATGCCCAGCGTGTAGACGGGCACCGAGTCCGTGGGCACCGCCGCGCCGATCACGATGGGGGCAGAGAGCGCTAACGCAACGGCAAAAAGCTTGGGCATCGCGACGAACCAATCGGCTGGATTGTTTCGTATACGGTATATCAAACGTGATGCGGTGCAACCTGCTTGTGATTGCGGCGCGTGGAACTAGCGCGCTTCCGACAATTTCCGCGTCGGCGCCGGCAGTTCGGGAAGGGGTGCGCGGGCCGCCGCGACGGCGGTCGAGACGACGATGGCGTCCTCGATCAGGCCAGTGGCGAACTGGCCGCCCTTGCGCATCGCCACCATGCGCGCGGCGAAGGTAGCGTAGGACGCAAGCACTGCCGTGGCACCGGCTACCGCAGCGGCGGCGAAGCGCTCCTTGCGCGGCGAGAGCGCCATGCCGGCGAACGCCGCATTGAAGCTGCGGATGATCACGGCCGCCGGGATGATCCGATCGGGCGCGCTCTTCTGCTTGTCGCCGACCAGTTCATACGTGGCGAGCGCCGTGGTGCCGAGCGAGATCAGCGGGTTGGCGAGGAACTTCGGCGCGCCATTGTCGGCGGGCAGGGTGCCGGTACGTGCGGCATTGGCGACAACGGCAAGCGGGGTCATCGAACGGGCACCGGCGACGAGGCCGATCAGGATGGAACGCAGCATTAGGGTCTCCGCCAAGGAATGCGGGGGCTTAACGGGCGAGGCGGGGAAGGGCTCCGTCGCACCGGGCTTTCCAGATGCGATTTGCTTTGCTTGAGTGCGCGCCATGCCTGCACTCGATGACGCGCACCACGAAACCTTCCACCGACTGGTGCCGCATCCGGACACGCCGCCGGCCGCGATCTCCGCAGTCGATGTCGAGCTGATCGACACCGATGGCGCCGACTTGATGCTGCGCTATGTCGTGCGCGACAGCGACGGGCTGGTCGTGCCTGCCCCGCAATCGCCGGGCCGTGCGGACGGGCTGTGGCAGACCACCTGTTTCGAATTGTTTCTGCGCGGAGCGGGCGAGGGCTATTTCGAATTCAACTTCTCTCCCTCGGGGCAATGGGCGGCCTATGCCTTCGATGCCTATCGCGCCGGCATGCGGGAATTGGAACTCGGCATCGATCCCCATGTCGAGGGCGAGCGCGCCAGCGGCATGTTCACCTTGGATGCCGACCTCGACCTCTCCGATCTGCCGCCGACCGCGCTCCACGTGAACCTGAGCGCAGTGATCGAGGAGGCCGACGGCACCAAATCCTATTGGGCGCTCGCCCATCCGGCCGGTAAGCCCGACTTCCACGATCCGGCTTGCTTCATCCTCGAACTCCCGGCAGCACCGCGCGCATGAAATTCGGCATCGACCGGCTGCTCGCCGACCCGACCCTGCGCAAGCCTCTCGGAGGCAAGCGTGTCGCGCTGCTCGCGCACCCCGCCTCGGTCACCGCGGACCTGACCCATTCGCTCGATGCGCTGGTCGCCGCCGGGCTCAACGTCAGCGCCGTGTTCGGACCGCAGCACGGCGTACGCGGCGACCTGCAGGACAATATGATGGAGTCGCCCGACTTCACCGATCCGCTTTATGGCATGCCGGTGTTCAGTCTCTATGGCGAGGTGCGCCGCCCGACCGGCCAGTCGATGGGCACGTTCGACGTGATGCTGCTCGACCTGCAGGACGTCGGCTGCCGAATCTACACCTTCGTGACGACGTTGCTCTACGTGCTCGAAGCCGCGGCCGAGCATGGCAAGTCGGTCTGGGTGCTCGATCGCCCCAATCCCGCGGGCCGCCCGGTCGAGGGGCTGACCCTGCTGCCGGGCTGGGAAAGCTTCGTGGGCGCCGGCCCGATGCCGATGCGCCACGGGATGACGCTGGGCGAGATGGGCGCGTGGTTCATCGATCACTACAAGCTCGACGTCGATTACCGGGTGATCGCGATGGAGGATTGGGATCCTGCGGCGGCGCCCGGCTTTGGCTGGCCCGCCGAGCGGCCGTGGATCAACCCCAGCCCCAATGCGGCTAACGTCAACATGGCGCGCGCTTATGCCGGCACGGTGATGCTCGAAGGCACCAGCCTTTCCGAAGGGCGCGGCACGACACGCCCGCTCGAACTGTTCGGCGCACCCGACATTGCCGCCCGCGACGTGATCGCCGAGATGCGCCGCTTAGCGCCCGAATGGCTCGAAGGCTGCACGCTGCGCGACATGTGGTTCCAGCCGACGTTCCACAAGCATGTCGGCCAGCTCTGCTCGGGCGTGTTCTTACACGCCGAAGGGCCCGCTTATTATCACGCCGCCTTCCAGCCGTGGCGGGTGCAGGCGCTGGGCTTCAAGGCGATCCGCAACCTCTATCCCGAGTACGCCCTGTGGCGCGACTTCCCGTATGAATATGTGTTCGACAAGCTGGCGATCGACGTAATCAACGGCGGCCCGGGGCTGCGCGAATGGGTAGACGATGCGGGCGCCGCCCCCGGCGACCTCGACGCGCTGACCCTGCCGGACGAAGCGGCATGGCTGGAAACGCGGCAGCCCTTCCTGCTTTACTAGGTCGGGAAGCAGGAACGGCCGCATTCTGTGGGGAGCGAATGTCGGAGATTGGTGGAAAGCGGACGGGACGACCTTAGCCTTTGGTCATGCTCCGAACAAAGTCGCCGTCCGGCTTCAGCATGTCCAAAAACCGCTTATCTGGTTGTTTACGACAGGCCTCGATTGCGGCCTTCCACTCTCCATCAAAATTCGTGGCACCACGATCGCCCGATCTTAGAGCTTGCATGGCGACCATGCCCTTGACGGTGCCATATATGCGATCCTTCTTGTCAGAAGGCCAAGTACGACTCCACCAGTCTGAGTCCTTCACCGCCTGATTGCACCGGTATTGGGCCAGACCGTTAGAGCCACGAAAGTTCACGTGACCATACTCTAACGAGAGATTAATCGGTATAGTGACCGCGTGTCCCTCTACGTCACGGGCGGGAGAAAACAGGAAAGAGCGCACGTCAGTCAACGCCTGCCGATCGATGATGTCAGACCGGCTACTTACCTTGATTGCTGGCTCGTAGATCTTACCATCTTCGCCAATAATGCCCGAGATAAATACCTCGCCATACTCGCCTGACTCAATTGCGGTGGTGGGACGGATGTAATCCGGCTCAATTTTCAGAACCGGTCTCACTGCCATACGAGCTTTGTTAGCGGTCGCCTGCGCTAGTGCGGGTGTTTCGATCTGTTGAGGAGCGATAGGCGCACTCGATACTGTGCCAGCGACTTGAACGCCAAAAACCCCTGTCACGCCGGTGCCCATTGATGACGTGTTGGCAGCGGCTTCTGTCCCAAGAAGAAGCGCGAGAACGGCGGGCAGGGTGTGCATTGGGCAGGTATCACGCGGGGCGCGTACGTCCGCAAGTGGGCGGGAGCCGCCATTACGGAAAATTGGTGGAAAACGGGCCTTCTCTTTTCGTCACCCCGGGCTTGAATCGGGGTCCCGCTTCTTCTGTCTTTTAGGCAGGGTTCAGAAGGTCGAGGCGGCCGGGTCTAGATCATGGCGGATCGCTAGCTCGGGACGCTATAGGTGGGCGTGACTGCGAACCTCGCCGCGCGCGTCCCGCAGCATCGCACCGGGCCGGGTCGGATTTCTGCCGCCGATATGTGCTGGATCGGCTCGTCTGGCCCGAACACGCGGTTTCCATCACCGATTGCATCGCGCAGGAAAAGCGCCTGAAGCGCTGGCGCAGCGAATGGAAGTTCGCCTTGATCGAAGGCATGAATCCCGAGTGGCGGGATTTATTCGATCAACTCGCCTGACGCCAGAAGAAGCGGGACCCCGGGGTCAAGCCCGGGGGGACGCGTGGTGGGCAAATGTCCGCAAACGGGGTTAGCCGACAGGTCGCTTTATGAGCCTGAGGCCTAAGGTCAGGAAGCTGAGGGCCGCTGCGTTTGGGGGTTGAAGATGCGCCAATACGGTTATGGTGCGATCTTCTTAGTTTCGCCGACCCATGTTCCCAAATCGCCCGTATTCAGTGCGCCCCGCGACCGGCAGGGTTCCTGCTGCCACGATCCGGCTCCCCCTGGGCCGGTGCGGAGCAATTGCGTCCCCGCGGCATTCCGCTTAACGACCCCTGCATGCTGGCGGGGCTTATTTTTGCAATCGAGGAGGCGAGCGACCGGCCGGGTACGCTCGTCGCGACGCTGCCGTTTGGCGGCATGACCTTGCTCGAATATCAGATCCGGCTGCTTGCCGGCGCGGGCGCGGACCAGGTGCTGATTGCGGTCGGCCGCGTGACACCGGCGCTGCTCGCCGCGGTAAACCGCGCGACACGGCGCGAGGTCGAGATCGAGATTGTCCGCTCGGCGGAGGAAGCCGCGGAAAAGATGGAGCCGGGCGCGCGCGTGCTCGTGCTGGCCGACGGTCTGGTGACCACCGATCCGGTGATCGACAAAATGGCGGGGGAGGGTAGCCATGCGCTGCTCGTCACCGACGATGCCGGATCGCCGGCGGCGATCGAGCGGCTCGACATGCGTGACAGCTGGGCAGGCATTGCGCGCATCTCGGTCGACCAGCTCGGCCAGATCGCCCAGATGCCCGAGGATTATGATTTCCAGTCGGCGCTGCTCCGCGTCGCCGCGCAATCGGGCGCCGAACATATCCCGCTCGCCGCGGGCCGGGTGCGGGGTGGCCACGCCGTCGAGCGCAGCGTCGAAGGGCTCGCCGCGCGCAATACCGGCGTGCTCGCCGCGCTGACCGAACGCCGCGTCGATTGGGCCGATCGCTGGATATTCACGCCGATCGCCCGGATGGCGCTGCCGCGGCTGGTGGCGCGCAACGTGCCGAGCTGGGCAATCATCGCCGGTTCGGGGCTGGTGTCGCTGTTGTCGCTGGTCGCAATATCGTTCGGCTGGGAAGGCACCGGGCTGGTCGCCGCGCTGCTTGCCACGGCGGGCTGGGCGACCGGCGCAGCGATGGCGGCGCTGCGCGGCGAGGAAGCGCGCGCAGTGCGGCTCGAACAGGCGATCTTCCTGCTATTTGGCGGCGTCACCCTGCTGCTCGGCGGCAGCGAACGGGAAGTGACTCATTCTGCCACGCCGATGGTACTCGCACTCGTCGCGGTGGCGGCGCAATTGCTGGTCGAGCGTGCGCCGTCGCGGCATTTGCGCTGGTGGGCGAGTCCTGCCGCGCATTTGCTGTCGCTCACGCCGTTCGCGCTGGCCGGCTTCGGCCAATACGGGCTCTATTTCGCCGCCGCTTATGCCTTTGCCACGCTCGCTGGTGCGGTCGAAGGCACGCGGCAAAAAGCTTAGCTTCGTTTTAACGACAGTTCGCTACTATGAGGTCGATGTCGGACAATCCGGTCGACGCACCCGGTCGCGCCCCTATCGGCGCCCATGAACTGCTTGCACGTGCGGCGGCGTCGGATTCGCGTGCCCGGCGCGTTCTGGGCGTGACGATCGACGATTTCTTCCTGCTCGACGAAGCGCGACTCGACGAGCGCACGCGCTCTGCGCTTGGCGCGCTGATCGTCCAGCTGGTCGAGACGGTCGAGGCCGAGCTGCGCGCGCATGGCGTGCGCCTGCTCACCGCGCGGGGGGAGCCTGCCATTGCCGCGGCGCTCACCCAGCCGCGCGGCGCGGTGCTGCTGCGGCTCGCGCAGACCGGGGTGCTGCGTGACCACGAATTCATGGCCGAGTTGATCGCGCGCGTCCGCCAGGATGCGCTGGGCGCCGCGCTGGCGATGCACGCCCCGGAAGATCCCGAGCGCCCGAGCCTGCTCAGCCGGTTTGTCCAGCATCCCGATCGCGTGCTCGCGGCGGGGGCGATGGCGGTGCTCGTCGCCGAGAGCCGCCGTCGCGGCAGCGCCGAATTGGTCCAGCTCGCCCAGACCGATCTTCCGGCAGAACTGCACCATCGCCTCGTCTGGTGGGTCGCCGCCGCGATGCGCGCGCGCGTTGCCGAGGGGATCCATGGCTCGCTGACCCTGTTGGATGGCGCGCTGTGCGACGCGGCGCAGCGCAGCCTGGGCGCCTATGACGAAGGCGATCGCCTGGAGGCGGCGGCGATGCGCTTCGCCGGAGCGATCGACCCGCAGGCCGACGAATTGCCGGGCCTGCTCATCGAATCGCTCGGCGACCAGCGGATCGTGCTGTTCGTCGCCTTCCTCGCCCATGCGCTGGGCATTGGCTATGCGCAGGCGCGGGACCTGGTGCTCGACCCCGGTGCCGAACGGCTGTGGCTCGCCTTGCGTGCGCTCGAACTGGGACGCGATACGATCGCGCAGGTTGGCTATGCGCTGTGCGAGGCCAATTCGCGGCGCGACGTCGAAGCCTTTGCCGATCTGCTCAACTCGATCCTGGCGGTCGGCGGGCATGCCGCGCGCGAGGCGATCGCGCCCTTGCGGCTTCACCCTGATTATCGCGCCGCGCTGATGGCGCTCGAGCGCCGGAATCCGTTGCGGTGAACGTGATCGATCCCACGCTCCCCCAGGCGGTTGGCCAAATCGACCGACGCGGCCGGCTGCTCGATGCCGAGTCGCGGCTGCTCGAACTCAACCAGCGTGCCGGCGGCCAGATCGGCGCGCCGCTGGCGATCCCGGCGATCGCGGCGCTCGCGCGGCTGGCGCAGCGGCTGGGCATTTCGATCTCGCGCAACGTCGTCGCGGCCGATGTCGACGACGACATCGAGCTTTGGGTGCGTGCCGAGCCCGACCAGGGCGGCGTGCGCCTCGAGGTCAGCGGCTGGCGTCCGCGGCCTGCCTGGCGTGCGCCGGTGGGCGAGCAGGACCGCGAAAGCGACTTTTTCCGCGCCGCGGCCGATTGGCTGTGGGAAACCGATGCGGCGCTGCGCATCACCTATCTCTCGCTCGAGGCGGGAACGCGCTACGGCTTCGATACCAGCGCAATGCTCGGCCAGCCGCTCACAAGGCTGTTCCGGCTCGAGCAGGACGAGAGCGGCAATCTGCCGATCCTGACCGCGGTCGCGGCCCAGGCGCATTTCGACGGCCAGCAGGCCGAGCTGCGCGGGACCGGCCGGATGGTGCGGCTCGAAGCGACGCCGCGCAGCGATCCCGCGGGTCGCTTTGCTGGGTTCGTCGGGGGCGCGCACATGCTGGGCACTGCGCCTGCAGCGCAACCCGACGAGTTTGTCGAACCCGTGTCCGACACGCCGTTCGGCACGTTCCCCGACAGCTTCACCCAGCGCCTTGGCCGCGCCCTGCGCGGGCCGCTGGGCAAGATCATCGCCAACGCCGACTCGATCAGCGCGCAGACCGAGGGTCCGCTCAAGCCCGATTACGCCGAATACGCCGCGGATATCGCCAATGCCGGGCGGCATCTGCTCGGCCTGGTCGAGGACCTGGTCGACCTGCAGGCGATCGAGCGCGAGGATTTCTCGACGCTAGCCGAGCCGATCGACCTCGCCGATGTGGCGCGTCGGGCATCGGGGCTGCTTGCGGTGCGCGCATCGCAGTCCGAAGTGCGGATCGACAAGCCGGCACTCGATGAACTGATGCCCGCGACCGGCGAATTCCGCCGCGCGCTGCAGGTGCTGGTCAATCTGATCGGCAACGCGGTGCGCTATTCTCCGCCGGGCGGGATGGTGTGGATCCGGCTCGAGCGCGAAGGTGGTCGTGCGCATGTCATCGTCGCCGACCAGGGCAAGGGTATCGCCGTCGAGGACCAGGCGCGGATCTTCGAGAAGTTCGGGCGAGTCGATCCGACCGAACCCGGCGGGAGTGGCCTTGGGCTCTACATTGCGCGCCGGCTGGCGCGGTCGATGGGCGGTGATTTGAGCGTCGACAGCGCACCCGGCATGGGCGCGCGCTTCGTCTTCTCGCTGCCCGCCAGGGACTGAGGGCGCCCGCCACGCGGCGGACGCCCCGATACTTCAGCGACGGCGGCAAACCGTCTCGCGATGATGGTGGCGCCACTCGGTCCAGCACACGCGGTGCGAGCGGCCGCGATACGAACGCCCGCGATCCCAGCCATGATGGCGGCCACGATCCCAGCGGCGATCATGATCCCGATCCCAGCGGCGATCATGGTCACGATAGCGGCCATGGTCATATTGGCGCTCATAGCCTCCACGGTGATCGCGGTAGCTCTGCGCCTCGGCCGGTGCGGCGCTGGCGATGCTGGCAACCGCGAGCCCAGCAGCGGCGATGATCTTGGCGAACTTCATCTCTGCATCCTTCTCTCTTCAGCCCCACTGGAGACTGGATAGCGAAGGCCAGTGTTCGCGTTGCTGAATTGAGTTGTTCGCTGAGGTTCAGGTTCGCGTGTTACCGCACCGGCCGGAGCCGGTGCGGCGCACGGGATCAGCGCTTGTCGACGGCGACGTAATCGCGCTGGGTGGGGCCAGTGTAGAGCTGGCGCGGACGGCCGATCTTCTGCTCTGGATCCGAGATCATCTCGTTCCACTGCGCGACCCAGCCGACAGTACGAGCGAGCGCGAACAGCGCGGTGAACATCGTCGTCGGGAAGCCGATCGCCGAGAGGATCACGCCCGAATAGAAATCGACGTTCGGGAACAACTTCTTCTCGACGAAATAATCGTCCTTGAGCGCCATTTCCTCGAGCTGCAGCGCGACTTCGAACACCGGATCGGTGACGTTGAGTTCCTTGAACACCTCGCGCACGGTCTTCTGCATCACGGTCGCGCGCGGATCATAGTTCTTGTAGACGCGGTGACCGAAGCCCATCAGGCGGAACGGATCGTTCTTGTCCTTGGCGCGGGCGATGAACTCGGGGATGCGCTCCGGGCGCCCGATCTCGTGGAGCATGTTGAGCGCGGCTTCATTGGCGCCGCCATGTGCCGGGCCCCACAGGCAGGCAATGCCCGCCGCGATGCAGGCGAAGGGATTGGCGCCAGACGAACCGGCAAGACGGACGGTCGAAGTCGAGGCGTTCTGCTCGTGATCGGCGTGGAGGATGAAGATGCGGTCGAGCGCCTTCTCCACCACCGGGTTCACTTCATACTTCTCCGCGGGGACGCCGAAGGTCATCCGCAGGAAGTTGCCGGTGTAGCTGAGGTCGTTGTCCGGATAGAGGAACGGCTGCCCGACCGAATACTTATAGGCCATCGCCGCGATCGTCGGCATCTTGGCGATCAGGCGGTGCGACGCGATCATGCGCTGCTTCGGATCGGTGATGTCGGTCGAGTCGTGATAGAAGGCCGAGAGCGCGCCGGCGACGCCGCACATCACCGCCATCGGGTGCGCGTCACGGCGGAAGCCGCGATAGAAGGTCGCGAGCTGTTCGTGCAGCATCGTGTGGCGCGTGATCGTGCGCGTGAACTTGTCGAGCTCGTCCTGCTTGGGCAGCTCGCCGTTCAGCAGCAGATAGCTGACTTCCATGAAGCTCGAATGCTCGGCGAGCTGGCCGATCGGATAGCCGCGATGGAGCAGAACGCCTTCGTCACCATCGATGAAGGTCAGCCCCGACTCGCACGACGCGGTCGAGGTGAAGCCGGGATCGTAGGTGAACATCCCCGTCTGGCCATACAGCTTGCGGATGTCGACGACATCCGGACCGACGCTTCCCGAAAGAATTGGATACTCAACGTCTTTCCCCGCAACCTGCAGCTTGGCGGTGTCGCTCATATTGGTCGTCCTCGTTTTGGCCAGGAATCAGGCCTTGGTCATTTGATCCGCGATGCGGGCCAGGCTTTCCTCGCGTCCCAGCAATGCCAGAACGTCGAAGATGCCCGGAGAGGTGCGTCGCCCGGTGAGTGCGGCGCGCAAAGGCTGCGCGACGGCCCCGAGTTTCACTCCCGCATCGTCGGCGACGGTGCGTACCGCCGCTTCGAGCACTTCCGTATCCCAGGTCGCTGCGCCGTCAAGCGCGGCATATACCTGAGCCAGCAGCGCCGGCGCGTCGCCCCCTAGCAGAGCCGCCGCGCCCTCGTCCAATTCCAGCGGGCGGGCGCGGAACAGGAACATCGCGCCGTCGGCGATTTCGTTGAGGTTGGCGGCACGCGGCTTGAGCGCCGGCATCGCCTGGGCAAGCAGCGCGCGCTGCGATTCCGAAGCTTCGAAAGGCAGCCGCGGCGCGACCAGATCGGCGAGTCGGGCATCGTCGGTCGCGCGGATATAGTGGCCGTTGAGGTTCTCGAGCTTCTTCAAGTCGAAGCGCGATGGGCTCTTGCCGACGCCGGCGAGATCGAACCACTCGATCGCCTGATCGCGGCTGATGATCTCGTCGTCGCCATGACCCCAGCCGAGACGAAGAAGGTAGTTCGAAACCGCCTCCGGCAGTAGCCCGAGCTCGTCGCGATAGGCATCGACGCCCAGCGCGCCGTGACGCTTCGAAAGCTTTGCGCCGTCCGCGCCGTGGATCAGTGGGATGTGGGCGTAGGTCGGCTCTTCCCAACCCCCCTCTACGGCATGCATGGCGCGATAGATTGGCAGCTGGCGGAAGGCGTTGTTGAGATGATCGTCGCCGCGGATGACATGGGTGACGCCCATGTCGTGATCGTCGACTACCACCGCGAGCATATAGGTCGGCGTGCCGTCCGAGCGGAGCAGGACCATGTCGTCGAGCTCGCTGTTGTTGACGGTGACCGAGCCCTGGACCTTGTCCTCGATCGTCACGCTGCCTTCGCGCGGCGCCTTGAGACGCAGCACGAACGGTGCGCCTTCGGGTGCCTCGCTCGCGTCGCGATCGCGCCAGCGGCCGTCATAACGCAGCGGCTGCTTGTTGGCGCGCTGCTCGGCGCGCATCGCTTCGAGATCTTCGGCGGTGGCGAAGCATTTATAGGCATGACCGGCGGCGAGCATCTGGTGCGCGACCTCGGCATGGCGCGCGGCGCGGGCGAATTGATAGACTTCCTCGCCGTCCCAATCGAGGCCGAGCCAGCGCATCCCGTCGAGGATCGCGGCGATCGCGGGCTCGGTCGAGCGCGCGCGATCGGTATCCTCGATCCGCAGCAAGAACTTGCCGCCGTGATGGCGGGCGAACAGCAGATTGAACAGCGCGGTGCGCGCGCCGCCGATATGGAGGAATCCCGTGGGGGACGGCGCGAAGCGCGTGACGACAGGCTTGGCTGCGCCGGTATCAGATGTTGCGCTCAACCGCGCGTGCTCCCAGACTTGATGATCCATGGCCAGTTCAGCCGCCGAGGCCCCTAGCACGGGGTTATCCGCCCTTCAAATGGGGGTGCGGCAGCGCTTTGCCCAGGCGCGGGACGGACTCGAGCGCTGGCTGGAGGCCGAGCGCGAGCAGTTGGCGCTGTGGCTGCCGGTGCTGTTCGGCGCGGGGATCACCGCCTGGTTCGTGCTTCCCGACGTCGCGCGCTGGATCGCCGCGATGCTGGGCGGGCTGGCGATGGGGATGGCGGGGCTGGCAATCCCCGGCGGTGGACGGGCTTCGCGCGCAGCGGCGATCGGTGCGCTGGCCTTTACGCTGGGGTGCGGGCTGATCTGGTGGCGGGCGGAGCGCGTGGCGGCCCCGGTGCTGGCGCGGCCGGCGCTGGCCTCGCTCGATGCGCAAGTGGCGCGCGTCGAGCAGCTGCCGGCGCGCGCGATCGTGCGGCTGACGCTGCTGCCGATGGGCCGAAGCGACCTGCCCGCGAAGATCCGGGTGAATGTCGCCGAAGGCGATATGCCGGCAGGCGTGACCAACGGCGCGGTGCTTCGCCTGCGCACGCGGCTGATGCCGCCGGCGGAGCCCGCGGTGCCCGGCGCGTATGACTTTGCCCGAGTCGCCTGGTTCGCCGGACTCGGGGCGACCGGGAAGGGGCTCGCGCCGATCGAAGTCGTGCGGCCGGGCGTGGCGACGAGCGACCTGCGCGCCCGCCTTTCCGCGCATATCGAGTCGCGGATCGCGGGCAGCGGCGGCGGCATCGCCAGCGCCCTGGCGACCGGTGACCAAGGCGCAATCAGCGAGGACGATTCAGACGCGATGCGGCGTTCGGGGCTGGCGCATCTGCTTTCGGTAAGCGGGCTGCACGTCACCGCGGTGACCGCGGCGGCGATGCTGGTGGTGCTGCGGTTGCTCGCGCTCAGCCCGATCCTGGCGCTGCGCTGGCGGTTGCCGCTGGTCGCGGCGGGGGCAGGGGCGCTGGCGGCGATTGGCTATACGCTTCTCACCGGCGCCGAGGTGCCGACAATCCGATCGTGCGTCGCGGCGCTGATCGTGCTGCTGGCGCTGACGCTGGGGCGCGAGGCGATCACGCTGCGGCTGGTGGCGACCGGCGCGCTGATCGTGCTGCTGCTCTGGCCCGAGGCGCTGGCCGGCCCCAGCTTCCAGCTGAGCTTCGCTGCAGTGACGGCGATCGTTGCGCTCCATGAGAGCCCGGCGATGCGGCGCTGGTTCGGCAAGCGCGAGGAGGGCCGGCTACGGCGCTTTGGCCGGGGACTGGGATCGCTTCTCCTCACTGGCATCGCCGTCGAACTGGCGCTGATGCCGATCGCGTTGTTCCACTTTCATCAGACCGGATTGTATGGCGCTCTGGCCAATATCGTCGCGATCCCGCTGACCACCTTCGTGATCATGCCGCTGGAGGCGCTGGCGCTGGCGCTTGACGCAGCGGGGGCTGGCGCGCCGGTCTGGTGGCTGACCGGCAAGGCGCTCGCGCTGCTCCTGGGGCTCGCCCATGCCGCGGCGTCGGCGCCGGGCGCTGTCGCGGCACTTCCGGCGATGCCGGGCGGTGCTTACGGGCTGATGGTCGGCGGCGGATTGTGGATCGCGCTGTGGCGGACCGGGATGCGCTGGCTCGGCGCCGCGCCGCTGGTCGCGGGCGCCGTCTGGGCGTTGTTCACGCCGCCGCCGGACCTTCTCGTCACCGGCGATGGGCGGCACCTCGCGGTCCGCACCGCGAACGGCCAGATGGCGCTGCTCCGCGATCGGGCGGGGGACTATGTCCGATCGATGCTCAGTGAGAATAGCGGCGCCGACGATGGCCTCACCGATCTAGCTAGCATTCCTGAAGCCCGATGCAGCGCCGATCTGTGCCTGGTCGACGCCATAAGCGGCGGACGGCGCTGGCGCGTCGCCGCAACGCGCAGTGCCTATCTGGTGGCGTGGCGGGAGATGGTCGCGCTGTGCAAGGACGCCGACATCGTCGTGAGCGAACGGCGATTGCCACCGAGTTGCACCCCGCGCTGGCTCAAGCTCGATCGTCCGACGCTCGCCCGGACCGGCGGGGTCGCCATCACCTTCGCCACCGCGGGCGTGACGACATCGCGCGGCAACGGACAGCATCCGTGGCGCAACCCGCCGACGGTCCAGCCTCCCTATCCGCAGGAGCGCGCGGGTCGGCGTCCGGACACGAAATCATTAAGCGCGTATCGGCACTGAACCCATGCCGGGTGGCATTCGACATGGAAGGGTACACCAGCGTCACACGATCGGCAGGTCCTGCGCGCTGTCGCATCTATCGATATGGCAAAGATCGACGGAGGTCGCCGGCCGGAAAGCCAGGCAGCTCGAATTCTAGACTGCAAGCCCGCAAGACTGCACGACGACATCGCGAGGGAACGGTCGGTATGTGCATCCGCGAATATGCCGCGTCTATCCAATCGAATCCTGCGAGGCCGAACCCGACCTTGCCCCGTTCCAGGAACTCGATCGCAACGGCGACGGCAATGTCGCGTGGAACGAGTTCCTGGCCTGAGCCTCAATAGCGGCGCAGCAGCCCGGCGAGCTTGCCCTGGACCTTGACCTGGTCGGGGCGATAGCGCTGCGGATCATAGGAGCGGTTGGCCGGATCGAGCCGGACCATCGCGCCTTCCTTGCGGAAATATTTGAGCGTCGCCTCGGCATCGTCGATCAGCGCGACGATGATCTCGCCGTCGCGCGCCGTCTCGGCACGGCGGATCAGGGCATAGTCGCCATCGAGGATGCCGGCCTCGACCATCGAATCGCCCGCGACCTCGAGTGCATAATGCTCGCCCGCGCCCAGCAGCGCGGCGGGGACGGGAAGCATCGTCGACCCTTCGAGCGCTTCGATCGGGGTACCGGCGGCGATGCGGCCGTGCAGCGGGACTTCGATCACGTCGTTGGCCGGCGCCGGCAGCGTGGGGGCCGGAGCTTCGGCACGCGGCGCCTTGGCGGCCGGCTTCTTGGTCTCGCCGCCGCGCTCGGGCATGCGAAGCACTTCGAGCGCACGCGCGCGATTGGGCAGGCGGCGGATGAATTCGCGCTCTTCCAGCGCACTGATCAGCCGGTGCACGCCCGACTTGGATTTGAGGTCGAGCGCCTCCTTCATTTCCTCGAACGAGGGCGACACGCCGGTCTCGGCCAGGCGGTCGGCAATGAAGCAGATCAGCTCGTGCTGCTTGCGCGTGAGCATCGGGGTTCTCCTGTCTGGAACAGACTGGGAACGTTTATGCAATGTTCTCTGCGCTTGTCAAGCGAGGTCGAGGATTTCCACCGAGTTGCCCGCAGCCAGCGCCGGCGCGAGGACCGGGCGGACGATCAGGCAGGTCGCGCGCGCGAGCGTCGAGAGCATGCCGCTGTCCTGGCGCGCGGCGGCGAAGGCCTGCCCGTCGCGCAGCTCGGCACGCAAATAGTCGGTGCGCGCGCCATTGGCGGGTAGGGGCGCGCCGAGGGGCACCGAGCGCGTCCTGGGGAAGGGCGCAGACGCGCCGGCGAGATGCGCGACCAGCGGCCGGACGAAGAGATGCGCAGTGACGAAGGCGGAGACCGGGTTGCCGGGGAGCCCCAGCACCAGCATCGCGCCGCGCTTGCCCGCCATCATCGGCTTGCCGGGCCGCAGCGCGATCCGCCAGAAGTCGATCGTCGCGCCTGCAGCCTCCAGCGCAGGGCGGACGAGATCGTGATCGCCGACCGATGCGCCGCCGCTGGTGACGAGCAGATCGGCCTCGACTTCGCGGAAGGCGCGCTCGAGCACTGCAAAATCGTCGGGCAGGATGCCGAGATCGACGATTTCGACTGGCAGCCCGGCGAGCTGGGCGATCAGCATCAGCCGATTGGTTTCGGGAAGCTGTGACGGGCCGACGGGCTGGCCGGGCAGGACCAGTTCGTTGCCGGTCGCCGCGAGCGCGACGCGGACGCGACGGCGGACCGGAAGTTCGGCGTATCCCGCCGCGCCGGCGAGCGCGAGCCTGGCGGGGGTCATCAGGTCGCCCGCGCTCAGCAAAGCCGCTCCTTCGTGGAAATCGAGGCCGCGCCGGCGGGTGTTGCGGCCCTGATGCGCCGGCCCTTCGCCGGCAAGCAGCAAGCGATCGCCTTCGCGCGCGGCTTCTTCCTGGACCAATACGGTATCGGCACCGGAGGGAAGCGGCGCGCCGGTGAAGATGCGCACGGCCTCGCCCGCGTTCAGCGCGCCGGCAAAGCCAAGGCCGGCGGCGCTCTCGCCGATCACTGCCCACGGTCCGGGCATATCGGCGAAGCGAATGGCATAGCCGTCCATCGCCGAAAGATCGGAAGACGGCTGGGTGCGAGCCGCGATCACATCGGCGGCGAGCCAGCGTCCTGCCGCCTCGGCCAGCGGCACGGTTTCCGCCGCAACGGGGCCGGCAAGCGCGAGTAGGCGCGTCTGCGCTTCGGCGAGGGGGAGGAGTGCCATGGCGCGCCTTGTGCCCGACCGAGCGCCGCGCGCAAGGGGTCAGCTCGCCGGGCGGCCCGAGAACATGCCGAGCTCGCTCGGGCGCAGGGGCAGGCGGAATTCGCACAGGATGCGATTGTGACCGACTTCGAGCACCGCGGCGGGGCCGCCGCCGATCTCGGGCATCGCTACCCAGAGCTGGGTGCCGACCGCGACTCGCGCGCGTGTCTCCAGTTCGACCAGATGCGCAGTGAGCGCGCAGACCCGCGCATTCCACCAGCGTACGCCTTCGCGGACGCGCGCCGGCGCATCGAGCCGGATCGCGTGCTTATCCGGAATCAGGCTCTCGCCCTGGACGATCGGCGCGGTGCCCCCGCTCGCGAGATGCTGCTGCGAGTTGCGCAGCCAGGGCATCAGCGTCTGCCAGGAAAGCTCTTCGTCGAAGGCGACTCCGGCCAGATTGCCGCGCACCCAGCGGATCGATCCGCGCAGCGGCCGCAACCCGTCAAAGGTGAGATTCGCAGTCTCGCCCGCGGCGAGCTCGACCTTGCCCTCCAGGCAGGCGCCGCCCTGCGAGATGTTGCGCGTCCGGGCCAGCACGGTGCGGCGGCCGGTGCGGATGCTCACTGCCTGTTGGACTTCGACCCGCGGCATGTTGCGACGCTCGGCCGGCAGGCTGGCAAGGTTGCGCGCGATCGCGCCGATCACGTCGATGCGGTCGTCGAAGATCAGGCCGGCTTCGCCATGCTCACACCAATCGATGCGACCTTCGATACGCTGGCCGTTGGCGAGTTCCAATGCCAGCGCCTCGCCATGTTCGAGCCTGGCGGCGAGCGCGAGCGTTGCGCCTGCGGCGCTTAGCTTCTGGAGCGAAACCGGATAGCGTTCGGTTGCCGAGACCAAGTGCGCCGCATCGAACTCGGCATGCGCGTCGCCATCCGGGACAATCGCCCTGGGAAGATCGGCGGCAAGGCTGAAGATGGTGGCGGAGCGGAGCCCCTGTGTCATGGTGATTTTCCGAAGCTCGACGCGCGCCGACTCTGGCGCCGCGGCTTGAAAGAGCGGTTAAGACACAGGGTTGTGGAATCCCTAATGCGCGGAATTCATCGCGCCCAGTCGCCGGACTTGCCGCCGGTCTTGGTAAGCAGCCGGATCTCGCCGATCACCATGGCCTTATCGAGTGCCTTGGCCATGTCGTAGAGCGTGAGCAGCGCGACGCTGGCGGCAGTGAGGGCCTCCATCTCGACGCCGGTCTTGCCCTCGGTAGCGGCAGTGGCGGTAACGGTGACGCCAGTCTCGTCGGGGGCAAGGTCAATCGCGACGCGCGTGAGTGGCAGCGGGTGGCAGAGCGGGATCAACTCGGCGGTCTTCTTCGCCGCCATGATTCCGGCGATCCGCGCGGTGGCGAGCACATCGCCTTTCTTGACCGCACCCTCGCGGATCGCTGCTGCCGCTTGTGGCGACATGGTAATGCGGCCCGCGGCGACGGCTTCGCGGATCGTTACCGCCTTGCCGCCGATATCGACCATGCGCGCCGCGCCGGTCTCGTCGAGATGGGTAAGGCCGCTCACCCCACCAGCGCCCGCGTCGCGGCCTCGATATCGTCCTGGCGCATCAGCAATTCGCCGATCAGGAAGCAGCGAATGTCGTGCCCGGCCATCGCGTCGAGGTCGGCGCGGCTGGTGAGGCCCGATTCGGCAACGAAGGTACAGTCCTTGGGCGCGTGGCGGACGAGATCGTAGGTTTTCTGGAGATCGACTTCGAAGGTCTTGAGATTGCGGTTGTTCACTCCGATCAGTCGGGAGTGGAGGCGCAGTGCGCGTTCGAGCTCGTCGGCGTCGTGGACCTCGACCAGCACGTCCATGCCCTGGTCGATCGCTGCGGACTCGATCTCGGCCATCTGGGCATCCTCCAGCGCGGCGACGATGATCAGGATCGCATCGGCGCCGATGCGGCGCGATTCCTCGACCTGCCAGGGATCGACCAGGAAATCCTTGCGGATGACCGGCAGGTCGCAAGCGGCGCGCGCGGCGATCAGATAGTCCTCATGCCCCTGGAAATATTCGAGATCGGTGAGCACCGAGAGGCAGGCCGCGCCGCCGGCCTGATAGGCGCGGGCATGGGCGGGCGGATCGAAATCGGGGCGGATCAGGCCCTTGGAAGGACTGGCTTTCTTGATCTCGGCGATCAGGCCATAGCCGCCCGCGGCGATGCGCGCATCGAGCGCCGCCTTGAAACCGCGCACCGGGGTCGGCGCCGGATAGGCGGTCGGGCTCGCCTTGCGCATGGCGACTTCGCGGCGCTTGGTCGCCAGGATCGTATCGAGAATCGTGCTCATGCGAAGGCGATCCAGCAATCGAGAAGCGTGTTGGCAAGCCCGGCGTCGAGCGCCTCGGCGGCATCCTCGACGCCGTCGATCAGGCTATCGGAATGTCCCGCGACCATCAACGCGGCGGCGGCGTTGAGCAGCACCGCGTCGCGATAGGCGCCTGTCTCTCCCTGCAGCAGGCGGCGCAGCGCCAGTGCATTGTGCGCGGGATCGCCGCCGCGGATAGCGCTCAGCGGGTGGCGCGGGAGCCCGGCATCCTCGGGCGTGATCCGCGTCGGCAGCCGAGCGCTGCCGATATTGACGGCGATGCTGTCGCGCTCGGTCGACAGTTCGTCGAGCCCCTCCTCGCCCGAGATCACCGCGGCGGCCTCGACCCCGAGCTGCTCGAGCGCCTCGGCATAGATCGGGGCGTAATCGGGGCGGGCGATGCCGATCAGCTGGCGCGTGACGTGCGCCGGATTGGCGAGCGGCCCCATCAGGTTGAAGATCGTGCGGCGGCCGATGCGGCGGCGCAGCGGCCCGATCCGGGCCATCGCCGGGTGGTGATGCTGCGCGAACAGGAAGGCGATGCCGAGTTCGTGGAGCGACTCTTCGGCGCGCGCCGCGGCAGCATCGAGGTTCAGGCCCAGAGCCTCGAGCGTGTCGGCAGCGCCCGACTTGGACGAGGCGGCGCGGTTGCCATGTTTGGCGACCGGCACGCCGCAGGCCGCGACGACGAGGCTCACCGCGGTCGAGACGTTGAGCGTATGGTGGCCGTCGCCGCCGGTGCCGCACACGTCGATCGCGCCCTGGGGCGCCGTGATCGGGATCAGCCGCGCGCGCATCGCACGTGCGGCTTCGGCGATCTCGATGCTGGTCTCGCCGCGCATCGAAAGACCGATCAGGAAGTCGGCGATCGTCTCTTCGGGAACCTTGCCGTCGAGAATGTCGGCAAAGGCCTGGGCGGCGCTCTCGCGCGCGAGCGGCGTTGCGGGATCGGGGAGGAGGGCGGTGGTCGTCACGGCGCCTCTATCCGGCGGGCCCGCGCGCGTGTCGAGCAAATCCTGCTTGGGGCGCCCAAGCCATGGCTCGGGCGCCCTCGGGGCTATTTCTGCGGCGCCGGGGTCGGCACTGCTGCAGGTGCCGGTGCGGCGGACTGCTGCTGGGGCGCTACGCCGGGCGGAGGCGGGGGAGGCGGACCGCCGCGGTCGCCGTCGCCGCGCGGACCATCGCCGTCGCGATCCCATTCACCGTGCGGCCCGTGATGGCCGTGGCGGCGAGGCTTCGGCAGCTCGTCGGGCACGAGCTTGCCATCCTTGTTGGTGTCGAGCGCATCGAACCGTGTCGTGGCCGTCGCCATCCATTCGGCGCGGGTGATCTGGCCATCATGATTGGCGTCCGCACCGCGGAACGGGCCGGACCGATGATCGATGCTGGCAAAAGCGATCCCGCCCGCCGCGAGCGTTGCGACGATGCCGGCGACCGCAGCGCCGGCGAGTTTCAGTTTCTCAGTCATGCGTGTCTCCATGCGCCCGCAGCGGGCGATGACGGACCAATCGCAGCCCCGCATCGCAAGCGAATTGCAACGGAGGCGGAAAACTGTCGCAAAATGTGCGGCTGGTCAGCCCTCTTCGATGCCGCGCCGCCCCGCCGGGCCGATCGCCAGCTCGCGCCAGTCGAGCTCTTCCTGCAACTGGAGATAACCGGTTTGGCCGACGGCATCGGCGTCGCGCAGGTCGCTCAGCGCGGCGCGCTGGGCATGGATCGCCTTGAGTTTGAGCCGTTGGCGTTCGTTGAAGTCGGCGCAGACGCCGTCGATCGACTCGCGATCGATTTCGAGCTGGCGGCGCGACTCGGTGGCAACCTTGCCGAGTTCGCCATCAATGGCCGCGAGTGCGGCGTCGGCCAGCGATCGCCGGGCTGCCTCCTCCTCGGGGTCGGGCCCGTCGCCTGCGCGCAGGCCCAGGACCCGGATCAGCGGCGACAGGCTGAGCCCCTGGAGGACCAGCGTCGCGATCACCACCGCGAAGGCGGAAAGCACGATCAGGTCGCGTTGCGGGAAGTCGCCCGGCAGCGCAAAGGCGGCGGCGAGCGTGACCAGCCCGCGCATCCCGCACCAGCCGATCGCGACACCCTGGGCGACGCTGGAATGCGGATAGCCGCCGCGCAGCGATTCGAACCGCGCGCTGAGCCGGTTATAGGTCATCACCCACAGCATTCGCGTGCCGATCACACCGGCGACCACCAGCCCGGCAAAGCTCAGCGCCTCGCGCAGCCGTTCGGGCGTCATGCCACCGATGATCTGCCGCGCCTGCATCCCCATCAGCAGGAAGGCGAGCACGTTGAGCAGGAACACCGCGACGCTCCACACCGCGAACGACTGGACCCGGCTGCGCGCATCCGCGGTCACCGCCGGCGATGTCGCGATGAACATCCCCATCGTCACCACGCAGAGCACCGCCGAGAGGCCGAGCCGCTCGGCGACGATCCAGGCGAGATAAGTGTTGGCGAATTCGAGGATATTGCCGCCCAGCGTGCCGCGCGTGTGCGGCACGGCGTGGCTCAGCAGCCATCCCATCGCCAAACCAAGCGCGATCCCGCCGGGCGCGGCAAGGCCGAGCCGCACCGCGACGGCGCCATCGATCCCGCCATGGCTCTGGATCGCGACTGCTGCACTGTAGAGCAGCAGCGCCGAGGCGTCGTTTAGCAGGCTCTCGCCGGTGAGCAATTGGGTCGTGCGGCGGGGCAGGCGGGCGGACTGAAGCACCGTGGTCGCCGCCGCCGCATCGGGCGGGGCGACGATCGCGCCGAGCGTGATCGCCGCGGCGATCGGCAGCCCGGCGAACTGCCAGCCGATCCATGCGACGACCCCGGTGGTGAGCAGCACCGCGATCACCGCCAGCGAGACGAGCGGGCGCCACAGCTTGCGGATCGCGCTGAGCGGAAAGTCGAAGGCGGCGTCGAGCAGCACCGGCGCGACGAACAGCGCCAGCGTGGTGTGCCCGTCGAGCTGGATCGCCGGCGTGCCGGGAAGCAGCGCAACAACCAGGCCCGCGGCGGCGAGCAGAGTCGGATAGGGGATCGACGAGCGCCGGGACACTTGCAGCAGCAGCACCGCCATCAGCAGCAGCGCGACGAGGCTCTCGAAAAAAGTCATGCCGGGTGCGCAACGCACGAAGCGGGAAAGCGCCGCATCGGGCCCGGATCAGGCGAGTGCCCTGGCCTCGATGCCGGCGATCCGCAGGAAATTGGCGAGCATCGCATGGCCGTGCTCGGTGGCGATGCTCTCGGGATGGAACTGGACGCCGTGGATCGGCAGTTCGCGGTGGCGCACGCCCATCACCGAAGCGTCCGACGCGGTCGCGTTGACGACGAGATCGTCGGGAATGTCGGTGACGATCAGCGAGTGATAGCGCGTCGCGGTGAAGGGCGAGGGCAGGCCTTCGAACAGGCCGGTGCCGTCATGCTCGACCGGGCTGGTCTTGCCGTGCATCAGTCCGCCGCGGATCACCTTCCCGCCGAAATGCTGGCCGATCGACTGGTGGCCTAGGCACACGCCGAGCAGCGGCTTGCGCAGATCGGCGCAGGCGGCGACCAGATCGAGGCTGATCCCCGCTTCGTTGGGGGTGCACGGGCCCGGCGAGATCAGGAAGGCCTGCGCGTTGCTCGCCACGGCGTCGCGCGCGGTGAGCGCATCGTTGCGCACAACCTGCACTTCGGCACCCAGCTCCATCAGATAATGGACCAGGTTCCAGGTGAAGCTGTCATAATTGTCGATGACCAGGATCATGTGCCCGCGTTAGGGCGTTTGGTGCCGCTCGACAATTGCCTTGGCGGCGCCACAGTGCGCGGGCAAAGCGGCAAGCGCAGAGGGTCCCGTACCCGCAGGAGTTTGAATGATCAGTCGCACCCTCATTGCCGCCATGCTGCTCGCCAGCCCCGCGATCGCGCAGGACAAGCAAAAGGCAGACGGGCCGCCGAAGCGCATCCGATCGGTGCTGCTCTACAATGACGAGCAATGCCCCAAGTCGGCCGATCCCGAAGAGATCGTGGTCTGCGCCAATGCCGGCGATTCGCCCTATCGCATCCCCAAACAGTTTCGGAACCAGCCCGACGAGAGCGCCGGTGCCCAGGCCTGGACCAATCGCGTCGAGACCGTCGAGCAGGTCAATCGCGCCGGGCTGCCCAACAGCTGCTCGCCGGTCGGCTCGGGCGGCCAGACCGGGTGCACGCGCCAGATGCTCCAGCAATGGGCGCAGGACCGCGTCAACCGCAAGGCCAAGGAAGCGCAGATTCCCTGATTTCGGCCGGGGAGCCTACTGTCCGAAACCGGCTTCGCCCGCCCGCGCGACTGCCTCGCGCGCGGCGGCGAAGAGCGCGCCCGACTTGGCCTCGCATTCGCGCTGTTCATATTCGGGGTTCGAATCCGCGACGATGCCGGCGCCGGCCTGGACGTGCATCACGCCATCCTTGACCAGCGCGGTGCGCAGCACGATGCAGCTGTCCATCGACCCGTCGGGCGAGAAATAGCCGACGCCGCCGGCATAGGGGCCGCGCGTCTCGGGCTCAAGCTCGGCGATGACCTGGCATGCCCGCACCTTGGGCGCGCCGCTGACCGTACCCGCCGGGAACCCCGCAAACAGCGCATCGAGGGCGTCGGCATCGGGACGCAGCGTGCCGACGACGTTCGACACGATGTGCATCACATGGCTGTAGAATTCGACCGTATAGCTGTCGGTCACGCGCACGCTGCCGGCCTCGGCGGCGCGGCCGACATCGTTGCGGCCGAGATCGAGCAGCATGAGATGCTCGGCGCGCTCCTTGGGATCGGCGAGCAGGCTGGTGCGGTTGGCCTCGTCCTCCGCCGCGGTCTTGCCGCGCGGGCGCGTCCCGGCGATCGGCCGGATGGTGATCTCGCCGTCGCGTGCGCGCACCAGGATCTCGGGGCTGGAGCCGGTGAGTGCGAACCCCGGCAAGTCGAGGTGATAGAGGAAAGGGGAAGGGTTCACCCGGCGCAGCGCGCGATAAAGCTCGAACGGCGGCAGCGTGAACGGCGCGGTAAAGCGCTGCGCGAGCACGACCTGGAAGATATCGCCGGCGGCGATATAGTCCTTCGCCGCCGCGACCATCTCGCCATAGCGACCCGGCGCCAGCACGGGGGTAGCCTCGACCGCCATCGGGTCGGCGCGGACCGGGGCAGGCAGCGGCGCCGTGGCAAGCCGCGCGGCAGTGGCGTCGATCCGCTCGGCGGCCTCGTCGATCAGCGTCTCGGGCGTCCGCGCATCGTCGGGCCAGACAGGCGCGACGAGGAACAGCGTATCGGCCAGCCGGTCGAAGACGAGCAACACGGTGGGGCGCACGAACATCATGTCGGGCACATCCACCGGGCTTTGCGGCGGGCGCGGCAGCTTCTCGACCAGCCCGATCGTCTCATAGCTGAAATAGCCGACCAGACACGCCAGCGCGCGCGGCAGCGCCGCGGGCACCTCCATCCGGCAAGCCGCGACGAGGTTGCGCAGCGCCCCGAGAGTCGGCTCGGGGCAGGGCGCGAAGGCGGCGCGGTCGGCGAGCCAGCGCGGATTGATCGCAGCGTCGTTGCCGGTGGCGCGAAACACCAGGTCGGGAGCGAGGCCGATCAGGCTGTGGCGCCCGCGCACCGATCCGCCCTCGACCGATTCGAGCAGGAAGTCGCCGCGCCCGGGCTCAATCAGCTTGAGCGCCGCGGCCACCGGCGTTTCGGTGTCCGCGACTTGGCGGCGCCACAGCAGCGCCGGCCGCCCCGCGGCCAGCGCCGCGCGGGCGGCTTCGGCGCCGTCGAGCATCAGCGGCCCGAAGTGCCGGTGCGCGACAGTTCGGCGCGGAGCCGCGCGATCGCCTTTTCGTCGCGCGTAACCTTGACTGCGTTGCGCACCGAATTGACGAACTGGCGCGCATATTCGGGGCCGACCTGCGGCGCTATATCGCCGCGGACGCGGGTGATCGCGGCTTGGTCGCCCGCTGCGCTATGTTCTTCGACATTCGCCAGATAGACGACGTAGAAGCCCTCGCGGTTCGCGCCCGGCACGATCTTGGCCTTTTTCGGCGCCATGCTGAACGCCATCTGGATAGCGGGCGCCATCTGCTTGCCGAGGATGTCCTGGCGCTTGAAGTCGAACGGCTTGGGGGGCGGGCCCTTGGTGACGCCGGCCTCGGCAAGCGCCTGCTGCATCGGCACGCCCTTTTCGAGCTTGGCGAGCATCGCCGTTGCGGCGGCGCGCGCCTTGGCCAGCGCCTTGTCGACCAGATAGTCCTTCACCACCTGCGCCCGAATCTGCGCGAGCGGGCGCGGCGCGGCGGCCACGGTACGCTCGAGCGTCACCAGCGCGAAGCTGCCGTCCTGCGCGGTGGGGATCACCTGCGGCTCGTCGCCGGCATTCTCGAAGGCGAAGCCGGCGCGCATGATCGGCACGATCAGCGGATCGGGCTTGTACGCCGCATCGTCGGGGTTGGTGCCTGCGCTGGTCAGCGCCGGCGTGCGCTCCGGGGCCAGCTTGCCGTCGCGCACGGCCTCGTCGAAGGTCTTGCCGTCGCCCACACCGTCTTCGATCGACTGGCGCAGCGTGGCGATCGCCTCGGCCGTCTTGCTCTGGAGCAGCTGGTCGCGAAGCTCTCCCTGCGCCTGTTCGAGCGATTTGGCGGCGATCTTCTCGACCTTTTCGACCTTGAGCACGTGCCAGCCGAGCGGCGAGCGGACCGGCCCGAGAACGGCGCCTTCGGCCGCGGCGAAGGCGGCATCGGCGATCGCAGGCGCGGTCTGGCGTGCGAGATCGGGCTTTTCGAGGCTGTTGAAGCTGCTCGGCTCAAGACCGGCAGCCTTGGCGGCGTCGGCGATCGACTTGCCGCCCTTCACTTCGCCGGCGATGCGCGTGGCAGTCGCCTGGTCGAGCACGACAAGCTGCTGGACGCTGCGCTTCTCGGCAGCGGCATAGCGCGCGCCGGCCTTCTTATAGGCCTGGGCGATCTCGGCGTCGGTCACGGTCTGCTGCGCGCGGATGCCGTCGGGCTTGACCAGTGCATAGCGGACAATCCGGCGCTCGGGCACGAGGTAGCGCGCACGCTGCGCAGTGTAGAAGGCCGTCAGCGTCTTGTCGTCGGGATCGGGGCCCGGGTCCATGCCGATTGTCGGAACGAGGCCGACGATGCCGGTGCGGCGCTCGAGCAGCAGGGAGGCATAGGGAAGCAGCACACCGTTGGGCATCGTGCCGTTCAGCGCCGCGCGATTGACCAGCCAGTTCGAATAGCGATCGTCGGTCAGGCTCTCGCGGAAGGCAATTGGGGAAATGCGGTTCTGGCTGAGCAGGTCCTCGAACGTTTTCTGGCTGAACTTGCCGTCGAGTCCGAGGAACGAAGGATTGCTGGCGATCTCGCCATCGACGAGCTTCTTGCTGACCTGCATGCCCGAATCCTTGGCGAATTCGACCAGCGCCGCGCTGTTGATCATCTCGTCGACCGCGAGTTCCAGCCCGCCCTGCGCAAGGAACTGCTCGATCGTGACGTTCTGCCCGTCGCGCTGCGCGTTGCGGATGAAACGGTCGATCCGGTCGCGGATCTCAGCGCTGGTGATCTTGCGATCGCCCACCTTGGCGATCACTTCCCCGGCGCCGCCGCTGCCGCTCGAGCGGATCCCGGTGATGTCGCCCGCGGCGAACGCCAGCGCGATCACGGCAAGGAACACGAACACCGCGATGAGGCCGTAGCGCGACTTGGTGAAGCGGCGGAAGAAACTGAGCATGAAGGGCCGTTCGAAAGAGGAATTTGGCGTGCTTTAGGGCGGTGTCGGGCCGCCATCAAGCTTGTGCGGCGCGCGGGCGGCGTTATCGCAGATGCGAAGCAAGAGGGAGATGCGCATGCGCCGCAAGCTGGTCGCCGGCAATTGGAAGATGTTCGGCCTCAAGACCGACCTCGGTGAGATCGAAAAGATCGCGGCGGCGGCTGCTGCGAATCCGCAAGTCGATGTCGCGCTGTGCGTGCCCTTCACGCTGATCGCGCCGGCGGTGGCCGTGGCGGCGGGGTTGCCGATCGGGGCGCAGGATCTGCACGAGGCTGACAAGGGACCGCATACCGGCTGCATCTCGGGTGCGATGCTCGCCGAACTGGGCGCGACGCTGACGATCGTCGGCCATTCGGAGCGCCGCGCCGATCAGCACGAGACGAGCCACGATGCCTGGGCAAAGGCCGCGGCAGCGCGTCGCCACGGGCTGAAAGTGATCCTGTGCTGCGGCGAGACCGAGGCCGAGCACAACGCCGGGCGTGCCGAGCGCATCGTCCAGTCGCAGATCGAGAAGTCGCTGCCCGATCTCGCCGGGCCCGAGTGGCTGACGCTTGCCTATGAGCCGCGCTGGGCGATCGGCACCGGCAAGACCCCGTCGCTCGAGGATATCGCGGCGATGCACGCGATCGGCCGCGCCAAGCTGCGCACGATGGTGGGCGATGCCGCCGACGGCATCCGCATCCTCTATGGTGGATCGGTGACCGGCACGAATGCCGAGGCGATCCTGGCGACCGACAATGTCGATGGAGCGCTGGTCGGTGGTGCGAGCCTTACTGCCGAGAAGTTCGTCCCGATTATCGAGGCGGCTGCGCGGGTTTCGCGCTGAGGCCGCCCAGCGTCGCCCAAGCGATGAGGCCCGAGGCGACGGCAAAGCCGCAGCCGACCAGCACGGCGGCGTGAAAGGCGGCGATCAGCCCGGCACCGGCAGCGGCGATAACCGCGCCGGCGATGGCAGTGGCGATCAGTCCGCCGGTGCGGGCGATGGCGCTGTTGAAGCCCGACGCCGTGCCGCTATGCGTATCGTCGACCGAGGCGAGCACGGCGGTGGTCAGCGGCGCCGCGACGCAGGACATGCCCAGCGCGATCAGCAGGATGCCGGGGAACACCGTGCTCCAATAGGGCGCGCCTTCGGCCACCAGCACCAGCGCGGCGAAGCCCGCGGCGACGATCAGCGGGCCGATCGACAGCGGCAGCCGGGGGCCGACACGGACGGTGAGTGGTCCCATCACCCGCGAGGCAAGCCCCATGCCCAGCGGCATCGGCAGCAGCGCCAGCCCGGCCTGGAGCGCCGAATAGCCGCCGCCCTCGATCAGCACATAGGGTAGCAGCAGGAGCAGTCCGCCGAGCGCGCCATAGAGCGCGAAGGTCAGTAGCGTGAGCCCGGCAAAGGCGCGCGAGCCGAACATCGCGAAGGGCATCATCGCCCGGTCGCCGCGATGATGCTCGATTGCGAGGAACAGCGCGATCAACGCGAGGCCCGCGCCGAGGCCGGTTGCCGAGGCGGCGTCGAATGCACGGTGGCTCGACCACAAAGTCAGCCCCCAGGTGAGTGCGCCGAGCGCCAGCGTCGCGGCGATCGCGCCGGGCCAGTCGAGCGGCAACGCGCCGTCGGCGCTCTCGCGGACGTAGCGCCAGGCGACGAAGATCGCAGCGAGCCCCAGCGGCAGATTGACGAAGAAGATGGCGCGCCAGCCGATCGCATCGACCAGCCAGCCGCCCAGCGGTGGGCCCACCGCGCCCGCAATTGCGCTCGCCGCGGCCCAGGTGCCGATCGCGCGGCCGCGTTCCTCGCCGGTGAACGCGTTGCTCAAGGTCGCGAGGCTGTTGGGCAGCAGGATCGCCGCGCCGATTCCCTGCACCGCGCGCGCGGCCAGGAGAAGGTTGAGGTCCGAGGCGACCGCGCAAGCCAGCGAGGCAACGACGAACAAGCCGATGCCGCCGATCAGCAGCTTGCGCCGGCCATAATGGTCGCCGGCCGCGCCGCCCATGAGCAACAGCGCCGAGAGTGGGAGCAGATAGGCGTTGATCGTCCATTGCAGCTCGGCCGGCGTCGCGTGGAGGTCCTGCCCAATCGCCGGCAGCGCGACATTGGTCACCGATCCGTCGATGAACGCGAGGCTCGACGCCAGGATGCAGGCGGTGAGGGTGAGCTTGGGATGCCTGGCCTGCATCGCCACGCGATAGCAGACCCGTTGCGCCGCGGGGAAGGGCCTGGAGATGCAGGCATTGCGGAATTGGCTGGCATGTCGTGACCCAAGAGCGGCGGGGTGCTGGTCGGTTTGCTTGCCTTGCTGAAGATAACGCGTTCGTGCCAACGGTTTAAGGAAGGCTCGACGATCCTTGGGTTGACCCCATAGGCCAGCTGACACTGGTCTCAAAGGCTCGCGCGAACCTTAGCAAATCTCCGCCAAATCGTCGGGCTGGGCCGTGCGCCTTCCTATAAGTGAATATGCTGCGGCGAGCGCTCCCGGCCGTTTCTTCCCAGATCGAACAGGACCGTGAGATCCTGGTCGAGCAGTTCCGCGCGCTGCGCGAACAGATACCGCTGATGTATGTGCTGATGTTCGCCGATGCGCTGTTCGTGAGCTTTGCCTCTTACGGCACCGTAGCGCCGCTGTGGAGCGTCGGCGTGCCGGTATTGCTCGGCATACTCTCGGCAGCGCGCGCCTGGGTCTGGGTCCGTCAGCGTGGCGAGGTTCCACCGCCCGATTCGATCAAGCGGCAGCTTTTCGCCACGATGATCGTTGCGGCGGGTTTAAGCCTGTTGTTCGGCGGCTGGGGGCTCGGCCTCTATATCGAGGCAGATCTCGTCCGCCGCGCCTGCATCGCGCTTTATATCTTCATCGGTGCGATCAGCTGCTGCTATTGCCTCCAGTCGCTGCCCCGCGCGGGGCATCTGGTGCTGGTGTGCGGCGCGGCGCCGGTAACAATCTGCCTGTTCTTCGCCGACGACTGGTTCCTGCGTGGGCTGGGCGTCAACATCGTCATCGTCGCGATCGTCATCCTGCGCATGTTGCGCGCCAACTATTCCGGCTTCCTCGAAGTGGTCACCTCACGCTCCGAGATGGCGGCTGAGCAGCGTCGCGCGCAAGGCGCCGAGCGTCGCGCGCACCAGCTCGCCTATCATGACCCGCTGACCGGCCTGCCCAATCGCCGCGCTCTCGCCGAAACGCTCGAGCTCCAGGCCGCTCCCGACGCCAAGGGCCCGCGTTTTGGGCTGCTCATCGTCGATCTCGATCGCTTCAAGTCGATCAACGATGTCTATGGCCATCCTGCCGGCGACCAGTTGCTCCGCGATGTCGCCACGCGGCTCACCGAGATCGTACAGGGCGAGGGCCAGGCCTATCGGCTGGGCGGTGACGAGTTCGCGATCGTGATCGACGGCGATGGCGAGAATGCCCGCCGTGTCGCGCGTACCATCGTCTACGCCGCCAGCCAGCCGTTCACGCAAGACAAGCAGGTCCATCACATCGGCGCCAGCGTCGGCATCTCGCTCTATCCGCAGGACGCCACGGACCTCGAGACGCTGATGCGCCGCGCCGATATCGCGCTCTACAAGGCCAAGCAGGCCGGGCGCAGCCAGCATTGCGCGTTCGAGCCGGTGCTCGACGCCGAGATCCGCCGGCGCGCGGTGATCGAGCGTGACATGCGCACGGCGATCGAAAGCGACGCCTTCGTCCCCGCCTATCAGCCGATCGTCGATCTCGGTACCGGCGTGCTGGCCGGGTTCGAGTTGCTAGCGCGCTGGCCCGGCCCCGATGGCCATGAGACCGGGCCCGATCTGTTCATCCCGATCGCCGAGGAATGCGGGCTGATCAACGAGCTGATGTTGCGATTGACTCGCCGGGCGTGCCTTGAGACGCGCGACTGGGGCGTGCCGATCGCGATCAACGTCTCGCCGACCCAGCTCAAGGATCCGTGGTTCAGCCAGAAGCTGCTCCAGGTCCTTACCCAGACCGGCTTCCCTCCGCAGCGGCTTACCGTCGAGATCACCGAGAACGCCCTGATCGTCGATGCCGAAAGCGCCAAGCAGGCGATCGCCTCGCTGAAGAATCAGGGCATCCAACTATCGCTCGATGATTTCGGCACTGGCTATTCGTCGCTCCAGCACCTTCGCATGCTGCCGTTCGACAAGCTCAAGATCGATCGCTCCTTCGTCACGGCGATGGAGCGCGATCCCGAAGCGCTGCGGCTGGTCCGCGCGATGATCGGGCTCGCCGCGACGCTCGACATGCCGGTGGTCGCCGAAGGGATCGAGTTTGATTCGACCGCCCGCGCACTCGCCCGCCTGGGCTGCCGATACGGGCAGGGCTTTTATTTCGGCCACCCCGCCGCGCGCGAATTCATCGAGCAGAGCTGGGCTCCGCGCGAGCGTAAGCCCGCCTAGGGCGGGCCCCCGATCGTCAGCCCGCGTAGCGATCCTTCAATAGCTTCCATGTGGCGCGCACCGCCACCGCCTCCGCGCCCTTGGGTCGGCCCGGCTTGTGGCTGCCGTTCCAGCAGAAGATGTCGAAATGCGCCCATTGCGCCTTTTCGGGGACGAACTCCTTGAGGAACAGCGCTGCGGTGATCGCCCCACCAAACGGCGCTTCGGCGGCGTTCAGCATGTCGGCGACGTCGGACTTGAGCATGTCCTTGTACGGATCGTAGAGCGGCATCCGCCACATCGGATCGGCTTCGCTTTCCGCGGCGGTCATGAAATCCGCCGCGAGTGTGTCGTCGTTCGAGAACAGGCCCTGCAAATCCGCACCCAGCGCGACGCGCGCCGCGCCGGTGAGCGTCGCATAGTTTAGCACCAGCTCGGGATTGCTTTCCGCTGCCTTGGTCAGCGCGTCGGCGAGGACCAGCCGGCCCTCGGCATCGGTGTTGCTGTTCTCGACGGTGATTCCCTTGCGCGAGAGCATCACATCACCCGGGCGCGTCGCCTCGCCCGAGATCGAATTCTCGACTGCGGGGACGAGCAGATGCAGCCGGATCGGCAGCCGGTTGAGCATCACCAGTTCGGCCAGCGCAAGCGCGGTCGCGGCGCCGCCCATGTCCTTCTTCATCAGCCGCATGCCCGCTGCCGACTTGATGTCGAGACCGCCCGAATCGAAGCACACGCCCTTGCCGATGATCGCGACGCGCGGATGCTCGGGATTACCCCATTCGATTTCGATCAGCCGCGGCTCGCGGCCCTCGCCGGCTGCCTTGCCGACTGCCCAGATCAGGCCATAGCCCTTGGCGAGCTCGGATCCCTTGACCACGCTGAAGCTGCCGCCATGTGCCTTGGCGAGCTCCGAGGCCGCAGCTTCGAGATCGGCAGGACCCATGTCGTTGGCGCCGGTATTGATCCGGTCGCGCAGCTTGACGGTCACGCCGGCGAGGCGGATGGCCTCTTCCATCTTCACCGGATCGCCGGTGAGCAGGGTGCGCGGACCTTGCGCCTTGTCATCCTTCTTCTTGTAGCGAGCGAACTTGTACTGGGCGACGAGCCAGCCATAGAGCGCCTTGCCGGGCTCGACGCCCTCGACGCGGTAGGCGCCTTCGGGCAGCGTTTCGGCAAGCTTGGCAAGGCACCAGGGCGTCAGCTTGTCGACATTGGCGACGATGGTGACCACCGACCATTCCTCGGGATTGTCGCCAGGCAGGATCGCGCTCGAATAGCCCACCGGCGCGAGCTTCTGCGCGGCGGCAGCAGTGCGGTGGCGCGGCGGCTGTGCTGCGAGCCAGGCGTCATAGCCCTTCGCGTCGATGAGGTGGATGGTCCGTGCGGCTTGGCCGCGGTCGGGCTGAACGAGCGTGGTGAGATCGAGCATGGAGGGTGATCTAGGGGCGGGAAGCCTCGAGGGAAACCCCCGAGAGCAACATGAAATTTCGTTCATGTTGGAACCGTGCGTTCGGACCGCTGGTTGGCGAAGCGTTACGAAATGTTGCCCGGCCGGTTCCAAGCGGCCGGGCGAGCGCGTTCGCGCCGGGAGACCAAGATGACAGACGACCGCACCTACAGCGACGGGCCGGTGCCCTATATCGAACCGGTTCCGGAGAGGGAGCGCGTCGCCGTGCGAAAGCGCAGCATCGCCGCGATGATCGTCGGCGGCGTGATTGCGCTGATCGGGTTGGTCCTCGCGATCGGTGGCGCCTGGCTCGCGGTGCTTGGCGGGTCGCTTTATTATCTCGTCGTCGGCGCGCTGATGATCTGGTCGGGCCTGCTGCTCATCCGCGGCAATCCGCTAGGCGGCTGGATCTATCTCGGCATCGTCGTGGCCAGCATATTGTGGGCCTGGTGGGAGGTTGGCGCCAACGCCTGGGCGCAGGTGCCGCGCGTAATCGCGCCGGTGGTGCTGCTCCTCGCGGTCATCCTGGTGCTGCCCACGCTGGTTCGCTCGCGCGACCGCTGGCGCGGCGCCGGAATCGGCGTGGCGCTCACCCTCGTGCTGACCGTAGTCAATTTCTGGGCCGCCGCAGCCGGCGCGCCCAATCCGATCCTCGCCGCGCTCCCTGCCGCCAATGCGCCTGGCATGGCCGACACGTCGGGCCAGCAGGTCGGCGCCGATTGGCCGGTCTATGGCGGCAGCGGCAGCGCGCGGCGCTATTCGGCGCTCGCCCAGATCAATCCCGACAATGTCGGCAAGCTCAAGCGCGTGTGGGACATCGGCACGGGCGACCTCCCGTCCTCGGCGCAGATCCGCAACACCTATGGCGCCGAGAACACGCCGATCAAGATCGGCGATACGCTGTATCTGTGCACGCCCAAGAACATCATGCTCGCGCTCGATCCGGCGACGGGCAAGGAAAAGTGGCGCTACGATCCCAAGGTGCCGGACAGCGCGATCCCCTATACGGCAGCCTGCCGGGGTGTCGTCGATTATGCCGTACCCGGCATGGCGGCCGACCAACCCTGCGCCACCCGGATCATCGAAGGCACGCTCGATGCGCGGTTGATCGCCGTCGATGCCCGCTCGGGCCGTCTCTGCGCTGATTTCGGCAAGAACGGCCAGACCGACATCAAGACCGGCATGGGCAATGTTCCCGACGGTTTCGTCTCGATCAATTCGCCGCCGACTCTGGTGCGCGGTGTCCTCGTCGTCGGGCATCAGGTGCTCGACGGACAGGATCGCTGGGCGCCTTCGGGCGTGATCGAAGGCATCGATGCGCGTACCGGTCAGTTGCGCTGGGCTTGGGACATGATGCATCCGAGCTGGAACGGTGCGCCGCCCGCAGGCCAGGAATGGGCCCGGGGCACGCCAAACATGTGGACGATGAGCTCGGGCGACGAGCAGCTCGGTCTTGTCTACCTGCCGATGGGCAACGCCGCCGCCGATTATTATTCGTCGCTGCGCCGCCCGGAAGAAAACCAGTACGCGACTTCGCTGGTCGCGCTCGACGTCACCACCGGCAAGCCCAAATGGCGCTTCCAGGCTGTGCGAAACGACGTGTGGGACTATGATTTCGGCGCGCAGGCGACCCTGGTCGATTACAAGGGGACGCCTGCGCTGATCCTGCCCTCGAAGCAGGGGGACATCTATGTCCTCGATCGGGCCACCGGCCGTCCGCTGACGCCGGTGGGCGAGATCAAGGCGCCTACCGGTGGCGTCGAGCCCCAGCAGCGCGCGGCCACCCAGCCGGTGTCGCTGTGGCACACGCTGCGTAAGCCCGAGCTGACCGAGCGGGACATGTGGGGCATGTCGCCGATCGACCAGATGGTCTGCCGCATCCAGTTCCGCCGGGCGAGCTACAAGGGCTTCTTCACCCCGCCCGAAAGCGATCGCCGTTCGATCGAATATCCCGGCTATAATGGCGGCACCGATTGGGGCGGCATCGCGGTCGATCCGACGCGCGGCGTGATCGTCGCCAACTATAACGACATGCCCAACTATGTCCGGCTGGTGCCGCGTGCAGAGGCCGACAAGAAGGGCTGGGCGCCGCGCGACCAGGCCCGCGGCAAGATCGGAGGCGCCGAGGGCGCGGGCGATCCCCAGGCACACACGCCCTATGCGATCGACGTCAATGCCGGCTGGCGACTGCCGTTCACGGGCATGCTGTGCAAGCAGCCGCCCTATGGCGGAATCCGCGCGATCGACATGGCGACCGGCAAGACGATCTGGGACCGCGCCTTTGGCGAGGCACGCACCAACGGACCGTTCGGCATCCCCTCGATGCTGCCGATCACCATTGGCACGCCCAATAATGGCGGCGCGGTGGTAACCGCGGGCGGGCTGGTGTTCATCGCGGCGGCGACCGACAACCTGATCCGCGCGATTGACCTGCGCACCGGCAAGACGGTGTGGAAGGACGTGCTGCCCGGTGGTGGCCAGGCGACGCCGATGACCTATGAGATCGGCGGCAAACAATTTGTCGTGCTCTATGCCGGCGGCCATCACTTCATGCAGACGCCGGTTAGCGACCGGGTGGTGGCCTATGCGCTCCCGTGAATCGCAAAGCCGGCGGCTATGAGCGCCGCCGGCTCCGCGCCTGCGAGCGCGAGCACCGCGGCATATGGATTGCCTGGCAGTCTCTGTGCCGCGGCAAAGGCGGGTTCGGTTTTGAGACCGTCCCGCCGCAGCTGCATCACTGCCGCGTGGAAAGGCGCGCCGCCGACCGCGAGCAGCCTGCGCTCGACGACGAAATGCCGCCAGCCTTGCTGTTGGGCCACCGGGATCTGCTGGGCGAAGATCTCGAAGTCCCAACCGAGCGCCTTGAAGGTTGCAATTACGGCGCTTCCCTCGCGCCAGCGCCGTAGCGCAAAACCGGCCTCGGCTTCGAACGCCGTCTGAACTTCGACGGCGAACGCTTCGAGATCGGGGGCGTAGCAGAGGATGTCGATGTCGCTCTCCGGCAGATCGAGCGCGAGCGGCGGCGTGCCCGCGACATGCGGATCGAAGGCGGCGAGGCGGGCGAGGACACCGCTCTGCGCGATTGCAGCGCGATAGTCCGCGCGCGTCACGCCGGATGCGCCTTCACATAGTCGATAAAGGCGCGCAGCGGGGCGGGGACCAGCCGGCGGCCGGGATAGTATAGGAACGGCCCGGAGAAGCTCTCCCACCATTCCTCCAGCACCGGCACCAGTGCGCCGCTGGCGAAGTGCGGGCGCAGCCAGTCCTCGAACAGGCTGACGATGCCGGTGCCCGCCACTGCCGCATCGACCAGCAGGTCGACTGCGCTGCCGATCCCGACGATCAGCGGCCCATTGGGCTCGACGATGACGCTCTCGCCATCGCGGACGAACTCCCAGGCGAAGACGCGGCCATTGCCGAAGCGTCCGCGTAGGCAGGCATGGGCGAGCAGGTCGCGCGGATGCTCGGGCATCCCCCGCTGCGCGAGATAGGCCGCGGATGCGCCGGTGGCGAAGCGCTGAACGCGCGGCCCGATCGGCACTGCGATCATATCCTGCTCCAGCCGCTCCTCATAGCGGATGCCGGCGTCGCAGCCCGAGGCGAGCACATCGACCAACGTATCCTCGGCGACGATCTCGAGCTGGATCTCGGGGTAGGCGGCGAGAAATCCGGGGATGATCGACGGCAAGACCAGCCGGGCGGCACCGACCGGCACATTGAGCTTGAGCGTCCCCGCCGGCTTGTCGCGGAAGATGTTGACCACGTCGAGTGCCGCCTCGACTTCGCCCAGCGCCGGGCCGAGCCGCTCGATCAGCCGCGCGCCTGCCTCGGTCGGGGCGACGCTGCGCGTCGTGCGGTTGAGTAGTCGTACACCGAGCCGCGCCTCCAGCCGCCGCACCGCCTCGCTCAGCCCCGAGGCGCTTGCCCCGCCCGCGCGCGCCGCATCGCGAAATCCGCCCGCCCGCGCTACCGCGAGAAACGCATTCAAATCGCCAAGATCAACATTCATTGTTCGAAATTCCGCACAGCCTGTGCCGACTGTGCCGGATTATCGCGCGACGCTGCAAGCCTTAGCTCTGTGCCTCGAACAAGGAGAAGCACGATGTCCACGACCTACACTCTCGGCAACCGCACCGTGAACCGCGTCGGTTATGGCGCGATGCAGCTCGCCGGCCCCGGCGTGTTTGGCCCGCCCAAGGATCGCAACCAGGCGATCGCCGTCCTGCGCGAAGCGGTGGAAAGCGGAGTCAACCACATCGACACCAGCGACTTCTACGGCCCGCACATTACCAATCAGATCATCCGCGAGGCGTTGCACCCCTATGCCGACGATCTCGTCCTCGTCACCAAGGTCGGCGCGCGCCGCGACGCCGAGGGCGCCTGGCTTCCCGCTTCCAGCCCCGACGAGCTCGAATCCGCGGTACACGACAATCTCCGCAATCTGGGACTGGACGCGATCGAAGTCGTCAACCTGCGCGTGATGGGCGATGTCCACGCTCCCAGCGAAGGTACGATCGCGCCGCAGTTCGAGCGGCTGGCCCGACTGCGCGACCAGGGCCTGATCCGCCATCTCGGTCTCAGCAACGCGACCGCGACCCAAATCGCGGAAGCGCGAGGCATAGCCCCGGTGGTCTGCGTGCAGAACCAGTATAATCTCGCGCACCGCGGCGACGATGCGCTGGTCGACAGCCTTGCCGAGGCGGGTATCGCCTACGTCCCGTTCTTCCCGCTCGGCGGCTTCTCGCCGATCCAGTCGGGCACGCTCGACGAAGTCGCAAAGGCTCTGGGCGCGACACCGATGCAGGTCGCCCTCGCCTGGCTGCTCCAGCGTTCGCCCAACATCCTGCTGATCCCGGGCACTTCGTCGCTGGGGCATCTGCGCGAGAACCTCGCCGCGCGCGATCTGGCTCTGCCGCAAGACGTCGTTGCGAAGCTCGATGCGATCGCCGGGTGATCAGCCGATCGGCTTCACCCCGGGCGCGCACAGCGCCAGCGCATGATCGATCATCCACACCAGCCGGTCGCGCGCGCCTGCCAGCGCGGCCGGCTCCAGCCCGCGGTCCTGCGTCTCGAAGTTCAGGTACCGCAGTCCGTGGAGGATGGCATAGTTGGACAGCGACCCGTCGCTGATCAGCACCCGTTCCTGGACGACGTTGAAATCCGCCCCCACCATCGCGTCGCGGCAGAAGGCGTCGCTCGGGCTCTTGCCGGCGCGATAGGTGGCGAAGGCGACGCTGTCGTCATCGTCGAACGGCCAGGCGTGGGCCTGCGACGGACTGGGGGTCAGCACATCGTCGCAGAAGCGGATCGAGATGATCCCGTCGCCCTTGGGATCGCCCTGGTTGCAATGCGAGTCGGTGGGGTCGAAGCCCGGCGCATTGGTGTGCAGGGCAATGATCGGCGCGTTGCCCGAAGCGAGCATGTGCGCCGCATAGCCGGGCAGGGCGGAGTCGAAATTGCGGTTGGGATCAACCGGCTTGCCATAGTCGACCGCGTGGTTGAGCCGCACGCCATCTTCGCCCGGTGCAGCGCCTGAGTCCACTGCGATCAGCGTGCCGCCATAGGTGCGCAGCGACACCAAAGCCGCCTCGAACCCGGCATTCTCGTTATCGTGCGGCACGAACCATAAAGGCCCCTTGGGGTGCGCCTTGTTGTCGATCCGCCAGAAGCGCCAATGCCCGCGCTCCTCGGTGAATTCGGCGCGGCGCACCGTCAGCCCGCGCCACTCGGCGGGATCGCGGTGCCGCGCGAAATCATCATCCTGGACGGTGAGCGGATCGACCCTGGTAACCGTCGCGCGGTCCTCGCTGCTGCCCGACAGCGCGAACGCAGCGGCGGTGAGGAGCAGCGCGCGCACGGCTCAGCCCCGCGGCTGGATCAGGAACTGCTCGAACTTCCCGTCGGCGCCCGCCTCGGCATAGGTGATCGCGACCAGCCGTTGGTCCTTATACTGGATCTCGTAGTTCCGGTTGACGAAGCCGCCGCGCGGCCGCGGCTTACCGAGCGCGGTGAAACGCACCGGTTCTCCCAGCGGGGCAAGGCTGTCCTTGTAGTCGGCGGTCGCCTGGGTGGTGAAATAGTAATTAGCATCCTCGGTCAGCAGATTGCGATCGAGCGTGCCACTGCGCAGCTGGTCGAACACGCGCCTGGCCAACGCGTCGCGCTGCTGGTCGAGATTGGCCACCGGCTGTCCCGGCGTGACCGGAAAGAACAGGTTGGTGACATTGTCGGCAATCGCTCCCTGCGCGCCGCCGAAATCGGCATTGACCAGCGCGACCACGGCGAAGCGCTTGTTGGGCATCACGAAATTGTCCGAAAGAAAGCCCACCGCCTCGCCGCCATGCTCGACGGTCTTTGCCCCGTCGCGATTGCCCAGCGACACGCCAAGCCCGTAATGCGTCGCGCCGCCGTCGGCGAGTTTGACCTCGGTCTCCTGCACCGCCCAGTCGTCAGGGCTTAGGATTTTCCGCTCGATCTGCGCAATGTCCCATTTGGCGAGGTCGCTCGCCGACATCGCGAGTTCGCCGGCCGCCCAGAGCCAGCCATGCGCCGCCGGCTTGGCGGGCCGCACCGGGCCCAGCGCATAGCGATGGGTGCCCTGCGGATAGCCCTTGCCGACGGCATAGTCCTGATCCATCGCCGCCATGCCCAGCGGCTTGAAGATCTTGGCCTGGAGATAGTCGAGCAGCGTCGTGCCCGACGCCTTTTCGATGATCATCCCGGCGACGACATAGCCCGTGTTCGAATATTGCCACGCGGTGCCCGGCGCGAAATCGAGCGGCTTCTTCGCCCACCGGTCCAGGATGCCCTGCGGCGTGACGGGCTTCTCCATCGCCGCGAAATCATAGTCCTGCGGCCAATAATCCTGGAGCCCGGCGGTGTGGCTGAGCAGCTGGCGGATGGTGATCTTGTCCGCATCGGTAACGTCGGGCACCCATTTGCTCACCTTGTCGTCGAGGCTCAGCTTGCCCTCATTCTCCAGCAGCAGGATCGCCGCGGCGGTGAACTGCTTCGAAATCGACGCGATCTGGTATTTGGCGTCGGCGCGCGGGCCCTTGGCGATGCCGGGGCCCTGGTCGCCATAGGCCTTGGCAAACACGATCTTGCCGTCGCGCACGATCGCGACCGACGCCGAGGGCACGCCCGATCCCTTGAGCGCATCCGCGACGATGGCATCGATCTTGGCGGCCTCGGCCGAGGTGAGCTGCTGCGCGGCAGCAGGGGTGGCGACGAGAAGAAGCGCGGCGAGGGTAGGGCGGAACATCGGGCCTCCAGGCAGGGGAAGCCGAAGCTTAGGCCAGCGCCTCGTCGCCGTCATCCTTCCGTTTGGCGCTAGGGGCTTTCCCGCTGGGCATAGGCTTTCGGTCCGCCTGCCCGTTGAACAGGAAATAGAGCGCGGGCACGCGCCGGATCGCCTCATAGACCAGCACGCACCCCGCCAACGTCAATGCCGAGACGAGCAGCCAGGCAAGCGTCGGCGGCACGCCGGTGCCGCGCAGCAGACCGGTGAACAGGAAGATGAAGGCGAGGTGGACGATATAGATAATCAGCGCGCTCGCGACGAAATAGTCGACCAGCGGGCTCGGTCGATCGAGGAACCGGCGGGCGACCGCGATCAGCGCCCAGCTGCCGACCAGCCCGTTGATCGGGCCGAGCAACATCGCCGCGCCCAGCCCGAAATCGTCCCGGTGGATCAGCAGCGCCGACAAGCCCAGCCATGCCACCGCCAGCGCCACGCCCCAGCCCGAGTAGCGTGTCACCGAAGCGAGCAGCCCGGGAACCGCGGCGATCAGCGCGCCAATTCCGAACAACGGCAGGAAGCGCAGGAAGGTACCCAGGTCGTAGGCCGCGATCGGATTGATCCGCGTCACCAGCGCGGTCACCAGCAGGTTCACCGCCAGCTTCCATACCAGCAGCGCCGCGACGATCGCGGTCAGCAACTGCCAGCCGCCGATCCGCCAGCGCAGCCGCGAGACCAAGGGCCAGGCAAGCGCCAGGATCGCGCAGTACAGGAACAGGTCGCGCAGGAACCAGCTATGCGCCACCCATAGCCGGAGATCGTCGCGCATGCGGACCAGCCCGCCCAGCGCGCCGCCATTCTCGAACATGCCCAGGATCATCGCCTGTAGCGGCAGCACGATCACCAGCATCGCGAGGAAGGGGATGACCAGCCGCCGCGCGCGATCGCTCAGCCACGCGCGGAGCCCGCGCTTGCGCACGATCAGCGTCGCGAAATAGCCCGCGACGAGGAAGAAGGCGTGCATCCGGAAGGCATGGCTGAACCCACCGGCGAGCTCGGCAAGTCGGCTGTAGGTCTCCGAATGGATGAACCAGGCGCGCGACGAATAGGGCTGCGCCGCGTGATAGGGAATGCCGAGCAACAGCAGCACCGCGCGCGCCACGTCGAGATAATGCAGGCGCTCGACCACCGGCGATGCGGGATACTCGATCGTGGCCGATTCTGGCATCTTGGCTCCTGGACTTCAGAAGCCCTGCTTGTCCGCTGCTGCACTGCAGCGCAACGGCGATTGCCGGGGCGCGCGGCGTCAGTTGCTCATTAATGGCACGCCGTAAAGGTCATGCTCGTCGGCATCCTCGATCTCGACCATGACGATATCCCCCTGCTGGAGATGCGCCGCGTCGCGAAGAAAGACTTCGCCGTCGATCTCGGGCGCGTCGGCCTGGCTACGGCCCGTCGCGCCTTCGTCGCCGACTTCGTCGATGATCACTTCCAGCGTGCGGCCGATCTTGGCCTGGAGCTTGGCCGCGCTGATCGCGGCGGTCTTTTCCATGATCCGGGCGTAGCGCTCTTCCTTGATCTCCTCGGGCACTGCACCGGGCAGGTCGTTGGCGGCCGCACCCTCGACCGGCTCGAAGCGGAACGCGCCGACTCGGTCGAGCTGTGCCTCGTCGAGCCAGTCGAGCAGATACTGGAAATCCTCCTCGGTCTCACCGGGGAAGCCTACGACGAAGGTCGATCGGATCGTGATGTCGGGTGCGATAGCCCGCCAGTTGCGCAGCCGCTCGAGCACCTTGGCGTCGTTCGCCGGGCGCTTCATCGTGCGCAGCACCGACGGACTCGCATGCTGGAACGGGATGTCGAGATAGGGGAGGATCAGCCCCTCCGCCATCAGCGGGATGACCTGATCGACATGGGGGTAGGGATAGACATAGTGGAGCCGCACCCAGGGCGCGATCTTGCCGAGTTCGCGCGCGAGGTCGGTCATGTGGGGGACGACTTGCTCGCCCTTCCACATCCGCGGTTCCTTGCGGATGTCGATCCCATAGGCCGAAGTGTCCTGGCTGATCACCAGGAGTTCCTTGGTGCCGGCTTCCACCAGCTTTTCGGCTTCGCGCAGGATCGCATCGGGGCGGCGCGAGACGAGATCGCCGCGCAGCGCCGGGATGATGCAGAAGGCGCAGCGATGGTTGCAGCCCTCGGAGATCTTCAGATAGCTGTAGTGCCGCGGCGTCAGCTTGAGCCCGGCATCGGGCACCAGGTTGACGAACGGCGAGGGCGGCATCGGCGCCGCTTCGTGCACCGCGCCGACGACTTCCTCATATTGGTGTGCGCCGGTGACGGCGAGCACATTGGGGAAGCGCGCGCGAATGACCTCGGCTTCCTTGCCCATGCAGCCGGTGACGATCACCCGGCCATTCTCGGCGATCGCCTCGCCGATCGCTTCGAGCGATTCTTCCTTGGCGCTGTCGAGAAAGCCGCAGGTGTTGACCAGCACGACGTCGGCACCCGAATAGTCGGGCGACATCGCATAGCCGTCGCTGCGCAGCTTGGTGAGGATCCGCTCGCTGTCGACGAGGTTCTTCGGACAGCCGAGCGAAACCATCCCCACCTTGGGGGCTTCAGGAAGTTTGGTTGCCATGATTGCCGCGGCACATAGGGATTTCTGGCGAAATTGCTAGCTCAAGCCGAGACCGGCGCCCGGAACAGGAAGAACGCCCCTGCCGCGATCAGCGCGAAGCCGATCAGATGGTTCGGCGTGATCTTCTGCCCGAGATAGAGCACCGAGAAGACCGCGAACACGCTCAGCGTGATCACTTCCTGCATCCCCTTGAGCTGGGCGGCCGAATAGACGCTGCTCCCCCAACGATTGGCCGGGACTGCCAGGCAATATTCGAGGAACGCGATGCCCCAGCTCGCGACGATCACGATCGCCAGTGGGGCCGCCTTGTATTTGAGATGGCCATACCAGGCGAAGGTCATGAAGACGTTCGAGGCGATCAGCAGGGCGACGGGCGTGATATAGGGCATGCACTGCTCCTACCCGATCCTCCCCGCCACGGGGAGGGGGACCGCCCGCAGGCGGTGGAGGGGGCGGGAGGCAGGGGGGGCGCTCGCGGATGGCCCTCTCCACCATCGCTGCGCGCGGCCAACTCCGCGCGCCGGCAGGATCTTAAGCCGTGACGATCTCGACGATCTGGTCGCCGGCTTGCAGCCTGGCCGCCTCGGGCGCCTTGTGGCCGTAATGCGCGCCGCCGCGATAGATGCGCACCCCCAGGCCCGACTGGATCGCCGCCAGCGGCTTGCCGATCTCCTCGGGAAGCACCAGCCGCTCGGCCAGCTCGACTTCGCCGTGGATCGAGGCGAGGTCGGTCAGATAGTCGGCGAGATGCGGCCCGTTGCACGAACTGGCGAGCAGCAGGCCGGCGACGCTCACCGGATTGACGACCGTCGTCGCGCCCGCCGCGCGCGCGGGGAATTCATTGTCTTCGTTGCGCACGATGACGCTGATCGGCATTTCGGGCGCCAAATGGCGCGCGGTAAGCGTAATCAGGATCGAGGTGTCGTCGCGTCCGGCGCAGACGATCATCAACTCGGCATTGCCGATGCGCACGTCGTTCAGCGTCTGGTCGCGCGTCGCATCGGCCTGGAGGACGATGCAGCCGCATGCCTTGGCACGGCTCAGAGCATCCTCATTGGGATCGATCACCACGATCCGGCCGGCATCGGCGCCGCGCGCAATCAATTCGTCGACCGTTTCCGATCCGGTGCTGCCATATCCCGCCACGATGATGTGACCCGCCAGGGCCCGCTGGATTACGCCCATGCGCCATTTGTCCCAGGTTCGCTGAAGTACGAAATTATAGGCGGTGCCGAGGAAGAGCAGCACCACGAACACGCGGATCGGGGTGACCACGAATGCATCGAACATCCGCGCCGAATTGCTCACCGGGACGATGTCGCCATAGCCGGTGGTGGTCACCGAGATCGACGTGAAATACAGGATGTCGAGCAGGCTGACATGCCCATCGGCCGTGTCCTTCAGCCCGTCGCGCTCGATCCAGTGGACGCCCACCGCGAGCGCCAGGAGCGCGAGCACCGCAACCACACGCCAGCCGATCGAAACCCAGACGGGTAGTGTCGACTTACGCTTGAGCGTCGCAGGCGGCTTGAGCGCCATCAGCGGGCAGGCAGCCTCGCCAGCGGATCGACGGGGGTGCGGCCCTGGCGCAGCTCGAAATGGAGTTCCGGCCGGTCGGCAAAGCCCGAATTGCCGCTGAGTGCGATCATCTGGCCCTTCTTCACCGATTGGCCCCGCTGGACAAGCAATTGCCCGGCATGGCCATAGACGCTGGTCCAGCCATTGCCGTGCTTGACGATCACCAGACCGCCCAGCGCCGGCACGTCGCTGCCGACATAGGCGACGACGCCGTCGGCTGCGGCGAGCACCGGGGTGTCGAGCGGCGCGGCGATCTTGATGCCGTCATTGCGCTCGCCGCTCTTGCCCGGGCCGAAACGCTTCACGATGCTGCCCCGGAGTGGCCATTGGAACTGACCGGCAAGGCGAGCCGGGGCGCTGACCGCCGCCGTTGCCGGCAGCACCCGCGCGGAGGAGGCGGTCGGCCTGGCCGGCTTGGCCTTGGCGGCGATCGCAGGCTCACCACCGGTAAGGATGTCGTCGATGTCGATGTGGAAGCGCGCGGCACGTTCCTCGATCGTCTCGGCACGCGTGCTCGGCACCAGCAGCCGCTGGCCGGTGCGCAGGATATAGGGCTCGGCCAATGCGTTGGCCGCGACGATCCGCGACCAGTCGACGCTGTACGCCCGCGCGATCGCGATGCCGGTCTCTCCGGCGCGGACCAAATGATAGCGCCCGCCCGGAATGGTCAGTCGCTCGCCAGACCGGATGGTGAAGGGCGCCGGGATATTGTTCTCCCGCGCGATCGCTTCCGATCCGGCGCCGGTCTTCGCCGCGATCGAGCGCAGCGAGTCGCCGGGCTGGACAACATAGGTCGAAGCCGAGACCAGCTTTGCGTCAGCCGTGACCGGTCGCGATTCCCAGGCCGGCGGCGGCGCGGGGAGCGCACGGACTTCCGGTTCGCGCTCGGGTCGCGGATAGCTGGGGGCCGACGTGGGTCGCGGCGCCGGGCGTTCCTGGCGCGGCGCTTGTTGCGGGGCAGGGGCGTCGCTCGCATAGGCAGGGTCGGGCCCTGCACCCGGCGGAATGCACCCCGCCAGCGCGCTGCCCATCAGCAGCACCGCAATCAATTCCCGCAAAGCAGCCCCCATGCCCCTCATCGCGTTAACTATAGACGCGTTTCAGTCCTTCGAGCGAGTCGCGATGCGTGAGGTCGAGATGGAGCGGCGTGACGGTGACATAGCCCTGCTCGATCGCCTCGAGATCGGTATCGGGCAGCGGCACGATCGGCAGCCGGCCCATTGCCAGCCAGTAATAGGGGAAGCCACGCGGATCGACGCGCTTGTCGAGCCCGACCCGGCCATAGTCGCGCAGCCCCTGCGACACCGGCTTGATGCCCTTCACCTCCTCGGCCGCGATCGGCGGGAAGTTGATGTTGACCAGTGTGCGCGGCGCCCAGTCCAGGTCGAGCAGCGGCGACAGCGCCCGCACGCCCCAGGCCTCGGCGGTGTCGAACGGCACCTGGTCGCCCGCGCCGGTCTGGGCATAACGCTGGCTGAGCGCCACCGAGCGGATCCCCGCCAGCGCGCCTTCCATCGCCGCCGAGACAGTGCCGGAATAGCTGACGTCCTCGGCCAGATTGCCGCCGCGATTGACGCCCGACAGGATCAGGTCCGGCTTGGCGTCCTTCATCACCTCGGCGAGCGCGAACATCACGCAATCGGTCGGCGTGCCGCGCACGGCGAAGCGGTTGTCGCCGTGCCGGCGGACGCGGAACGGCTCGGTCAGCGTCAGCGAACGCCCCTTGCCCGATTGCTCCTCGGCGGGCGCCACCACGGTGATGTCATCCGAAAAGGTCCGCGCGATCCGCTCCAGCACGGCAAGACCGCGCGCATGATAGCCATCGTCGTTGGTGAGGAGGATCCTCAACCCCGCGGCTCCAGCCGGTTCAACCCGCCCAGATAAGGTTGCAGTACCTCGGGCACCGCGACCGAGCCGTCTTCCTGCTGGTAATTCTCGACCACCGCGACGAGAGTGCGCCCCACCGCGAGGCCCGAGCCGTTGAGGGTATGGAGGAAGCGCGTGCCCTTCTCGCCCTCGGGGCGATAGCGCGCATTCATCCGCCGCGCCTGGAAATCGGTACAGGTCGAGACGCTGGATATCTCGCGGAAGCGCGCCTGACCGGGCAGCCACACCTCAAGGTCATAGGTCCGTGCGGCGGAGAAGCCCATGTCGCCGCTGCACAGCTTCATCCGGCGGAAGGCGAGGCCCAGCTTGACGAGAATGTCCTCTGCGCAGGCGGTCATCGTCTCATGCTCGGCCTCGGACCGGTCGGGGGTGGTGATCGAGACCATCTCGACCTTTTCGAACTGATGCTGGCGGATATAGCCGCGCGTATCGCGCCCTGCCGAACCCGCTTCGGAACGGAAGCAGGCCGAGAGCGCGGTGAAGCGCAGCGGCAGCATCTCGTGCGGCAGGATTTGCTCGCGCACGCTGTTGGTCAGGCTCACCTCTGAGGTCGGGATCAGCCAGCGCCCGTCGGTGGTCTGGAAACTGTCCTCGGCGAACTTGGGCAGCTGCCCGGTGCCGAACATCGCCTCCTCGCGCACCAGCAGCGGCACCACCGCCTCCTCGAAGCCATGTTCGCGGGTCAGCGTGTCGAGCATGAACTGGCCGAGCGCGCGGTGCAGCCGCGCCGCAGCGCCGCGCACGAAGGTGAAGCGCGAGCCCGAGAGCAGCGCCCCGGTCTCGAAATCGAGCCCCAGTGCAGGGCCGATCGCGTCATGCTCCTTGGTTTCGAAATCGAAGGTCGGGATGGTGCCGATCGCGTGTACCAGCGCATTGTCGTCCTCGTCCTTGCCCCGCGGCACGTCGCCCAGCGGCAGATTGGGGATTGCCGCGAGCAGTGCGTTCAGTTCGGCGTTCGTCGCCTTTTCCTCGGCGTCGATCGCCGGCAGCCGCTCCTTGAGCGCGGCGACTTCGGCCATCAGGTCGGTCGGGTCGTCGCGCCGAGCCTTTGCAGCGCCGATCGCCTTCGAGGCCTCGTTGCGCCGCGCCTGGGCCTCCTGCGCCTCGGTCATCAGCGCACGGCGGCGCTCGTCAATCGCGAGCAACTCGGCCGATCGCGGCGGCAGCCCGCGCTTGGCCAGTCCGGCGTCGAAGGTCTCGGGGTTTTCGCGGATGAAGCGGATGTCGTGCATGGCCGGGCGTATGACTGCGCGCGGAAGCCGGCGCAACCCTGGGCGGCGTCGCCGCGTTGGGGTGTCAGCACCGAGACAAAGGAGATTGAAGATGCAGGTTCCGCACGATGCAGTCGTGGTGGTCGCGGATGGCCGGAAGATGCTGTTTCTCAGGAACGAGGGTGACGCAGCCTATCCGAACCTGCAGGTCGAGAAGAAGGTGGTCGACAAGCACAATCCTTCGCACGGCGAGCAGGCGACCGATCTTGCCGGCGGCGCGTCGAGCACGCGCGGCGGCGGGCAATGGGGCGGCGGCAACATGGCCGAAGTCGATTTCCATCAGCAGGAAGAGGATCGCTTTGCCGCGGACACTGCCGAGCTCCTCAAGAAGCGTGCACTGGCCAACGATTTCGAGTCTCTGATCATCATCGCCCCGCCCAAGACGCTGGGCGAGCTGCGCAAACATTATCACAAGGAAGTGAGCGACCGGCTCAAGGGCGAACTCGCCAAGGACCTGACGGACCATACCGTGCCGCAGATCGAGGAAGCGCTGGCGCGAGCGGAGTAAGGATAGCCGACTGATCGTTCCCCTCCCTGTTCGCAGGGAGGGGCTGGTTAGGTGGGCGTGTTTGCGCGCCCTAAAGTCTCATCCTCCAGCCCGCCAAGTAGCGGGGAACGAGGCATCGAGCCTCGTCGCCACTGACCCGCTCCCTGGCCCATCCCTTGAAGGGAGGAGAAAGTTGAGCGTCAATCTAGCCGGAATTGATGACTGAAGGTTCAGCCCGCGACGCTCGCCGTCTTTTTCGCGAGTCGCTTGCGCGCGACCAATGCCGCGGCAGCGCCGCCGAACAATAGGACCATCGGCGGGGCGGGGACGGGCGAAGGACCACCCGAAGAGGTGCCGCTGCTGGATCCATGACCGCTCGAACCATGATGTCCGCTCGAACCCCAGCCGCTCGACGTGCTCCAGCCGCTCGAGCCCTTGCCGCCAGTCGAGTTCCAGTTGTGGTTGTCCTGATCCTGATCCTGATGCTGATGCTGGTTCTGGTTCTGGTTCTGGTTCTGGTTCTGGTTCTGCGACTGTTCGTTGTTGTTGTTATTGTTGTTCTGATTGTTGTTGTTGTTCTGATTGTTATTATTGTTGTTGTTGTCGATATCGACGTTCGCGCCGCCGGTCGACGACGACGTCGACGACGAACTGGAGCTCGAGGTCGATCCGCTCGAAGTCGACGAGATCTCGATATTGATCCCGCTCGACGAGCCGGTGCTGCTGCTCGAACCCGAGCTGCCGAAGAAACCGCCCGCGAAGAAGCCGCCGACAAAGCCGCCGCCGCCCGAACCGCCGATCACGCCGGGGCTCGATGCCGCCGCGCCGGCTGCCGCGACCGACGATGCCGGGGGCAGGGGAACCGGAGCCCCCTGCGCGGTGACGACCACGACCTGGGGCTGGCCTTGCGTCGTCGTGGTAACAACTCGACGAACCGTGCGCGGGACGACCTTGCGAACGGTCTTCCGGACGACGCGCTTCTTCACGACGACGTGCTGCTGCTTGACGACGCGCGGCTGGGCGCGTTCGGCGACATACATGCCGCTGCCGCCGACAAGGGCGCCGCCACAAGCGCAGGCGCAAAGTTTTGCCAATGCCATGCGAACCGACATGATGGTCTCACTCTTCCATTGCTGGCGTGCGCCCTGATGGCGTTCGCGTTGCTCAATGGAGTCAGAGTGCGAAACAAACGATTAAGCGCAAGGCGATTAACCGCTGTTAACCCTGTTCTTGTGTGTTTTCCGAGTAAGAGGCCGGACAAGCCATGGTTAACGTCCGGAAGCGGTACAACTTTGTCCGCTTTTCCTTAACCATCAGGCGGGGCGTCGATCGTTTCGGGCGAGCATCGGCCAAACGGTTCAGCAATGGCTAATTTCCCACTGATTATGGGGCAATTTATGTGCGTTGCGCCCTCAATGATCTACTTGTTAACGGTCGCGCGCGAAAGTATAGCGCCCTCGGGCAAAAGGCGGTCGTCTAGCGGCTTGGCCACTCGGCGACCGGGTGTTGGAGAGTGGGGATGGCTACAGTATTGGATCGTTACGACGAACCGGGTAAGATAGTGCCTGACGCAGCGAATGACGGCGCCGACGGTTACCGGCCAAGCGCCGACGAACCCTTCATGAACCCTAGGCAGCTCGAATATTTTCGTGAAAAGCTGCTGGCGTGGAAGGATGCGATCTATCGCGAAGCTGCCGGAACGCTGAATCAACTGCAGGCCGATTCGCTGCGCGAGGCCGATCTCACCGATCGCGCTTCGAGTGAAACCGACTGGTCGATCGAACTGCGCACGCGCGATCGTCAGCGCAAGCTGATCTCGAAGATCGACGCTGCGATTCGCCGGATCGACGAAGGCGAATATGGCTATTGCGAAGTCACTGGCGAGCCGATCTCGCTCGGCCGGCTCGAAGCGCGGCCGATCGCCACGATGACGGTCGAGGCGCAAGAGCGTCACGAGCGCAACGAGAAGGTCTCGCGCGAGGAATAGATACGATAGTAAGCGGCCGGGCGCCGCTTTTTTATGGCCGATATGGCCGCGGGCCCGGGACGTTTCGCTTTCGATAAGGATTGCTGGTGTATTCGGGCGCAATGAAATTAGCGTTCGAGTAGCGAGATGGACCAGATTTCCTACGACTCTTCCCAGACGCTTTCGGCGGAGGATTTTGCCGGGCAGCGTACCGGTTCGCGCGATAGCCTGATGCTGACCGCACAGTTTCGAGTGTCGGGCAGCGAGCAGATCGAGCAGGTCCGCGTACGCAATCTCTCGTCAGGCGGGTTGATGGCCGAATTTTCCGGACCCGTGTTGCCAATGACTCCCGTCGAGATCGAAGTGCGTGGCGTGGGCTGGGTGCGTGGGCATATTGCCTGGGCCACGGATGGCCGGGTTGGCGTGGCCTTCGAGCATGGCATCGATCCATTGTTGGCGCGCAAGCCCGTGGGAAAGGGGACCACTACTCCGGCGTACACCAAGCCAGTGCTTCCGCGTCGCTGACAATTCGCGCGACGGCGAGGCGAGGTGCAGCCCGTAGGCCACACCTCGCAAAGCAATATATGGAAAGAAAAAGCTGTGGATTGCCGGCTTAGCGGCCGAGCTCTTCCTTGACGCGCAGCTTGCGTTTCTTCAGGTCGGCTATCAGGATTTGATCGGGCAAGGGGCGCTGCGTCTCGGCAGCGATTCGCTGATCCAGCATCGTATGCTTGGCGTTAAGTGCCGCATGATGCGCGTTCTGCATGGAAGCGTTCCTCCTTATTTGGCGCCGGGGGGATTCAATAAATCAGCTTTTTGTGTGCTTGTCGCCTCCCCAAAATTGCGGGATCGACGGTTCGTCGAAAACGCGCGATGATCCGTTGCGGCGCCCCGCGCCTTGGTGCAGGTCCGTGTAGCTGGCTTAGGGGGCGGGATGGACGAGAGCGAGATTCGGGGCAGGCTCGAGGCACTGCGCATCGAGCATCGCGACCTCGATGCGGCAATCGATGCGTTGCTGGGCACCAGCACTGCGGATCAGCTTCAGGTCGCCCGCCTTAAGAAGCGCAAGCTCAAGCTGCGGGATGAGATCGCGATGTTCGAGGATCAGCTGATCCCCGACATCATTGCGTGACGCTCGGCACGGGATCGCAGGCTCCACGATATTAAGCATTTTGTTGCCGGCGCCCCTGTGGCATTTATCGGGAACATGACCGGAAAGCAGCACGCATCGCGGATCCACCGCAAACTGGTCGACTCCCTCTATGTCGAGGCGATGCTGCTCGCCGATGAGGCGCGGGCCTATTTCGACGTGGTCGGGCGGGACGAGCGCGAGGCGCTCGAGGCACTAAACCGAGTCGCCTTTTCCTGCGAGTTGCTCAAGGTGACGACGCGGCTGATGCATATCATCGCCTGGCTGCTCACCCAGCGCGCGGTCGATGCCGGCGAGCTCACCCCGCGCGATGCGCTGTCGCCGTCGCGTCGGCTGGGCGACGCGCCCGAGACGGACCCCGCGACCCTCGCCGCGATGCCGCGCCAGGCGCATGCGATCATCTCGACCAGCATCGAGCTGCATCGCCGGGTGGCGCGGCTCGACATTTCGCTGGAGGATCCCATCGCGCCCGGCAGCAGCCCTGCGCTCAGCATGATCGAGCGCCTCGCGGCGTCGTTCTAGACCTGCCGGCAGCGCTGCAGATTTAGAATAACGCTACCGAATCGCGGTCCGCGCCGCGGCATATTCGGTCTTCATTCGCTCGATCTTGACAGCGGCGGGCTCGATTGCGGTCACTGCGCCGATGCCCTGCCCCGATCCCCAGATTTCCTTCCAGGCTTTGGCCCCACCCAAGTTCATCGCGCTGGGATCGCTTTCGGGCAGCTTGTCGGGGTCAAGCCCCGCCGCCTCGATTGAGGCGCGCAGATAATTGCCGTGCACGCCGGTGAACAGGTTCGAATAGACGATGTCCGCCGCGCGGCCGGCGACGATGCCCTGCTTATAGGCGTCGACCGCGTTGGCCTCCGTTGTCGCGATGAACGGAGAGCCGATATAGGCTAGGTCGGCGCCGAGAACCTGCGCCGCCAGGATCGCACGACCCGTGGCGATCGCGCCGGAGAGGATCACTGGCCCGTCGAACCATTCGCGCACTTCCTGGACGAAGGGGAAGGGGTTGAGCCGACCGGCATGGCCACCGGCGCCGGTCGCGACGAGGATCAGCCCGTCGGCGCCTTTCTCGATCGCCTTGTGCGCGAAACGGTCGTCGATCACGTCGTGCAGCGTGATCCCCCCCAGCTGTGGACCGCGTCGTTGAGGTCGGGCCGTGCGCCGAGCGACGTGATCACGATCGGCACCTTCCACTTGGCGCAGGTGTGGAGATCGGCCTCGAGCCGGTCGTTCGAGCGGTGGACGATCTGGTTGACTGCGAACGGCGCCGCGGGCGCATCGGGATGGTCGCGATCCCAGGCGGCGAGCTCCTCAGTGATCCGGTGCAGCCATTCGTCGAGCAGGCTCTGCGGCCGCGCGTTGAGCGCCGGGAACGAGCCGACGATCCCCGCTTTGCACTGCGCGATCACCAGATCGGGCACCGAGATGATGAAGAGCGGCGATCCGATGACGGGAAGACGCAGGCGATCGAAGAGCGGGGGCAGGGCCATGGTAGGTTTTGTAGCGCAACGCAAAGGCGTGTCGAGCCCGAGGCGACCGACGCTACGGAAGCCGGGCTGGCGCCGAGGTGCAATCGCCCGCGAGGCTCAATCGACTCGCGTCAGCCCCCGGGCATATTCACGCTGCTTGGTCGCATAGAGAGCGGCAGACGCCTTGAGCATCGCCTTCTGCGTGTGGTCGAGTGGTCGCACTGCCCGCGCCGGGCTTCCGACAATCAGATGGCCGGCCGGAAAGACCTTGCCCTCGGTCACAAGTGCGCCGGCCCCGACCAGGCAATCTTCGCCGATCACCGCGCGGTTGAGGATGGTGGCGCCCATGCCGATCAGACAGCGATCGCCGATCGTGCAGCCATGCAGGATGGCGTGATGCCCCACTATCACGTCGTCGCCGACGGTGAGTGGCGCGCCTGGATCCGAGTGGAGCATGGCGCCTTCCTGGATGTTGGTCCGCGTGCCGACGAGGATCGGCGTGTTGTCAGCGCGGATCACGGCGCCAAACCAGACGCTGGCGAGCGCTGCGAGATGGACGTCGCCGATCAGGTCGGCGCTCGGCGCGACCCAGGCGTCGTCAGCGATATGGGGTTGCTGGCCGGCGATCGCGTAAAGCGGCACGGCTCAGAACAGCGCGGCGTCGAAGCCCTCGGGCAATGGCATGTGCAGTCCGAGCGCAAGTGCCAGCGCAACCGCCCCCATCAGCACCGCAAGCGTCGAAGAGAGCGAGAACAAGCCCCAGCCGACCATCGTCACCATCTGCGGGTTCGGTTTGGCGAGCTTATGGTTGCGCTGCATTGCCAGCAGCACGAAGCCTGTCGTCATCGCATACATGAACACGAAAAAGTCAGTCATCGATCCCACCCGAATTTCCCAAGGCCGGATTACCGCGACAAGGTTAACGCTTCAATGCCCCGAGACTACGGACTACCGCAGTGCAACGCGAATTGGTCTCGCCTTGCCCATGAGCCCGACTAAAAATTCAGCAAGCTTTCCACTTGCCGTCGGTGCCGGCGATGGGGCAGGGTCCGCGTTTTAGTAATTCTGCGTCACTGTGCGGATTTCCACGCGTTCTTGTGGGCTTCCGATTCGGGAGAATCGCGTGCCAGCCACGCAGAAGTTTCGCTTTCATCACTATTCGTCGGCCGACATCGCGCCAGGGCAACGCCACGAAGCCTGGGAAAACCGGTTCTGGCCGAGCCTCGCGCCGCTGTACGAGACGCGACCGCTGACTCCGTTCGGCGTTGAGAGCGCGCAGGTGCAGCTCGGCGAGGTCCAACTCATTTTCGCCTCGATCAGCGGACAGCGCTGGGAGCGTAGCGCCACGATTGCGCGCCGCCGCGAGCACGACGCCCTGGGGGTCAATATCAGCATCGACATCCATGCACAGGGCAGGATGGGTGCGCGCGATGTCGTCCAGGTACCCGGCGGTGCGATCCTCGTCGATCTCGCACAAGTGTCGGTCCACCAATCGACCGACGGCCTCTCGATCCAATTGCTGTTTCCGCGACGGATGGCGCTCGATGCCGGGCTGGACGTCGGCGAGCTACATGGCCTGATGCTGGCGCCGCATACTGCCGCGATGCTTGGCTCGCACGCGCTCCAGTTGCGCCAGGCGCTGCCGCACATGGAGGCACACCACGGCGTCTTTGCCGGCCGCACGCTGCTCGACCTGCTCGTCCTGGCGGTCCATTCGACCGGGCGGGCCGAAAGCGGCATGGCCGCAGCGCTCGCCTCCACCTTGGCGATGCGCGCGCGCAACGAGATCCGCGACAATCTCGGGTCGCCGATGCTCAGCGTCGCGACGCTCTGCCGACGTCTTCGGGTCTCGCGCAGCACGCTCCACCGCTTGTTCGATGAGGAAGGCGGGGTGCAGGCGCATATTCGCAACGCCCGTCTCGATGCCGCACGCGCCGCTTTGCTCGCCGGCGGCGTCGAGCGAATTGGCGACATTGCCGAGCGACTTGGCTTTAGCGATGCCGCCCATCTCAGCCGGCTGTTCCGCGCGCGTTTTGGCGAGACGCCAAGTGACTGCCGAGCGCGGGGATTTGCGGGCCGCTGACCGTGAAGGTTGAGTAGCGAGTCTATCGACCGGTCCTCGGCGCTCGAGAAAACGCCGAGTAGCACGGCGTCGTCGCAGCCGTCGCCGTGTCGTAGGCATGGCCCATGTTCGAACCGATATAGATCGGGTCGCCCGCCTCCAGGGTCATTGGATCGTAGACTTCGGTGTGGATGACGATGCGGCCGCTGGCGATGTGGATGAACTCCTCGCACGAATGATGGAGGAGATCGCCGAACTCCTCGACCGACTTGGCGCGCACGTGGGTGATCACCGGGATCGTTCGCTTCCGGTGCAGTTGGTGCAGAGGTAATAATGGTTGCAGTTCGCTGTGTGCACGTAGACCGCCGATGCTGCGCCGTTTGATCGCCGGCGGTTGGGCAGGCGAGTCATTCTCGGTGATAGCTTCGACATGCGGATATTGAGCCGCTGGCTGAGCTGAAGAAGCTTGTCATAGGTGAGCGTCAGCGGGTCATGCTCGACCCTTGATAGCGTCAACACGGAGATACCGCTGCGCGCGCTCATTTCCTTGAGCGCCCAGCCATTCCGGCTGCGCAGCCCCGCTCGCAAGGGCACGGTGATAACCTCGGACTCCAGTTATGACTGGAGGCGTTTTGGGGAGCAGGTCACTTGGTTTGACATTTTTCTGAACGGGATCATCACGTCTCAATCAAACTCAAGAGAGTGACGGCGCTGATATCGGCGACGGCTACGCCACCGGGCGCGAACTGGCCGAATATTTCCTGCCCCCCGGGGCCGTTGGGCGGCCTTGCCGGTATGCTGCTGGCGATGCTGACCTGGAGCGCGGCGGCCGCCACCACCTCCGCCTATGCGCGGGCGCGCTCGACTATCGCGCCTTCTTTACCGATCTGCTCGCCCAGCTTGGATCGCGTTCGAGATCGCGTATGTGCTGTTCGTCGTGCTGATCCTCGCGGTGTTCGGGGCAAGCGCGGGGCGATCGGCGCGGCGATGTTCGGCTGGCCGAGCTTTGTCGGCGCGCTGCTGCTCGCGATCGTCATCCTCGCCAGGGCAATTCCGCGGTCGAGGGCGTGTTTAAATATGTCTCCTTCCTGTTCTACGGCGTTTATGCGCTGCACCTGATTCTCAGCCTGGCGAAGTTTCGCGACCGCATCGCCAACGGCTTAGCCACCCCGCGACTTGGACCCGCTGGGCATCGGGCGGGGTGCCTTATTCCAGCTACACATCATCGGCGCAGCCGTTATTCTGCCGGTGCTCCGTCCGCCTGCCGGCTCGGCGCCAAGGTCGAGGCGCTGCGAAAGGCGACCGGCGCGCCCGGCATCACCGTGGCGATCGGAGAGTATCGCAAGACCGCGCTTGCTCGGGGCTAGGGCTTTCGCAAGCTCGGCGGCGCCGCCAAGGTCGAATCCGACACCATCTTTCAGACCAGATCGACCAGCAAGGCGATCACCGCCACTACGCTCGCCCTGCTCGTCGATCAGGGCAAGATCGGCTAAGGACGGCAAGATGATCGATTACATGCCGCGGTTCCGCATGGAGGATCCCTTCGTCACCCGCGAGATGACGATCCGCGACCTCCGCGTCCACCATAACGGGCTCGAGCCGGGGCGTGGGACCTAGTGTTTGTGCCCTGCGGCAGCCTCTCGCGCAAAGAAACGCTGCGGCCGGTCGCCTTCATCAAGCCGACGGCCAGTTTCCGCTCGGCTATGCCTGCTGCAACATCATCTACCCGGTCGCCGGCCAGCGGATCGAGGGGAGGCAGCGGCGGTAGCTTGAAAGCGATGATGGCTCAGGAAGCGCTTAAGCGTGGGGCGTGACGGATGCTACCGCCAAATATAGTGCACGTTGTGCGACGCCCGATCGCGCCTTCCCACACGCCCGGATCGGCGGCGCGGTGCGCGGTGGCAGGCCCAATTCGGTGCTCGACGAGCGCGAGGGGCTCGGCCGTGCTGCCTGCGGGCGGGCTCGGTCAGGCCGCGGCGTGCCGCTGATCGAGCCCCGACGTCGCCGGCGCTAAGCGAGCGCGAGACTTACCGCCGCTCTTTGCGCGGTACAGTGCCGCGTCGGCACGGGTGAGGGTTTGTTCTAGGTCGGCGTTCACATCGTGGAGTACTGCGATACCTATGCTGGCCGAGATCCGGATGGTGCGCTCGCCGATGCGATAGGGCGCACGAATTGCGCCAATCAGACGACGCGCAAGCAGCTCGGCCTCGCTGCCGTGCCGCACCTCTGCCTGGACCACGACGAACTCGTCGCCGCCGACGCGCGCCACGCAATCCTGCGCCCGGACCGCGTCCGCCAGCCGGGCCGCGACCTCGCGCAGCACCGCATCGCCGACCGGATGGCCATGGGTGTCGTTGACCGGCTTGAACCCGTCGAGATCGATGCAATGCACCGCGACCTGCGAGCCCGCCCGCGCAGCGGCCGCGCAGCTCTCGTCGAAACGCTCGCGCAGCAACAGCCGGTTGGCCAGGTTGGTCAGCGGATCGCGCTTGGCCAGGCATGCGAAGTCGTGCTCGGAAGTGAGGTGCCTGATCGTCGCGCGATACAGGTGACCGACGGTTTGCAGGCTCAGCGCCACGATGACGGTGAGCAGCAGCGCCTCCAGCAGATAGAGTTCGAGATGCATCGGCGCGACGGGATCGGAAAAGGCATGCGCGAACAGCCCGGCGATCGTCGGCGCGATGGCGAGCGCAAGGCTCGTCACGCAGATCACCGGCCGGACCGAAATCCGCGCCACGATGCCGGCGCCATAGCCAAAGACCAGACTGACGCTCAGGAGATGCAGCAGCGGCTCGTGATAGCAAAGGAGGCGCAGGTTGAAGCCCGCGAGCAACAGCGCGAACGCATAGCTTCCCACGGCATAGCGGCGCTCCCAACGACGCAAGGCGAGCCGGCCGGGTGCCGGATCGCGGTGATAGGCGACGAATGTCAACAGCCGCCCGGCGGTGACCACCCCACCCATCACCAAAAGGCCGATGATCGTCCAATCCCTGGTGGCGATAGCCGCCAAGATGCCGACCGCCAGAAAGGCAATCGCCAGCCCGAAGACCGGCAGCGTCATCCCGAAAAGAATATCGATGAGCTGGCGATACACCGGCTCGGGTACGGCGCGGGCCGCCCGGCTGCGGCGCACGGATTTCTGCAGGGAAAGGAGATCCGAACGTCGCATAGCGCGATATTCTGCAGTGCCGACCTTAATGCGGGTTCGATACCCGCCTCCGGTAAACTCCCGGGGGCGATCGCCCATCCTGCCCAATGTTTTGCGCTGCGGCACCGCGGCGCCCTTCGGGCGTTTGGATGCCGACGCGGGCATGCTGCCTGCCCTCAGGGAGAATTTCATGGCCGATCCCATCGACACCATCGCGAACGACACCCCCGTATCGAACGGCAAGACGGCGCTCACCGACGACATCCGCGCGCATTTTTCGGGCGACGCGCCGATCACGGAAAAGGCCAAGAGTTTCGCCAAGGCGCGGCCCTGGACCAGCGCGGCCTTTCTCGGCATCGCCGGGCTTGCCCTTCTCAACACCTTGCGCGGCCGACGCTGACGACGCTGTGCATGGGCAGCCTGACGGATCGGAAAAGCGGGGCAGGGGCGCATATCCAGTGAAATTCGATCAGGAGCGCCCTGCCAAGCCGGCCGGCGGGCAGGAGGCAATATCGTATGCCGGGCTTCCGCTCGCGATCGGGGTGCCGGTTCGCAACGAAGTCCAGCGGCTGCCGCGGCTGCTGGACGCGTTGCGCGCGCAGCATGGGGCGCCATGCTTTTCGCTATGCCTGTTCTTCGACGGCTGCACCGATGGAAGCGCCGAGCTGGTCGCGAGCCTGGCGCCTGGCCTGCCCTTCCCGGTGATAACCGAGGCGTGTGCAGACGCAGCTTCGCCCAATGCGGGCAGGGCACGCGCGCGGGCGATGCGATTGGCGATGGCAGCGGCGCCGGCGGGCCTGATCCTGACGACCGACGCCGACAGCGCGCCGGATTCCCATTGGGTTGCGGCCAATTGCGCCGCGCTGGCGGAGGCGGACATCGTCGCCGGCCGGATCACGCGCGATGCCACAGCGGATCACCAGCACCATGTCTCGCGCTATTTCGACCGGCTGCACGGTTTGCGCCGCAGCCTGGACCCGGTGCCCTGGGAGGACATGCACAGCCATCATTGGGGCAGTGGCGCGAGCCTGGGATTCCGCGCACCGGTGTATCGCGCGCTGGGTGGTTTCCCCGAATTGCCCAGCGGCGAAGATGCCGCGATGATCGATGCCGCGATGCGGGGCGGCTATCGTGTGCGCCGCGATGCGCGGGTGGAGGTCCGCACCTCCAGCCGGCGCGACGGGCGCGCGCCCGTAGGTTTCGCCACCGCGCTGGCGCATTTCGATGCCGCCGACCGGCTTCCGGAAGTGACGCATCCCGACGACGATGCGTGGCGCTTTGCGATGCAGGCCGAAGCCCGTGCCGCGTTCGAGCGCGACGACGTACGCTCCCTGGCACCGACCTTGCGCCTTTGCGAAGACGAGCTGCTGCGGACTGCGGCGGCGAGCGTGAATGGCGAGGCCTTTGCAGCGCGCATCGTCGGAGCGCCGCCGAACGGCATGCGGCTGGTCTCGCTCGACCATGCCGAGGCGCTGCTCGCCGCACGCGCGCCGGCGTTTCTCGCGGGCGCGGCATGAGCGCGGCAATCGATCGCGGCGAGATCGCTCGACTGACGTCGGAACTCGCCGAGCTGGCCGATCCGCCCACCCCTGAGGCTTTGCTGCGCCTGTTGCGCCTGCTCTACCGCATCGGGCGGGCCGACCTGCCGCTTGGCCGGCTGTTCGAAGGGCATGTCGATGCGCTGCAGATCGTCGCGCGTTACGGGACCGGGGCGCAGGCGAACGCGGCGGCCGCAATCGCCCGCGCCGGGGGCGCCTTCGGGGTGTGGAATGCCGATCTTCCGGGCGATCCGTTGCGCCTTGCCGACGGGCGGCTCGTGGGCGGCAAGGCCTTTGCCTCGGGCGCGGGCGTGCTCAGCCACGCGCTGGTGAGCATCGATGCGGACGGGCGGCGGCAGCTGCTCCTGCTGGACCTGACCGCGCTGCCGCCGGCAATCGACACCGAATGGTGGCGGGTGACGGGGATGCAGCGTTCGGAAACCCATCTCGTGCGCTGGGATGCCCCCTTTCCCGCCGAAGCACGCATCGGCGCGCCGGGGGACTATGTTGGCGAGCCGTGGTTCAGCGGTGGCGCGATCCGATTTGCCGCGGTGCAGGCCGGTGGCATTGCCGCGATCGTCGACCAGGTCCGCGCGCATCTTCTCGAATCCGGCCGCGCCGAAGATCCCCATCAGGCCGCGCGCCTTGCCGAGCTCTATCTCTGCGCCCAGGCCGCGGCCGATGCCGTCGCGGCTGCGGCCCGGGGTTGGCGCGTGGAGGAAAGCGAGGGGACGATTGCCCGCACCGCAGCTGCCCGCGTCGCGGTCTATCAGGCCGGCGAGCGGGCCTTGACGCTGGCGCAGGCGGCGATCGGGGTCCAGGCGATGTTCCTCGATCACCGGCTTTCGGCGACGCTTTCGGACCTCAACGTCTATCTTCGCCAGCCGGCGCCCGATGCGCAGCGCGCGCGCACCGGCGCCGCAGTTGCGGCGGGCCTGTTGTCGCCTTCGCTATGATATCCGCGACGACCCTGTCGCGCGGCCTGCTCGTGGTCGCGCCGCATCCCGATGACGAGACGATCGGCGCCTGGCAGCTGATCCGCACTGCGATGCGCGCCGGCGGGCGAGTCACCATCGTCGTGGCGAGCGATGGCGGCGCCTCGCATCCCGGCAGCGCACGCTGGCCGCACGCCAGGCTGGTGCGCGCGCGCCGCCGCGAGACCTTGCGGGCGATGCGGACGCTCGGGATCACGCCGCCCGCCGTGCATTTCCTCGATTTGCCCGATGGCGGACTTGCCGGACACGCGGGCGACCTGGACCGCGCGCTTGCGCTGGTGGCGGCGCGCCGCCGGGCAGGGGTGATCGTCGGGCCGGTGGTGGCGGATGCGCATCCCGATCATCGAGCCGTCGCCGAAGCGCTCGACAGGCGGCGGCGTAACGGCGGCCAACGGCTGGGCTATCAAGTGTGGCCCGAAGATCGGCGGCGCAGCCATCGCTGGCGGGTGCCGCTGGATGGCGCGGCGCGCGCTGCCAAGCGCCGCGCGGTGCTGAGCTATCGGACGCAGACGGGAACGATCACCGATGCCGTTGCCGGCTTCGCGCTGACCCACCGCCATTTGCGCGCCTTTGTCCGCCCGGCGGAATCTTTCGTGGCGCTGGCATGAAGCCGATCACGCTCGCGGGGTTCGCGGAAAAATTCGCGCAGGATTCCGATCCCTGGCAAACCTGGAAGAACCGGGACGAGGCGTGCAAGCGCGCCGCGATCCTCCACGCTCTGGCGCCCGGCGTCAGCGGACGCATGCTCGAGCTTGGCGCGGGCAACGGATCGAACAGCGCGGCGCTGGCGCGGCGGGCGCTGCGGCTCGATGCCACCGAGGCGACCGAGCAGGGCACCGAACTGGTCCGCACGGCGATCGCCGACCGCGCGCCGCGGGCACGGGCGTTCCGGCTCGTTGCCCCCGATCCGCCACCGCGGGCCCGCTATGATGCGATCGTCATCGCCGAGCTGCTGTATTATCTCAGCCCGCGCGACATGACGGTGCTGGCGCAGCAGGTGGCGGCGCGGCTGCGGCCGGGCGGCGTGCTGGTGCTCGCGCACCATCGCATCACCTTTTACGATTTCGCGCAGCATGCCGAGGGCATCCATGCGCGCTTCCTGCACGCGAGTGGGGCCGACTGGACGTGCCGCATCGTGCGGCGGACGGCGCGCTGGGGCGTCCTGTCGTGTAGATTGCGCTGAGCGCGGAGCCATTTGCCCGCTCGTGCGCTGATAGTCCGACTGCAAAGAAGGACATGAACATGAGCATCGAAGGCAAGCTCAAGGAAGCCGCCGGCTTCGTGAAGGAAGAGATTTTCGAGCATGGCGATTCGCCCGAGGCGAAGCGCAAGGCGCAGGAAGGCCGCGATCTGCGCAACGAAGGCCGGATCGAGGATGGCGAGGCGCCGAAGACCACCGAACCCGGCACCGGCCAGTAACGCGCCGAACTCGGCAAACAGAAACCCCCGCTTCGGCGGGGGTTTTTTGTTGGCTTCTGCCAAAAGGCGACGGCCGGATCGCTCCGGCCGTCGTTCGAGGGTTATTTTGCGTCGAGATCGACTGCCATCTCGCGCGGCCAATGCCGCAGCGCGCCGCACGCCGCGACAAAGGCATTGGCGTCCTTGGCGGTGGCAAGCGGCAGGCAGGCTTCGTCGAGATCGTCGGCAATGCCCGCCTTTTCGAACAAGAGCTGCGCTTCCTTGCTCAGCCCGATGAACTTGCAATGGGCAAAAGCATCGGTGACGAAGTCCTTGGCGGCGGCATCGCCGGCGAGAAGCGCGGCGCCGGCATCCGAGACCAGCACGGCGACGGCGTCGAACAGGACCGAGGGACCGCCATCGACCTTGTGCTTCGCCGCGACGCTGGTGCCGTCGGAGAGCGTGGCGCCGGCGATCTTGGGGGCGATCACCTCATAGACGGCGCCGGCCTTGTCGACTGCGCCGATCAGCGCCTTGAACAGCGCGGCGTCGGCGCCGTCGGTGAGCAGGATGCCGAGCTTGCGGCCCTCGAAGCTGCCCGGACCGTTCTTGGCGATGCTGAGCGCGTCGGACGGCGGCAGGTCCATGATCGTCGGGCGGGCCGCCTGGGCGGGTTCGGGCAGGTCGATGCCGAGCCCGTCGGCGACGGTTGCCGAGAGCGTCTCGTCGATGTTGCGCAGGTGCGAGACGATCCGCGATCGGATGTCGGGCCGCTCGACCTTGCTCAGCTCGAACACCAGTGCGTCGCCGATATGCTTCTGCTCGATCGGCGCTTGGCTGGTGAAGAACTGGCGGGCCTGGCTGTAATGGTCGGCAAAGCTTTCCGATCGCACGCGCTGCTTCGGGCCGTCCGCGGCCTCGGCATAGCTGGTAAAGCCGCGCACCGGATCCTCGCGCGGGCCGCCGGCAGTCGGTCCCCAGCTATTGGGCTCGTAATTGGCGCGGCCCTTGGGATTGCGCATCGCCATGTGGCCGTCCTGCTGGAAATTGCCCATCGGGCATTTCGGCGCATTGATCGGCAGATGGGTGAAGTTGGGCCCGCCGAGGCGCTTGAGCTGGGTGTCGAGGTACGAGAAGTTGCGCCCCTGGAGCAGCGGATCGTTCGAGAAATCGATCCCCGGCGGCACATTGTGCGTGAGGAACGCGACCTGCTCGGTCTCGGCGAAGAAATTGTCGACGACGCGATCGAGCACCAGCCGGCCGACGATCCGCACCGGCACCAGCTCTTCGGGGATGATCTTGGTGGGATCGAGCACGTCGAAGTCGAAGCTGTCGGCAAAATCATCGTCGAACAGCTGGACGCCGAGTTCCCATTGCGGGAAATCGCCCGAATTGATCGCATCCCACAAGTCGCGGCGATGGAAATCGGGATCGGCGCCGTTGATCTTCACCGCTTCATTCCACGCGACCGACTGGAGGCCCGCCTTGGGCTTCCAGTGGAACTTGACGAAGGTCGACTTGCCCTCGGCATCCAGCAGCCGGAAGGTGTGGACGCCAAAGCCCTCGATCGTGCGCAGCGAGCGCGGGATCGTCCGATCGGACATGATCCACATGACCATGTGCATGCTCTCGGGCGTGAGGCTGATGAAGTCCCAGAAATTGTCGTGCGCGGTCTGCGCCTGGGGAAAATCGCGATCGGGCTCGGGCTTGGCGGCGTGGATCAGGTCGGGGAACTTGATCGCGTCCTGGATGAAGAACACCGGGATGTTGTTGCCGACGAGATCCCAATTGCCTTGCTGGGTGTAGAGCTTGACCGCGAAGCCGCGCACGTCGCGGGCGAGATCGGGCGAGCCTTTCGAGCCGGCGACCGTCGAGAAGCGGACAAAGGCCGGGGTGCGCTCGCCGACGCGCTGGAAGACGTCGGCGCGGCTGACATCGGCGAGGCTGTCGGTGAGCTCGAAATAGCCGTGCGCGCCATAGCCGCGGGCATGGACGACGCGCTCGGGAATGCGCTCATGGTCGAAATGGAAGATCTTCTCGCGGAAATGGGCGTCTTCGAGCAGCGTCGGGCCGCGCGGGCCCTGCTTGAGGCTGTTCTGGTCGTCGGCGACGGGGATGCCGTGCTGCGTGGTCAGCACCGCGACCTCGCCCTGCGCGGTCTGATGGGTCTCGCCGCCGCTGCCCTGGGTCTCGCCATAGACATGCGAAATCGCCGCATCGGCGGGCGGCAGCGACGCCTTTTGCGGCGACTCCCCGCCGATATCGGCGCCGCCCGGATCGGCCGCGGGCTTGGCATTTTTCGGCTTTGCAGAAGGCGCAGGGGTCTTGGGCATGGCAGCGGTCCTTGTCGATAGGGGCAAAAGGCGACCTTGCCCGACGGACAGGCTTTGGCGACGCCGGGGCGTAGTTACGGGTCCAAACCCCGGAGGCACGGCGAAGTTGCTGCGGCGCGGACCGGCTTAACCTGGATCATCACGATTTATCCGGGCCGGCGGCGGGGCGGGGCGGGGCGGCAGGGGCAGGAAATCCTTGTCAGCGCCGCCAGGACGTGACCAACGTCCAAAGGCCACCGCCTGGCCCGTCCTCATTTTGCCGCCACAGGAACTCCGCATCCCCCACATTAGACGAACGCGCCGCGCACGCGCACACCGCACGATCTGTATCCCTGCGGCGACATCGATAGCGGCGACCGCATGATGCCCGTCGAGCGCATCGACACCGCGGACATTCCCGGGGGAGGCCAGCTGCACCTGATGCGGTGCGGCCCGGACTTCTCGATCCAGTTCGGCGAAGACGAACTGATGGGCAGCCTGGATTTCGGATCCGAAAAGGCGCTGGCCACGCTGGCCTGCGAGCGGATGGGGCTGCAGCAGGATCGCGTGCTGATCGGCGGCCTGGGCATGGGGTTCACGCTGCGCGCCGCCCTGGCGATCTTGCCCGCCCATACGTCGATCGTCGTGGCGGAGCTGGTCCCCAAGGTCGTGACATGGGCGAGCGGCCCGTTGACGCATCTCTTCGGCGACACGCTCGCCGACCCGCGCGTCGAGCTCGAGATCCGGGACGTGCACGACGTCATCGTCAACGCCCCCCAGGGCTTCGACGCGATCCTGCTCGACGTCGACAACGGGCCCGACGGATTCATCCAGGACGCCAATGACCGCCTATACTGCAATTGGGGCCTGCGCGCCGCCTTTGCCGCGTTGCGCGCGGGCGGCGTGCTGGCGATCTGGTCGGCCTATGCGGACGACGCCTTTGTCGACCGGCTACACAAGGCCGGATTTATGGTAGACGAAGTGCGGGTGCCCGCGACCATCGGGCGCGAACGCACGCCCTATACGATCTGGCTCGCCGCCAAGCCCCGATAGAACGCCGCGCCCCCGCGACGTTACGCCCCACTCGCGCGAAAACCGCCGAGACCAGCTAAAAGAGACCCGTTACCGATGGGATTGTCCCGCATCTTCTCCCTCGCCTCGAACGACATGGCGATCGATCTCGGCACCGTGAACACCGTCGTATGCGTGCGCGGCAAGGGCATCGTGCTCAACGAGCCGTCGGTCGTCGCGCTCGAGACCGTGGACGGCGTTTCCCGCGTCTGCGCGATCGGCGCGGAGGCGAAGCTGATGCTGGGCAAGACGCCCGAATACATCCACACCGTCCGGCCGATGCGCGACGGCGTCATCGCCGACATCGACATTGCCGAAAAGATGATCAAGCATTTCATCGACAAGGCGCATGGCGGCCCCAGCCGATTGCCGCGCCGCCCGACGATCGCGATCTGCATCCCGTCGGGCGCGACGATGGTCGAGCGCCGCGCGATCCAGCAGGCCACTTCCAACGCAGGCGCCAGCAAGGTGCATCTGATCGAGGAATTGATGGCGGCGGCGATCGGGGCGGGCCTGCCGGTGACCGAACCGATCGGGGCGATGGTCGTCGATATCGGCGGCGGCACTACCGAAGTCGCGATCCTGTCGCTGCGCGGGCTGGCCTATAGCAATTCGGTGCGGGTGGGCGGCGACCGCATGGACGACGCGATCGCATCGGGCATTCGGCGCCGGCACAATCTGATGATCGGCGAATCCACCGCCGAGCGGATCAAGGTCGAGATCGGCTCGGCCAAGGCGCCCGCGGACGGGCAGGGCAGGCTGATCCGAGTGCGGGGGCGCGACCTGGTAAACGGCGTTCCGGCAGAAATCTCGGTGAGCGAAGCCGATGTCTCCGCATTTCTGAGCGATCTGGTGGGGCAGATCGTCCAGACGGTGCTCTCGGCGCTGGAGAAGACGGGGCCCGAACTGGCGGCGGATCTTTGCGATCAAGGGATCGTCATGACCGGCGGCGGAAGCCTGCTGGCACGGCTGGACGAAGTGCTTGCGGAAGCGACCGGGCTGCCGGTCATCGTTGCCGAAAACGCATTGACCTGCGTGGCGATCGGCGCGGGCCGCGCGCTGGAAGACCCTGTCTATCAGGGCGTGATGACCAATTCCTGACCGCCCGCACGCCCACATCTGCCCACATCTGATGCCGCACGCTTGATCCAGTCTCGGCTCCTGGCCCTTCGACACCGCAAAAAGGAGCTTTCAATGTCGCGAGTCCCCGTCCGCCCCTATCTCATCCTCAAGGACGAGCAGGGCGTATTCCGCATCACCGTCCGCACCACACGCTATAATTCGCAAGGCTATCCGCTGGTATCGTCCGAAGTGCTGGAGGATGGTTTCCGCACCCAGGCCGCGGCGCGACTCTTCGTGCGCGAGCAATTCCGCGGCGAGGCAGCGGACGTGGCAACCAAATAGCGGCACGGCCGCCGGCAACCGCGGCATAGCCGCACTGCCCGACATCGACGCGCGCACGCCGCGTGCCCAACATCGGCGCGCGTGCGCCGCGGACGGGGAACCGCGACTGCGTTCCCGCCCCATCGGCGCGCGAAATTTTCTCCGCACTGCAATCCCTACTCAAATGAGGAGCGCGGTGCCGCTCGGGTTGCTCCACGACAGCGGCAACGATCGAGCCGGCACAGTGCCCCGGCCCGCTCGCAACGCATCGAGTGGAGTAAAGATGTGCAACCGCATCAAAGGCGCCTCCGTGCCGCGCGTGATCGCGCCATGCTGCCGGGGCCCGCGCGGGGCCCGTGACGGGCCGGTCCATTCGGGCAGGGCGATAGCGATCGCTTCCGCCAGTTCGCCTTCCAAGCGAACCGAGCAGCGCCGGCCGAGCGATCGCCTCCACCGTTAGGTGGAGGCGGCCGGCGCGGGGAGCGCCTAGGCGTCGGGCCAACGCCACGACACCGGGTGTTCCCGATGGACGACGCGAGGGGAAAATGATGAGCGACCGTATTCTAGTGCGCCGGCACCTGCTGGCTGCGTCGACGCTTGCCGGGTTGTTTGCGAGCTGTGGCCATGCCCAGGCGCAAAGCTGCGCGCCCCAACCCGACGGCAGTTTCCTCTGCTCCGGCGCGATCACCACGCTGCAGACGCCGACGGCGCCTCCCGGCACGCCGGTGGTGATCCGGACCGCTCCCGATACGACGATCTCCGGCGGCATCGCGGTGTCGGCGCCGGGCAGCTTCGAGGACGTCAATCACACCGCGGTCAGCGGTTCGGCGGTCGCCCTGTCCTTCGTCGCAGCGGCTGGCGGCGACATCACCGTGTCGACCAACGGCAGCATCGCCAATACCGGCTTGATTCCGTCCAGCACGGCATATGGGATATATCTCGGCTCGGCTTCCGCCACGGCGAGCAACAAGACCATCACCGTCGCCGCCGGCGGCAGGATCAGCGGGATCACCGGTGCGATCGGCGTGCTGTCCAACGGCGCCGGATCGACCAGCATCACGCTGAACGGCGACGCGACGCGAACCTATACCGATCTGCTCAGCCAGGGCGCTCCGGGCGTCATCAATGTGAGCGCCAATAGCGCGCTGGGCGGCGCAGTGGATATCTTGGTCAACGGCAACGTCATCGACAAGGCGCGCCTCGGCTATGGGATTGTGGCGCAATCGCTCGGGCTTGGCGGCGGGACGGGCAGCAACGTCTCGGTCACGCTGAACGGCGCGATCACGGCCGATGGCGGCATCGCCGCCAGCGGCACCGGAACGATCGCCGTGACGGTCAACGGCCAGGTCAATGCGAGCCCGACGGCACCGCAAATGAACGCGATCGCCACCTACACGACGTTCGGCAATGACGGCCCGGCGAGCAATTCGCGATCGACGATCACGATCGGCCAGGGCGCCGTGGTGACCGGCAATATCGACATGGACCATTTGCGGACGCAAGGCTCGCCGCTCACGACCGGCAATGCGATCACCAATGCCGGCCGCGTCAACGGATCGATCACCGCGCGCAGCGGCGTCACCAGCATCCTCAACACCGGCACGATCGTCGCTTCGAGCAGCAACGTTGCCATCCTCGCTACCGAGATCGGCAGCTCGATCACGCTGCAGGACGGCGCAGTGACCGGCAATGTGCAGTTCAGCGGCGGGATCAACGTCAACTGGAACGGCGGCACGCTGAACGGCAATCTGAGCAACGTGCTGGGCAACGACCTGACCACCGCCAGCACGCTGACGATTACCGGCCGCAGCGCAGCCGACCTGGCGACCGTCAAGCGCATCGAAGGCAATGCGATCGACACGCTCAATTTCGTCGGCACCACCTTTACCGGGCGCGGGGTCTCGTCGAACGATCCGACGCCAGATACCAATATCCTGCGCTGGGGCACGATCAATCTGCTGAACGGCTCGACCTGGACCCTGACCGGCGGCATCCAGGCGAATGCGCGCATTACGATCGATCCCACTTCCAGCATCGTGGTGATGGCGGACGGGACCTTCGGAACCTCGTTCGGCACTTCGGTGGAGAATGCCGGCCTGCTCAACCTCAACGGCTCCGGCATCGCAGGGCGTCGGGTGCTGATGCCCGGCACGTTCAGCCAGTCGTCGACCGGAAATCTGATCGTCGGGGTGAGCCCGACGGCGATCGACCTGATCACCGTCACCGGAACCGCGGCACTGGCGGGGACCGTCACCTTCGCCTGGGCGCCCGGCACCTACACGGCGGGAACGCGGACCTTCCTCACCAGCGGCTCCAATGGCCAGACCACGCTGAGCGGCGCCTTCACGGCAGTGGCGAACGCGCCCGGCACCACCGCGCCGGCGGGGCTCGATGTGAGCGTCGCCTATACCGCGCGGGAAGCCAATCTGGTGCTGGGAACCCCCACGCCGACCCCGACGCCCACGCCGACGCCGACTCCCACGCCGACGCCGACGCCGACGCCCACGCCGACCCCGACGCCCACACCCACACCCACCCCCACACCCACGCCGACGCCAACCCCCACACCGACCCCCACGCCCCCGATCGCAGTCGCACCGCGCGAAGCCCGATTGTTCAGCGCGCAGGCCTTTGCCTTCGCAACGATCAATGAGAGCCGCGCGAGCGAATTGCTGGGCCGCAGCCAGGCCGATGGCGGAGGCAGTCCCTTCTATAATTTCGCGCTATCGGGCGATCAGCGGCAGCGCGCCTGGATCGAGGCGACGGGCAGCACGCTGGGCGCCAGCGCTGCACCGGACCGGGCGCAGTTCCGCGCGCATTCCGCGGGCGTGGAGATCGGCGCCGATGCGACGATCGGCGAGGGCGGGCGGCTTGGCGTTGCTGCCGGATACGACGCGACCTGGCTCGACGATGCGGGCGGCAGTAGCGGCCGCGGCGACATTGCCCGGCTCAGCCTTTATGGTTCGCAGACGATAAGCGGCATCGGTTTGTCGGCCGTCGCCAGCTATTCGCATGGCTGGCAGCGAAGCCGCCGCGAGACCGGCATCGGCCCGGCCCGCGCGCGCTATGACATGGATGCGCTCACCGGCGGCGTCCAGGCATCGGCCGCGCTGGTCGTCGCGGGCACCACCATCACGCCGGCGATCGGCGTGACCGTGACTCAACTGACCGGCCAGGGCTTTCGCGAAAGCGGCAGCGTGCCAAGCGCCTTCGCCCTGTCCGGCAAGCAAGACGACAAGACCTTCGCGTCGCCCTTTGCCCAGATCGGGCTCGCGCGCACCTTCGAAACCGGCAACGGCACGCGCTGGGTGCCCGATGTCCTGCTCGGCTATCGCCGCAGCACCGGCGCCGACGGCCCCGACATGCGCCTGATCGCCGAGGACGGCACGGTGTTTGCGGGGAATCGTGCGGGGCTTGGCAAGGACAGCCTCGTTGTCGGCGCCGATCTCACCGGTCATCGCGGGAGCTGGACCGGGTTCGTCGGCTATCGCGGCCAGTTCGCCAACGGATGGACCGGACATAGTGCGTCGCTCGGGCTGCGCCTGGCATTTTGACCGCGGAGCCGCGGGGCGATCGGCTGCGAGCGGCTGCGTTCGGCTGCGTTCGGAGCGCGGGGGCGGGGGTAGCGCGCCGCGCGGCTGCCACGCATCGCGCGTCCTAGGGGAGAGGGGGGATCCGCTTAGGGGAGCGGGGGATCCGCAGGTTTCACAATCGCCCCGCCGAACGACCAGAGATCAAGGCCTTAGCCCGGTATTTTGATGCGTGTGCGGAATTGATCGGCAAATTGTTCGCGCGGCGGTTGACAGCAGATTGCCTCCCCCGTAGAGGCGCTCGCCTACCCCGTGCCCAGATGGCGGAATTGGTAGACGCACCAGCTTCAGGTGCTGGCGCTCGCAAGGGCGTGGAGGTTCGAGTCCTCTTCTGGGCACCACTTCCCCTCAGGGGGGAATTCAACGCTTGGCACCGCCCTCCGGCCCGCGGAGGGCTCGCATCCTTGAGCGCGAGGCGTCCGAACGGCGCCGTCGAGAGCCAGGCTGGCTTGGTCCGGCCGCTTGGCGGGGCGCCGGGTTTCGCGTGCCGGCTCCGCATTCATCCAGGCCCTGGACGGCGGTTTCGACACTTGTCGGCGAGGACGGCGTGCGCCGGTCCAGGGGCGGACGCAGGCGCCGGGCGATCGCGCGCAGCTTCGTGCGCGATACGCGCCAACGAGCCCGAACTGTGCACCGCACGATGGGCTTAACCCACTTTAAGAGATGGCTTCTTTCCCACGCGGGGCGCGTGAACCGCGTCTGATTTGTTCGGAACGTCGACGCGCGCGCATCGTTCAGGTGCAAGCTCCACAAAAGGAATTCGCGATGGCCGACACGATCGATCCGACGCGTGCGGACGATGCTCCGCTCAGCACTTCGAAACACGCGTCTGCCGCAGTCGATGCCGCCACCGAGGCGCTGATCGACAAGCCCGGGCAGGGCGATGCCGACACGCTGGTCGGCCGCACCGTGACGATCAACCGGCCCCGCGCCGAGCTGTTCGCCTATTGGCGCGACTTTGCCAACCTCGCCACGTTCATGGACAATGTCGAACGCGTCGAGATTCTCGACGGCAAGCGCTCGCACTGGGTGGTGAAGGCGCCGGCGGGGAAGACCGTCGAGTGGGACGCGACGATCACGCAGGAGCAGGACGGCGCGTTCATCGCCTGGGCCTCGGAGGAGGGCGCCGACGTCCCCAACAGCGGCCGCGTCGATTTCCGTGACGCGCAGGCGGGGCGCGGGACGATCGTCACCGCGACGATCCTGTACGATCCGCCCGGCGGCGCGATCGGCAAGCTGATCGCCAAGATGTTTCAGCGCGAGCCCGCGATCCAGGCGCGCCGCGACCTGCGCCGCTTCAAGCAGCTGATGGAAACCGGCGAGATCGCCACATCGTCATTCACGCGGGCACAGCTCGAAGAGGAGAAGAACTGATGCGCGCGCTTACTTGGCACGGCAAGCATGACGTTCGCGTCGATACGGTCGACGATCCCGAGATCCTCAACCCGCGCGACGCGATCATCAAGGTTACCGCGACTGCGATCTGCGGCTCGGACCTCCATCTCTATGACGGCTATATCCCGACGATGCAGGCCGGCGACATTCTCGGCCACGAATTCATGGGCGAAGTCGTCGAAACCGGGCCCAAGTCGACGCTCAAAAAGGGCCAGCGTGTGGTCGTTCCCTTCACGATCGCGTGCGGCAGCTGCTTCCATTGCGGCAAGCATCAATATTCGGCGTGCGACAACGGGCTGCCCGCGGACAACCAGGATATCGGGCAGGAATTATATGGTCAGCCGATGTCCGGGCTGTTCGGCTACAGCCATCTAACCGGCGGCTATGCGGGCGGGCAGGCGGAATATGTCCGCGTGCCGTTCAGCGATGTCGGACCGCTGGTGATCCCCGACGGGATCGAGGACGAGAAGGTGTTGTTCCTCTCCGACATCCTGCCGACCGGCTGGATGGCAGCGGAGAATGCCGGGATCGAACCCGGCGACACGGTGGCGGTATGGGGCTGCGGCCCGGTCGGCCTGTTTGCGGTGCAATCGGCGTTCCTGATGGGCGCCGAGCGCGTCATCGCGATCGACCATTTCCCGCGCCGGCTGGAGCTTGCGAAGAAGTTCGGCGCCGAGACGATCAACTTCGAGGAGACCGCCACCTATGAGGCGCTGATGGCGATGACCGGCGGGATCGGCCCCGACGCGGTGATCGACGCAGTCGGGCTCGAAGCGCACGGCTTCTTCGTCGACAACGTCATCGACCAGATCAAGAAATCGACCTTCCTCGGCACCGATCGCATCCATTCGATCCGTCAGGCGATCCTTGCCTGCCGCAAGGGCGGCCGCGTCTCGATGCCCGCCGTCTATGGCGGCTTCGTCGACAAGTTCCCGCTCGGCGCGTTCATGGAGAAGGGGCTGACGCTCAAGACCGGCCAGACCCACGTCCAGCATTATATGCCGGCGCTGCTCAACGCGATCCTCGAAGGCAAGATCGATACGACCTTCCTGATCAGCCACACCCTCGGGCTCGAAGACGCGCCCAAGGGCTACAAGATGTTCCACGACAACCAGAACGAAGTGACCAAGGTCGTGCTCAAGCCCGGCCTGGCACTCGCAGCGGAGTAAGCACGATGGCAAAATTCGGGATCATCACCGGGGCCTCCACCGGCATCGGCGCGCACCTCGCCAAGCTTGCGGCGGCGGACGGCTATGAATTGCTGCTCGTCGCCGACACGCCCTTCGTCGATCCCAGCGCGGGCCTAGCCGGCGCCGAGACGCTCGAAGTCGATCTCTCGACGATCGAAGGCGTCGATCGGCTGCTCGATGCCGCAGGCGGGCGGCAGATCGACTTGCTCTGCGCCAATGCCGGACATGGGCTGGGCGGACCGTTCCTCGATCACGACGTCGCCGCCTGGCGCCATGTGATCGACACCAACGTCACCGGCACGGTCTATCTGCTCCAGAAGGTGCTGCGGACGATGGTTGCGCAGGGGCAGGGCAAGGTGCTCGTCACCGGATCGATCGCCGGGTGGATGCCGGGCAGCTTCGCGGCGGTGTATAACGGCTCGAAGGCGTTCATCGACAATTTCACCGCCGCGATCCGGGACGAACTCAAAGAGCAGGAAGGCATCACGTTGACCACGCTCGAGCCCGGCCCGGTCGAGACCGAGTTTTTCCACCGCGCGGGCATGGACGACACCAAGGTCGGCCAGTCGGAGAAGTCCGATCCCGCCGATGTCGCCAAGGACGGCTGGGATGCGCTGATGGCCGGCAAGGACACGATCATCTCGGGCTGGCGCAACAAGCTGCAGGTCGCCGCAGCCGGCGTGCTGCCGCAATCGGTGCCCGCGGCGATGCACCGCGGCATGGCCGAGCCGGGGAGCGGCAAGGATTAAGGGCGCGATCCCCGGTTCTTCCTCGACCTGGCGCTAGCGTTCGCCGCGAGCCGAGGCGCCTGGGCGCCGTTAGCCGATCGCAGGTGTCGCTGTCAGATAAGCCTCCCCCGAACGCGCGTCCGGGGGGAGGCATTTCCGTCAGAGTCGGAGCGAAACGCCCGCGACGATCTGCCGGCCGAGTAGATCATAGCCCATGATCGTGTTCCCCCGCAGCAACCCGATACGCGCACGGCTGTCGGGAACCAGCGGCGGATCGCGATCGAAGATGTTGTTCGCGGCGAGCCGGAACGTCATCTGCTTGTTGATGTCGAAGCTGAACGCCAGATCGAACCAATCATAGGCCTTGATCCCCGGATATTGATCGCGACGATCGCTATCGGGCAGATCCGGGATGCCGGTGTCGGCAGGCGCATAGACGGTCATCGGCATGCCGCTACGATGCCGCCAGTTGAGCGACACGCTGGCGACACGGTCGGCCGTGGTAAAGGTGGTGCGGAACTGGTGCGCCCAGGTGGGCATGCTCTCGCCGCAGCCATTGCCGAAATAGCCGGTGCAATCGCGCGGATCCACCGTCGGCGCGCCCTGGCTGCCGACGCGAGTCATCAACGTGCCGTTGAAGTTCAAGTCCAGCGAACCGGCGCCGCCCAGGCCGAGATTATACTGTCCCTGGAAATCCCAGCCATGCGACTGCGACTTGTACCCGTTTACCGAGCCGCGCGAGACCCAGCCGCTCGAAGGGCTGGACGCGGGCGAACTCGACAGCGTGCCGTTGGAAGCACGCACGATGCCGCGGCAGAAATAATCGTTGCCGGTGCTTAGGCACTCGTTGATCCAGTCCGAAGGATTGAGGAAGGTCAATTGGTCCTCAAGATCGATCAGCCAGCGGTCGACGGAGACGGTCAGGCCAGGGATAAACCGGGGGCGGACCACGATGCCGAAGGTTGTCGTGAACGCGCTTTCCGGCGCCAGATCGAAGCCGCCTTCCCGCACCGTGCAGCGATCGTCCGGGCAGATCAGCGTCGTGCTGCCGTACAGATTGTCGGGCAGGCCGGTGTTGCGGCACTGCTGGAGCGTGGCGCTCGGGGGCAGGCGCGGGCCGCCGGGGTTCGCCGGGTTGATCTGCGGTGCGCAGGGATCCGAGTAGAAGCCCTGGTTCCAGAAGATGTTGGCTGCCCCCGCCGCGGCGCCGACGCCGGGCGCGGCCTGCGACTTGTTATAGGACCCGCGGAAGATGATGTCCGGCACCGGCGACCAGATGCCTTCGACCTTCCAGGTGCCGAATTTACCCTCGAGCCGGTTGTACTTCGACAGGCGATAGCCGGCATTGACCTGGAGCAGCTTGGTCCAAGACTGATCCTCGACCAGCGGCGCCTGCAGCTCGATATTTCCTTCGAGAATGCTCTGGGTGAAGCGCTGGTTCTCGCCGCCATTGTTCTGCTGGTAGATTTCGTTGACGATCGTCCGCTCCATCTCCTCGCGATATTCGCCGCCCAGGGCGATCGCGAGTCCCTGCTGGGCGAAGGGCGAAGTGATGCCGTATTTGCCGAGATCGCCGCTTACCGTGCCGACGAACTGGAGCAGCCGCGGAATGCGTGTGCTGATCCCGCCCGATGCTGCGCCGAACAGGTAATTGTTGAGCGCGGTATCCTGATTGAACGGAGCGAATGCATTGAACGGCACGCAGCTCGGATCGGTGCCGTTGACCACGGCGCGGCAGGTCGGCCGGCCGTTCACGTTGACGACGTCGAGCGCGCGGTTGACATTGTCATATTGCGCGAACGGCACATCGATCGTGTCGAGCTGGGCGCGCGACAGCATGCCGGCGAGGTCATAGGACCACACGTCGTCCAGCACGCGGCCGCGCACGCCAGCGACGATGCGATAGCCCTCGTTGGTGAACTTCTGCTCGACCAGCGGCAACCCATCGAAGCGATAGCGGACGTCGAGCGGCGCATATTGCCCGGCGACACCGGCATTCGCGCCGCACAGCGTCTGCGCCTGCGACGCCGACAGGAACGGATTGTCGCAATTCACCTGGAACGGATCGCTGCCATAGGCAGTGTAGGAGAAATTGCGGTTGAGCTGTGTGTTGTACGACTTGTCGCGATAGAACAGCCCAGTGGCGTACAGCTCGATATGGTCGCTGATCTGCGCGGTCAGGAAGCCGCCAAGATTGAGGCGCTCGAACGGGCGCTGGAAGGCCCAATCGTCATAGGGATTGGCCGAGGCGGCGGCCGGGCCGCTGTTGATCGGGATGAACGTCCCGTTGCCGTTCGGGTTGTTGACGAGAACCTGCCCCGCGCTTGCGCCCGATTGCGGGATGATCGTGCCGGCCGGGGTATAGCTGGCGCGCGAGCAGGACAAGATCGCGGTGTTGCTGGGCTGCACCACTTCGCACTGCGAGAAGGAGCGGTCGCGCAGCCGGACCAGCTCCGACTGGCGATAATTGACGAAGCCGCTGATGTTGACCTTGTCGTCGAACAGGTTGACGCCTGCCGCCAGGCTGACGTCGGCGCGGCCGCCGTCATTGGCCGTGCCCGTCTCCGAATTGAACCCGGCACGGCGGACGGCGTCGGTGACGTCGTTCGCGCGATTGTTATGGTTGAAGAAGCTGTAATTCCCGTCGAGGCGGACCCCTTCGAAATTCTTTTTCAACACGAAGTTGACCACGCCCGAAACCGCATCGGAACCGTAGACCGAGGAGGCGCCGCCGGTCAGCACGTCGATCCGCTCGACCAGCGCATTGGGGATGATGCCCACGTCGACCGTGTTGGGCAGGCCGATACGCAACCCGTCGATCAGCATCAGCGTGCGCTCATAGCCCAGGCTGCGCAGCTTGATGCGCTGGCGCCCCTCGGAGTCGCTGAAATTCTGCTCGGAATTGACCTGCACCTGCGGCAGGCGATTGAGCACTTCCTCGATCGTGGTCGCGCCCTGAGCGGCGATCTCGGCGGCGGTGGTGGTGACGATCGGCGCGGCCGAGCGGTTGTTCGGGCGCACGATGCGCGTGCCGGTGACGACGATCTGTCCGCTCTCGCTCCCGTCGCTGCGATCCGCATCGCCCGCGGGGCTGGGCAGTGCAACCGGATCACCCGCCGGGGCGGACGATTCCTGCGCTTGCGTCTCGCTATTGCTATCGATCTGAGCCTGTGCGGACCCGGCCGTCGCAACCAACGCTGCCACACAACAACTCGCGGTCAACAATCCTCTGAACAGCATGTGATCTCCTCTGCGCTCCCTGTGGCGTCGGGGTAGATCAACGGCGCCGGCTGGTTCTCCACCCGGTCGCCAAAGGTTCAGCCGGCTTCTACCGGTCAATTCGACGCTGCCCCCGACGTCGGCTGAGAAGCTGTCACAGAGTAACCTGCGCCACAACGCTAATTTCGATATTTGATTTACGAAATAATGGGCTTTGGTACGGAGCGGCATGAAGCCGCTGCCGCCGATCGAACTCTGCAACAGGATATGACCTGTTATGCTGCAAGCTGATCGCCAAGGCGCCGGCGATGCTTTGCGCCTCCATTGCTTGTGCGGTGCTGGTCGCGATAGTTCCGGAAACCCTGCTCCGGGTCGCGACGGCGCTTTCCGTGGCGACGGCAATCGCAAATCTTTGCATGGCCCTTGTCGTTGGCGCGCGATCCCGCTCGCTCACCGCATCGCTGGAGGAACTTGGTTTCACGGGATGGCGGGAGGCGACTTTCTATAGTCGTTCGAGAATGGGTGTGCCGCCGAAGTGGAACTTATGGTCGGTCGCTCTCTTCGTCGGCTTCCTGGTTTCGGCATTCACAACCGGATTGTTCGGCGCGCTGCCGCTCTTTGCCGGCTTCGGGCTGTCCATGGCGATTGGCAGCGTGTTGCGGCGCTGGCCAATCGACGAACGCGGTGCGCCCTCGTCCGGCTGACTTGCCGAAACCCGCTTGTGTGGCTAAAGGCGCGCCTTCGCTCTTTCTCAGCTTACAGGTCTCGATCCCATGAAGATCAGCGGCGTGGACATTCGTCCCGGCAATATCATCGAATATGAAGGCGGCATCTGGCGCGCCGTGAAGATTCAGCACACCCAGCCCGGCAAGGGCGGGGCCTATATGCAGGTCGAGCTGAAGAATCTGCGCGACGGCCGCAAGAACAATGTCCGCTTCCGCTCGGCGGAGTCGGTCGAGCGCGTGCGGCTCGACACCAAGGACTTCCAGTTCCTGTTCGCGGACGGCGAGACGCTGACCTTCATGGACAAGATCACCTATGACCAGACGACGCTGCCGCGCGACCTGCTCGGCGACGCCGCGGCCTTCCTCCAGGACGGCATGGACGTGGTGATGGAGCTGTACGACGAAGACCCGATCAGCGTGCAGCTGCCCGACACGATCGAAGCGACGATCGTCGAGGCCGACGCCGTGGTGAAGGGCCAGACGGCGTCGTCGTCGTACAAGCCGGCGGTGCTCGAGAACGGCGTTCGCGTGATGGTGCCGCCGCATATCGCCGCGGGAACCCGGATCGTCGTCGACGTCTACGAACAGACCTACGTCCGCCGCGCGGACTGATTTCTCCCGTTCTCCTCCCGCTTGCGGGAGGAGGTTAGGGGAGGGGAGTTTGGCCTGCCTCCTCCCTTCGAGACTTTCAGGCCCTCCCCCGGCCCCTCCCACCAGCGGGAGGGGAGAAGATCGGGCGAAGGAAGAACATGGTTGCCCATTCCGGTCTGATCACCGTCATCGAAAAGGCCTGCCGCAAGGCGGGGCCGCGGCTGCGCCGTGACTTCAACGAGGTCCAGCACCTCCAGGTGAGCCGCAAGGGGCCGGCCGACTTCGTGTCGATCGCCGACAAGCGCGCCGAGGATACGCTGATCGAGGAGCTGCAGAAGGCGCGGCCGGACTGGGGCTTCCTGGTCGAGGAGCGCGGCGAGATCGCCGGCGATCCCGACAAGCCGCGCTGGATCATCGATCCGCTCGACGGCACCAGCAACTTCCTCCACGGCATCCCGCATTTCTGCATCTCGGTCGCGGTCGAGGATCCGCACGGGAGCCAGGGCAAGCCCGAGATCACCCATGGCTATGTCTACCAGCCGATCACCGACGAGAGCTTCTGGGCCGAGAAGGGCCGGGGCGCCTGGCTCCAGGACCAGCGGCTGCGCGTCTCCTCGCGGCGCGACCTTGCCGATGCGCTGATCGCGACGGGGATCCCGTTCCTCGGCCATGGCGATTTCGTCGAATGGAGCCGGATCTTCGGCGCGGTCGCGCCCGAAGTGGCGGGGATCCGCCGGCTCGGCGCCGCGGCGCTCGACCTGGCCTGGGTCGCCGCCGGCCGGTTCGACGGCTATTGGGAATCGGACCTCAAGCCGTGGGACGTTGCGGCGGGCATGCTGATCGTCAAGGAAGCCGGCGGGTTCGTCACCGATTATCGCGGCCAGGACATGGCGCGCGAGCGTAACCAGTTTCTTGCGACCAACGACGCGCTGCATACCAAGCTGCACAAGCTCGTCGCCGGGGCATTGCGCAACAAGTAACCCCCTGTTCCAGGCTGTGGAATCGGGGAGGGCCGGCGCGTGCCTGCACGGGCGCGCAACCGTCTCTTATTGCGAGTGATTCTCATGGCTTCCGGGCCTTGCCGCACCCCATTCACAGTCCTAGAAGCCCCTTCAGATTCCGCATTTGCGAGAAGGCAACTTGGTCGATCTAATCGAATATCTGCCGATCCTGCTGTTCCTCGGCGTGGCACTGGTGCTTTCGAGCGCTTTCGTGTTCCTGCCGATGCTGGTCGGCCGCCTCACCGGGTCGCACAAGCCGACCCCGGAGAAGCTCACCGAATATGAGTGCGGCTTCCCCGCGTTCGAGGATTCGCGCAGCCAGTTCGACGTGCGCTTCTACCTCGTCGCGATCCTGTTCATCGTCTTCGATCTCGAAGCGGCGTTCCTCTACCCGTGGGCGGTCTCCGTGTTCAAAATGGGCACGGCGGCGGCCAGCTGGACGGCGTGGTTCTCGATGATGATCTTCATCGCCGAACTCGCGCTCGGCCTTGTTTATGCCTGGAAGAAAGGTGCGTTGGAGTGGGAGTAGAAGTGAACCCCCTTCCGAGTGGAATGGCGCCGGGAGCGCTGCCGAACCCCGCGTTCCTCGACGATATCAACGCCGAGATCGGCGACAAGGGCTTCCTGGTCACCTCGACCGAGGAGCTGTTCCAATGGGCGCGCACCGGCTCGCTGTGGTGGATGACCTTCGGCCTGGCGTGCTGCGCGGTCGAGATGATCCACGTCAACATGCCGCGTTACGATATGGAACGCTTCGGCGCCGCGCCGCGCGCGAGCCCGCGCCAATCGGACGTGATGATCGTCGCCGGCACGCTGTGCAACAAGATGGCCCCGGCGCTGCGCCGGGTCTATGACCAGATGTCCGAGCCGAAATACGTGATCTCGATGGGATCGTGCGCGAACGGCGGCGGCTATTACCACTATAGCTACAGCGTCGTGCGCGGCTGCGACCGGATCGTGCCGGTGGACATCTATGTCCCTGGCTGCCCGCCGACTGCCGAGGCGCTGCTCTATGGCGTGATGCAGCTCCAGCGGAAGATCCGCCGCATCGGGACGATCGAACGGTGAGGGCGCCTGCTCCCCGCTACACGTCCAATGACGGCGTGATCGAAGCAGCCCAGGCGGCGCTCGGCGGCATGCTCGTCGAGAGCAAGGACGCCGTGGGCGAAGTCTCGCTCACCGTGGTGCGCGAGCGCCTGGTCGAGGCGATGCTGGCGCTGCGCGATACGCCGGGCCTCGAATATCAGCAGCTGAGCGAGATCGCCGGCGCCGACTATCCGGCGCGGAGCGAGCGGTTCGACGTGGTCTACCAGCTGCTGTCGTTCACCCGGAACCACCGCATCCGCATTCGCGTCATCACCGACGAGGAAAAGCCGGTGCCGAGCGTGACGGGCATCTGGCCGGTCGCCGGCTGGCTCGAGCGCGAAGTCTACGACATGTATGGCGTGCTGTTCGAGGGGAATACGGACCTTCGCCGCATCCTCACCGATTACGGCTTTGTCGGTCATCCGCTCCGGAAAGACTTCCCGCAGACGGGCTATGTCGAGCTGCGCTATTCCGAGGAATCGAAGCGCGTCGTGTACGAGCCCGTGCGGCTTGCGCAGGACTTCCGCAATTTCGACTTCATGAGCCCGTGGGAAGGCGCGCAATATGTGCTGCCGGGTGACGAGAAGGCGGCCGCGCCGCCTCCGCCGCCGCCCGCTCCGGCACCGGCGCCTGCTCCGACGCCCGCACCTGCGGCGCCTGCCGCCGCGCCGGCTCCCGAAGCCAAGGTGCCCGAGGCCAAGGGTGCGCCGACGCCGCTGAGCGCCGACGAGATCGCCAAGGCGGATTCGCCGGCCGCGAAGGTGGCCAAGCCGCGCGTCAAGAAGCCCAAGACTACCGACGACACCAGCGAGAGCGGTGCCGGCAAGGCGGGGCCGAATGCGGGCCCTGCGCCCGCCGATCCCGACGTCGTGAAGAAGCCGCGAGCATCTCGCGCGAAGAAGGCAAACCCGGATGGCTGAGTATCTGGACGAGATCGCAGGCGTCACCGACGGTGGCAAGCCCGAGCTCGGCGACACCGAGATCGCCAACTATACGATCAACTTCGGCCCGCAGCACCCTGCGGCGCACGGCGTGCTGCGGCTCGTCACCGAGCTGGACGGCGAGATCATCGAGCGGATCGATCCGCATATCGGGCTGCTTCACCGCGGCACCGAGAAGCTGATCGAATACAAGACCTACACCCAGGCGCTGCCCTATTTCGACCGGTTCGATTATTGCTCGCCGCTGGGGATGGAGCATAGCTATGTGCTCGCGGTCGAGAAGCTGCTCGACCTCGAAGTGCCGCTGCGCGCGCAATATCTCCGCGTGTTCTTCGCCGAGCTGACTCGCATCTGCAATCACATGCTCAACCTCGGGTCGCACGTGATGGACGTCGGCGCGATGACGCCGAACCTGTGGATGTTCGAGCTGCGCGAAGACTGCATGAACTTCTTCGAGCGCGCTTCGGGCGCCCGCATGCACGCGAATTACTATCGCGTCGGCGGGGTGCGCCAGGACGTTCCGCTCAAGCTGCTCACCGACATTGCCGACTGGCTCGACACGCGGCTGCCGCGGCTGTTCGGCGACGCGATCAGCCTGGTCGCCGAGAACCGCATCTTCAAGCAGCGTAACGTCGATATCGCGGTGGTCAGCCGCGAGGACGCGATCGCCTGGGGCTTCTCGGGCCCGATGATCCGCGGCGCGGGCATCCCCTGGGACATCCGCCGCCAGCAGCCCTATGACGTCTATGACCGCATGGACTTCGAGATCCCGGTGGGCACCCGCGGCGATTGCTATGACCGGTTCATGGTCCGCGTCGAGGAAGTCTATCAGTCGGCACGCATCATGAAGCAGTGCCTGGCCGAGATGCCCGAAGGCCCGGTGCTGACCGGCGACCGCAAGGTCGCGCCGCCCAAGCGCGGCGAGATGAAGCAGTCGATGGAAGCGCTGATCCATCACTTCAAGCTGTTCACCGAAGGCTATCACGTGCCGGCGGGCGAAGTGTATGTCGCGACCGAGAGCCCCAAGGGCGAGTTCGGCGTGTATCTGGTGAGCGACGGCACCAACAAGCCGTATCGCTGCAAGGTCCGCCCGACCGCGTTCAGCCACCTCCAGGCGATGGACTTCATGTCGAAGGGCCATATGCTCGCCGACATCACCGCGATCCTGGGTGCGATGGACATCGTGTTCGGGGAGTGCGACCGGTGAGCGAGGCTCGTATCGCCACCGCGCACGAAATGATCGCGCTTTACAACGCGCAGGACGCCGACGGCTATGTCGCGCTGATGACCGATGGGGCGTGCGAGGCGACCTATCGCGGCGCGGTGCTGCGAGAGGGGCGCGAGGGCGTGCGTTCGGGGCTGAAGGCGATGTTCGCCGAATTTCCCGGCAATCGCGCCGAAATCCTCACTTCCTATGCGCTGGGCGACACCGTGGTTCTCCACGAGAAGGTCGCGCGGTCGCCCGAGAGCGAGCCCTTCGAGGTAATGTCCATCTATTCCTTCGCCGACGACAAGGTCGATCGGGTGGAGTTTATTCGCTAATGGCTGACGCACCCCAACTTCCCGACGACGCCGAGACCCGCGCGCGCTGGGGCAATTTCGCCTGGAGCGCCGAGAGCGCCGAAAAGGCCAAGGAAATCCTGAGCCGCTACCCCGAGGGGCGGCAGCTTTCCTGCTCGATCCCGTTCCTGGATCTGGCGCAGCGCCAGGTCGGGGCGGAGACGAACACGCAGGGCTGGCTGCCGATTCCGGTGATCGAGTTCGTCGCGCGCGAGCTCGGCGTGCCCTATATCCGCATCTTCGAAGTCGCGACCTTCTACACGATGTTCAACCTCGTGCCGGTGGGCCGCTACCATGTGCAGGTCTGCGGCACGACGCCGTGCATGCTGCGCGGTTCGGACGACGTGATGGCGGCGTGCAAGAGCCGCGGCATGAAGAAGGGCCACACTACCGAGGATGGGCTGTTCACGCTCACCGAAGTCGAGTGCATGGGCAATTGCTCGTCGGCGCCGATGGTGCAGATCAACGACGACAATTTCGAGGACCTGACCTTCGATCGCACGATCGCGATCCTCGATGCGCTGGCCAAGGGCGAGAGCCCCAAGCCGGGCACGCAGGAGCCCGGCCGTCACACGGTCGAGCCGGTCGGCGCGCCGACCAACCTGGCGGCGATGGTCACCGAAAATCACGATTATCGCCCGGAATGGGGAAGCGCGGCATGAGCGGCGACAACAAGAACCTGATCTTCACGATCCTGGCGATCATCGGCGGGATCGTCGTGCTGGGCTGGGTGCTCAAGCTCACCTTCGCGCTGCTCGGTCCGCTGCTGCTGATCGGGCTGGGGGTGCTGATCTACATGATGTTCGCCAAGAACAAGGGTGGGCGGCTCTGATGCTGGCGGACAAGGACCGGATCTTCACCAACCTCTACGGCTATCAGCCGTGGAACCTGCAGGCTGCGATCCAGCGCGGGGCGTGGGACAACACCAAGGACCTCATGGCGCTGGGCCAGGATACGATCATCGATCGCATCAAGGCTTCGGGGCTGCGCGGGCGCGGCGGCGCGGGCTTCCCGACCGGCATGAAGTGGAGCTTCATGCCCAAGGAGCCGACGGCCAGCCGTCCGAACTTCCTGGTGATCAACGCCGACGAATCCGAGCCGGGTTCGTGCAAGGACCGCGAGATCATCCGCCACGATCCGCATCTGCTGATCGAAGGCGCGCTGGTGGCGGGCTTCGCGATGCGCGCGCGGGCGGCCTATATCTACATTCGCGGCGAATATATCCGCGAGGCCGAGACGCTGTTCGCGGCGATCCGCGAGGCCTATGACGCCGGGCTGATCGGCAAGAACGCCTGCGGCTCGGGCTATGATTTCGACGTGTTCTGCCATCGCGGCGCCGGCGCCTATATCTGCGGCGAAGAGACTGCGATGCTGGAGAGCCTCGAGGGCAAGAAGGGCCAGCCGCGGCTGAAGCCGCCGTTCCCGGCGGGTGCGGGGCTTTATGGCTGCCCGACCACGGTGAACAATGTCGAGTCGATCGCAGTCGCGCCGACGATCCTGCGGCGCGGGCCGGAATGGTTTTCGAGCTTCGGGCGTGAGAACAACAAGGGCACCAAGCTCTTCCAGATCTCGGGCCATGTCGAGCGGCCGTGCGTCGTCGAAGAGGCGATGAGCATCCCGTTCCGCGAGCTGATCGAGAAGCATTGCGGCGGCATTCGCGGCGGCTGGGACAATCTGCTGGCGGTGATCCCGGGCGGCTCCTCGGTGCCGCTGGTGCCGGCGGCCGAGATCCTGGACGCGCCGATGGATTTCGACGGTCTCAAGGCGCTCGGCTCGGGTCTCGGCACCGCGGCGGTGATCGTGATGGACAAGTCGACCGACATCGTCCGCGCGATCTCGCGGCTCAGCTATTTCTACAAGCATGAGAGCTGCGGCCAGTGCACGCCGTGCCGCGAAGGCACCGGCTGGATGTGGCGCGTGATGGAGCGGATGCGCACCGGCGACGCCGACATCAGCGAGATCGACACGCTGTATCAGGTGACCAAGCAGGTCGAGGGTCATACCATCTGCGCGCTTGGCGACGCGGCGGCGTGGCCGATCCAGGGCCTGATCAAGCATTTCCGCCCCGAGATGGAGCGCCGGATCACCGAGCGCGCCGGCGGGGGCATCGAGACCATGCAAGAGGCGGCAGAGTAATGCCCAAGCTTAAGGTTGACGGAATCGAAGTGGAGGTGCCGGCCGGCGCCACCGTGCTCCAGGCCTGCGAGGCCGCGGGCAAGGAGATTCCGCGTTTCTGCTATCACGAGCGGCTGTCGATCGCCGGCAATTGCCGGATGTGCCTGGTCGAAGTGAAGCCCGGACCGCCCAAGCCCCAGGCTTCGTGCGCGCTGCCGGCCGCCGACGGCCAGGAGATCCGCACCGACAGCCAGATGGTGAAGGCCGCGCGCGAAGGCGTGATGGAATTCCTGCTGATCAACCACCCGCTCGATTGCCCGATCTGCGATCAGGGCGGCGAGTGCGACCTGCAGGACCAGTCGGTCGCCTATGGCCGCGGCCACTCGCGCTACACTGAGAACAAGCGCGCGGTGACCGAGAAATATATGGGTCCGATCATCAAGACGATCATGACCCGCTGCATCCAGTGCACCCGCTGCGTGCGCTTCGGCGAGGAAGTCGCCGGGGTCGAGGATATCGGCGCGATCTATCGCGGCGAGAATATGCAGATCACGACCTATCTCGAAAAGGCGTTCAAGAGCGAGCTTTCGGGCAATGTCGCCGATCTCTGCCCAGTCGGCGCGCTCACCCACAAGCCGGTGGCGTTCGAATATCGCTCGTGGGAATTGAAGCGGAACCTGTCGATCGACGTGATGGACGCCGTGGGCACCAATATCCGCGCCGACAGCCGCGGCCGCCAGGTGATCCGCGTGCTTCCGCGGATCAACGAGGACGTCAACGAGGAGTGGGCGCACGACAAGACCCGCTATCATGTCGACGGGCTGGTCCGCCGCCGCCTCGATCGCCCGTTCGTCCGCAAGGACGGCAAGCTGGTCGAAGCGAGCTGGGACGAGGCCTTCGCCGCGATCGCCGCGGTGAACGCCGGCTCGAGCGTCGCCGCGATCGCGGGCGACCTGCTCGATTGCGAGACGATGTATGCCGCCAAGGCGCTGCTCAAGGCGCTCGGCTCCGACCTGATCGAGAGCCGCCAGACCGGCATGGCCTATGATGTGTCGAGCCTGGGCGCGGTGGCGTTCAACCCGACCATTGCCGGGGTCGAGGACGCCGATGCGATCCTGCTGGTCGGCAGCAACCTGCGCTGGGAAGCGCCGCTGATCAACACGCGCGTGCGCAAGGCGATCAAGAAGGGCGCGAAGGTCTTCGCGATCGGGCCCGAGATCGACCTGACCTACAAGCTCGAATGGCTGGGCGACGATCTGGGGCTGCTCGGCACGCTGCCCGATCAGGTGGTGCAGGCGTTCGACGGCGCCAAGAAGCCGATTGTCATCGTCGGCCCCGGCGCGCTCAAGAACGGGTTCGGCGGCGCGCTGGCGCTGGTCGAGCCGATGAAGCTGGTGCGCACGCTGGAAGACGGCACTGCTTGGAACGGCTTCGGCGTGGTCCACACCGCCGCGGCGCGGATGGGCGCGCTGATGCTCGGCTATGCGCAGGCGGGCGGCATCGCCGACATTGCCGCGGCAGCGCCGAAGCTCGCCTTCTTCCTCGGCGCCGACGAAGTCGATTTCTCGAACTTCGAGAACAGCTTCAAGGTGTTCATCGGCCATCATGGCGACAAGGGCGCGCATCATGCCGATGTGATCCTGCCGAGCGCCGCCTATACCGAGAAGCCCGGCACCTATGTGAACCTCGAAGGCCGCGTGCAGCGCGCCGAGCGGGCGGCGTTTGCCCCCGGCGACGCGCGCGACGACTGGACGATCCTGCGCGCGCTTTCGGAGACGCTGGGGCACACGCTGCCGTTCGACAGCTTCGACGAGCTGCGCGCGGCGATGGTTTCTGAAGTTCCTGCGCTGGGGCAGGAGGGTCTCGCGCGCTACGCGTGGAAGGCGCCAGCGCTTGCCGCTTCGGCCAGCGGTCCGGTGACCTATCCGGTCGCCGACTTCTATCTGACCAACGCCATCTGCCGCGCATCGCCGACGATGCAGCGCTGCTCGGCCGAACTGCTCCATGGCGAAGACTTTGCGGAGGCCGCGGAATGACCTCCTGGTTCACCTATCTCGGGCTGCCCTTTGGCTGGGCGTGGTTCGTCGCGACGATCATCGACATTCTGGTGATCGCCCTGCCGCTGATGCTGGCGGTGGCGATGATCATCTATGCCGACCGCAAGATCTGGGCGGCGATGGCGCTGCGCCGCGGCCCCAATGTCGTCGGCCCGCTCGGGCTGCTCCAGTCGTTTGCGGACGGTCTCAAGGTCTTCCTCCAGGAGACCATCATTCCGTCGAGCGCGAACAAGACGCTGTTCCTGATCGCGCCGATCATCACCTTCACGGTCGCGCTGATCGTGTGGGCGGTGGTGCCGTGGCAGGCGGGTGTGGCGCTGTCGAACATCAATGTCGGGCTGCTCTACGTGCTCGCGGCGTCGTCGCTCGGCGTCTACGGCATCATCCTGGCGGGCTGGGCGTCGAACTCGAAATATCCGTTCTACTCGGCAATCCGCGCCGCCGCGCAGATGGTGAGCTATGAAGTCTCGATCGGCTTCGTGCTGATCTCGGTCGTGCTGTGGGCCGGCACCTTCAACCTGGGCGGTATCGTCGAGGCGCAGAAGGGGCTGTACGGCTTCATCAACGGCAACGGCTTCAACCCGCTGCTCTTCCCGATGTCGGTGGTGTTCCTGATCTCGTCGCTTGCCGAGACGCAACGCGCGCCGTTCGACCTCACCGAAGCGGAGAGCGAGCTCGTCGCGGGCTATCAAACCGAATATTCGTCGATGGCGTTCGCGCTCTACTGGCTCGGCGAATATGCCAACGTGCTGCTGATGTGTGCGCTCAACGCCACGCTGTTCTGGGGCGGCTATCTGCCTCCGTTCGACTGGGCGCCGCTGTATCTCGTTCCGGGGATCCTCTGGCTGTTCGCCAAGATCCTGTTCTTCTTCTTCGTGTTCAGCTGGGTGAAGGCGACCGTGCCGCGCTATCGTTACGACCAGCTGATGCGGCTGGGCTGGAAAATCTTCCTGCCGCTGTCGCTGATCTTCGTGTTCCTCGTTTCCGGGTTCCTGATGTTGACCCGCGTGGGAGTTCCCGCATGAGCGTCGCTCAACTCATCCGATCCTACACTTTGTGGGAGTTCATCAAGGCGCACTGGCTGACGCTGCGATACTTCTTCAAGCCCAAGGCGACGATCAACTATCCCTACGAGAAGAACCCGATCTCGCCCCGCTTCCGCGGCGAGCATGCACTGCGCCGCTATCCCAATGGCGAAGAGCGCTGCATCGCGTGCAAGCTGTGCGAGGCGGTGTGCCCGGCGCTGGCGATCACGATCGAGGCCGAGCCGCGCGAGGACGGCAGCCGCCGCACCACGCGCTACGACATCGACATGACCAAGTGCATCTATTGCGGGCTGTGCCAGGAGGCGTGCCCCGTCGATGCCATCGTCGAGGGGCCGAACTTCGAGTTCGCGACCGAGACGCGCGAGGAGCTGATCTACCAGAAGGAAAAGCTGCTCGAGAACGGTGATCGCTGGGAACGCGCGATCGCGGCGAACCTTGCCGCCGATGCGCCGTACCGTTAAGCGCGCGCCAACAGTGGGACGCATGATGACATATACCTCCCGGACGGCGACGGTTCGGCCATGATCCAGATCCTCGCCTTCTATCTCTTCGCGATCGTCGTGGTCGCCTCGGGCGCGCTGACGATCCTGTCGCGCAACCCGGTGCACAGCGTGCTGTGGCTCATCCTGGCGTTCTTCAACGCCGCCGGGCTGATGGTGCTCGCCGGCGCCGAGTTCATCGCGATGCTGCTCGTCATCGTTTATGTCGGTGCGGTCGCCGTGCTCTTCCTGTTCGTGGTGATGATGCTCAACATCGATTTCGCCGAGCTGCGCGCCGGCGTGATGCGCTATGCCGCGATCGGGCTGCTCCTTGCAGTCGCGCTGGTCGCCGAGATCATCGTCGCGGTCGGTGCATGGAGCGCGGGCACGCTTTCGCTCGGCCGTCGCATCGCCCCGATCGACGCCGACGTCCCCAATATCGAGGCGATCGGGCGGCTGCTCTACACGCGTTATCTGTTCGCCTTCGAAGGCGCCGGGCTGGTGCTGCTGGTCGCGATGATCGGCGCGATCGTGCTGACCTATCGCCATCGCAGCGATGTGCGCCCGCAGAACATCAACCGGCAGATCAACCGCCGTTCGAAGGATGCGACCCGCAACATGAACCCGCCGGTCGGGCAGGGGGTGGAGCTGTGATCACGGTCACCCATTATCTGGTCGTCTCGGCGATCCTGTTCACGCTGGGGGTGCTCGGCATCTTCATGAACCGGAAGAACCTGATCGTCATCCTGATGGCGATCGAGCTCATCCTGCTCAGCGTGAACCTCAACCTGGTCGCCTTCTCGGCGTTCCTCGGCGATCTCGTCGGCCAGGTCTTCGCGATGTTCGTGCTGACGGTTGCCGCTGGTGAAGCGGCGATCGGGCTCGCCATCCTGGTCATCTATTTCCGTAGCCGAGGCACGATCTCGGTCGACGACGTCAATCGGATGAAGGGCTGATGTCGCCGATTCTCCTCATCGTATTCCTGCCGCTGATCGCGGCGGCAGTCGCGGGCTTCTCGAACAAGGCGTTCGGGACGGTCTTCCCCAAGATCGTGACGACGGGCGCGCTGTTCGCCGCCTGCGCGCTGTCGTGGCCGATCTTCCTCGCCTATCTCGGCGGCAACGTCGAGCCGACGGTTACGCCGGTGCTGCACTGGCTGACGTCGGGCACGATGCGCTTCGCCTGGGAGCTGCGCGTCGACGCGCTCACCGCGGTGATGCTCGTGGTCGTCACCAGCGTTTCGGCGCTCGTCCACCTCTATAGCTGGGGCTATATGAGCGAGGACCCGGACCAGCCGCGCTTCTTCGCCTATCTCTCGCTATTCACCTTCGCGATGCTGATGCTCGTGACCGCGAACAACCTGGTGCAGATGTTCTTCGGCTGGGAAGGCGTGGGTCTGGCATCGTACCTGCTGATCGGCTTCTGGTTCCGCAAGCCATCGGCCAACGCCGCCGCGATCAAGGCCTTTGTGGTCAACCGCGTCGGCGACCTTGGCTTCATGCTCGGCATCTTCGGCACCTTCCTGGTGTTCGGCACGGTCGACATCCCGTCGATCCTCGCCGCCGCGCCCAACATGCACGGCTCGACGATCGGCTTCCTGGGCCATCGCTTCGATACGATGACGGTGCTCTGCCTACTGCTGTTCGTCGGCGCGATGGGCAAGTCGGCGCAGCTCGGCCTGCACACCTGGTTGCCCGACGCGATGGAAGGCCCGACCCCGGTGTCGGCGCTGATCCACGCCGCGACGATGGTGACCGCGGGCGTGTTCATGGTCTGCCGCATGTCGCCGATGTTCGAGCAGAGCCAGACCGCGCTGACCGTGGTGACCTTCGTCGGCGCCGCGACCTGCCTGTTCGCCGCCACGGTGGGCACGGTGCAGACCGACATCAAGCGCGTGATCGCCTATTCGACCTGCTCGCAGCTCGGCTACATGTTCTTCGCCGCGGGCGTCGGCGCCTATGGCGCGGCGATGTTCCACCTGTTCACCCACGCCTTCTTCAAGGCGCTGCTGTTCCTCGGTGCCGGCTCGGTGATCCATGCGATGCACCACGAGCAGGACATGCGTTACTATGGCGGCCTGTGGAAGAAGATTCCGGTAACCTATTGGACGATGATGGCGGGCACGCTCGCGATCACCGGCGTGGGCATTCCCGGCATCTTCGGCAACACCGCCTTCGGCTTTGCCGGCTTCCATTCGAAGGACGCGATCATCGAAGCGAGCTGGGCCGCCGGCGTGCCGAGCGCCTTCTGGGTCGGCGTGTTCGTCGCGCTGCTCACCAGCTTCTACAGCTGGCGGGTGGTGTTCCTGACCTTCCACGGCAAGCCGCGCTGGGCAGGCTCCGAGCATATCCAGCACGCAGTGCACGATGCCCATGGGCATGACGCGCACGGCCATGACGATCATGCCGCGCATGCGCACGACAATGACCCGGCAGCCGAAGACGCGGGCCATGCGCCCAGCGCCGACGACGTGCTGCACGGTCACGTTAAGGAAGGCACGGCGGGCTATCATCCGCATGAGAGCCCGATCGTGATGCTGATCCCGCTGATCCTGCTCACGCTGGGCGCGATCTTCGCAGGCTTCGTCTTCCACGGCGCGTTTATCGAGCCGAGCGCGGGCGAGACCTATTGGCACGGCGCACTCGCCTTCAACGAGCATCTGATGCACGCGATGCACGAAGTGCCGCTGTGGGTGAAGCTGAGCGCCACCTTCGCGATGCTGGGCGGGCTGACGATCAGCTGGCTGGCCTATATCGTATCGCCGAGCTTCCCCGCGAAGTTCGCTGACGCCTTCCGTCCGCTCTACGTCTTCCTGCTCAACAAATGGTATTTCGACGAGCTCTACACCTTCCTGTTCGTGAAGCCGGCGTTCGCCATCGGCCGCGTGCTCTGGAAGGCGGGTGACGAGAAGACCATCGATCGCTTCGGGCCCAACGGGCTCGCCAACGTCATCCGCATCGGCAGCGTCGGCGCGGTAAAGCTGCAATCGGGATACCTTTACACTTATGCGTTCATCATGCTGATCGGCCTCACTGCCGCGCTGACCTGGGTGATCGCAGGATGAGCGGGTTCCCGATCCTCTCCATCATGCTCGCCATTCCCGCCCTTGCGGCGGTGGCGTGCCTCTTCGCCGGGGCGCAGGGCGCCCGCTGGATCGCGCTGGTCGCGACGCTGGTGGACCTTGCGCTGGGCATCGTGCTCTGGGCGAATTTCCAGGTCGGCCCGCAGGCGCCGCAATGGCAGTTCGTCGAATATGCCGCGCTGTTCGGCAAGCCCGAGGGCGTCAGCTTCGCCTGGGCGCTGGGCATCGACGGCTATGCGCTGATGCTGATCGTGCTCTCGGTGTTCCTGATGCCGATCTGCATCGGCGCGAGCTGGGAAGCGATCCAGAAGCGGGTGCCGGAATATATGGCGGCGTTCCTGCTCACCGAAGTGCTGATGATCGGCACCTTCGCGGCGCAGGACCTGTTCCTGTTCTACATGTTCTTCGAGGGCGGCCTGATCCCGATGTTCCTGATCATCGGGATTTGGGGCGGGGCGAACCGCATCTACGCGTCGTACAAATTCTTCCTCTACACGCTGCTCGGCAGCCTCGTGATGCTGATCGCGATGCTCTACATGGCGGTGACGGCGGGCACCTCGTCGATCCCGGCGCTGATGGCCTATGACTTCCCGGCGCATGTCCAGACCTGGCTATGGCTGGCCTTCTTCGCCTCGTTCGCCGTCAAGATGCCGATGTGGCCGGTCCACACCTGGCTTCCCGACGCGCACGTGCAGGCGCCGACCGCAGGCTCGGTGATCCTGGCGGGCGTGCTTCTCAAGCTCGGCGGCTATGGCTTCCTCCGCTTCTCGCTGCCGATGTTCCCGGACGCCTCGGCCCAGCTGATGTGGCTGGTGTTCGCGCTGTCGTGCGTCGCGGTGGTCTACACCTCGCTCGTCGCGCTGGTGCAGAGCGACATGAAGAAGCTGATCGCCTATTCCTCGGTCGCGCATATGGCGATCGTGACGATGGCGCTGTTCTCGCTCAACGCGCAGGGCATCGACGGCGCGATGATGGTGATGCTGGGCCACGGCCTGGTTTCTGGCGCGCTGTTCCTGTGCGTGGGCGTGATCTACGATCGGCTGCATACCCGCGAGATCGACCGCTATGGCGGCCTGGCGATCAACATGCCGCGCTATGCCATGCTGTTCCTGTTCTTCACCATGGCCTCGATCGGGCTGCCGGGGACGAGCAACTTCATCGGTGAGTTCCTCGGGCTCGCGGGCACCTACAAGGCCTCGACCTGGACCGCGCTGATCGGCACCACCGGCATCATCCTCGGCGCCGCCTATATGCTGTGGCTGTTCCGCCGCGTCGTCTGGGGCGACCTGACCAAGGAAGACGTGCGCGCGATGCCCGATCTGTCGCTGCGCGAAGTGGCGCTGCTCGCGCCGATCGCTGCCGCGGCGCTGTGGATGGGCGTCTATCCCGACAGCTTCCTCGCGCCGATGCGTGCCGATACCGCGCGCCTGGTCGAGCGGCTCTCGCATGCAGTGCCCGAGGGCGATTCCAAACCCACTCCGGGCCACGCCGCGGCGCCTGTCCATGGCGAAGCGCATCGTGAAGCCCCTGCGCATGGGGGTGCGCACTGATGGATTATTCGACGCAATTGCTGATGAGCCTGCCCGAGGTCGTGCTGGCGGCCAGCGCGATCGTGCTGATGCTCGTCGCCGCATGGGGCGGGCAGCAATCGACCACGCTGGTGAGCTGGGCATCGGTTGCCGCGCTGATCGGCGCGGGTGTCGCGCTCGCCGGTCCGGCTTCGGCGGGGGGCTCGGCTTTCGGCGGGCTCTACCGTGCCGACATGTTCGCCGCCTTCGCCAAGGGGCTGATCTTCTTTGCCGCCGCCGTCTCGATCCTGATCGCGCCGCGCTTCTTCCAGCGGACCTCGGGCGACGACCTGCGTCCCGAATATCCGGTGCTGATCCTGCTTTCGGCCGCGGGCATGGGGATGATGGTCTCCGCGGGCGACCTGCTGACGCTGTATATCGGCCTCGAGCTGCAGAGCCTCTCGGCCTATGTGCTCGCCAGCTTCATGCGCCGCGACACGCGCTCGGCCGAAGCGGGCCTCAAATATTTCGTTCTCGGCGCGCTGGCGTCGGGCATCCTGCTCTACGGCATCAGCCTGGTCTATGGCTTTTCGGGCACGACCCTGTTCGACGGGATCGCGGCGGCCTATGCCGGACCGCGCTCGATCGGGCTGCTGTTCGGGCTGGTGTTCGTGTTCGCCGGACTGGCGTTCAAGATCAGCGCCGTGCCGTTCCACATGTGGACGCCCGACGTTTATGAGGGCGCGCCGACACCGGTCACTGCCTTCTTCGCTTCGGCGCCGAAGGTTGCCGGCCTTGCGCTGGCCGTGCGCGTCGCCGTCGAGGCGATGGGCCCGGCGATGCACGACTGGCGCCAGATCGTGATCTTCGCCTCGCTCGCCTCGATCCTGCTCGGCGCGGTCGCGGCGATCGGGCAGAGCAACATCAAGCGGCTGCTCGCTTATTCGTCGATCAACAATGTCGGCTTCGCGCTCGTCGGCCTCGCTGCCGGCACGCAGCAGGGCGTGGCGGGCGTGCTCGTCTATCTGACGATCTATGTGGTGATGACGCTGGGTTCGTTCCTGGTGGTGCTCCAGATGCGCGGCCCCGATGGCGAGCCGGTCGAGAGCATCGCGAGCCTGTCCGGCATGTCGCGCACGCGGCCCGGCCTGGCGGCAGCGCTGGCGATGTTCATGTTCAGCCTTGCGGGCATCCCGCCGCTGTTCGGCTTCTACGCCAAGTTCGCGGTGTTCGAAGCCGCAGTCGAGGCGGGGCTGCTCCCGCTGGCGGTGTTCGGTATCGCGATGTCGACGATCGGCGCCTTCTATTATCTCAAGATCGTCAAGACGATGTATTTCGACGATCCGGCGCCGGCGTTCGGTGGCAAGACCGATGTCGTCGAGGGTGGGCTTATCACGCTGGCGGCGGTGTTCGTGTCGCCGCTTGGCTATGCGCTGATCCCGCTGCTCGGTGGCTGGACGACGCTCGCGGCAAAGGCGCTGTTCTGACGGTTGTGATCCGAACCGTCGCCGAGACGGGATCGACCAATGCCGATCTGATCGCGCTGGCGGCCAGCGGTGCCGCGGAGGGGCTGTGGCTCCGCGCCACGCGCCAGACCGCGGGCAAGGGCCGCCAGGGCAGGGCCTGGACCTCGCCCGAGGGCAATCTCTATGCCTCGACTCTGGTGCGATTGCGCCCCAGCGATCCGCCGCCGGCGACGCTGGCGCTGGTCGCCGCGGTGGCGCTGGAGGATGCGGTGCGCGTGTTCGGCGTCACGGCAACGCTCAAATGGCCGAACGACCTGCTGGTCGACGGCGCCAAGCTTTCGGGCATCCTGCTCGAGCGCGCCGGCGACGCGGTGGTGATCGGCTTCGGCGTCAATCTGGCGCATCATCCCGAGGATCTCGATCGGCCCGCAACGAGCCTGGCTGCGCATGGCACCGTGCCCGATCCGCAGCTCTTCGCCGAGACCTTGGCCGAGGCGTTCGCGCGCTGGCTCGGGCGCTGGCGCGGCGAAGGCCTGGTCGGGGTGCGCGAGCGTTGGCTGGCGCGGGCGCATCCTCCAGGAACGGCGCTGACCGCGCGGCTGGCGGATGGCACTGCGCTCGACGGGCTGTTCGAGGGACTGAACGGCGAAGGCGCGCTGATCCTTCGCTTGGCCGATGGCGCGCGGCATGTCATTCACGCCGCCGACGTGTTCCTGCTCTGAAGGATTGACCGATGCTGCTCGCGATCGACGCCGGCAACACCAATGTCGTCTTTGCCCTGCTCGAGAATGGCGAGATCCGCGCGCGCTGGCGGATCGCGACCGATCCGCGGCGGACCGCAGACGAATATGCCGTGTGGCTGAGCCAGCTGCTCAGCCTCGAAGGCTATGACCGCACGGCGGTCACCGGGGTGATCGTCGCGACGGTGGTGCCGCGGGCGCTGCACAACCTCCAGGTGCTGAGCAGTAAATATTTCGGGACCGAGGCGGTGATCGCCGGGCAGGGCCGCGCCGAATGGGGCTTCGTGCTCGATGTCGAGGAGCCGGGCAGCCTGGGCGCCGATCGCGCGCTCAACGTGATCGCCGCGCATGCGCGCTATGCGGGCGACCTGATCGTCATCGATTTCGGGACGGCGACCACCTTCGAGCTGGTCGACTATACCGGCGCCTATAAGGGCGGGATCATCGCGCCGGGCATCAATCTGTCGCTCGATGCGTTGGTCACGGCAGCGGCCAAGCTTCCGCGCATCGCGATCTCGGCGCCCGAAACGACCAGCGTGGTCGGCCGCAACACGGTCGACCAGATGCATATCGGCATCTATTGGGGCTATGTCGCGATGATCGAAGGGTTGGTCGCGCGGATGAAGGCCGAGATGGGCCGGCCGCTCCAGGTGATCGCCACGGGCGGCCTGGCGGTATTGTTCGAGAAGCACACCGGCGTATTCGACGCCATCGAGCCCGACCTGACGATCCAGGGTCTGGCCATGCTGTGGGAACGCAGCCAACAAGGAAATTAAGTGAAACCTGGTAACGAACTTCTCTTCCTGGCGCTCGGCGGCTCGGGCGAGATCGGCATGAACGTCAATCTCTACGGCACTCAGGGCAAGTGGCTGATGGTCGATTGCGGCATCACCTTCGGCGATGCCAACTATCCCGGCGTCGACGTGATCCTGCCCGATCTCCAGTTTATCGAGGAGCGGCTCGACGATCTGCTCGGCATCGTGCTGACCCATGGCCATGAGGACCATATCGGGGCGCTGCCCTATCTCGCCGCCGATCTGGGCGTGCCGCTCTATGCCACGCCTTTCACTGCCGGGCTGATCTACGGCAAGCTCGAGGAAGAGGGCATCACCGACAAGGTGGAGCTCAATGTCGTGAAGGAAGACGGGCCGTTCTCGATCGGGCCGTTCACGATGACCTATACCCCGCTTGCCCACTCGATCCCCGAGGGCAATGCGATCCTGATCGAAACGCCCTATGGCAAGATCTTCCACACCGGTGACTGGAAGCTCGACGAATCGCCGGCGTTGGGGGGTGCCTCGACCGGCGCCGAGCTGACGGCGATCGGCGACAAGGGCGTGCTCGCGCTCGTCTGCGACTCGACCAACGTGTTCAATCCCGAGGCGTCGGGCTCCGAAGGCAATGTCCGCAAGGGGCTGGACGAAGTGATCGGCGCCGCCAAGGGCCGCGTGCTCGTCACCACCTTCGCCTCGAACGCGGCGCGGCTCCAGACGCTGGGCGAAGTGGCGCGCGACACCGGGCGCGAACTGTGCGTCGCCGGCCGCTCGCTCGACCGCATCCTGCGGGTCGCCAAGGCAACCGGCTATCTGCGCGACTTTCCCGATACGATCGACTTCGACACGGCGATGGACCTGCCCCCCAACAAGGTGCTGATCGTCGCGACCGGCGGGCAGGGCGAGCCGCGTGCAGCGCTCAACCGCATCGCCGAGGGCAGCCATGTTCTCAAGCTGCACGAGGGCGACAGCGTGGTGTTCTCGTCGCGCCAGATCCCGGGCAACGAGATCGCGATCGGCAAGATCATGAACACGCTGGCGAGCAAGGGGGTCGAGCTGATCACCGATCGCCAGGCGTTCATCCATGTCTCGGGGCATCCCGGGCGGCCCGAGCTTGCCGAGATGTACAAGTGGATCCGCCCCGAGATCGTCGTGCCGGTGCACGGCGAGGTCCGCCATATGTACGAGCAGGCGCGGTTCGCGCTGGAGCAGGGCGTGCCCAAAGCGGTGCGCCAAGTGAACGGCGACGTCATCCGCCTGGCGCCGGATGGCCCGAAGAAGATCGGCGAGGCGCCGGTGGGCCGGCTGGTGCTCGACGGCGACGTGATCCTGCCGGCAGACGGCGCGACGATCAACGAACGGCGCCGTGTTGCGCTCTATGGCCAGATCTCGGTGGCGGTTGCCATCCGCAACGGCAAGCTTGCGGGCACGCCGCAGGTACGCATCCAGGGCGTTCCGGTCGAAGAGGATCGCGACGCGTTTCTCGACGAAGCCTCCGACGCGGCTGCCGAGGCAGTGCGCAAGGACGGCCGCAATATCGAGAAGCTGCGCGAGAGCGTGCGATTGTCGGTTCGCCGCGCGGCGGTGCGCTTTACCGGCAAGAAGCCCGTGGTCGACGTGCTGATCGTGGAGATCTGACGCCATGCGCTGGCAGTCGATGCTTGCGATCTACATCCTGTTCTGGGCCTTCTCGGTCTTTCTCGTGCTGCCCTGGGGTGTCCGCACCGCCCAGGAAGCCGGGGCCGAGCTGGTCCCGGGCCAGGCCGAGAGCGCGCCGCACGGCTTCCGGCCTGGCCTGATTGCGATCCGCACGACGATCGTCGCGACGGCGTTGTTCGCGGTGTTTCTCCTGAACTACATATTCGGCTGGGTTACCGCCGATATGCTCGACTGGGTCCATCGCAGCTAAAGCGCGCGCCCGCCGCGCTCCGGCATCGCCCGGAGTGCGGCGGGCGCAGTGCTATGTCCGCAGGCGCTCGATCGCCTGTGCCAGCGCAACATAGAGCTTGCCCATGTCCGACGAGAGCAGGGTGACGCCGAGCGGCGAGCCGTCGCGCAGCGCGAGGATCTGGCGAAGCAGTCCCTCGAAATCGTGGATGTAGCGATTGACGTTGTCGCGGAAATCCTCGTCTGAATCGTATAGCCGGACGATCTCGCGGGTTTCGCCGGGTTCGAGCAGGCGCACCGCACGGCGGGTGAAGACGCCGCGATCGCCCTTGAGATAGGCCGCCCAGGCGCTGTCGGCGACTTCGGCCGAAAAGGCCTTGGCGATGTCGATCGAGGCGGAGTTGAGCGCCTCGATGAGCAAAGAGACGCGGCGGGCGAAGCTCTCACTGTCGCTCTTCTCGCGCTCGGCCCGGCCCGATTCGATCTGGGCGTCGATCTGCGCAGTGGTCTCGGCGAGCCCGACCATCTGCTGGGTGAGCCGTTCGGAGGCGCGCGCGGCGGCGTTGACCGCGGATTCGGTGGTGTCGGCGAGCTCGGTGAGCTGGCGGCGGACCGAATTGTCGATCGCGCGGCGCAACGCGGTGCCGCTGGCTTCCTCGAGCGCGGCGGTGGCGCTGGGGACGATCGAGGCAAGCGTCTCACGGGCATGATCGGCGGCGGCGGACGAGGTTTCGCGGACGCGGACCAGCGCCTCGACCAGCTGCGGGGCCGCGGATTCGGCGAAGCGGCGGGTGGTGGCGATCGTCTCGTCGACGATCTGGCCCAGCGCAGAGGCCTGCTCGCCGCCGGTGGCAAGCGTTTCGAGCAGCGACGCCTGGGTCTTGGCGAGCGTATCGCGCTGTTGCGCGACGACGTCGGCAATCGCCTCGATCGCTTCGTGCGTACTCTCGGCGGCCGTGACCAGCGCGAGCAACTCGGGTTTGGCACCGGCGACGACCTGGCGGCTGGCGCCGATCCGCGCGTCGAGCCGGGCAAGTGCCTCGGGCAGGGTCTCGTCGATTTCGCGCGCCGAGGCGTCGAGCGCAGTGAGCAGGTCTTCCGAAGTGCCGATCACCTTGCGCGCCAGGCCTTCGCCGGTCTTGAGCGCTTCGGACATCGCATCGACTGAGCCGTGCAGCGCGCTGACCGTGGCGGCGAGGCCCTGGATGCGATCGTTGCTGGTCGCGTGGGTGGTGCCGAGCTCGCGATCGAAGCGCTCGACCGCCAGGGAGAATCCGGAGAACAGCAGGTCGCCGCGCGCTTGCTCCTCGGCGAGACGGGCGCCGACGCGGCCGATCGACTCCTCGATCGCGCCGATGCGTTCGCCAAGCGCTTCGGCGCTGTCGCGACCGGCGCGGTCGAGCGCGGCCTGGTTGGCGCTGAGCATGGCGAGGATGGCTTCGCCCTGGGTGGCGATGCCCTTGCGCGCTTCGTCGACGGCATTGGCGGCGCGATCGAGCACCGCATCGACGGCCGTCGACATCTCGCCGGTAACCTGGACAAGGCGGGCGCTGGCAGTCTCGCTGGTCGCCTCCATGCGCGTGATGTGCGCGGCGAGGCGTTCGGCAGCCCCGCCGGCGATGCGATCGGCTTCGCGGCCACGCTCCGACAGCGCGGAAAGCTGGGTGTCGAGCGCCGCGGCGTGCTGGCTGGCGAGCAGCCCGGTCTCGTCGATGCGCGCGCCCATCGCGCGGACTTCGTCATCGGCCTTGGGCAGCAGGTTGAGCAGGATCTCGAAGCGCTGTTCGACATGCGCCATCGCGTCGCTGAACGTCCGCGTGCTCGAATCGAGCGTGCGCGCCTGCTGGTCTACGATCGTGGCGACGCTCTCGATGCGGTCGGCAGTGCGCTCGCCCATCGCCGTCAGAACGTTGGTCTGCTCGGCGAGCGCGGCACGATTGTCGGCAAGCTTGCGCGACAGCGTTTCGAGCACGCGCTCGAGCGTCGCAGCCTCGGCGCGCATCGCGCGCGCGGTGGCGCCGAAACGGCGCGCTTCGGCGCGGCTGGTGCGCAGCGCGAGCAGATAGAGCACGCCGATCAGCGCTGGCGGCACGCACAGCGCGCCGACGAACTGGACGAGCCCGATCGGCGTCATCCCCGCCTGTAGCGCGGGCAGCGTGATCCACAGCATCGCGCCGAGCCAGGCGAGGCTGGCGAGGATCGCAAGGGCAGGGAGGATCCAGCCCGGGCTGCTCCGCGGAGCCGCTTCCTCTTCGAAATGTTCGTCTTCCGCCCAGTCGATCGGTCCTGCTGGGATCGATGCGGTGTCCGCGTGGATCGCCGGCTCGAATGCGGTCTCGGTGTTTTGTGCCCCAATCATGGACAGGTTCTACCACAAATGCCGGCTTGACCAACAGCCGGCTAAACCAATGGTTAAAGCCTGCGGCGCTATTTTCCGTGGATGGCTTATGACCCCGGAGCAATCGATGCGACGCTGGCGGCAGCAGTGGGTGACGAACCCGCGCTGATCGTCGAGCTGCGCGAGGCTTTCCTCGAAAGCGTCAAGCGCTGCCTGGAGAGCATGAAATCGGCGCGCACCGCCGACGACTGGACTTCCGGGGCGCTGCGGCTGAAGGGCCTGGCCGCCAGCTTCGGCGCGGTGCGGCTGCTGGCGCTGGCCGGCGAGGCCGCGGTGGGCCAGGCGCAGGACGCCGCGCTGCTACGCCAGCTGCACCGGGCGATCGAGCGGCTTTAAGCGCGGGCCACCCGCCGCCGGCCCATGTCACTTTCTTCGCCCCCGGGCTGCCCGTTATCCGCTTGGGCCTGTTCGTGGTACCGGGTTGCCGTTCCGGCGCAGCCGCCTGTGCTTCGCCGTCGGGCGGCAGGAGCGCGGGATGCCGCTGCTGCTCGGCTGGTCCTGCTGAGGATCCTCTCGTTCGTGCCGGTCGAAAGCGTCCACCGGAAACCCGAACAACGCGGTTAACGCTTTTTTAACCAGATCGCGATACCAGCCGGTTTGGGGGGGTGCTGTAACGGTACCCGTGTATGCGTAACCTGGTCTCGAAACTTGCCTTGGCCGGCGCCGCCTTTCTGGCGTTCGTCCCCGCGCATGCTTCTTCTCTCCTCGATTATGTCGGCCAGTGCGTGCCCTTTGCGCGCGCGGTCTCGGGCATCCAGATCTATGGCGACGCCTGGACCTGGTGGGACCAGGCCAAAGGGCGCTATGCCCGCGGTACCGCGCCGCGCGTCGGCTCGGTCCTCGTCTTCGCCAAGACCGCGCGCCTGCCGCTCGGCCATGTCGCCGTGGTCAGCCGCATCGTCGAGGATCGCGTGCTGATGCTCACCCATGCCAATTGGTCGCGCCAGAATGGCGAGCGCGGCCATGCCGAGCAGGACGTCACCTTGTTCGACGTCTCGGAGCGCGGCGACTGGAGCGTGGTCAAGGTCTGGTTCCGCGACAGCGAAGGCCTGGGCGGCGGCATCTATCCGACCAAGGGCTTCATCTACGGCACGCCCGAGGGCAAGGCCACAAAGGCCAAGCCCGCACCTGAACTCACCAGCAAGCATCCCGATTATGTCGGCTCGCTGATCGACGCCTACGTTCGATAGCTTGCGCCTCTCGCCCGCCTACCGCATGAAGTCGGGATGGGGGCGGATCGCATGGACAGGCGTGGGTGGTGGCTGCTCGGCGCGATTCTGGCCGTCGGCCTGGCGCTGCGCATCGCCGGCGCGCAAGGCGGGCTCTGGCTCGACGAGGCATGGTCCGCACTCCAGGCGCATGACGCCGGCACCCCGCTCGGCATCTTCCTCAACATCAATCACGATAACAACCATCACCTCAATTCGCTGTGGCTGCAGTTCGTCGGCATTGCGGCGCCCTCGCCCGTCCAGCGGGGTCTGTCGATCGTCACGAGCACGCTCTCGATCCTGATCGCCGCGCAGATCGGCGCGCGGCGCGGCACCGGCGTTGCGCTGGTCACCGCTGCGCTGTTCGCCGTCTCTCCGGCGATGGTGACGATGGGCTCCGAGGCGCGCGGCTATGCCCCGATGATGCTCGCGCTGCTGCTGGCAATCCTGCTCATCGACCGCTGGCTCGCCGGGGAAGCCGAACGCAGCCCGGCCACGGCGCTGGCGCTGTGCTTCTTCCTCGGCGCGCTGTCGCAGCTCACGATCCTGTTCGGCTTTCTCGCGGTGGCCGGCTGGGTGTTCTTCGCGCTGTGGAAGCGCGACGGCTTCAAGCCGGCGTTCCTCGCCACCCTCAAACTCTTCGCGCCATCGCTGATTGCCTTCGCGCTGGTCTTCGCAATCCTCGCCGCCGGCGCGGCGCAGGGCGGCGGCTTCAAGTTCGGCAATTACGATCCCTTCACCTGGCTGCAGTTTCTCCACGGCGTCTCCGAACTCATCGAATACACGCTGGGCTTCCCGGTGGTCAGCGTTTTCTGGCTGGTGCTGGTGCCCGCGCTGGTCATCCTCGCGCCCAGCGCCGGGGTGGCGCGCCTCGGCTTTCACCGGCTCGCGATCCTCGGCTTCCCGCTGACGCTGGCGCTGCTCCATTCGGGCAACGTCGCGCATCCGCGCTACTACCTGCTCGTCGGCATCGCGCTGCTGATCCTGCTCGGCGAGATGCTGTGGCGCGAGTTCGCCGCTGGCGGCTGGCGGCGCTGGGCGGCCGCGGCGGCGTTCGTCACGATCCTCGCCGGAAGCCTGGCCCAAGACATCGACCTCGCGATCAATCGCCGTGGCGACACCTCCGCCGCGATCCGCGCGATGCAGGCCCGCGCGCCCGCCGGCGCCGAATTGCTCATCGATCGCGACACCGCCCGCGCCGCGCTCGAAGTCGGCGCGACCCAGGCGGGGTATCGGCTCGAGATTCGCAAGCAAGTCTGCGCGCCCGCGCGCTTCCTGCTCGCCGACCGCTTCAAGGGCGAGGACCCGCCCGAAACCGTCGAACGCTGCGGCCGCCATTATCGCCCGATCGTCGCGATGCGCGCACACGGCCTCTCGGGCACCCACTGGACCTTGTACGAACACACGCCCTAAGACGACGCCCATGTTCTTCTCCTTCCTCGACGAACTGCGCGCCGCGGGTATCCAGGCAAGCCTGAAGGAACATCTCGTCCTCTTGGAAGCGCTCGACCGCGACGTCATCGAGCGCACGCCCGAAGCCTTTTATTTCCTCGCCCGCGCCACCTTCGTGAAGGACGAAGGCCTGCTCGATCGCTTCGACCAGGTCTTTGCCAAGGTGTTTCGCGGCGTCGCCACCAGCTATGGCACCGCGCCTGCCGAGATCCCCGAGGAGTGGCTCAAGGCCGTCGCCGCGAAATTCCTCACGCCCGAAGAGATGGCGGCGATCGAAATCGCAGGGCTCCTGGGACCAGATCATGGAGACGCTGCGGAAGCGCCTCGAAGAGCAGAAGGAGCGCCACCAGGGCGGCAGCAAGTGGATCGGCACCGGCGGCACCTCGCCTTATGGGAACAGCGGCTACAATCCCGAAGGCGTCCGCATCGGCGGCGAGAGCACCCACAAGCGCGCGCTCAAGGTCTGGGAAGGCCGCGAGTTCCGCAATCTGGACAGCACCAAGGAACTCGGCACCCGCAACATCAAAGTCGCGCTGCGCCGCCTGCGCCGCTTCGCCCGCGAAGGTGCGGCCGACGAGCTCGACATCGACGCGACGATCGCCGGCACCGTGCGCCAGGGCTGGCTCGACATCCGCATGCGGCCCGAGCGCCACAACGCCGTCAAGCTGCTGCTCTTTCTCGATGTCGGCGGCTCGATGGATCCGTTCATCAAGCTGTGCGAGGAGCTGTTCTCCGCCGCCACCGCCGAATTCAAGAACCTCGAATTCTTCTATTTCCACAATTGCCTCTACGAAGGCGTGTGGAAGGACAATGCCCGCCGCTATACGGAGCGGACGCCGACCTGGGACGTGCTCCACAAATATGGCCACGACTATAAGCTGATCTTCGTCGGCGACGCGTCGATGAGCGCCTATGAGGTCACCCATCCCGGCGGCTCGGTCGAGCATTTCAACGAAGAGCCCGGCGCCACCTGGATGCAGCGCGCGCTGGACACCTATCCCGCCGCGGTGTGGCTCAATCCGATCCCGCGCGAGCAATGGGGCCATACCCAATCGATCCACGTGCTCCGCGAGTTGATGGGCGACCGGATGTACCCGCTCACCCTGGCCGGCCTCGACGAAGCGATGCGCGAGCTTAGCCGCAAGCGCTGAGGCGTCGAGCGCGGTTCAGTTTCGCAGGACCGGCAGGTCCGCTTAAGGGTGGGGAGCGGACCTTGTCATCACCCCGGGCTTGACCCCGGATTCGCGGCACTGGCGGGATCAGCGCTGGCGTAAGGCGAGCGCTGGGCCGGCGATCGTCGCGATAACGGCGCCGCAGGCGCCGCGCCCGGGATAGCGGCTCACTTGCCCTGGCGTCGGGCGAGGAAGGCGAGGCGCTCGAACAGCATCACATCGGCCTCGTTCTTGAGCAGCGCACCGTGGAGCGGCGGGATCGCCTTGCTCGGGTCCTTGGCCTGGAGCACGTCGAGCGGCATCTCTTCGTGGAGGAGCAGCTTGAGCCAATCGAGCAATTCGCTGGTCGAGGGCTTCTTCTTGAGGCCCGGGACGTCGCGAATATCGTAGAAGATGTCCATCGCCTTGGAGACCAGTATCTTCTGGATGCCCGGGAAGTGGACGTCGATGATTGCCTGCATCGTCTCCCGATCCGGGAATTTGATGTAATGGAAGAAGCAGCGGCGCAGAAACGCGTCCGGCAGCTCCTTTTCGTTGTTCGAGGTGATCACCACGATCGGGCGCTCGGCGGCGCGCACGGTCTCGCCGGTCTCGTAGACATGGAATTCCATGCGATCGAGCTCCTGGAGCAGATCGTTGGGAAACTCGATATCGGCCTTGTCGATCTCGTCGATCAGCAGGACGGGAAGCTTGGGCGCGGTGAACGCCTCCCACAGCTTGCCCTTGCGGATGTAATTGGCGATGTCGTGGACACGTTCGTCGCCGAGCTGGCCATCGCGCAGTCGGGCGACCGCGTCATATTCGTAGAGACCCTGCTGCGCCTTGGTCGTCGATTTGACGTTCCACTCGATCAGCGGCGCGCCGACTGCCTTGGCGATCTCATAGGCCAGGACGGTCTTGCCGGTGCCGGGCTCGCCTTTGACGAGGAGCGGGCGGCGGAGAGTGACGGCCGCATTGACCGCGACCTTCAGGTCTTCGGTCGCGACATAGCTTTGGGTGCCTTCGAAACGCATGGCAGCGGGATAGAGGGCGCGAGCGGGGAGAGGCAAGGGCCTCTCTCACCGCCTCGGCCAACGCACAGAGGGGTCAGGCGCGGTTGCGGGCGCTGGCGCGGGCTTCGAGCAGGTCCCACAGGCCGCGATGCTGGGCGAAGACCTGTTGCGCGCCGAACAGCATCGCGCGCTCCATCGTGCCTTCGCGGGCGAGCGCATCGACGATCGTGACGGTCTCTTCGGCAAGCGGCAGGCTGAGTGGCGGGGTCGCGAGGCCGAGGCGGCGCGCGGCATTGTCGAGCACGCCGCGGATCATCGTCCAGTCGATCGCCAGCGCCAGCGCGGCGCCGGTCGCGCAGCCGGCGCGGTCCGAGCGGGCGAGCATGTCGAGCGCATGGCGCTGTGCCTGGGCGGCTGCTTCGGATTCGGCGTGGCCCGGCGTGCTCGGCACAGGGCCGGCGGCGGCGGCGACGCGGACGAGATAGGCGCGCTCAGTGACGAAGGCCTCGGCGGCAGCTTCGATCCAGTCACGCTCGAGCGACATGCGCGCCTGCGCCATGGCGTGATCGATCACGCCGGGATGGCGGCCGTGGAGCAGGCAGATGTAATGCGCCGCGTCGGCGAGGTCGCGCAGCGGTTCGGTGGGGTCGGCGAGCTTGACCAGCCAGGGGTGGCTCGTGCTGCCATCGGTCGCGACGAGCGAACCCATGGCACCCCAGCTGCTGCCAAGTCGGGCGATCTGCGCGGAATCGAACGGCATATGTCCCCTAAGGTGCTGCGTCGCCGGGAGCGGCTAGGACGTATTGCCAGAAAGGGTGATACCGAAGCACGTAAAGACGTGGTTGACGCGAAATTAACTGTGGAAAGCCGCGGTTTACGCCGACCGTTACGCAGATGGGAAAACACCCCGGAGGTTAGTCCGGGGTGTCTCTGGTGCGTGCGAGGGCAGGCAGCGCTTACTGGTCGAGGAACGACCGCATCTTGCGGCTGCGGCTCGGGTGCTTGAGCTTGCGCAGCGCCTTGGCCTCGATCTGGCGGATGCGCTCGCGGGTGACCGAGAATTGCTGGCCGACTTCCTCGAGCGTATGATCGGTGTTCATGCCGATGCCGAAGCGCATGCGCAGCACGCGCTCCTCGCGCGGGGTGAGGCTGGCAAGGACGCGGGTGACCGTTTCCTTGAGGTTCGCCTGGATCGCCGCGTCGACCGGGATCACTGCGTTCTTGTCCTCGATGAAGTCGCCCAGGTGCGAATCCTCCTCGTCGCCGATCGGCGTTTCGAGGCTGATCGGCTCCTTGGCGATCTTCATCACCTTGCGCACCTTCTCGAGCGGCATGCTCAGGCGCTCGGCCATTTCCTCGGGCGTGGGCTCGCGGCCCTGCTCGTGGAGGAACTGGCGCGAGGTGCGGACCAGCTTGTTGATCGTCTCGATCATGTGGACCGGGATGCGGATCGTGCGCGCCTGATCGGCGATCGAGCGGGTGATCGCCTGGCGGATCCACCAGGTCGCATAGGTGCTGAACTTGTAGCCGCGGCGATATTCGAACTTATCGACCGCCTTCATCAGGCCGATATTGCCCTCCTGGATGAGATCCAGGAACTGCAGGCCGCGATTGGTGTATTTCTTGGCGATCGAGATCACCAGGCGCAGGTTCGCCTCCACCATTTCCTTCTTGGCGATGCGCGCTTCGCGCTCGCCCTTCTGGACCATGTTGACGATGCGGCGGAACTCGGCGAGCGCCATGCCGGTGGCCTGGCTGATCTCGCTGATCTCGATGCGGATGCGATCGACTGCGGGGGCTTCGTTTTCTGCGAAAGCCTTCCACTTCTTGTCGAGCTTCTCGACGGTGGCGAGGAAGCTCTCGTCCATCTCGTGATCGACATAGCGATCGAGAAAGTCCTTGCGCGGCACCTTGTGGCGCTCGGCGAGGCGCAGCATCTGGCCGCCCAGCGCGGTCAGGCGCCGGTTGAAGCTGTAGAGCTGATCGACGAGATATTCGATCTTGGCGTTGTGGAACTGAACGCTCTCCACCTCGGCGGTCAGCTCTTCGCGCAGCTTGTGATAGTTGCGCTCGCTCGCCGCCGGCAGCTCGCCGCCGGCCGACATCGCGTCGAGCCGCTGCTGCTGGAGCTTGGAGAACTTCTTGTAGATCGAGGTGATGTTGGCGAACTTCTCAAGCGCCTGCGGCTTGAGCGTCTCTTCCATCTGCGCGAGGCTGAGGGTGTTGTCCTCTTCCTCGTCGTCCGAGATCCGCGGGGCGCGGCGCTCGGTCATCGAGTCCTCGTCCTCCTCCTCGGCGACTTCCTCGGGCTCGGCTTCTTCCTTGAAGGTCGTGCCGGCGGTCTTCTCGCTGATCTCGCCGTTATCGTCTTCCTCGGCGCCCTCGACCTGCTCGGCCGACGGCCCCTTGGAGAGCATCGCGTCGAGATCGAGGATCTCGCGCAGCTGCATCGTGCCTTCGTTGAGTGCGTTGGACCAGCCGATGATCGCGTTGAAGGTGATCGGCGACTCGCAGAGCCCCAGGATCATCGTGTCGCGGCCGGCCTCGATGCGCTTGGCGATGGCGATTTCGCCTTCGCGCGACAGCAGCTCGACTGCGCCCATCTCGCGCAGGTACATCCGCACCGGATCGTCGGTGCGGTCGACCGTTTCCTTCTTCTTCGCGGCTTCGAACGTGGGGGCGGAATTGTCGCCGCTTTCGCTCGCCTCGGCCTCGTCGGCCGAATCGTCCTCCGGCTCGGCGTCCTCGCCGACTTCCTCATTCTCGACGACGTTGACGCCCATGTCGTTGAGCGCCGCCATCACGTCCTCGATCTGCTCCGAGGTCATCTGATCCTGGGGGAGCATCTCGTTGAGCTGGTCGACGGTGATGTAACCGCGCTTCTTCGCCCGCGCGACGAGCTTCTTGATCGAACCTTCGTTCAGATCGATCAGCGGTGCGTCGCCCACGTCAATGGTGGTGTCGTCGCCGCTGCCGGCGCCATTAGCCTTCGCCATCAATAACCCTCGAAATCCTGATGGCGGCAATTATACGCCGCCCTAATCCTCGAAATCGTCTTCGTCCGCAAGCATCAGATTCGCAAGCCGCGCCTGGAGCTCCTGCCGCTGGCGCGACAGCGCCACCTGACGCGTGAATGCTTCTTCCGAACCGTCCCTGCTCAGCGCAGCGGTAGCCTCGGCGAGGGCCGCATCCACCATGGGCTGCGCCACCATCACCGCAATCGCCTCGTTCAGGTCGTCACGCGCCCTGGCCTCGTCGTCGGCGCGCGGCCGGGTGAACGAGAAGGGAAGCGTGTCGGCCCTGAGCAAGTCGCTCGCCACTGAATCGAAACCGGACCTCGCCAATATGGTGAGGACTTTGCCGCTATCAAGCTGCCGGTCTTCGAGCGCGACGTCGATCACCGCTTCGAACAATTTGCCGAGCGCGCCGGAAGCGGTGCGCAGCGAGCCCAATACCTCCATGTGGCGCGCGATCTCGGCCGGATGGCGGATCAGCCCGGCGAGCACGGCCTTGGCGAGGATCGGATCGAGCCCGGCGGCGTGCACCCCGCGCATCGTGGTGCCGGGCGGCGCCTCGGGCGGTTGCCAGTTGCCGCGCTTGTCGCGCTTGCCGCGGGCCGGAGCGCTCGGTCCGCGCTGCGTCCGCGCCTCGAAAGCGCGGGGGCCGCGCCCGAAATGCGCATCGATCCGCGCGCGAAACTCCGCAATATATTCGTGCTTCACATTGGGGTCGCCGATGCCGTCGGCGAGCTCCATCACCCGGCGCTTGAGCCCGGCGCGCTGCTCGGGCGTGTCGAGCGGTTCGGCGGCGACTTCGCTCTGCCAAAGGCGATCGACCAGCGGCTGCGGCGCCTTGAGCAGCGCCTCGAACGCCGCAGCCCCCTTGGTACGGACGAGGTCGTCGGGATCGAGCCCGTCGGGCAGGGTGACGAAGGCGAGGCTGCGCCCGGGCTGGAGCATCGGCAGCGCGCGGTGCGCGGCGCGCAACGCCGCCTTCTGCCCGGCCGAATCGCCGTCGAAGCAGAGCAGGGGGACTTCGGCGATTCGCCACAGCCGCTCGAGCTGGTGTTCGGTCAGCGCAGTGCCGAGCGGCGCGACCGCCTCCTCGAACCCGGCCTGGGCGAGTGCGATCACGTCCATATAGCCCTCGACGGCGAGGATGCGGCCGGACTTGCGCGCCGCGGCCTGCGCACGATCGAGATTGTAGAGCGTGCGGCCCTTGTCGAAGAGCGGGGTTTCGGGCGAGTTGAGATATTTGGGCTCACCGTCGCCGAGGATGCGGCCGCCGAACGCGATCGTCCGCCCGCGCACGTCGCGTATGGGGATCATCAGCCGGCCGCGGAAGCGGTCGTACGGCTCCTTCTCCTCGACCTGGATCAGCATGCCGGCCTCGACCAGCATCGCGTCGCCATAGGTGTTGAGCGCCTGGCGGAGCTTGCCGCGCGAATCGGGGGCGAAGCCGAGCCCGAAGCTGCGCGCGGTCTCCTCGGCGATGCCGCGCCGCTTGAGCACGCCGCGGGCTTCGGCACCTTCGATGCCATTGAGCTTCTCGACGAACCACGCCGCGGCGTCGGCCATCGCCTCGTGCAGCCCCTTGGCGCGCTCAGCCTTTTCGGCGGAGCGGCGGTCCTGCTCGGGCATTTCCATGCCGGCGGCCTGAACGAGCTCCTTCACCGCATCGAGGAAAGGCAGGCCGCGCTGCTCGGTCATCCAGCGGATCGCATCGCCATGCGCACCGCAGCCAAAGCAGTGATAGAAGCCCTTGTCGTCGTTCACATAGAAGCTGGGCGTCTTCTCGTTGTGGAACGGGCAGCACGCGCGGAATTCGCGCCCGGCCTTCTGCAGCTTGGTGGTCTTGGCGATCAGGCCCGATAGCAGCGTGCGTGCGCGAAGCTCGTCGAGAAAGGCGGGGGTGAGGCTCACCTCAGCTCAGCGCCGCCTTCACCAGCCCGCTCGCCTTGCTCATGTCGAGCGTCGCGGCGTGGCGCGCCTTCAGCTCGGCCATCACGCGGCCCATGTCCTTCATCCCCGCGGCGCCGAGATCGGCCTTGATCGCCTCGATCGCGGCGCGAGTCTCGTCCTCGCCCATCTGCTGGGGGAGGAAGCGCTCGATCACCGCGACTTCGGCGGCTTCGGCGTCGGCGAGCTCCTGGCGGCCGCCCTTCACATACATCTCGATCAATTCGCGGCGCTGCTTGACCATCTTCTGGAGGACTTCGATTACCAGCACGTCGTCATCGGCCGGTGCGCCGCCGGTGCGCGCCTCGATGTCGCAATTCTTGATCGCGCTCTGGATCAGGCTGATCGCGCCGCGGGTTTCCTTGTCGCCGGCCTTCATGGCGGCGATCTGGGCGGCCTTGATATCGTCTCGGATCATCATCTTCTCTTGCGTGAATCGGGGAATGTGACGCTGATAGACCCGCGAACCGGTTGACGCGAGGGGGCAGGGGGTCTAGCCGCCGCGACTTAGCGACATCGCTGCAACAACCTTATGGAGCGCCACCCCGCAATGGCCGAAGCCAAACCCATGTCTGCGCCCGCCGGAGCCACCGGCGTCTTGGTATTGGCGTCGGGGGACGTGGTGTGGGGCCGGGGATTCGGTGCCGAAGGCGATGCCGTCGGCGAGGTGTGCTTCCACACCGCGATGACCGGCTATCAGGAGATCATGACCGATCCGAGCTTCGCCGGTCAGATCATCAACTTCACTTTCCCGCACATCGGCAATGTCGGTGCCAATCCCGACGATATCGAGGCCGACGGCCCGCACGCGCTGGGCATGATCGTGCGCGAGGACGTGACCGAGCCGAGCAATTTCCGTTCGACCGAACATCTCGATGCGTGGATGGCGAAGCACAAGCGGATCGGCCTGTCGGGCATTGACACGCGCGCACTGACCCGCCGCATCCGCACCGGCGGCGCGCCCAATGGCGTGATCGCGCACTCCAGGGAGGGCACGTTCGACCTCGACGCGCTGCTTGAAAAGGCGCGCGCCTGGCCCGGGTTGGAGGGCATGGACCTCGCCATCACCGTGTCGTGCGAGACGCATTTCGGCTGGGAAGGCGGCGTGTGGAAGCTCGGCGCCGGCTATGACACCAGCCGCGGCGAGAGCAAGCGCCCGCAGGTCGTTGCGATCGACTATGGCTCGAAGCGCAATATCTTCCGCAACCTGGTCCAGGCCGGCGCGGACGTGACCGTGCTGCCCGCCACCGCCACCTTCGAGCAGGTGATGGCATTCAATCCGGACGGCTTCTTCCTCTCCAACGGCCCGGGCGATCCGGCGGCGACTGGCGAGTACGCCGTGCCGGTGATCCGCCAGCTGCTCGAGACCGGCAAGCCGCTGTTCGGCATCTGCCTCGGCCACCAGCTGCTCGGCCTCGCGGTGGGTGCTGAGACCACCAAGATGTTCCAGGGCCATCGCGGCGCCAACCATCCGGTCAAGCGGCTGGAAGACGGCGCGGTGGAGATCACCTCCATGAACCACGGCTTCGCCGTCGAGCGCGAGAGCCTGCCGGCCAATGCCCGCGAGACGCATGTGTCGCTATTCGACGGCTCCAACGCCGGTATCGAGCTCACCGACCGCCCGGCGTTCAGCGTGCAATACCATCCCGAGGCCAGCCCGGGCCCGCAGGACAGCCTCTATCTGTTCGAGCGGTTCGTGGGGATGATGGGAGCGCAGCGTTGAAGCTGGTGGCCAAGATCTTGGTCTTGGCCACCATCGTCGTCGCTCTGTTCGTTGCTGCCCTTGTTTGGGTCCTAGACAGGACTTTAGGAAGCGGGTCGTGTTCTACCACCGTCTACCAGCAAGCCAAGGGATCGGAAGGTTTACTCGCAAGAGTTCAGATGACGGATTGTGGAGCTACCACGGGGTACTCGCGAACCGTGATGGTTCAGCAATCGGGAATCTTCACTCAAGAGTGTAGAGCGGCAGGTTTCGACGGACAGCCGAGGGTCCGTTTGCGTTGGCTGGCAAATGGCTCCCTCGAAATTGTTCACACCGCATCGTCTAACGATGTGTTCGCGTCCAACAGCCACTGTTTTGGGCGCCCTATCAAAGTGACTCAGGAACGATAATGCCCAAGCGCACCGACATCTCCTCCATCCTCGTCATCGGCGCGGGGCCGATCGTTATCGGTCAGGCGTGCGAGTTCGATTATTCCGGCACGCAGGCGATCAAGGCGCTCAAGGAAGAGGGCTATCGCATCGTCCTGGTCAATTCGAACCCGGCGACGATCATGACCGATCCCGAGCTGGCCGATGCGACCTATGTCGAGCCGATCACCCCGGCGATCGTCGCCAAGATCATCGAGAAGGAGCGCCCCGATGCGGTGCTCCCCACGATGGGCGGGCAGACCGCGCTCAATACCGCGCTCGCGCTGGCGAATGACGGCACGCTCGAGAAGTTCGGCTGCATCATGATCGGTGCGGACGCGGAGGCGATCGACAAGGCCGAGGACCGGCTGAAGTTCAAGGACGCGATGACCAAGATCGGGCTCGAAAGCGCCCGCTCGGCGATCGCGCATAGCGAGGCCGAAGCGCTCGCCGCGCTCGACCATGTCGGGCTGCCAGCGATCATCCGCCCGAGCTTCACCATGGGCGGATCGGGCGGCGGCATCGCCTATAATCGCGAGGAATTCATCGCGATCGTGCGCTCAGGCCTCGATCTGTCGCCGACCACCGAAGTGCTGATCGAGGAATCGCTGCTCGGCTGGAAGGAATATGAGATGGAAGTCGTCCGCGATCGTGCGGACAATGCCATCATCATCTGCTCGATCGAGAATGTCGATGCGATGGGCACGCACACCGGCAATTCGATCACCGTCGCGCCGGCGCTGACGCTGACCGACAAGGAATACCAGATCATGCGCAATGCATCGATCGCGGTGCTCCGCGAAATCGGCGTCGAAACCGGCGGTTCGAACGTCCAGTTCGCAGTCAATCCGAAGGATGGGCGTCTCATTGTCATCGAGATGAACCCGCGCGTGTCGCGCTCTTCGGCGCTGGCTTCGAAGGCGACCGGCTTCCCAATCGCCAAGGTCGCCGCCAAGCTGGCAGTGGGCTACACGCTCGACGAGATCATGAACGACATCACCGGGGCGACCCCGGCTTCGTTCGAGCCGACGATCGACTATGTCGTCACCAAGATCCCGCGCTTCGCCTTCGAGAAGTTCAAGGGCGCCGAGAACACGCTTGGCACCGCGATGAAGTCGGTCGGCGAGGTCATGGCGATCGGTCGCAACATCCATGAATCGATGCAGAAGGCGCTGCGCGGGCTCGAGACCGGGCTTTCGGGCTTCAACAATGTCGACAAGCTTGCCGGCGCGCCGCGCGACGAGATCGAGGCGGCGCTGGCCGTGCGCAGCCCCGACCGGCTGCTGATCGCGGCGCAGGCGCTGCGCGAGGGCTTCACCGTCGCCGAAGTCAACGCGCTGACCGCCTATGACCCCTGGTTCCTCGAGCGGATTTCGGAAATCGTCGCGGCCGAGGAAATTGTTTGCCGCGACGGCCTGCCCAACGACGCGGCCGGCCTGCGCCGGCTCAAGTCGATGGGGTTTTCCGACAAGCGGCTGGCCTATCTCGCGCTCAAGTCGCTCAACATGCGCGAAGGCACCGCCGCGATGGCGCGCAGCTCCGGCCTGATCGGCGAGGTCGCCAAGGCGATGACCGGCGGTGTTACCGAGGCCGATGTGCGCAAACTGCGCCACAAACTGGGCGTGCGCCCGGTGTTCAAGCGGATCGACACCTGCGCCGCCGAGTTCGAGGCGAAGACGCCGTATATGTACTCGACCTATGAGGCGCCGAGCTTCGGCGAGCCCGAGAACGAGGCGGCGCCGAGCGATCGGCGCAAGGTCGTCATCCTGGGTGGCGGTCCGAACCGGATCGGGCAGGGGATCGAGTTCGACTATTGCTGCTGCCATGCCTGCTTCGCGCTGGCCGACGCGGGCTATGAGACGATCATGGTCAATTGCAATCCGGAGACGGTGAGCACCGATTACGACACCAGCGACCGGCTCTATTTCGAGCCGCTGACCGCCGAGGACGTGCTCGAGATCCTCGAGATCGAGAAGTCGAAGGGCGAGCTGGTCGGCGTGATCGTCCAGTTTGGCGGGCAGACGCCGCTCAACCTGGCGCAGGCGCTTGAAGACGCCGGCATCCCGATCCTGGGCACCTCGCCCGACGCGATCGATCTGGCCGAAGACCGCGAGCGCTTTGCCGCCTTGGTCTCGAAGCTCGGGCTCAAGCAGCCGGCCAATGGCCTGGCGCGCAGCCGCGACGAAGCCGTGGCGGCGGCCGAGCGGATCGGGTTCCCGGTGCTGATGCGGCCGAGCTATGTGCTGGGCGGGCGGGCGATGGAGATCGTCGACACGATCCAGCAGCTCGACGACTATATCCAGACCGCGGTGCAGGTTTCCGGGGACTCGCCGGTGCTGATCGATCAGTATCTGCGCGACGCGATCGAAGTCGATGTCGACGCCATCTCGGACGGCGACGATGTCGTCGTCGCCGGGGTGCTCCAGCATATCGAGGAAGCCGGCGTCCATTCGGGCGACAGCGCCTGCTCGATCCCGCCCTACAGCCTTTCGGACGCGATCGTTGCCGAGATCGAGCGCCAGACGCATGCGCTGGCGCGCGCGCTCAAGGTCAAGGGGCTGATGAACATCCAGTTCGCAGTCAAGGACGGCGAAGTCTATCTGATCGAAGTCAATCCGCGCGCGTCGCGCACCGTTCCGTTCGTCGCCAAGGCGATCGGCATTCCCATCGCCAAGATCGCGGCGCGGGTGATGGCGGGCGAGAAGCTGGCGGCGCTGCCCAAGATCGACCGCGACATTGATTATATCGCAGTCAAGGAAGCCGTGTTCCCCTGGGCGCGCTTCCCCGGCGTCGATCCGGTGCTGAGCCCCGAAATGAAGTCCACCGGCGAAGTGATGGGAATCGATAGTGATTTTGCCACCAGCTTCGCCAAGGCGCAGCTTGGGGCGGGGACGGTGCTGCCGTCGTCGGGCACGCTGTTCGTCAGCGTCAAGCACGGCGACAAGCCGGTGGTGCTGCCCGGCGTGCGTATCCTCGCGGAACTGGGCTTCGGAATCGTCGCCACCGGCGGCACCGCCGACTTCCTCGAGGCCGAAGGGATCGCCGTCGAGCGGATCAACAAGGTTGCACAGGGCCGTCCGCACATCGTCGATCGCATCCAGGACGGCGGCATCCAGTTGATCTTCAATACCACCGAGGGCTGGCAGTCGCTCAAGGACAGTTCGAGCATCCGCAAGACCGCGATGGCGCAGAAGATCCCCTATTTCACTACGGCGCCCGCCAGCGTCGCGACGGCACGCGCGATCGAGGCGCTGAGCCGGAACAGCCTCGACGTGAAGCCGCTCCAGGCCTTCTACGCCGGGCGCCGGTGATTCCACGGCAAATCCGGTGCGGGGCAGCGGCTCCGCACCGGCGCCGAATTGGGGCAGTTTCGGGGCGAGCGCTTGATGTTTCGCCGCCGGCACCTTATTATTCGCCTTCGCACAAATGATCCCCCCAATCGATGTTAGTGTGCGGGCGCCTCTTTGTTGAGACGCTTGGGGACCGGGTTTTGACGAAGGACAAGGGCGTATGGCGACGGTCGAAAAGATGCCGATGCTGCAGGAAGGCTATGAGAAGCTCACCACCGAGCTCAAGCGCCTCAAAGTAGAGCGTCCGCAGATCGTCGATGCGATCGAGGAGGCGCGCGCGCATGGCGACCTTTCGGAGAACGCCGAATATCACGCCGCCAAGGAGCGCCAGGGCCAGATCGAGGCGTCGATCGCCGACATCGAGGACAAGCTGAGCCGTGCCCAGATCATCGATCCGCGCGACCTTTCGGGCGACAAGGTCGTGTTTGGCGCGACCGTGACGCTGCTCGACGAGGACGACAAGCCGATCCGCTACCAGATCGTCGGCCAGACCGAAGCGGACGCCAAGACCGGCCGCATCTCGTACAATTCGCCGCTGGGCCGCGGACTGATCGGCCGCAAGGTCGACGAGGAGGTCGAAGTGTCGGTACCTGCCGGCGACCGCTATTATGTCGTCTCCAAAATCGAATTCATCTGAGGCCCATATGCGCCGGCTGACGGCGACTTCGGTCATCGTGCTGGTGACGGCCGCAGTGAGCCTGGCCGTGACCTTTTTCTATGGGCAGAACGAGGCGTTCATGCGCGCGGGCTTCATCCCCGCGCGCGCCAGCGGCATCGGCACCGACTTTGCCGCGGTGCCGGTGTGGCTGACGCCGCTCAGCTCGGCGCTGCTCCACGCCGGCGTGCTCCATCTCGGCATGAACATGCTGATGCTGGGCTATACCGGCCGCGACACCGAGCAAGCGGTGGGCGCAAAGGGGATCGCGATCCTCTATCTCGTCGGCGCCTATGCCGCGGCCTTCGCGCAATGGCTTCCCGATCCGCAATCGATCACCCCGATGGTCGGCGCCAGCGGCGCGGCCTCGGCAGTGATCGGCGCCTATTCGCTGCTGTTCGGCCGTTCGCGCGCACGCGATCTCGGCCCGATCCCGGCCAAGGCAGTGCACGTGCTGTGGCTCGCCGCCGGCTGGACCGCGATCAACCTGATGATCGGCTATGCCTTTATGGGCGCGGGCGTGGCAGTGGCGGCGGCGGCGCATATCGGCGGCTTCGTTGCCGGACTGCTGCTCGCCAAGCCGCTCGCGCGCTGGCATTTCCGCATCGCCTGAATTGGTCTGACTGAACGCGATGGAGCACCCCGGCAAAGGCCGGGGTGCTGCGCGCGGTTATGCCTTGGTTTCGAGATCGGGCTCGAGCAGGCGGTGAAGATGCACGACGACATAGCGCATCTCGGCATCGTCGACGGTGCGCTGCGCGGCGGCGCGCCACGCCTTTTCGGCGGCGGCATAGTCCGGGAAGATGCCCACCACGTCTAGCTTGGTGGGATCGGTGAAGTCGAGCGTCTGCGGGTCGGTCACGCGGCCGCCGAAGACGAGGTGAAGCTTGCTCATGGATACTCCTGGGGAGAGCGGGTTTCGCCAGCCCTTACCGGCGGAAACCTTAACCGCTCAACCCCGATCTGATCCTTAGGCAGCGATTCGCCCCGTTCAGACTTTCTGGTTCGCGCCTTTGGCTGCCTCGACGACGCTGCCGAACAGCGCGCTGACCTTCTCACGCGTGGCATCGCGATCGGGGAGCAGCGAGTCGATTTCCTGGCGTCCGGCATCCTTGGCGGCCTGGGCCGCGGCGGTGGCGCGCTCGGCAAGATTGCGGCCGAGCGGCTCGAGCAGTTCGCGCTCCTTGGCGCTGCGCGGGAGCAGCGCGCCGACGAGCGCGCCGAGCGCGACGCCCCCGGCGACGAGTGCGAGCGGATTCTCGGTCAGTTCGTTCTTCTTGGGTGCGCTGGTCTGGACCGCAGGGGTCTGGGTCGCGGGGGGCTGCGCGGCTTTGGTGGTCATCGGATCATCCTTTCTTCGCGGGCTTCGCGGATTTCGGTTCCTTGTCCAAACCCTTGGGCTTGGGGGCGGTTGCATGAGGATTGCGGCGGCGCAGCGCATCGGCGATCCAGCCGCGCGCGAAGACCAGGCCGACGGTGCCCGCGATCGCCGCCGCCGCGAAGGGTCGGCTGCGCACGGTCTCGGCGCCCTTGCGGGCGGCAGAGGCGACGCTTTGCGCGGCGCTCTCGACTGCGTCCTGAGCGAGGTTTGTCGGGCTGAGCCGCTCTTGCACCGCGCCGAGCGTGCCAAACAGCTTGGCGCGCGCCGCGGCGACCTGCGCCTGTGCCGCCTCTACGTCATGGGGATTCTCGCTCATGGCTTGTCCCCGAGGATGCGTTTGACCTGCTGCCAGGCGAGCCAGGCCATCAGGCCGGAAAGCGCGCCGATCCCGATCACCACGATCAGCGTGGCGAAACCGGGCCCGACGATCGGCGACAAGGTAAGCACGAGCCCGACGACCAGCGCGACGGATGCGCCAAGTGCAAGCGATATCGCGGCAGTGCCGAACCACAGGCTGGCGCGGGCCTCGCGCAGCTTGGCGCGCACCAGCGTGCGATAATAGCCGATCTCGGCCTGCGCATAGCCCTTGCCGTCTTCGACGAGCTGCGTAAGCAACCCGCCGATGCTGGCGTCTGTTTCCGGCTCTGCCACCCCCCGCTGCCCCCTCAGGCCTTAGGCGTGCCGGCGGAAGAATTGCCTGCCGCGTCGAAGCCCGATTTGATCAGCCGCGCGAGCACGAAGCCCACGGCGGCGGCGGTGCCGACCGCGATCACCGGGCTCTTGCGGACAAAGGCGGTGGCGTCGTCGATCAAGTCATCGACTTCCTTGCCGCGCAGTGCATCGGCGAAGCCGGTCACGCTGTCTGCGGCCGAGCGCGCATAGCGGCCATATTCCTCGCCAAGCCGCGAATCGACGTCGTCGGCGGCGCTAGACATCATCTTGGCAACCTCGTCGAGTGCGCCGGTTGCGCGCTCCTTGCCCTGGCCGGCGAACTCGCGGGCGCGATCGGCCGCCTGGCTGGTGAACTTGGACGCTTCGTCCTTGATCTGCTGCGAAGCGGTGCGCTTCCCGCCGCCCGCGGTATCGTCGGCCTCGAAGTTGATCGCCGCCGGGCCCGAACCTGCGCCCGCCTTCGCTTCGAGGGTCGGATCGGCATCGAAGGTGACGCCCTCGGCGCCGTTCGAATTGGGTGTGTTCGTGTCAGCCATGCTGAAGCCCTTCCATATTGTTGCCGAAACAACCACGGCCACGTTTGCGAGTTCCATGGCGAGCGGTTAGAGGCACGCCCGACCGCCTTTTCATACCCTAGTTAGGGAGACCGTTTCGTGACCGCAATCATCGACATCCATGCCCGTCAGATCCTCGACAGCCGCGGCAACCCCACTGTGGAAGTGGATGTGATGCTCGAGGACGGCAGCTTCGGCCGCGCCGCGGTGCCTTCGGGCGCCTCGACCGGTGCCCATGAAGCGGTCGAAAAGCGCGATGGCGACAAGTCGCGCTGGCTCGGCAAGGGCGTCGAGGCCGCAGTCAACGCCGTCAATTCCGAGATCGCCGAGGAGGTGCTGGGCCTCGATGCCGAGGACCAGGCCGATCTCGATCGCGCGATGATCGAGCTGGACGGGACCGAGAACAAGGGGCGGCTGGGCGCCAATGCGATCCTGGGCGTCAGCCTCGCCGCCGCCAAGGCGGCGGCGGACGCGCGCGGCCTGCCGCTCTATCGCTATGTCGGCGGCGTCAACGCGCATGTCCTGCCAGTGCCGATGATGAACATCATCAATGGCGGCGAGCATGCCGACAACCCGATCGACTTCCAGGAGTTCATGATCGTGCCGGTCGGCGCCGAAAACATCGTCGAGGCAGTGCGCTGCGGCTCGGAGATCTTCCACACGCTCAAGAAGAAGCTTCACGACAAGGGCCTCGCGACCGGCGTGGGCGACGAAGGCGGTTTCGCGCCGAACCTCAGCTCGACCACCGATGCGCTCGATTTCATCATGAGCAGCATCGAAGCCGCCGGCTACAAGCCGGGCGAGGACGTGATGCTCGCGCTCGATTGCGCCGCGACCGAATATTACCGCGACGGCGCCTATAAGATGGTGGGCGAGGGCAAGACCTTTTCCAGCCTCGAAAATGTGGATTTCCTTGCAGAACTCGTCGCCAAATATCCGATCTTCTCGATCGAGGACGGCATGGCCGAGGACGATTGGGACGGCTGGAAGGCGCTGACCGAGAAGCTCGGGGCCAAGGTGCAACTGGTCGGCGACGATCTCTTCGTGACCAATCCCAAGCGCCTCAAGCGCGGCATCGACGGCGGCTATGCCAATTCGCTGCTGGTGAAGGTCAACCAGATCGGCACGCTGAGCGAGACGCTTGAGGCCGTCAGCCTCGCCCAGCGCTCGTCCTACACCGCAGTGATGTCGCACCGTTCGGGCGAGACCGAGGATGCGACGATCGCCGACCTCGCGGTCGCGACCAATTGCGGGCAGATCAAGACCGGTTCGCTCGCACGCTCGGACCGGCTCGCCAAGTACAACCAGCTCATCCGCATCGAGGAGGAGCTGGGCGACGCTGCGGTCTATGCGGGGCGTTCCATCCTGAAGTGAGGCCTACGAATAGTGCGCGCCGCGTGCGATTTTAGCCGGCGCGCACTATTCCGTCGCATAAGTACATGTGCGGCCTTGATTAACGCGCGTGGTTAAGCAAAAACCAAGGCCATGGGGCGCACTTCTCCGATCCGTACCTTGCTTCGCCGCGCGGGCCTGCCCGCAGCCGTGCTCATTGCGATCAGCTTCTTCGGCTATAATGCCGTGATGGGGCCGACCGGAATCGTCGCGGCCAAGGAGCTGCGCGTCGAACTGGCCCAGCGCAACGACGAATTCGCGGCGCTTTCCAAGAAGCGCGCCGAGCTGAAGAATCGCGTTGATCTGCTTGATCCCAAGCGTGGCGCCGATCCGGACATGGTCGATGAGCTTGTCCGCAAGCAGCTCAACGTCGCGCGTCCCGATGAAGTGATCGTTCCGCTCGGCAAATAGGCCGCGTCAGTCGCCGATGTGGATCCGGCGGAAGCGCGCTTCGACGAAACTGTAGACGCCGAACAGCATCAGACCGATCGCCACGATCGCGAGCAACAGCGGCCCTTGCGGCTGGTCGCGCAGGGTGCGGAGCGCCTGGCCGATACCGCCTGCCTCATCGGCGCGTGCTTCAAGCGCGGCGTGGATGAGGAACCAGCCTGTCAGCAGGAAGACGATCGCGCGGGCGGCATAGCCAATCTGCCCGGCAAGGCAAACGTAGCGCGGCAGCGGCACGTCGCCGGTCAGTTCGCGTGCGAAGCTGCCACGATAGGCCTTCCACGCCTGCGCCGCCGCGCCGCCGATCAGCAGCAACCCGATCAGCCCAAGCAGCCATTCGCCGCCGGGCTGGTCCATCAGCCAGCCGGACCAGCTTTCTGCCCGCTGCTCGCTCGGGTTGGTTTCAGGCCGGGTAAGATGCAAAGCGAGCTTGCCGGCATAGATTGCGAGGAAGAAATGGACGACCGCGCTCCAGCCGAAGCCGATGCGCTCGACCAGCGCTTTGGCTTTGGTCCCGCGGCGATCGGGATCGAGGAACGCTTCGCTCAACCGCCACAAGGCATAGCCGGCGAGGCCGACGGCAATTGCTGCGACGAGAATGTGGCCAAGCGGCTTGTCGAGCAGCGAGCCCATCGCCTGCTGATTGTCAGCCGGAGCGCTGCCGAGGCGTGCCGCGTCCAGGGCGAACCAGCCGACGAGCAGGTATACGAGCCCGCGCGCTGCAAAGCCCAGCCGCGCCGCCAGCGTTGCGGCGGTGCGCGGATCGCGGCTCATGCGCTCTGCCGGGCTTGGAAGCGAGGCAGGGCTGAAGCTCGGCAAAACGTACGGATCATCCTCGGCTCCCGGCAATGCGCCGGTCCTAACGGCGCAGCGCGGCTTCGGTTGCACATCGCGCGCTTGAAGGAGCAGGCAGGTATAAGCCCCGCATCTTCGCTGAACGGCATTCTTCTCCGCGCGTTGACGTTGCGTCCGGGCCAGCAACGCGCTTATAGGCCCCGCATTACCTCCCCCCGGGCATGAGGATATCCTGTGGCCAAAGCACCGGCACGCACTGCATCTACCGAACCCGCCGTATCGAACCGCGAGCGACCCGCTCAGCCGGAGCGCTACAAGCCTTCCAAGGAAGAGCTGCTCGATTTCTACAAGCAGATGCTGCTTATCCGCCGCTTCGAAGAGAAGGCGGGGCAGCTCTATGGGCTCGGCTTTATCGGTGGCTTCTGCCACCTCTATATCGGCCAGGAGGCCGTGGCGGTCGGCCTGCAGTCCGCGCTCAATGGCGACACGGACTCGGTGATCACCGGCTATCGCGACCATGGCCACATGCTGGCCTATGGCATCGATCCCAAGGTGATCATGGCCGAGCTCACGGGCCGCGGCGCCGGCATCAGCCGGGGCAAGGGCGGCTCGATGCACATGTTCTCGACCGAGCATAAATTCTACGGCGGCCACGGCATCGTCGGCGCGCAGGTCTCGCTCGGCACGGGCCTGGCGTTCGCGCACAAGTATAACGAGGATGGCGGCGTCGCGATGGCCTATTTCGGCGACGGCGCGTCGAACCAGGGCCAGGTCTATGAATCGTTCAACATGGCCGAGCTGTGGAAGCTTCCGATCATCTATGTGATCGAGAACAACCAGTACGCCATGGGCACCAGCGTCAACCGCTCCTCGTCCGAGGACCAGCTCTACAAGCGCGGCGAGAGCTTCCGCATCCCGGGCATCCAGGTGGACGGCATGGACGTGCTCGCCTGCCGCGGTGCCGCCGAGGAGGCGCTGGCCTGGGTCCGCGCGGGTAAGGGTCCGATCATCCTCGAGATGAAGACCTATCGCTATCGCGGCCACTCGATGTCCGATCCGGCCAAGTATCGCAGCCGGGAGGAAGTCCAGTCGGTCCGCGACAAGTCCGACCCGATCGAGGCGGTGAAGCGCGAGCTCGAGGCGCTCGGCGTCAAGGAAGAAGAGTTCAAGCCGATCGACGCCGAGATCCGCAAGGTGGTCAACGCCGCTGCCGATTTCGCCGAGCAGACCCCCGAACCCGAACCCGCAGAATTGTACACCGATGTGCTGGTGGAGACCTATTGAGATGGCGATCGAACTCAAGATGCCGGCGCTGTCGCCCACGATGGAAGAGGGCACGCTCGCCAAGTGGCTCGTCAAGGAAGGCGATGTCGTGAAGTCCGGCGACATCCTCGCCGAGATCGAGACCGACAAGGCGACGATGGAATTCGAAGCCGTCGACGAAGGCACGATCGCATCGATCGTCGTTGCCGAGGGCACCGATAACGTGAAGGTCGGCACCGTGATCGCGACGATTGCGGGCGAAGGCGAAGACGCCTCCACTCCCGCTCCCGCTCCCGCAGCCGAGGCTCCCAAGGCCGAGGCGCCTGCCGCCGAGCAGAAGACCGCCGAGTCCGATGCCGGCGAGGATGGCGGCCCGAAAAAGGCCGAGAGCGGCACCAAGCAGCTTGCCAGCGACAAGGCGGCAACGGTTGCGGATCCGGCGATTCCGGAAGGCACCGAGATGGTCAAGACGACCGTCCGCGAAGCTTTGCGCGACGCCATGGCCGAGGAAATGCGCAAGGACGAACGCATTTTCGTGATGGGTGAGGAAGTCGCCGAGTATCAGGGCGCCTACAAGGTCACCCAGGGGCTGCTCGAGGAGTTCGGCGCCAAGCGCGTGATCGATACGCCGATCACCGAATATGGCTTTGCCGGCATCGGCACCGGCGCGGCGATGGGCGGCCTCAAGCCGATCGTCGAGTTCATGACGTTCAACTTCGCGATGCAGGCGATCGACCACATCATCAATTCGGCCGCAAAGACCAATTATATGTCGGGCGGCCAGATGCGCTGCCCGATCGTGTTCCGCGGTCCGAACGGCGCGGCGAGCCGCGTCGGCGCGCAGCACTCGCAGAATTATGGCCCATGGTATGCCAGCGTTCCCGGCCTGATCGTGATCGCCCCCTATGACGCGGCCGACGCCAAGGGGCTGTTGAAGGCGGCGATCCGTTCCGAAGACCCGGTCGTGTTCCTCGAGAACGAGCTGATGTACGGCCGCAGCTTCGAAATTCCCAAGCTCGACGATTATGTTTTGCCGATCGGCAAGGCGCGGATCGTGCGCGCCGGCAAGGACGTCACGCTGGTGAGCTACTCGATCGGCGTGGGCGTTGCGCTCGAAGCCGCCGAGACGCTGGCGGGCGAGGGCATCGATGCCGAGGTGATCGACCTGCGCACGCTGCGCCCGCTCGACACCGCGACCGTGCTCGAGAGCGTCAAGAAGACCAACCGCCTGGTGGTGGTGGAAGAGGGCTGGCCGACCTGCTCGATCGCCTCGGAAATCTCCGCGGTGGTGATGGAGCAGGGCTTCGACGACCTCGACGCCCCGGTGCTGCGCGTCACCAACGAAGACGTGCCGCTGCCTTACGCCGCCAACCTCGAGAAGCTCGCGCTGGTCAGCGCGGCCAAGGTGGTCGAGGCAGTGAAGAAGGTGACGTACAAGGCCTGAGTCTGGCTGGAATTAAGAAGGGGCGTCGCACAATGTGTGCGGCGCCCCTTTTTGCGCGGCGCGGCCGCTTCGCAGCGCCCGTTCGGATCAGGTCGCGAGGCGGGCGGTGGCCACGGCCTTGGTGAACAGGGCCTGCAGCGCATCCGAGATGCTCTGATCGGTTTTGACCGTGTACATCAGCTCGGGCGACGCGCATTTCGTAAGCTGCGGCGCGATATTGGGGATAGCCGCAGTTGCGATGGCGCGTTGATTAGGCTCGTCGTCCTGGATCGAAGCCACCGTATATTCGGTGTAGAGGATCGCGATCTTGATACCGCGCGCCTTGATCGCGTTGCATTGGGTTATCTGAGCTGCCTGCATCGCGGCGCGCGTGCGATTAGCGGTTTTGCCGGTAAGGCTTTCGTCGCTCATGCCATCCGTGACCATGAACAGGAAAGCCTGCGGCGTATCGCCGAGCTGATTGGAGCCTTTGCCCGACGTGGTCGGCATTACCGACAGCATGTTGGTCAAAACCGATTCGAAGCTGGTGAAAAGATATTCGCTACCGCTCTCGCCATTCGGGGGGCGTCCGCCACCGGCCTTGTCGTTGACCGTTACCAGATCGACCTTGCTCACTGCGTTGCCCGCCGTGGTGAGATCGGAGAGCGACGAGATCGTTTTGAAATTGGTCTTGTGATCGAACGTGTAAATGGCTGCGCGATACGTGCGGCTGTTCGCGACTGCGTAGGATGCGGCGAGCGTCATCAGGTCGGCTGCTGCCGTCCTTTCATCGGTAACGCGCAAGCGAACACCCTGATTCAGGGCATACCAGTAGCTGTCAACATAAGTTCCGTCGCTATTGTAGATGCAGAGATCCTTCTTGGTATTGCTATTCGTATAGCATTTGGATTCGCTGGTGGTCCTGTTGTTATAATAATAGCTACCGTTCGCGTCGATCTGCGTCCGTTCCGTCGCCTTTCCACTGTCGAGGATCGTCGACATTGGTTTGTTGATAGACAACATCGGGATGTTCATGATCATCCGGTCCATCGATTGCGTCACCGAATTCTCGATCTTGTTCGAATGGCAGGCGAAAGCGCAGCCCACGGCATTGTCCATGATCGAGAAGCCCGCGGTCTGGGTCGGCAGTGCCATCGACGGCGAGGTGTCGAGCGCGAGGTAGAAATCGATATTTGGCGCCGCCGTAGCGGTTGCGCTGGAACGGCCGCCGATCGTGATTGTGGTCATGCCGACGATACCGGCGAAGGCGTTTGTCGACTTTGCCGTATAGGTGACGACGGCATCGCGGGTCGTCGTGGCGGCGTTGTTGCCGGTAATCGTTACGACCAGGTCGGCATCGTTCCAGATAAGGCCGGGCAAATCGCTAATCTGCGCCTTAAACATGGCAAGTGCGGCATTCTTCGCGGCCGTGTTGTCGAGCTTCATCATCGGCTCGGTAACGGCCGCTAGAGCCGCGGCGTCGGCCGCGGCATTGAGCCTGGTCTGCAGGCGGGCGGCGCGCGCATAGTCCACCGCCATACCCGTCGAAAGGGTGAGCGGGATGACCGAGAAGGCCATGATCATCAGGACGTTGCCACGGCGGCTGCGGGCGACGGCGCGCAGCGCCCGGCCCATGCGCGCGAAACGGTTCCGGAGTTCGCTCATGAGATTTTCTTCACTGTGCTGGAGGCGCGCGGACTCATGATAATGACGTCGCGCATCGGTATGGTGCCGATCAGGCTGCTCGCTGCGACAGGCACATAATTATACTTGATCGTCGCCACGATCAGCGAGGTGTTGTTTTGCTTGATCGACGACGCGACGGTGTAGGCGGAGCCCTCGGTCAGCGCGGTCGTATTGCGCGCGCGACTCCATGAGACCTTGGCGTTGCCGCTGCCGTCGATTGAAACTTGCGATACAACGAGTTCGGCGTTCGCCATTTTATAGGGAGTCATCACCTGCTGGCTGGCCGCGAGGATGTCGTCTAGATCGCCGTTGGTCACCGAGGTATATTGCGAAGTAAGATCAGCGATCGTTCGTGTCGCGACCGTCACTTTGCGATAGGCCGATATCGCGTCCGAGAGCTGGTAACCACCGATATACAGCAGCACCAGGAAGGGGAGCGCGAAGGCGAATTCCACCGCCGCTATGCCGCGCTTTTCGCGGAGCAGGGCGCCCATCATGTGTAGGGCTCCGTTTTGAAGACCGATGTGGCATAGAGGAGGCGCTTCTTGTTCGACATTGTCGACAGGTCGAAGCCCAGCGGACCGCCCTGGACGTCCCAGACGTACATGATCCGAACGATGTTGATCGATCCGGCGCCGCCGGGCGTATACACGAAGCTGTTGGTGACGTTGCCGTTGCTGTCGAAAGTGATCGCCGGCGCGCTAGTCGAAATGGCCGCGAAGCTCGCCGCAGTCTGGACGTCGACAAGCACGTTCGAACACTTCATGAAAGACGGAAGCTTGGAGCAGACGAGGGTTTTAAACCCGTCCTTGCTCATACTGCTCTTTTGCGCCTGGCCGGTAAGCAACTGCCGCACCGATTTTTCTGCGGTGGTCTCGAGTGTCTGTTGCGCGAAGAAGACCAGGCTGGTCTGCAGGATCGCGACCATCAGCGCGGCGAACGGGACGGCGACAAAGCCGAACTCGACCAACGCCGCACCTCGCGTGTCGGCGAGCAGGCGCGCGACAGGGCTGGCGCTGCGACGGCGCACAAAACCCCGGAAACGGGACGAGTGGATCATCATGTCACGCAGCCCTTGGTCCCTTTGGGCTGGCATGCCATGGGATCAGTTAACAAATTCCTAGAAGGACCCCCGCGATGGAACGCGATCCCTGGCGCCGGATCATCCTCGCCTATGCGGCGACGTACGCCCGCGACGGATTGACCGCGCTGCTGGCGCTCGACGACGCGCTCGCGCTGCTGCTGCGCACCACCACCCAGCCCGCAGTCGGGCAGCTCCGACTTGCCTGGTGGCGCGAGGCACTGGCCAAGCTGGACATCGCGCCTGCCCCGGCCGAGCCCGTGCTCCAGGCCTTGGCGCGTCATGTGCTGCCCAAAGGCGTGCGCGGCGAGGCGCTGGTGCCGATCGTCCATGGCTGGGAAGTCCTGATCGAGGAAGATGTGCTCGGCCATGCGGCGCTCGTCCAATTCGGCGAGGGGCGCGGTCGGCTTTTTGCGACCGCGGCGACCATATTGAGCGCCAATGCATCCGATCCGGTTGAGATTGCTGGGCAGGGCTGGGCGCTGGCGGACCTGGCAGGAAATCTCGCAGATCCTCGCGAGGCGGCGGAGGCCCGCGCGATCGCGGCACCTCTGCTTGCGGAGGCGGCGGGGCAAAGATGGAGCCGCAACGGGCGCGCGCTGGGCGCCCTGACCCATCTCGCGAGGATCGGGCTTGAAGCGCCGCAGATGGGCCCACGGCACGTCGCGAGGCTGTTCTGGCACCGGCTGACCGGCTGCTAGCGGCTTGCCAGCCGCAGCGGTGGCGCTAGGCTCCCCCAATCGATCAGGGGAGATCGGCGATGTGGCGCTACTTCGTTGGGGCCGCCGCGGCCTTGTTGCTGGCTTTGGCGGGCATGTTCCTGTTTCGAGGCACGGCCTCGACAGCGCCGCGCTTCCCTGGCGCGCCGTCTGCGCCAGCAACGGCTGCAACGGCCGACGAGGTTGCGTTGCCGGACGCCGCGCCAAGCGCCAGCGCCAAGACCCGCGAGCAGAAGCGGTTCGATCGCTATGACAAGGATCGCAACGACGCGGTCAGCCGCGAGGAGTATCTGATGTCGCGGCGCAAGGCGTTCGCCAAGCTCGACACCGATCGCGATGGCAAGCTCGGCTTCGAAGAATGGGCACTGAAGACGACCACGAAGTTCGCGGAGGCCGACAAGGACAAGTCGGCAACGCTAACCCGCGCCGAATTCCTCGCGACCGCGCCCAAGCGTGCGGCCAAGCCGCGCTGCAGCTGTGGACCCGCCGCACCGGCGCCAAAGGAAGACGCCGACGACTAGGCCGGAACCCATTCCCGGAACGCAATACGGGCGCGTTCGGTATACATCAGCTTGCGGTCCGCCTTCTTGGTGCGGCCCTCGATCGGCGGGAACAGCCCGAAATTGACGTTCATGGGCTGATAGGTCTCGACCTCCGCCTCGCCGGTGATGTGGGCGAGCAGCGCGCCCAACGCGGTCTCGCGCGGCGGCGTGGCCAGCGGCTTGCCGCCCAGCTCGGCCGCGGCGAAGCGACCTGCGAGCAACCCGATCGCCGAACTCTCGACATAGCCTTCGCAGCCGGTGATCTGCCCGGCGAAGCGGATATTGGGGCGCGACTTCAACCGCAGCGTGCCGTCGAGCAGTTCGGGCGACTTGATGAAGGTGTTGCGATGCAGCCCGCCCAGCCGCGCGAACTCGGCCTTCTCGAGCCCGGGGATCGTGCGGAACAGCTCGACCTGTGCGCCATATTTGAGCTTGGTCTGGAAGCCGACCATGTTCCACAAGGTGCCGCTTGCATTGTCCTGCCGGAGCTGGACCACCGCATAGGGCCAACGCCCGGTGCTGGGCTGATCCAAGCCGACGCCCTTCATCGGGCCGTAGCGCAGCGTATCGAGCCCGCGCTCGGCCATCACTTCGATTGGCATGCAGCCTTCGAAATAGGGGACATTCTCCCATTCGCGATATTCGGTCTTCTCCCCGGCCATCAGCGCGGCGTGGAAGGCGAGATATTCGTCCTTGGTCATCGGGCAATTGATGTAATCCTTGCCCGAGCCCTTGTTCCACCGCGACTGGAACCAGGCGACTTCCATGTCGATCAACTCGCGGTGGACGATCGGCGCGATCGCATCGAAAAAGGCGAGCTGCTCCTTGCCGGTAGCGCCGCCAATGCTCTCGGCAAGGCCGGGTGCGGTGAGCGGGCCGGTGGCGACGATGGTCAGCCCTTCGGCGGGCAGCGCATCGACGCGCTCGCGGACGATGGTGATGTTGGGATGCGCGGCGAGGGCGGCGGTGACGCCGTCGGCGAAGCCATCGCGGTCGACGGCGAGCGCCGAGCCGGCGGGGACCTTGTGGATGTCGCCCTGGCTCAGGATCAGCGAGCCGAGATCGCGCATTTCCTGGTGCAGCAGGCCGACGGCATTGCGCTCGGCATCGTCGGAGCGGAAGCTGTTCGAGCAGACGAGCTCGGCGAGACGGTCGCTCTGATGCGCGGCGGTCATCGTGCCGGAGCCGCGCATTTCGGAAAGCTTGACCCGGAAGCCTGCCTGGGCGAGCTGCCACGCGGCTTCGGAGCCGGCGAGCCCGCCGCCGATGATATGGATGTCGTGTGTCATCGCGGCGCCCTAAACTTACGCTCTCCGCCAAGCAACCATGCGAGGTTCGGGCACAACCAGCTTGGCATTGCCAGCTTGCACGGCGCGTAGCCGAACGGCGACGATGCCCAGCCGGCGCACCGGCACGCCGGGGAAGAGGTGGTGCTCGAGATGCAGGAACATGTTGTAGGTCATCCAGTTGAGCAGCGGCGCGCGCTGGGTGCGGGCGATCTGGTCTTCGCAGTCGTGATGCGTGGTCCAGACCGCGAAGAACGCAGTCAGGCATTGCGCCACCAGCATTGCCGCGAGGTGATAGCGCAGGAAACCGATGCCGCTGGCCAGCGCAACGCCGATCGTCATCAGATTGAGCGCGGCATCGATCCGCATGCGCCGCCGCAGCGCCGGGCTGCCGTCGCGCCATGCCGCGCGGTGCATCGCAATGGGAAAGACCGGGCCGAACAACAGGACCTGTCCCAGGCGCATCCTGCCCGCCGCTCCCTCAAGATCGCCGTCGGTGCCGAGATGCTGGTGATGGCGGAGATGATTGAAGGCGACTGCGCTGTTGGATCCCAGCATCAGCGCGCTAAGCGCGTGCAGCACGATCCGGTCCCCGCGGGGCCGAAAACCGAGATTGCCGTGGATCGCCTCGTGGTTGAGCCGCAGCGCGGTCAGGAAGAACAGGAACGAGGCGATTGTCGCAGGCACCCAGAGCGCGAAGGCCGCGCATCCCAGGCTGAGCCCCAACCAGGGCAGCGGATTGCAGCATTCCGCCAGTCCGTCGCGGACGCGCATCGATACGAGGTCTCGCCACTGGATTTCGGGCTGTCGGCGAGCGTGGCGTGCACTGCGTGTCATGGCTTCCTCCAATTCTTCCCGAAGCGTTCAGCGCTCCGCTTCTATCCAGCGGATCTTTTGGCGAGCGAGCAGTGCGCAGGCGCTTCCGGTGAAGATCAATGCGAGCGCAGGCGGCTCGTCCGGCCTCGTGCCCAAAGTCGCGCAGATTCCCGCCGCGGTGGCAGCGCCCGCGAGCGCCCACATCGCGGGATGCTGCAGCCCCAGATTGTGGCGACCGAGTTCGGCCATTGCCGCAGTCCCGATCAGCACCGGCAACAAGGCTAGGAGCGCGCCGACTATTCCTGCGAGCAGGAGGAGAGGCACGATCCCCAACATGCTGATGTCCAGCACGACCGGCCAAGCCGCCGAGGGGCACAGCATCTGCGCCGTCAGCGGGAATGCGAGGAGGTAGAGAATGCCGGCGCTCAGCAGCGGTCGGCTGAGCGCGCCCCGCATCCAGACGATGCGCACGGGCGCGTGCATGGCTCAGGCTCCTCGTGCTACGCGGCGCTCGACCAACCAGCCTTCGACCGTCCGGCCGAAATGCGCGATGGCACCCATGTTGAAAAAATGCATCGCGCCGAGCACGATAACGGCGAGCCCTACCTTCGAGCTGAGGAAGCGGATCGCGCCGGGAAGCGTGGTCGGCTCGGCGCCGAGACTGAGCGTCAGCGTGATGAAGCCGATGTTGATCAGGTAGAAGCCAATGACCAGAAGGTGATTGGTCGAGCGCGCCAGCGTCTCGTTATGGCCGAAGCACTGGACCAGGAACACCTCTCCGTTGCGCGAAAGCGTGCGGGCGACCCAGATCGTGATGCCGATCGTGAGCAGCAGGTAGAGCGCGTAGACGACCTCGATCATGACATTTCCCTTCATTCTGAAATCTCAGAAATATATAGGCGTGGCATCGCCTAACTGTGACGCGGGCTTAGGTCTCGGTTTTAGCGCGGCGCGACGGCACGAAGCGCGCAACCCTGCCACCGAGCTTCATCAACGTGACGAGGGTCGGCTTGGGAAGGCGGCGAACCTGTTCGTACCAGTCGCCAAGGGTGGAAATGAACTCGTGCGTGCGGGTGACGCGTTCTCGAAGCTGTGTGGGGGCTGTCTCATCCTTCGCCAGCCGCGCTGACAGTTCGGCGAGCAGGGTGATGGTGGGATCGATCTCACGGCGCTTGCGCTCGGCGGTGATACGCAGCAGCAACTCCCAGAGATCGGTCTCGGCGACGAAATGGTCGCGCCGATCGCCCTCGACATGGACGCGGCGGACGATGCCGTAGGACTGGAGTTCCTTGAGTCCCGTCGAGACGTTCGAGCGCGCCAGCGTCAGCGCATCGACGATATCCTCGGCAGTGATCGGGGCGTCGGACAGATAGAGAAGCGCATGGATCTGCGCGACCGAGCGATTGACCCCCCAATGCGTGCCCATTTCTCCCCAGTGGAGGATGAAGGCTTTGGCATCGGGATGATCGGTCAGGGGCATGTTTTCACCATTTCTGTATTTACAGAAATATCGGACGCTCTGCGGTCTGTCAATTGCCGGTTGCGCGGCGTGAGTGACTGCTGTCTGCTTGGTGCAAATGGGGAGGACGGCTTGGCACGACGCATGGCCGCATCGAACATGCCGTTTCTGCTCGCGTTGCTGGCGGGCGGGAGTTTCTACGCCACCCTCTGGTTCGCGGTGGATCCGCTCCTGCACACGATTTGGAAAGGGGCGGGCGTCGGACTGCTCGCGGTCTGGGCGGCGACGAAGGCGCGGCGGACGGATCAGTGGCTGATCGCGACGGCGCTGGGGCTGGGGGCGCTCGGCGACGTCTTGCTCGAGGCTAGCGGGCTGACGGTCGGCGCGATTGCATTTCTTGGCGGGCATATTGCGGCGACGACCATGTACCTGCGCAATGGTGCCGCACCGATGGCCTGGGCGGCAGGCGTTGCGGCAGGTGTTTCGATCCTTGCTACCGGACCAAGTCCAGCCCCCGGGATAGCGCTCTATGCCCTCGGCCTGGGGGCGATGTGCGGGAGTAACTGGGTCAGCCGCTTTCCCGTCATCGCGAAGGCGGGCGCGGCGCTGTTCGTGACCTCGGACTTGCTGCTCGTCGCGGAATTGGGCCCGTTAAGAAACTCGCCGGTGCCCGGGCTGCTGATCTGGCCGACCTATTTCGCCGGACAGGCGTTGATCGCCTGGGGCGTGGTTTGCACGCTGGCAGGAGAGACGCGTGAAAGTCTTCACCATCGGCTATGAAGCCACCACCATGGCCGAGTTCATCGCCGCGCTGCAGCGCGCCGGGGTCGAGCGGGTGATCGACGTGCGGGCGCTGCCCTTGTCGCGGCGCCCGGGCTTTTCGAAGAACAGCCTGGCCGCGAGCCTGAAGGAGGAGGGCATCGACTATGTCCACCTCAAGCAGCTCGGCACGCCCAAGCGCGGGCGCGATGCGGCGAAGAAGGGCGATGTCGCCATGCTGCGCCAAGTCTATGACGTCCAGCTCGGGCTGCCCGAGGCGCAGGCGCAGGCGGCGCAGATGCGCGCGCTCGCCGCGGAGAAGCCAAGCGCGCTGCTGTGCTTCGAGCGCGACCCCGAACATTGCCACCGCACCCTGCTGCTCGAGGCGGAAGGCGAAGGCGCCGATGTGGTGGACTTGGTCCCCTGAAAAAAATCGGGGCGGCCTCGAAGGACCGCCCCGTGAGTTCGGGGAGCCGGCGCTGCAGAGGGGGAAGAGAACGCCGGCTGCAAAACGCTCTGGCGGCGGGGCGTTACGGGCGTATTTCGCTTTGTTGCAACGCCGCGCCAAACCGTCCGGCCTTGTAGGAAAAATCGCGCTTAGCGTCCCAGAATGCGTGCGAATCGTGAAATTCCGTTGCGCAATTTCATAACGTCACCACGCGCGGCATCGGACGCACGCGCGCCTTCTTGGGCGCCGCCGCATCCGGGGCAGCGGTACGCGCGCGGCGAAGCTTTTCGGGCGCGGGGACCGCGACCTCGATCTGATCCCAATTATACGGCTTATCGGGCCAGCGCGGCGGCCCGCGCCGCCCCAGCGTTTCGAGCGCCTCGGCAAAATGCGCGGTTCGCTCGGCGATCCGCAACTGATGATCGAAATCCAGCCCCTCATGCTCGCGCCGCCACGCGCCGAGCGCATTGTTGGCGAGTCGATCGTTGAACTTCTCGCGCCACCCGACGATCGAAATGCGCAGGTCTCCTGATTCGAACGAAACGGGAACGATGGCATGGAGGCGGGGGTGTAGGAAAGCGCAGCTTGCCCTGTCTTCGAATCCATTCTCCAGGATTGATAAGGGCGCCCCGGCAGTGCCGGAGCGCCCTGATGCGACCCCTGGGGGATGGCTTAGAACGAAGTCCAGTCGTCCGAGGAGGAGGCCGATGCCATGGCGGCGACGGGCAGCGCCTGGACCGGCGAGACATAGCCGCCCGACTTGGCGCCCGACTTGGCGGCAGCCTTGGGCGCCCTGGCCGGTGCCCGGGCGGGCGCGGGGGCGGCGGGCCGGCGGATCTCGCCACCGATGACGAACTTCGAAGCCTGGTCAGCAAGCGAAGTCACTTCGCCCAGCAGGTTGCGCGCGGCGGCGGAGGTCTGCTCGACCATCGCGGCGTTCTGCTGGGTCGACTGGTCCATCGTGCCCACGGCGACGCTGATCTGGGTGATCGCGGTCGACTGGGCCTGGTTGTCGGTCGCCATGTTGCCGAGCAGGGCATGAACCTCGCCGACATCGGTGGCGATCTCGGCCAGCGCGCCGTCGACCTTGCCGACCATCTCGACGGCCGAGACGATGTCGGTCTGGGTCGCGGTGAGCTGGTCGCGGGCGCGGGCGGCTTCCTCTTCCGAGCGCATCGCCAGTGCCGAGACGAGATCGGCGACGACGGCGAAGCCACGCCCGGCTTCACCGGCACGGCCGGCTTCGACCGCGGCATTCATCGCGAGAACGCGGGTCTGGAAGGCGATCTTGTCGAGCCCCTCGATGACGCTGTCGATGCCCTTGGCGCCGGCGGCGACGCGGTTCATCGCCTGCACCGCTTCGTCGGCGACCGAACGGCCGCCTGCGACCGTGGCGATCGCCCCATCGGCACGCGCGACCGTGCGGCCCGCGGCGGTGGCGGTGGCCTTGAGCCGGCCGTCCATCTGGGTGACTGCGGCCGAAGTCTCTTCGAGGCTGGCGGCATTGGCTTCGGTGCGGCGGGCCAGGTCTTCGGAGGCCTGGGCGATTTCGCCCGAGCCGGTGCGGATCGACGCGGTCGATTCCATCACCGAGCCGATCAGCGTGCGCAGATTGTTCAGCGCATCGTTGAAATTGACCTTCACCGATTCATAGGTGGGCGAGAAATGGGCATCGATGCGCGCGGTCAGGTCGCCCTGGGCGAGCTGGCCCAGCCCGGTTTCGAGCGATTCCACGACGATACGCTGTTCCGCGTCCGCGCGGGCCTTTTCCGCGTCGGCAAGTGCTTTCTCGACCGCGGCTTCGCGGAACACCAGCACGGCCTTGGCGATGGCGCCGATCTCATCGCCGCGCTCGGTGCCACTAATCTCGATATCGTTACGGCCGCCGGCAAGATCACCCATCCGCTCGACGATCACTGCTAACGGGCCCGTGATCGCGCGGCGCACCATCGCCAGGGTCAGGCCCGCGACGACTAGCAGCGCTGCGAACGAACCGGCCAACAGCCACCAGGTCGTGGCCTTTGAGGAGCGCGCGGCTTCTGCGGCGCCAGCATCGAGATCGCTGTCCTGATGATCGACCAGCTTGTTGAACAACTCGTTGATCTTCGCATAGAGTTCACCTGCCTGATCCTGGCCGCGCGTCTCAGCCTCACGCCGATTACCCGCGGCGAGATAGCCTTCCACCGGCGCCATCAAGGCATCATATTCGGCAATGCCCCGCGCCACCGTGTCAAACGTAGCGACGTCGTCGCCATCCATGAACGGCTTGAGCGACTGCATCTGCTTGCTCAAATCGGCGCGCTCCGAGCGGATCGTCTCGCGCAGTTTGGGCAGATTTTGGGTATCGGTCTCGATCAACCGCTCTAGCCATAGCTGATGCAGCCGGGCGAGCCGCTCATTGGCGGCCGACGCGATCTTGAGGCTTTCCGCCTCATCGTTGACCAGTCCGGCGGTTGTGGCAGCCATGCGGGTGAGCTGGAGCGAGCCGATCCCTGCGATCCCGAGCGAGAGAATCCCAAGCGCCGCTACGGCGAGAAGTATCTTCCCTGCGATCCGCATGTCAGAGAACAAGTTCATCGAGCTTCCTTCCTGCACGCGCAGACGACCGGACGCCGGTAGACCGGCTCGCATTCATTATAGCGGGTTTAATCGAACCGTCGCGGATACGTACAAATACGAGTTGATCAATCTGCTCGATCATTGCCGCTAAAATTAAGTTCTGGATGCCGGAAATGATCCGGAAATACACGGGACTTATAGTAAATGGCAAATTATCCATATTTTGTCGGGTTGATTACATCGGCATTTGTTGCCGTTTACTCCGTTCCGGTACTTGCGCAGGAGGGGGGCTCGGAGTCGCCGATCCAGTTGGACGGGCACTATGTCGCGGACGCGATCTATATCGCACGGGGCGACCTCGGCGAGCGTGTCTATTTGCTCCACGACGCCGAAGTGACGGCCGACGTCGATCTAGACACTCTGATCGGCGCCAGAGGCACCACGGCGGGCGTGCATCTGCTTGCAACGGCGGGCGGGCGGCCGAACGACGCAGCCGGCACCTTGCAGGGCATCGACAATATCGAGGTCGGATCGCATCGGCTCAAATTATACGAAGCATGGGTCGAGCAGGCATTTGCCGGTGGCCGGGCCAGCTTGAGAATCGGCCTGACCGATCTCAACGCAGACTTCTATCAGAATGATTCAGCCGGATTGCTGATGGCGCCTGCATTCGGCATCGGCTCAGAGCTCGCGGCGACGGGACCCAATGGCCCTTCGATATTCCCCTCGACTGCGCTCACAGCGCGTGTTTCGGTTCAACTCGGCAAACAGGGCTATGCCCGCGCCGCGGTCGTCGATGCGAAATCCGGCGTGCTCGGCGATCCCGATGGCGTAGATTTCACGATGCGCGACGGCGCGCTGGTCATCGGTGAGGTGGGACTGACGACGAACGGTAAGATCGCGCTCGGCGCGTGGCGCTACACCCGCCGCCAGGACGATATCTTTGCGACGGGTCTCGACGGCGCTCCGGTGAAGCGGATCGCAACCGGAGCCTATCTGCTGCTCGATCAGAAGGTGGCCGGCAGCGACGCCCGCGCGACTAACTTGTTTCTGCGGGTCGGCCTTTCGGAAGGCAAGACCACGCCGTTCCGGGGTGGCTTCCAGACTGGCGTGATCTTCGCGCAGCCGGTTGCCAGCCGCCCCGATAGCCAAGTCTCGTTTGGCGTGCAGCACGGCGCTCTCTCGCGCGGCTATCGCGATGCTCTGCGTGACGCAGGCACGCAATCGGACGCGAGCGAATGGGGGCTCGAGTTGACGTATTCGGACAAGATCAATCGCTATCTGACCGTCCAGCCCGATGTTCAATATGTCCGCCGCGCATTCGGCAACGGACGCGATACGCTGGTGTTCGGACTCCGGCTGACGGTCAGCCGGCCGGACGGCGAATGAAGTCCGCAATTCCTCTCGGCGGCTTCCTTGTCAGGCCGCCTTGCGCCGCTCCGCCATCTCGGCATTGAGCATCTCGGCCAGCAGGAACGCCAGTTCCAGCGACTGGCCCGCATTGAGCCGCGGGTCGCAATGGGTGTGATAGCGATCGGCGAGATGCTGTTCGGTGACCGCGATCGCGCCGCCGGTGCATTCGGTGACGTTCTGGCCGGTCATTTCGCAATGGATGCCGCCGGCATAGGTGCCCTCGGCGCGGTGGACGGCGAAGAAGCCGCGGACTTCGGCGAGGATGCGCTCGAACGGGCGGGTCTTGTAGCCATTGGCGGCCTTGACGACGTTGCCGTGCATCGGATCGCAGCTCCACACCACCGGATGCCCCTCGCGCTTGACCGCGCGGACCAGCGCGGGGAGGCCCTTCTCGATCTTGTCATGGCCATAGCGCGTGATCAGCGTCATGCGGCCGGGGATGCGATTGGGGTTGAGCGTGTCGAGCAGCCTGAGCAGCGCATCGGGCTCGAGGCTGGGGCCGCACTTCATCCCGATCGGATTGCCGATGCCGCGCAGGAACTCGACATGCGCGCTGTTCTCGAAGCGCGTGCGATCGCCGATCCACAGGAAGTGGGCGGAGGTGTCGTACCAGTCGCCGGTGAGACTGTCCTGCCGAGTGAGCGCCTGCTCATAGGGGAGCAGCAGCGCTTCGTGGCTGGTGTAGAACTGGGTGCCCTTGAGTTGGGGGACGGTGTCCGGATTGATCCCGCACGCCTCCATGAAATCGAGCGACTCGCCGATGCGATCCGCCACGTCGGCGAACTTCTTCGACCACGGGCTGCGGCCCATGAAGTCGAGCGTCCACTTATGCACCTGGTGGAGATTGGCATAGCCGCCGGTGGCGAAGGCGCGCAGCAGGTTGAGCGTCGCGGCGGACTGGCTGTAGCCCTGGACCATGCGCTGCGGATCGGGGATGCGGCTCTCGGGGGTGAAGGCGATGTCGTTGACGTTGTCGCCGCGATAGGAGGGGAGCTCGACGCCGTCGATCACTTCGGTGTCGGCGCTGCGCGGCTTGGCGAACTGGCCGGCCATGCGCCCGAGCTTCACCGTCGGCAGCTTCGACGCGAAGGTGAGCACCACCGCCATCTGGAGGATGACGCGGAAGGTGTCGCGGATGTTGTTGGGGTGGAACTCGGCGAAGCTCTCGGCGCAGTCGCCACCCTGGAGCAGGAACGCTTCGCCGCGCGAGACGCGGGCAAGCTCGGTGGTCAGCTCGCGCGCCTCGCCGGCGAAGACCAGCGGCGGATAGGAGGCGAGTTGCGTGGTGGCGGCGTCCAGCGCTGCCTTATCGGGGTAATTGGGGAGCTGACGGGCTTCGGCCTGAATCCAGCTGTCAGGGGTCCAGCCCATATCCTGCTCCAGGTTGCGGACATGGACGTACCAGTCCTGGTGATGTGCGATGCCGTTGGCGGCGATCTGGTTGAGCACGGCGGCGGAGGCGCGCTTGCCGTCCTCCTCCCATCCCTGCACCGTGGAGCCCGGCGTATCGAACCAGGCGCCGAACGCGGCGCGGGAGAGCGAGCGTTCCTCGCGGAAGCGGCGGATCTTGGAACCGGCTAAAGTCGTCATGCGGCGCGCCTTACCCTTGCGGGGTAAGTCGGCGCAAGCGATTTTTCCCTAACGGGGTAAAGCGGGGTTGAGCAGCGGGTCGGCAAAGCGCTCCGAGCGGGCGAGGGTATCGGCATAGGGGGTGGTGCCGATCTGCGGATCGAGGCTGTAGTCGTGGTAAAAGCCATGGCCCTTGCCGCGATAGCCGATGACCGTGCAGCTTCGGCCCGCCGCTGTGGCGCGGGCGCAGAAGGTGCGGACGCTGGCGATCGGCACGGTGGCGTCGTCCTCGCCATGGAAGATCATCGTCGGCGGCAGCGCGGCCAGCGGCAACAGGCTGGGCGAGATGCCGCGGGCGAAGGGCTTTTGATACCAGCGCGCCGGAGTGACGAGATCGACTGCGGGATTGAACAGGATCAGCGCGGCGGGCCGTTCGGCGGCGGGCGCCTTCATCGCGGTGACCAGCGCGAGATGGCCCCCCGCCGAGCCGCCGGACAGCGCGATGCGGCGCGAGTTGATGCCCAGCGCGGCGGCATGGTCGCGCAGCCAGGCATAGGCGGCGGCGGCATCGTTTGTGGCGGCGAGCGGCGAGGTGCCGTCGCGGCAGGTGACGCGGTAGTCGGCGAGCAGAGTGACATAGCCGCGGGCGGCGAAAGCCTCGGCCTGGGGGCGAAAGGCGGTGATCCGGCCGACGCGCCAGCCGCCGCCGAAGAAGAACAGGATCGCGGGCCGCGCCGCCCTGGGGCCGGCGGGCTGGAAGACGTGGATGCGCAGGTCGCGGCCCGAGGCGGTGCGATAGGTGAAGCTAGTCGCGCCGGGCAGCGTGTCCGGCTGGGCGGGGATGCCGGTGCAGCGGTCGCCGGGGATCGAGAGCAGGGTGCCGCAGCCGCCGAGCAGCAGCGCGAGCGCCAGAACGAGGCCGCGCATCACCCACCCGCCGCGGGGTCGCCTGCGCGCGTCGGGGCGAGGTGGCGCCATCAGCGGGCGTGCGAGGGCAGGGCGCAAGGCTGTCATGGCCGACAGGCCTAGTCGGCTGCTTGCGTTGTTTCAAATGAACTGATCGAACGCCTCCCCGAGCGTGGCTTGGGGAGGGATCGAGGATCAGCGCTGCTGCGGGCCGTCGTGACGATCGCGGCCGCGATCGGGCGAGGCGCCGGGTGTCGGGGTCGGCTTCGCAGCAGAGTGATCGTCGCGTGCGCCGTGCGCATCGCGGTCCTGGCCGCGATGGGGGGTGTCGGTCGGGGAAGCCGAGGGCGTCGGCCGCGGATCGCGATCGCTGCCCGCCGGGGCCGGCCCGGCACGATCGCGGGCGCGGCTGGCCTGGTCGCGCCGTTCGCGGCTTTCCTGCGCGGCTTCGGTCGCCGCGCGGCTCTGCTCGGCATCGGGAGCACGGCCGCGCCCGTCGCGATCGAACTGGCGGACCGGCGTGTCGCCCTGATAGGCATAGGCACGGTCCGCGTCCTGGACGAGGAAAGGCCGCTCGCCACCGCCGCGGAAATAGGCGACCTTCTTACCGTCGCGATCCGCGGTGCGCAGGATGCGTCCGTCCCTGGTCCATGCCCAGCCCTGGCCATAGCGGACGCGCTGGATGCCGGTGCCGGCACGGATCTCCGCCTCGATCGCGGCGGCATCGGTGAGCGGCGCGGCCTCTGCGGCGGGGGTGTTGGCCGCGGGCCTGGGCACCGCGGCGACGGTCACCGCCGGCGTGGTGGTATCGGCGACATTCTCGACCACCGGCGCTTCGTCGAACGCGGCATCGTCTGCTTCAGAGGCGTTGGTCTCCGCGACCATCGCATTGTCGGTGGTCTCCGGCGTCTTGTTGCACGCGCTTAGCGCAAGCACCGCGACCACGGCAGTGAGGGGAAGCGACTTCATTCTTCTCTCCGGTTCGGCCTTTTCCGGAGGGGTAATGATCGCCGGGTGCGAAATATCCTCAGAGGCGCGCGTAGCGGTGGGCGAATTCGCGGTCGGACATGGCGAGATAGCGGACCATGTCGATCATCGACCATAGCCAGGTCACCAACATGCCAACCACGGTGATCGTCAGCACAAGCATCACCACGCCCGAGCCGTTGCGGCCGAGATAGAAGCGGTGGATACCGAGCACGCCGAAGAAAAAGGCGAGCAACGCGGCGACATATTTGTTGCGATCGCTGGTGGGGACTTGCGGCGCGGTGGTTACGGCGCCCGGCTCGGGCAGGCGAAAGATGCACAGCGCGCGGCGGCCCTCGACGGTGAAATCGACATTGACGCCGACTGCAGGGCCACGCTCCGACCGCCAATCGTGCGGCGCGAAGACGTAGCGCTCGCCATCCTCGCCCGAAATTTGCCCTTCGCCGCTGCCGCGATCTACGCCGAGTACCTGTCCGCGCATGTCTTCCCCCGTGTTCGATTCGGCTTTTGGCGAAATCGGGGGGCGAGCGCAAGAGGTTAGCGCGCCGGCAGGTCGAAACGGCGCCGAACGACAAGTCGTGCCGATCCGACCGCGATCTCCGATAGCCCGAGTTATGCGGCGGAACCGGCCGCGGCGACGCGCTTTTGACTTGCTAGTCTACCGAATCCCCGACCCCGGACCAGGGAAGGAAGTCGAGATGTTGAAGGCCTTTGCCGCGCTGAGCCTCGCCCTGTTCGCGCCAGCAGTCACCGTTGCCGCGTCGCCGACCGCTCCAGATCCCTGCCAGCGCGCCATCGCCGAGGCACAGGAAGCGGAAGACGCCGTCAACAATTGGTACGCGAGCCATTGCCGCCCCGGGGGAAGCAAGCAGTGTACCGGCAATGGCGCCCGCCTGATCGAACTCCTCGATCGCATGCAGGCGGCGCGCGCTAACCGCCAGCGGCAATGTAGCTGAGCCAGGCTAGAGCGCCGGCTTCCAGTCCCAGCCGAGCGGGTCGCCGTCCATGACGTCGACGCCGGCGGCGACGAGCTCGTCGCGGATGGTGTCGGAGCGCTGGAAATCCTTGACCAGTCGCGCTTCCTTGCGCTCGCCCAGGCGGGCGTCGATATCCTGCGGGCTCAGTGTCGCCGCGGCGGGGCGGAGACGCAGTTCATCGCGCGTGAGAGTGAGCAGGTTCAGCCCGAGCACTGCGTCGAACGCCGCCAGCGCGGCGAGGCGATCGGCAGGCGACAGCGCCTTCTCGGCGAGCAGCTCGTCGAGGATCGGCAGCGCCTTGGGGGTGTTGAGATCGTCGGACAGCGCTTCGTCGAGCCGCTTGATCCATGGCTCGGGCGCCGTGCCTTCGCCTCCGGCCTTGGCCTTGAGCGCGGCCACCGTCATCACCAGCCGCTTGAGCCTGGTCAGCGCGGCGGCGAGGTTTTCGGCCGAGAATTCCAGCTCGCTGCGATAGTGCGCCTGGAGGCAGAGCAGGCGATAGGCGAGGGGGTGCACGCCCGCGTCGATCAACGACTGGAGCGTGGTGAAGCCGCCCTTCGACTTCGACATCTTGCCCTGGCGATCGACCAGGAAGTTGTTGTGCAGCCAGAAATGCGCGCCGGTGTCCGCGCAGCCGCAAAACGCCTGGTTCTGTGCGATCTCGTTGGGATGGTGGATCTCGCGGTGATCGATCCCGCCGGTGTGGATGTCGAACTGGCCGCCGCCGAACGGCTCGACCAGATATTTGTGGCTCATCACCGAGCATTCGAGGTGCCAGCCCGGCGCGCCCTTGCCCCAGGGTGAATCCCATTCCATCTGGCGCTGCTCGCCGGGGGGCGACTTGCGCCAGATCGCGAAGTCCTGCGGATGGCGCTTGCCGTCCACCGCCTCGATCCGGCTTTCGCGGGCATCGTCCTGTGACCCGGCTAGCTTGCCGTAATCGGGAACGGTGGTGCTGTCGAAATAGAGGCCGGTGTCGAGCTCGTAGCAATGCTGGGGCGCGATCTTCTTGGCGAAATCGAGCATCTCGCCGATGTGATCGGTGGCAACCGACCAGCGCGAAGGCTCGCGGATGTTGAGATCGGCGATGTTCGCCTTGAACGCCGCGGTATAGTGCGCGGCGATGTCCCAGATGCTCTTGGCTTGGGAGCGGGCGGCCGCCTCCATCTTGTCGTCGCCGGCATCGGCGTCGCTGGTCAGATGGCCGACATCGGTGATGTTGATGACATGGGTGAGCGCATAACCCTTCCAGGTCAGCACGCGGCTCAGCGTATCGGTGAACACATAGGCGCGCAGATTGCCGAGATGGGCATAGTTGTAGACCGTCGGTCCGCACGAATAGACGCGAACGCCCGCTTCGGGATCGAGCGGCGCGAACGCCTCGAGGCTGCGGGTGAGCGAATTATAGAGATGAAGCGAGGCGCCGTGCATGCCGCATCCCTTAGCGCCTGCACCGCCCCGGGCAACTCCCGGTGCGCGCCTCGCCGCGGGATGCGAGGAAAATCTCAGGCGGCGAGCGGAGAGATTGCTGGGCGCGAGTGGGCCAGGCCGTTGCCGAGATTGCTCCCGGCGATCAGCGGCAGCGCAGTCCCGCAAAACGCGCATTCCGCGGTCATCCGCCCGATCATCCAATGCGATTTGCCGCACCCCGGACAATGATTCGTTTCGTGCGGACGATAGGCCACGCGGTACCCGCTATGCGCCTGGCGAATTCCGAAATCATACATGGGTGGTCTCCCAGCAGCCGAATCCGAAACGAGGTTGAATCGTTCTTTGTTCCGGGCCTACGCGCCCGATCGAGCGACGAGCCGTGCTTTCCTGTGGATAAGTGGCGTTTTGGTCACAGGGATTCAGTCGCAAGGGTTTTGATGAACAATGGCTAACGAGCGCGTTCAGCATCGTTGCATCCGGGTAATGGCAGATAGGTCTTCGTAAGGCGGCACCGCCCGAAACGAAGGAGACGAAAGATGAAGAAGGTCATCACTGCCATGCTGGCTGCCACCGTTGCTTTCGGCGGCCTCGCAGCAACTCCCGCCGCAGCACAGAGCCGCGGCTATTACCAGGATCGCGGTTATAACGACGGCTATTATGATCGCGGCTATCGCAGCGACCGCGGCTATCGCGAGGACCGGGGCTATCGCGGCGATTATCGCCGGGGCTATCGCGATCGCGGCTATCGCCAGAATTATCGCCGCTGCAGCAGCGGCACCACCGGGACGATCCTCGGCGCAGTCGCCGGCGGGCTTCTGGTGGCGATATCGGGCGCGGCAGCTCGTATCGCGGGCGCAGCACCACCGGCACGATCATCGGCGCAGGTGCCGGCGCGCTGCTGGGTCGCGAAGTCGATGGCGGCAACTGCCGCCGCTGAGGCCGGTCTCTGAACCTGGTTTGAAACAAGGAAGGGCGCCCATGCGAATGGGCGCCCTTCTTGCGTCTTGCGACATCAAATGAGTGGAGGCCCGACCGGGAATCGAACCCGGGTGCAAGGATTTGCAGTCCTCTGCGTCACCACTCCGCCATCGGGCCGAGGCGGGCGCCAATGGGGGCTTTTTCGCGGCGGGTCAACACCCGAGCCCCCCGGCGCACCGATAGAATTCAGCCGCAGCGCGCGCGGGTGATCCGTCCGCGCTCGTCGAGCTCGAGATTGAGCCGATCGGTGCGGAAATCCATCGTCACCGCCGAACCCGGCGTGATCCAGCGCAGCGTGCGTGCGCCCGACAGCCGCTTGGCGCGCGATTCGACGCCGGCGCTGCGAACCTTTCCGATCAGGCTGCCGAGGCGCTGGTCGGCGCAGGCACCCTGGGGCGGACGCGGCGGGCGCGGACCTTCGGGACGGCGATCATAGGCGCAGCCCGAGGCGGCGAGCAGCACGAGCGGGAGGGCAAGGCGAATCATCAGGCGGGATCCTCGGTACGCGTCATCTTGAGCTTGCCGTTCTTGACTGCGAAGCCGAGCTGGCCCTCGACCAGCGCCAGCGCATCGCGGCCGAACTGTTCATAACGCCAGCCCTGGAGGATCGGCAGGCCTTCACGAACCCCCGCGGCGAGCGATTCGAGATCGTCCGAGCGCGCGAGCAGCCGGGCGGCGACATTGATTTCCTTGGCGCGGATCTTGAGGAGCAGCTTCAACAGGTCGGCGACCAGCGCGCCATCCTTGCCCAGCGAGGGCTTGCGGTCGTCGCGGCCGGGCATTTCGGCTGCGGGCATCGGCTTGGCGGTTTCGAGCGCGGCCATCAGCCGTCCGCCGATGTCGTTGCCCGCCCAGGCTGCCGAAAGGCCGCGCACCTTGCCGAGATCGCTCTGCTTGCGCGGCGGATTGCCGGCGATATCGGCGAGCGTCTCGTCCTTGACGATGCGGCCGCGGGGAAGGTCCTTGTTCTGCGCCTCGAGCTCGCGCCAACGCGCCAGCGCCTTGAGGCGGCCGAGCACTTCGGGCTTGCGGCTGGAGATGCGGACGCGCTCCCAGGCGGCATCGGGATCGTTGCGATAATTCTCGGGGTCGGCGAGCCGCTCCATTTCCTGGTCGAGCCAGGCTCCGCGACCGGTTTTCTTGAGCCGTTCGAGCATCTTGGGGAAGATTTCGGAGAGATAGGTGACGTCGCAGATCGCATAATCGATCTGGCGCTTGTCGAGCGGGCGGCGGCTCCAATCGGTGAAGCGCGCGCCCTTGTCGACGGTGATGCCGAGATAGGTATCGACAAGGTTGGAATAACCGATCTGTTCGCCCTGGCCGAGCGCCATCGCGGCGACCTGGCTGTCGAACAGCGGGTGGGGGTCTTGCCGGTGAGGTTGTAGACGATCTCGAGATCCTGGCCGCCCGCGTGGAAGACCTTGAGCACGTCTTCATTGTCGGTGAGCAAGTCGAGCAGCGGCTTCATGTCGATCCCGCCCATCGGATCGATCGCGGCGGCTTCCTCGTCGTCGGCGATCTGGATCAGGCAGAGTTCGGGCCAATAGCTGTTTTCGCGCATGAACTCGGTGTCCACGCAGATGTACGGCTTGGTGGCAAAACGCGCGCAAAGATTTGCGAGGGCGGCGGAATCCTCGATCAGGCCATGGATATGCATCCAGGCGCCATAGCCGCGTCTTCGGGTTGACAAAAGAGGGTGGGAGGGGAAAGCGCACCCCAACGTTTCCCTTCACGCAAAAGTTGAAATCCATGCACGCCTATCGCACGCACAATTGCGCCCAGCTTCGCGCCGCCAATGTCGGTCAGGAAGTCCGCCTCTCGGGTTGGGTGCACCGCAAGCGCGACCATGGCGATCTCGTCTTCATCGACTTGCGCGACCATTATGGCATCACCCAGATCGTCACCGACGTCAGCGGTGCGGCGTTCCAGGTGCTCGAATCGCTGCGTAGCGAGTTGGTGATCACCGTCACCGGCCAGGTGGTCGCGCGCGACGCGAGTGTGGTGAACGCCAATTTGCCGACCGGCGAGATCGAAGTTCGCGCCGCCGAAGTGGTGATCCAGAGCCAGGCGCAGGAACTGCCGATGCCGGTGTTTGGCGACTCCGAATATCCCGAGGATATCCGTCTGCGCTATCGCTTCCTCGATCTGCGCCGCGACAAGGTCCACAAGAACATCCTGCTGCGCTCGAACGTCATTTCGTCGCTGCGCCGGCGGATGATCGACCAGGGCTTTACTGAGTTCCAGACCCCGATCCTCACCGCGTCGAGCCCAGAGGGTGCGCGCGACTATCTGGTCCCCAGCCGCGTCCATCCCGGCAAATTCTATGCGCTGCCGCAGGCGCCGCAGATGTTCAAGCAGCTGCTCATGGTCGCCGGGTTCGACCGCTATTTCCAGATTGCGCCGTGTTTCCGCGACGAGGACGCCCGCGCCGACCGTAGCCCAGGCGAATTCTACCAGCTCGACTTCGAGATGAGCTATGTGACGCAGGACGATGTGTTCGCGGCGATTGAGCCGGTGCTCCACGGCGTGTTCGAGGAATTCGCCGATTGGGAGGGCAAGGGCCGCAGCGTGAGCGCGCTGCCGTTCAAGCGCATCCCGTACCGCGAATCGATGCTCAAATACGGCAACGACAAGCCCGATCTGCGCAACCCGCTGCTGATCACCGACGTCTCGGACTTCTTCAAGGGATCGGGCTTCAGCCGCTTCGCCTCGATGGTCGAGGGCGGCGACGTCGTCCGCGCGGTGCCCGCGCCGGGCACCCACGAGAAGAGCCGGAAGTTCTTCGACGACATGAACAGCTGGGCGCAGAGCGAAGGCTTCCCCGGCCTTGGCTATGCCACCCAGAAGGACGGCGTGTTCGGCGGCCCGATCGCCAACAACCACGGCCAGGACGGCATGAAGGCAATTGCCGAAGCGATGGGTCTCGGTCCCAACGACGGCATCTTCTTCGCCGCGGGCAAGGAAGCTCAGGCCGCCAGGCTCGCCGGCCTTGCGCGCACCCGCGCCGCCGATCAGCTCGAGCTGATCGACGCCAGCCGCTTCGAATTCTGCTGGATCGTCGACTTCCCGATGTTCGAATATGACGAGGACGCCAAGAAGGTCGACTTCAGCCACAATCCGTTCTCGATGCCGCAGGGCGAGATGGAGGCGCTGGAGACCAAGGACCCGCTCGACATCCTGGCTTTCCAGTACGACATCGTCTGCAACGGCATCGAGCTGTCCTCGGGCGCTATCCGGAACCATCGCCCCGAGATCATGTACAAGGCGTTCGAGATCGCCGGCTACAGCCAGGAGGACGTCGACACCAATTTCGCCGGGATGATCAATGCGTTCAAGTTCGGCGCGCCGCCGCATGGCGGCTCGGCGCCGGGCGTCGACCGCATCGTCATGCTGCTCGCCGACGAGCCCAACATCCGCGAGGTGATCACCTTCCCGATGACCCAGAAGGCCGAGGACCTGATGATGCAGGCCCCGAGCTTCGTCAGCGAGAAGCAGCTCAAGGAGCTCAACATCCGCCTAGCGCCCCAGGTGGCTGCGGACATCGCCAAGAAGGCAGCCGACGGTCCGGCCGACTGATCGGAACCAGGAGGGGGTCCTATGCGCATCGCGGTGTTCGGGACCAAGGGCTATGACCGCCGCTTCTTCACTGCCGCGAATGAAGCGCATGGCCATGACCTGCTCTTCCTCGAGCCGCGCCTCGACGCGCTGACTTCGCAGCTCGCCCGGGGCTGCGGCGCGGTCTGCGTGTTCGTCAACGACGTCGTCGATGGCGCAGTGTTGGCGACATTGGCGCAGGGCGGTACGCGGCTGGTCGCGCTACGCTGTGCCGGGTTCAACAATGTCGATCTTGCCGCGGCCGAGCGGCTCGGCATCTCGGTGGTCCGCGTGCCGGCCTATTCGCCGCATGCCGTCGCCGAGTTCACCGTCGCGCTCTTGCTCGCGGTCGACCGGCATATCCCGCGCGCTTGGGCGCGGGTGCGCGACAACAACTTCGCGCTCGACGGGCTGATCGGCCGCAACCTGCACGGCCGCACCGTCGGCGTGGTCGGCACCGGCAAGATCGGCGCGCTGGTCGCCCGCAGCCTCAAGCTCGGCTTCGGCTGCGACGTGCTCGCCAGCGACATCGCCGCCGACCCGGAGCTTGAAGCGATCGGGATACGCTATGTCGAGCGCACGACGCTGCTGCGCGAGGCCGAAATCGTCACGCTGCATTGCCCGCTCACTCCCGAGACGCGCCACCTGATCGATGCCGATGCGATCGCCCATGCCCGGGACGGGCTGGTGATCGTCAACACCAGCCGCGGTGCGCTGATCGATACGTCGGCGCTGATCGACGGGCTCAAGACGCGAAAGATCGGCGCGGTGGCGCTCGACGTCTACGAGCAGGAGGCCGACCTGTTCTTCGAGGATTTGTCGAGCGAGATCGTCTCGGACGACGTTTTCCAGCGGCTGCTGACCTTCCCCAACGTGCTGATCACCGGCCACCAGGCCTTCCTCACCGAAGAAGCGCTCCAGGCGATCGCCGAGACGACGCTGGCGAGCATTGCCGATGCCGAGGCGGGACGGCCGCTTGCCAATCGCGTGGATAGCGCGTTGATTGCGCCTTCGCGTTGAATGGAGCTGCCGTGACGATCGATCTTGCGGACTATGAGGCCGGCGACCATCTGGTCGACAGCGACGATTATGCTGATCGACTCGCCAAGCTGCAGAAGCGGCTGAGCCATATCCAGACCGCGCACATCATCCACAAGCGCCGCGCGATCATCCTGTTCGAAGGCTGGGACGCGGCGGGGAAGGGCGGGATCATCAAGCGGCTCAGCGCCGAGTGGGACCCGCGCTATTTCGAAGTCTGGCCGATTGCGGCGCCGACCGCCGAGGAACTGTCGCACCATTTCCTCTGGCGCTTCTGGCGGCGGCTGCCGGCACAACACAATATCGCGATCTTCGACCGCAGCTGGTATGGCCGGGTGCTCGTCGAGCGGGTCGAGCAGTTGGCGTCCAAGGCCGACTGGAAGCGCGGCTATGACGAGATCAACGCCTTCGAGGCGCAGCAGATCGAGGACGGTGCGACGCTGATCAAGGTCTTTGTCCACGTCACCCAGAAAACCCAGGACAAGCGCCTGCGCGACCGCGTCGAGCATCCGTGGAAGCGCTGGAAGATCGGTAGCGAGGACTTCCGCAATCGTGCGCGCCGCGCCGATTATGTCGAGGCCATGCACGACATGTTTCGCGAGACCGACACCAAGCACGCGCCTTGGACGGTGATCGACGGCAATCACAAGAAGTCGGCGCGGATCGCCGCGCTGGAGGCGATCGCCGACCAGCTCGAAGCGCATGTGCCGATGGACCCACCCGAACTCGATCCCGAGCTGGCGAAGATGGCGAAGAAGGTCTTGGGCGACTGAGCCTCAGCGGGGTAGGCGCCAGGCGCGATAGGCCAGGCTGAACGCCGCGCCGGTCAGCGAGGCGAGCAGTCCGACGGTCAGCGCGTCGAGCGTCATCAGCGCCCAGACCAGCGGCTCCGGCTGGCCGATCGCCAGGCGGTGCAAGCCATAATGGAGCGCCATCGCCGGACCATAAGCGGCGACCAGCAGCAGCACGAACAGCGGCAGCCAGCGCCATCCGCGCCAATATCCCGCCGTCAGCGTGCCGGCGTGATCGCCGAACAGCGCGGCGAGGATGAGCAGCATCAGCGGCAGCGTCACCAGGCTGAGGGTCAGATTGACCGCCTGGAACAGCCATTCGGCAACGTGGCTGCGCAGCAAATCGGCCGATGCGGAGATTCCAATGAACAGCGCCAGCGCGATGGCGAGCCGAAGCCAGGCAATGTCGCGCAGGTCCCACCAGCGCCCGCCCTGCTCGCGCGCATTCCAGAAGCGCGCGGAGGCGAGCATCGCGAGGAGCAGCCCGGTGAGCTTGGCATAGCCGAACGCCCAGCGCTTCGGATCGTTCGCGAGGCCATGGCCCCGCGCGATGCTCTCGAACATGCCGAGGCGGATCTCGACGATATGCTGGAGGAATTCGGGCACGACGACCAGCGCGACGATCACCGGCGCCAGCACGAACAACGCGAAGCCGCGGCGATAGAGCTCGACCAGTTGTTCCCAGACGAAACGCACCATCGCTTGCCCCCTCGACAGGGCGTCAGGCTGGCACGAAACGCCCGTTCTCGTCCATCAGATGAAGTTCGCCATCGCGGATCGCGAAATAGGCGCCGTGGAGCGTGAGCGTTCCCGCTTCGACTCGTGCAGCGACGAAGGGGAAGGTGAGCAGGTTGACGAGCGAGACACGCACCGTCTCGAGCTCGAGCGCATGCACTGCCTCGGCGCCGCCGCCATGCTGGGCAACGATACGATCGCGCGCCTCGTCGAGCATGTCGACCCAGTGCGCGATGAAGCCGCCCTCACCATTGGGAGCGCCCTTGAACCGCTGGGACAGCGAGGCGGCGACACCGCCGCAGGCACCGTGGCCCAGCACGACGATCTCGGGCACTTCGAGTTGGGTGACCGCGAACTCCAGCGCCGCCGACACGCCGTGCCGGCTTGCATCGTCCTCGAAAGGCGGGACGAGGTTGGCGACGTTGCGCACCACGAAAATCTCGCCGGGCACGGTATCGAAAATCTGGGCCGGGTCGACTCGGCTGTCCGAGCAGGCGATCACCATCACCCGGGGGCTCTGGCCTTCGCGCAGTTCCTCCCAGCGTTCGCGATGCCGCCGATATTCGCTGGTCCGGAAGCGCTGATAGCCGTCGAGCAGGTCGGTGAAGTCGGTCATATCGGCTCCATACCGTTTCCTCCGGATTTGCGAACCCCATGCGTTTGCTGCGTGCAACCAGGCATGCTTTCGCCGTTGTTGTGCGCGCGCCGCCGGATCGCTATCTGGCAGGCGATGAACCAGATGACCCCGCTTCCCCGCCCCGAGCGCGTTCGCAAGCCCGACTGGATCCGCGTCAAGGCACCGACCTCGGAAGGCTTTGCCGCGACGCGCGCGCTGATGCGCTCGAAGAGCCTGACCACGGTGTGCGAGGAAGCCGCCTGCCCGAATATCGGCGAATGCTGGTCGAAGAAGCACGCCACGGTGATGATCCTGGGCGACACCTGCACCCGCGCCTGCGCCTTCTGCAACGTCAAGACCGGCATGCCGCGTGCGGTCGATCCGATGGAGCCGAACAACGTCGCCGATGCCGCCGCGCAGATGGGACTCGAGCATATCGTCATCACCTCGGTCGATCGGGACGATCTGCCGGACGGCGGCGCCAAGCAGTTCGTCAAGGTGATCGAGGCGATCCGCAAGTCGAACCCGGTGACCACGATCGAGATCCTCACCCCCGATTTCCGCAACAAGCACGAAGCGGCGGTCGAGATGATCGTCGCGGCGCGCCCGGACGTCTATAACCACAATCTCGAGACCGTCCCACGGCTCTATCCGACGATCCGCCCCGGCGCGCGCTATTATGCGTCACTGCGGCTGCTGGAGACGGTCAAGCGGCTCGATCCGTCGATCTTCACCAAGTCGGGCATCATGCTCGGGCTCGGCGAGGAGCGGCTCGAAGTCCATCAGGTGATGGACGACATGCGCAGCGCCGACATCGATTTCCTGACGATGGGCCAATATCTCCAGCCGACCCCGCGCCACGCCAAGGTGGCGGAGTTCGTCACCCCGGCGGCGTTCGGCTCGTACGGCGCGATCGCGCGCGCCAAGGGCTTCCTGCTCGTCGCCTCGTCGCCGCTGACGCGGTCAAGCTATCACGCCGGCGACGATTTCGCGAAGATGCGCGATGCGCGGGCGGCCAAGCTGGCAAAGGCGACTGCGACGGTCTGATGCCCAAGCATAGCGAGACGCGCGCGCTGCCCTATACCCCCGAGCAGATGTTCGATCTGGTCGCGGATGTGGCGCGCTATCCCGAATTCCTGCCCTGGGTCAGCGCGATCCGGGTGCGGACGAACAGCGAGACCGAAATGGTCGCCGACATGATCGTCGGCTTTAAGGGGCTGCGCGAGACCTTCACTTCGAAAGTCGCCAAGGAGCGCCCCGACCATGTCCGCGTCGATTATATCGACGGGCCGCTCAAGCACCTCAACAATGACTGGAAGTTCCGCAGCGACGGCAAGGGCGGCTGCCTGGTCGATTTCTGCGTCGACTTCGCCTTCAAGAACCGCGTGTTCGAGATGCTCGCCGGCCAGGTGTTCGACCGCGCGCTGCGGAAAATGATCAACGCCTTCGAGGAGCGCGCCGCGCGCCTCTATGGCGATGCAGGGGCACAGAGCGCGGCCTGATCCCTAGCCCGTAGAAACGATCATTCGATCGCCGCTGCCAGCCAATGCCGGTTCTCGTCGTTCAGAAACTTTTCGAGTTGTTTGAGCTCGATGCCATATCGTCTGCAAAACCCGACGATCTCCCACAGATCATCGTAGGTCGGGAAGCGATCTAGCTCGATGAATAGATCCCTGACCACGCCGTAATATTTTAGGACGAACGGCATTCGATCGCCATTCGAAGAACGTTCGTTCATCGGATTGGTGATAGTAGCGTACGCCGGTGGCGACGATCTCGAGCTTTGGGTCCGCCATGCAACGAGCCTGTTTCCGGAATTAACGCGCAGGGAGCCTACACCGCCTCGACGATGCCTTCGGGCGAGTCGGGCATCAGCAGGTCGAGCGCGCACAGCGCCGCCTGGAGGCGGACGCCGCCGCGGCCGTCATTCTCGAAGTGGCGCGCGTCGGCGACGATATGCTGCGGATCGGCGCCGCGCACGGCTTGCGCGAACACCACCGTGCCCACCGGCTTCTTCTCGCTGCCGCCGTCGGGGCCGGCAATTCCGGTGATCGCCACCGCGATATCGGCCTGCGAGCGCGCCAGCGCGCCTTGTGCCATGCTCCAGGCGACGGCGATCGAGACCGCACCGAAGGTTTCGAGCACATCGGTGCTCACCTTGAGCATTTCGGTCTTGGCCTGGTCCGAATAGGTGATGAACCCGGCTTCGAACACGTCCGAAGAACCCGGTGTCTCGGTGAGTGCAGCGCTGACAAGCCCGCCGGTGCAGCTTTCGGCCACCGCGATCGTGCGGCCGATCGCGCGATTGGCTTCGAGCACCTTCCGTGCGGCTTCGACGAGCCTGTCGGGGAGAATCGTGTCCATCACCAAGGCCTCTGCCACTTGTCGGTTGCGGAGGCCAGTGCGTAGCGGCGCAGCGTTACAGCTGCGCTCACGGCTTGCAGATTTCGAAGGGCGGCGCCTTTTTCGAATCGTCCGCGGCGAATTCGAAGATCGCGGCGACCAGGCCCGCGAGATTGGTCGCAGGGAGCGGATCGAGCAACGCGGCGATGCGATCGATCTTCTCGCAGACATCGGGCTTGATGTCCTTGGCGATCAGTTCGGCGATGAGCGGCCCGGCAAAGGCATCGAACATCTCCGGCGTGACCGGCTCGTCGCTGCCCGAAATCTTGCCGAATGCCGAGATTGCCGCCGGCCGCGCGGCGGCAGCGGCCAACTGGTAGCGCTTGGCAAGATCGTCGCCGTTCATCCGCAGATAGGCCCTGGTCGGCAACGTCGGGCTGCAGGCCTCGGTGACCGACTTGATCGCGTGCGGCGCAATCGCCGTCACCAGTGCCTGCGCCTCGATCGGCGTGATGCACGGCTTCTTCTGCGCGGTGTCGGCGGCCGCGTGCGCGCTGGTCGCCGAGAGAGCGAGCCATGCCGCGGCTGCCATGTAGTTTTTCATTCTGCGCTCTCCTGAAGTCGAATGGTGGCGGCTGCCTGGGCGGCCATGCCTTCGCCGCGCCCGGTAAAGCCCAGCCGCTCGGTAGTGGTCGCCTTGACGCTCACCCGCGAGGCAGGGATGCCGAGGATGGCGGCGATCGAGGCGCGGATCGCCTCGCGATGCGGGCCGATCTTGGGCGCTTCGCAGATGATCGTGACGTCAATGAAGTCGATCACGCCGCCCTGCGCCGCGACGAGCTCCGCGGCATGTTCGAGGAAGCGCGCCGAGGCGGCGCCGCGCCATTGCGGGTCGCTGGGCGGGAAATGCATGCCGATATCGCCCGCTGCAATCGTGCCGAGCAGCGCATCGGTGATCGCATGCAGCGCGACATCGGCGTCGCTATGCCCGGACAAGCCCTTGCTATGCGGGACCAGGACGCCGCCGAGCCACAATTGCTCGCCCTCGGCGAAGCGGTGGACGTCATAGCCGATCGCGGTCCGCACCCGCATCGTGGCGGCGTGGCGCGCCTCGGCGGCGACGAAATCGGCGGGGAGCGTGACTTTCTCGAGCATCGGATCTCCGGGAACGAGCGCCACGGCATGGCCTAGCGCGCGGACCATCTGGGCGTCGTCGGTCGCTTCGCGATCGGCAGACCAGGCGCGGTGCGCGGCAAGAACGGCATCGAAGCGAAAGGCCTGGGGCGTCTGGACGCGATGGAGATGGTCGCGCGCGATGGTGTCTCCCATCGCGCCATCGTCGCGCACCAGCGTATCGGCGACGGGCAAAGTGGGGATCACGCCGTCATGGTCGTCGAGTGCGGCGAGAAGCCGGTCGATCACAGCAAAGGGCAGGAAAGGGCGGGCGGCATCGTGGATCAGCACGCGATCGACACCGTCCAGCGCCTCGAGCCCGTTGCGAACCGAGTCGCGCCGGGTGGCGCCGCCGAGAACGAAGGGCACCTCGCCAAGCGCGTCGCGAAGCGCCGCCTCCTGGCCCGCACCGATCACCACTACTACCCGATCGATCGCGGGATGCGCCGACAGCGTCGCGAAGCTGTGCGCCAGCATCGGCTTGCCCGCGAGCGGTGCAAACTGCTTTGGCACGGTTCCGCCGATCCGCGTGCCTTGGCCTGCGGCGACGATCAGCGCGGCGGTTTTCTGCCCCATGGCGCCGGGCCGTAGCGGGCTAGCCCCGCCTTGCCAATCCAGGCTTGCGCGGCTAGGCGTCGCTGCCTATTTTTCAGGCATCCCTATGCGCGAACTCGCCCCCATCCAGATCGGCCCGGTAAAGGTCGAAGCCCCGGTGCTGCTCGCGCCGATGACCGGCGTGACCGACCTGCCGTTCCGCCGCGTCGTGCGCCGCTATGGCTCGGGGCTCAACGTCACCGAGATGGTCGCCAGCCAGGCGGCGATCCGCGAGACGCGCCAGTCGGTCCAGAAATTCGCCTGGGATCCGATCGAGGACCCGGTCTCGATGCAGCTGGTCGGCTGCACCCCCTATGAGATGGGCGAGGCGGCGAAGCTGAGCCAGGATCGCGGCGCGGCGATCGTCGACATCAACATGGGGTGTCCTGTCCGCAAGGTTACCAATGGCGATGCCGGCTCGGCGCTGATGCGCGACCTCAAGCTCGCCGCCTCGCTGATTGATGCCTGCGTGAAGGCCGTCACCGTGCCCGTCACCGTCAAGATGCGGATGGGCTGGGACCATGACAGCCTCAACGCTCCCGAGCTCGCGCATATTGCGCAGGATCTCGGCGCGAAGATGATCACCGTCCACGGCCGCACCCGCAACCAGATGTACAAGGGCTCGGCCGACTGGCGCTTCATCCGCCGGGTGAAGGATGCCGTCGCAATCCCGGTGATCGCCAATGGCGATATCTGCTCGGTCGAGGATGCGCGCGAGGCGCTCGCGCAATCGGGCGCCGACGGCGTGATGATCGGCCGCGGCGCCTATGGCCGCCCGTGGATCCTGCGCGAGGTGATGGACGCGCTGACCGGCGCCGGCACCCGCGAGGAGCCGTCGCTCGACGATCAATATCGCGTTATCACAGAACATTACATCGACTCGCTCAGCCTTTATGGCAACGAAGTCGGCGTCAACATGATGCGCAAGCATATCGGCTGGTACACCAAGGGCATCCATGGCTCGGCCGAGTTCCGCAACAAGGTGAACCAACAGGCCGACCCCAAGGTCGTGCTCGACATGCTCGCCGAATTCTATGCGCCATGGTCTTCGCGCGCGGCGGCCTGAGGCGCGCCAAGCCCGAGCCGATCTCGGGACCCGGCTATAAGGAGCTGTTTGCCGCGCTGCCGGTGGCGGCGCTGGTGATCGATCCTGATGGCCGGATCGCGCATGCCAACGCGGCATGCGAGCTGCTGCTGAACCATAGCGAGACCGCGATGGTCGGCCAGCCTTACGACACGGTGTTGCTGCCACCCGCCGACTATGCCGATCGCCGCGACGGGCATGGCTTCGCCGCGTTCGACACCGAGATCGAGGCGATCCGCGGCCCGCGCATCCGCGTCGATTTCGTCGAGATGCTGGTCGCCGACCAGCCGGGTTGGCGCATCGTTACGCTCCACCACGCCCCGCAGTCGCGCCGCGTCGCGCAGGGTGCCGATCGCACCGCCGGGGCGCGTGCCGCCGTCGGTGCCGCGGCGATGCTGGCGCACGAGATCAAGAACCCGCTCTCGGGTATCCGCGGCGCCGCGCAGCTGCTTCAGGCCGCCGGCGAGGATGCCGAGCTGACCGAGCTGATCACCACCGAAGTCGATCGCATCGCCGCGCTGATCGATCGGATGGAGGATTTCACTGACACCCGACCGCTCAACCTGACGCCGACCAATGTCTATCCGTTGCTCGGCCATGCCCGCCGCGTGGCGCTGGCCGGGTTCGCGCGGGGCGTGGTGATCGAGGAGCGGTTCGATCCGTCGCTGCCGCCGGTGCTGGTCGATACCGACGCGTTTCTCCAGGTGCTGCTTAACCTGCTCAAGAACGCCGCCGAGGCGCTGGGCGATCTGGCGCAGCCCCGGATCACATTGTCGACTGCCTATCGCCACGGCATGTCGGTGAGCAACACCCCTGGTCGGCCACGCCAGCCGCTGCCGATCGAGATCTGCGTGATGGACAACGGTCCCGGCGCCCCTGCCGATATCGCCGAACATCTGTTCGAGCCGTTCGTCTCTGGCAAGCCCGAGGGCAAGGGGCTGGGCCTCCCGCTCGTCGAGAAGCTGGTCCGCGACATGGGAGGGATCATCCAATATGCCCGCGAACGCGAGCCTGAAGTGACCGTGTTCCGCATCCTGCTGCCGAGGGCTCAATGACCGCGATCCAGGGCAGGGTGCTCGTCGTCGACGACGATTCCGCGATCCGCACCGTCGTCGCCGCCGCGCTCAAGCGCGAGGGACATAGCGTCACGACTGCTGCGAGCGCCGCCGAAATGGCACGCGAGCTGGCGCGGGGCATTCCCGACGTGCTGGTTACCGACGTAGTGCTGCCCGATGGCAATGGGCTCGATCTGGTTGCCGGTCTGACCGAGAGCCACCCCGATCTGCCGGTGATCGTGTTTTCGGCGCAGAACACGCTGGCGACCGCGGTGCGCGCCACCGAGGTCGGCGCGTTCGATTATCTCCCCAAGCCGTTCGATCTCAACGTGCTGACCCAGGCAGTGCGCAGCGCGATCGCGCGCGGCCGTCGCGCTCCGGCCGTGCTGTCCGAAGCCGAGGCGGGGGGCGGGCTGATCGGCCGCTCACCGGCGATGCAGGAAGTCTATCGCGTCATCGCGCGCGTCGTCGCCAACGACCTGACCGTGCTGATCTCGGGCGAGTCGGGCACCGGCAAGGAGCTGGTCGCCAGCGCGATCCATGATCTGGGGCCACGGCGGCGCGCGCCGTTCGTCGCGCTCAACATGGCGGCGATCCCGCGCGAGCTGATCGAGGCCGAGCTGTTCGGCCATGAGCGCGGCGCCTTCACGGGCGCGGCAACGCGAGTCGCCGGCAAGTTCGAGCAGGCCGCTGGCGGCACGCTGTTCCTCGACGAGATCGGCGACATGCCGATGGACGCGCAGACGCGGCTGCTGCGCGTGCTCCAGTCGGGCGAGTTCACCACCGTAGGCGGCGCGCGAACGATCCGCGCCGATGTCCGCATCGTCGCGGCGACCAACAAGGATCTCGGCGCGCTCGTCCAATCGGGTCAATTCCGCGAAGACCTGTTCTATCGCCTCAACGTCGTGCCGATCGCGCTGCCGGCGCTGCGCGAGCGCCGCCAGGACGTGCCGTTGCTTGCCCGCCACTTCCTCGATCGCGCCGCCGAGGCCGGATTGCCGCGGAAGCAACTCGACGGCGACGCGATCGCGGTGCTCGAGAATTTCGACTGGCCGGGCAATGTCCGCGAGCTCGAAAACCTGATGCGCCGCATCGCCGCGCTGAGCCGCGATGCCTGGATCGACGCCGCTACGCTGCGCAGCGCGCTGGGCGAGGGGGCCGGCGCGCAATCGGCACCTCGCGACGCCGGTATCGAAGCGGCAGTACGCGCCCGGCTCGAACGGATCGCGATCGAGGAACCCCAGGCGCTCGACAACGGCACGCTCTACGATCGCGTCATCGGCGAAGTCGAACGCCCGTTGATCGAGGCGATGCTTGCTCGCCACCAGCACAACCAGCTGCGCGCCGCCCGCGCGCTGGGGATTAATCGAAACACGCTGCGGAAGCGCCTGGATACGCTGGGAATCGACCTAGGAAACCGGTCGGAGGGTGCCGAATAGCGACAGGTTGACGCATATTATGTGTTTTCTGAGCAACGGTTGCGTTGTACGCTTGCAACGATGGATGCCGTAGTCGAACCGATTACCGAGACTCCACCGCGCAAGCGGCGCTTTGGTGTTACGCCGGTTTTGGAACTGGGCATTCTGGCGCTCGCGCTGGTTATCGCGATCAGCACCTATGCCGTGCTTAGCCGGGAATCGGACGCACCACGGCTGCTGACCCCGCCGCTTATCGCCACGCTGCTGGTGGCGAACCTGATAACCTGCGGATCGCTGATCGTGCTGGCCGGGCGCCGCATCGCCCGCAGCCGCGCCGCGCGCTCCGCCGCCGGCGGGCAGGGGCAGCTGCACGTTCGGCTGGTCGCGATATTCTCGGTGCTTGCGGCGGTCCCAACCGTGTTGCTGGCGGTGGTTGCGTCGCTGCTCTTCCAGGCGGGCGCCGAATTCTGGTTCTCCGGGCGTGCGCAGGGCATGCTCGAGAATTCACGCGAGCTGGCTGAGGAATCCTACACGCAACTCCTGCAATATGTGGACAATGAGAATCTGGCGCTCGCTCAGGACGTGCAGCGTGCGCTGGACTCCGGCTACGCCATCGGCAGCCAGAATTTCACCAACAGTTTCTTCTGGACCGTATTCCAGCGCAGCCTGTCCGCCAGCGTGCTGTTCACGATCTCGAGCAACGGTCAGTTGCAGACCCAGGCGATCGTCAATGCCTCCAATCGCAATCCGATCCTCGACATTCGCAAGGAAGACATTGCCAAGCTCAAGGCAGGCAAGGTCAGCGTCGTCGGCACAACGCCCAAATACACCTATTCGCTGACGCGCCTTCCGGATTCCGATCTCTATCTCTACTCGTACCGCGAGGCGCTCGCCAATGAGATGGCGGTCCGGCTGCAGCGGGTGAAATCGGTGTTCACCGATTATAATGCGCTACTGGCGAGTTCGCGCGTGATCCAGCTGCGCTTCAACCTCGCCTTGTTCCTGATTTCGCTGGTCATCATCGCGATCGCCGTCGCCGTTGCGATTAAGGCGGCCGACAAGCTTGTCCAGCCGGTCAACGATCTGGTCGGCGCGGCCCGAAGGGTGGCAGGCGGCGACTTGACGGCGCGGGTGTTCGAGCCGCGCTCGCAGGACGAGGTCGGCACCCTCACCCGAGCGTTTAACGGCATGACCCAAACGCTGGAGGCCCAGACCAACGCACTAGTCAATGCCAACGCCCAGAGCGAAAGCCGCCGCGCGTTGATCGAGGCGGTGATGTCGGGCGTCTCGGCGGGCGTCGTCGCGGTCAACGCGTCGCGCAACGTCCGGCTGATCAACGAGTTAGCGCGCGCACTCCTGCGTCAGGGCGAGCAGGATCCCGTCGGCCGGCCGCTTGCGGATATAGCCCCCGAACTCGATGCCCTGCTCGGTGGTGAGGAGCGCGAGGCGGTGGTGCAGATCGCCCCCGATGGCGAGGCGCGGACGCTCGCGGTCAAGATCACCCGCGACGAACAGGGCAGGGTGCTCACCTTTGACGACATCACTCAGCAGCTCAACGACCAGCGCCGCGCCGCCTGGTCCGACGTCGCGCGGCGCATCGCGCACGAGATCAAGAACCCGCTCACCCCGATCCAGCTCGCCGCCGAACGGCTCCAGCGACGTTACGGCAAGAAGATCGAGGCCGACGACGGCACCTTCGCGCGACTGACCGAGACGATCGTGCGCCAGGTCGGCGACCTGCGCCGGATGGTTGACGAATTCTCGTCGTTTGCCCGGATGCCCAAGCCGCTGTTCCGCGACGAGTTGCTGCTCGATATCGCCCGCCAGTCGCTGTTCCTCCACGAAGTCGCGCATCCGACGGTGCGCTTCGAACTCGACGCGCCGGACAATGCGCCGAGCTTGGTCTGCGATCGCCGCCAGATCGGCCAGGCGCTCACAAATGTCGTGAAGAACGCCGTCGAAGCGATTGAAGCGCGTGGTGAAGGCGAGGCGCTGGCGCAAGGCGAGGTGGTGTTCACCATTCTCCCGGAGGCGGGCAGTCGGGTCACGCTGACCGTCGCCGACAACGGCATCGGCCTGCCGGTGGAGCGCGACCGCATCGTCGAACCCTATATGACCACGCGCACCCGCGGCACCGGGCTGGGTCTCGCGATCGTCAAGAAGATCGTCGAGGAGCATTTCGGCACGATCGCCTTCAGCGATCGCCCCGGCGGCGGCACCGTGGTGACCATCGCCTTCGATACCGAGCTTCTCGCCCAAATGGACACCGCACCCGACGAAGATCCGAGCGAATCCAGCCCGGCGGTGCTCACAAGAACTGGAAACACCAAGGCATGAGTTTGGACATTCTCGTCGTCGACGACGAACGCGACATTCGCGAACTGGTCGCCGGCGTCCTCGAAGACGAAGGCTATGCCACGCGTGCCGCGGCCGACAGCGATGCCGCGCTCGAGGCGATCTCGGAACGTCGCCCCAGCCTGGTGCTACTCGACGTCTGGCTGCAGGGCTCGCGGCTCGACGGGCTCGACCTGCTCGACGAGATCAAGCGCCGCGATCCCTCGATCCCGGTGCTGGTGATCTCGGGCCATGGCAATCTCGACACTGCCGTCGCCGCGATCCGCAAGGGCGCGTCGGACTTCATCGAAAAGCCGTTCGAGGCCGAGCGGCTGCTCCTCCTCGTCGAGCGCGCGACCGAGACCGATCGTTTGCGGCAGGAAGTCGCCTCGCTGCGCGCCTCGGTGGGCCGCGAGGACGATCTCACCGGCAATTCGGCCGCGATCAACACCGTGCGCGCCACCTTGAAGCGCGTCGCCTCTACCGGCAGCCGCGTGCTGATCACCGGCGGCGCCGGCGTCGGCAAGGAAGTCGCCGCGCGACTGCTCCATGGCTGGAGCCAGCGCACCACCGCGCCCTTCGTCATCGTCAGCGCGGCGCGGATGACTCCCGAGCGCGTTGACGAGGAACTGTTCGGCGTCGAGGAGAGCGGCGATCTGGTCCGCCCGGGCCTGCTCGAACAGGCGCATGGCGGCACGCTGTTCCTCGACGAGATCGCCGACATGCCGATCGCCACCCAGGCGCGGATCCTGCGCGTGCTCACCGATCAGAGCTTCAGCCGGGTAGGGGGCACCCGCGTGGTCAAGGTCGATGTCCGCGTCGTCTCGGCAACCGCGCGCGACCTCCAGGCCGAGATCGCCGCCGGCCGTTTCCGCGAGGACCTCTATTACCGGCTGAATGTCGTCCCCGTGGCGATCCCTCCGCTCACCGATCGGCGCGAGGACATTCCGGTGCTCGTCGAGCATTTCGTCGCGCATTATGCCAATGAGCGCCGCGTGCCGACGCCCGAGATCGCCCCCGACGCGATCGTTGCGCTGCAGAGCTATGAATGGCCGGGCAATGTCCGCCAGCTCCGCAACGTCGTCGAGCGCACCGTCATCCTCGCGCCGGGCGATCGGATCGGGCGCATCGACATGGATCTTCTGCCCCCCGAAGTGCTCGGCCGCCAGGGCGATGCCTCGGGCGGGGTGGGTGCCAATGCGATCATGGGGGCTCCGCTCAAGGAAGCGCGTGAGACCTTCGAGCGCGAATATCTGCGCGTCCAGATCCGCCGCTTCTCGGGCAATATCTCGCGCACCGCGAGCTTCATCGGAATGGAACGATCGGCGCTCCACCGCAAATTGAAGCTGCTCGGCATCACCGACACCCGCGACGAATAGAATTAACGGCGCGTACACCGCGACGGTGTGGTGGACGCGCGCGCAGCGAACCCGTAAGGTGCCGCCGCGCGCCAGCCGTGGTGCGCTTCCGACGTCGGGAAACGGCGCCATGCGGGACACTTCCCGCCAAGAATAGAAGGACACTGACGTGGCCGAGAAGCAAACCTCGCTCCAGGACCTGTTCCTCAACTCGCTCCGGCGCTCGAAAGTGCCGGTCACGATGTTCCTCGTGAAGGGCGTAAAGCTCCAGGGCATCGTCACCTGGTTCGACAATTTCTCCGTGCTGCTCCGCCGCGACGGCCAGTCGCAGCTGATCTACAAGCACGCGATCTCGACGATCATGCCCTCGGGCCCGGTCGATCTCGCCTCGCTGCTCGAAGCCGCCGGCGAATATCAGCACAAGAATCCGGTGCTCCAGGAAATCTTCCTCAACGCGGTCCGCCGCCAGCAGGAAAATGTCACGATGTTCCTGGTGAACGGCGTGATGCTACAGGGCCAGATCGCTGCGTTCGACCTGTTCTGCATGCTGCTTCAGCGCGAGGGCATGGCCCAGCTGGTCTACAAGCATGCCGTCTCGACGATCCAGCCTGCACACCCGCTCAACCTCGCCGAGGAAACAAGCGCCTCCGACGGCGATTGATACAGCATGAGCACTGGTTTCGATCGTGACGCCGACGAGTTTACCCGCGGCGCGCGCGCGATTGTCGTCTATCCCGATATGGGCGGCAGTTCGCGCGACGCCGAGGCGCGCCTCGAAGAAACGGCCGGCCTCGCCGCGGCGATCGGCGTCGACGTGCGCGAAAAGGTCGCGGTCAAGCTGCGCCAGCCCAAGCCGGGCACGCTGATCGGCTCGGGCCAGGTCGAGGCAGTCGCCGAGACCGTTCGCGATCAGGAGCTCCAGCTCGCGGTGTTCGACGCCAGCCTCACCCCGGTCCAGCAGCGAAACCTCGAAACCGCGCTCGGCTGCAAGGTGATCGATCGCACCGGGTTGATCCTCGAGATTTTCGGCGAGCGCGCGCGCACCGCGGAAGGGCGGCTCCAGGTCGAGCTCGCCCATCTCGATTACCAGGCTGGCCGCCTCGTGCGCAGCTGGACGCACCTCGAGCGCCAGCGCGGCGGCTTCGGCTTTCTCGGGGGTCCGGGCGAAACTCAGATCGAGGCGGACAGGCGCCTGATCCGCGATCGCATGGCGCGGCTCAAGCGCGAGCTCGACCAGGTCAGCCGCACCCGCACGCTGCACCGTGATCGCCGCCAGCGCGCGCCCTGGCCGGTGATTGCGCTGGTCGGTTATACCAACGCCGGAAAATCGACGCTTTTCAATCGCCTGACGGGAAGTGACGTCATGGCGGAAAACCTGCTTTTCGCGACGCTCGATCCCACGCTGCGGCAGATTTCGCTGCCCGGCATCGACAAGGCGATCCTGTCCGATACGGTGGGCTTCGTTTCCGAATTGCCGACCCAGCTCGTCGCCGCGTTCAAGGCGACGCTCGAGGAAGTGGTCTCGGCCGACCTGCTCATCCATGTCCGCGACATCGCCCACCCTGACAGCGAGGCGCAGCGCGCCGATGTCGAGAAGGTGCTGAGCGAGATCGGCGTGGCCGAGGCGACGCCGCGCTTCGAGGCGTGGAACAAGCTCGACCTGCTCGATGGCGAACGCCGCGAGGAACTGCTCGAGGCCGCGGCACGGCGCGAGGACGTGATGCCGATCTCGGCAGTAACGGGCGAGGGTGTCGATACGCTGATCGAGGCCGTCGCCGCCCGGCTCACCCACGGCCATCGCCGCTACACGATCACGCTTGATCCGAGCGACGGCGCCAGCGCCGCCTGGCTTCACCAGCATGGCGAAGTGATCGATCAGCGCATCGAGGACGATCGCGCGGTCTACGAAGTCCGCATGGCCCCGCGTGACCACGAACGCTTCGAGACGCGCCACGCCTGAGCGGGGCTGCACGCTTTGTTGGTCTTGGGCCGTCCCGTTGCCTAGACCGACAGAAGCCGGCTCCCGGCGCAAGGCTGGGATGAAGGGTTCAGCCGTTCCATCGGATGCCGCGGCCAACCAAAAGGTTGGCAATCGCAGGCGCGGGCATCCTCAGCCATGAGCGGGCCGCCTGCGAAGCGCCACCAACGCGCCGCCGGCGCGCCATGTACGGCACCGCCGGGCTCCGCCTGCGCCACCGCAAGGCGCTTCGCGGACTTTGCCTCGGCGAAAGCCGGGGGCTAGTTTCGAAGCCCGACAGGTGGCGCCGGTCGGCGATTCCGTGCCGTTTTCGATCTCAGAGTATATAGGTAAGTAACTAGAAAGATTGGATAAACCATTGTGCGCAACCCTCGCTTGTAATGTAGGGAAATCTGCGCTTGTCTGAAGGTCCGGGCCAGCCCGGCGCTCCTTGAAACGGTCAGCCAATCACCTGTCACGCGGTAAAATCCGCGTTTCCCGTCAATTCTGTCAAGCGAGCCGGAACCGCGCGCACCCCGTTGCAGCGCCGCGCCATGCCCCGTAAAGCCGGGCGATGGCAGATCCCTTCTACATTACCACCGCGATCCATTATCCCAATGGTCGTCCGCATATCGGCCACGCCTATGAGATGATCGCCGCCGACGCGATCGCGCGCTTCCGGCGCCAGCAAGGCCGCGACGTCTTCTTCCAGACCGGCACCGACGAGCACGGCCTCAAAATGGTCAAGACCGCGCGCGACCGCGGCGTCGAAGTGCGCGCGCTCGCCGAAGAAATGTCGGGATATTTCCATGAGATGGCGGATGTTCTCGATATTTCCTATGATCGCTTCATCCGCACGTCCGAACCTGCCCATTATGCCGCCAGCCAGGCGATCTGGCAGGCGATGGCGGACGCTGGCGACCTGTATCTCGATCGCTATGAGGGCTGGTATTCGGTCCGCGACGAGGCGTTCTACGAAGAGAAGGAACTGACCGACGGGGAAGGGGGCAAGCTTTCGCCCCAGGGTACCCCGGTCGAATGGACCGCCGAGGAGACCTGGTTCTTCCGCCTCTCCAAATATCAGCAGCCGCTGCTCGATTTCTACGCGGCGAACCCCGATTTCATCCGCCCTGAATCGCGCCGCAACGAGATCCTGCGCTTCGTCGAGGGTGGGCTCGCCGACCTGTCGGTCAGCCGCACCAGCTTCGATTGGGGCGTGCCGGTGCCGGGCAGCCCGGGGCACGTCATGTATGTCTGGGTCGATGCGCTGACCAACTATATTACCGGCGCCGGCTATCCCGAGGACCCCGAGCGTTTCGCCAAATACTGGCCGGCCGACGTCCATCTGATCGGCAAGGACATCGTCCGCTTCCACGCAGTCTATTGGCCGGCCTTCCTGATGTCGGCGAAGATCGCGCTGCCGAAACAGGTCTTCGGCCACGGCTTCCTGCTCAACCGCGGGGAGAAGATGTCCAAGTCGGTCGGCAACGTCGTCGATCCGATGGCGCTGGCGAGCCTCTACGGCGTCGATGCGCTGCGCTATTTCCTGTTGCGCGACGTCAGCTTCGGCAATGACGGCACGTTCAGCGACGAGGCCATCGTGACGCGCGCGAACGCCGATCTGTCGAACAGCTTCGGCAATCTCGCCCAGCGCACGCTCGCCTTCATCGCCAAGAATTGCGAAGGCAAAGTCGAGGCGGGCCGCGGCGAGGAGGCGGACGCGGTGCTTCTCGCCGAAGTCGACACGGCCTGTGCGGGCTTCGTCCGCGCCTTTGAGGATCTGGCGCTCAGCCAGGCGGTCGAACTGTGGATGACCGGCGTCTTCGCCTGCAACCAATATATCGACGCCCAGGCACCCTGGGCGCTGCGCAAAACCAACCCGGAGCGGATGCACGCGGTGCTCGCCACGCTGCTCCGCGCGATCCGGCGTCTTGCCGTCACGATTCAGCCCGTCGTGCCGGGCTCTGCCGCCAAACTGCTCGAGCAACTGGGCCCCGAAGGCGATCCAGACTTCCGCATCGCCGCGCCAACCCCCATCTTCCCCCGGCTGGAGCTGAAGGAAGATGCGTGAAACTGGCCGATAGCCACTGCCATCTGATCTACAAGGGTCTCGGCGAGCAACAGCCCGAGGTGCTGGCACGTGCCCGCCAGGCGGGGGTCGTCGCGATGCTCAACATCTCGACCCGCGAGCGCGAATGGGACGATGTCATCGCGGTTGCCGAGCGCGAGGCCGATGTCTGGGCCTCGGTCGGCATCCATCCGCACGAGGCAGACGAGCACCCCGATATCGACGCCGCCAAGCTCGTCGCCAAGACGCGGCATCCCCGGGTCGTGGCCATCGGCGAGACCGGGCTCGATTATTATTACGATCACAGCGACCGCGATCGCCAGCGTGCAAGCTTCCGCGCGCACATCGCCGCGTGCCGCGAGACCCAGCTGCCGCTGATCGTCCACACCCGCGACGCCGAGGCCGACACCGCCGAGATATTGCGCGATGAGATGGGGAAGGGCGCCTTTCCCGGCGTAATCCATTGCTTCACCGCGAGCAGCGACTTTGCCGATATCGCGCTCGAGCTCGGCTTCTACATCTCGATCTCGGGGATCGTGACGTTCAAGAACGCCAAGGATCTCCAAGAGACCGCCGCGCGCCTGCCGCGCGAAAGGCTGCTGATCGAGACCGACGCGCCGTTCCTTGCCCCGGTGCCGCATCGCGGCAAGACCGGCGAGCCGGCCTTCGTCGCCGATACGTGTAGGTTCCTTGCCGGGCTGCGCGGCGAGGATGCAGAGGAGCTTGCGGACGCCACCCGCGCGAACTTCCACGCCTTGTTCGCCAAGACGCGCGCGTGAAGATCCGGATCCTGGGCTCGGGCACGTCGTCGGGGGTTCCGCGGATCGGCAATGACTGGGGCGCCTGCGATCCCACCGAGCCCCGCAACCGCCGCACGCGCGCCTCGATGCTGGTTTCGTCTCGGACCACGACGATCCTGGTCGACACCAGCCCCGACATGCGCGAGCAGCTGCTCGCCGCCGACGTGGGCAATGTCGATGCGGTGCTGTGGACGCACGATCATGCCGATCACACGCACGGCATCGACGATCTTCGCCAGCTCATGCATTTGCGCAATGGGGTGCCGGTGCCCGGCTACGCCCGCCCTTTCACGCGTGAACAATTAGAGAACAAATTCGCCTACGCGTTCTTCGGTCGCGCTGGCTATCGCCCAACGGTCGCACTCGAGACGCTGGCGGACAGCCTGACGGTCGGCGATATCCGCATATCGGTGACCGATCAGCCGCACGGGGGGATCACCTCCGCCGGACTACGCTTCGAAAATGGCGGCAAGGCCATCGGCTATGCCACTGATTTTCATGAAATGACCGACGCGATGCGCGTGCTCTACACCGGACTGGACGTCTGGGTAGTCGATGCCCTGCGCCGCGCGCCGCATCCCACCCATCCGAACCTCGAAGCGGTTCTGAAGTGGATAGGCGAGTTGCGGCCCGCCCGAAGCGCGCTGATGCATATGGACAATTCGATGGATTATGCTTCGCTGTGCGCCGCATTGCCCCGAGGGGTCGAGCCGGGGTTCGACGGGCTGGAGCTGACCGCATGAGCCAGTGGGACGACTTTAGCACCGTCAACATGATCTGGCGGGTGGTCGTGCTGGTCGCGCTGGTAAGTGCGCTGTCGGTTCGGCGGATGTCGTTCGGCTTCCTGATCCGCTCGCTGATCAGTTGGGCCGCGATCATCGGGATTGCCGTCCTCGCTGTCGCGCACCGTCACGAGCTCAAGGCACTGCTCGCCTCGGCAACGTCGAGCCTCGGCATCGACGACCAGCAGGTTGAGGGCAAGACGGTGCGCATCCGGATGAGCCCCGACGGCCATTTCTGGGCGCGGGTCAGCCTCAACGGCGTCGAGCGGCGTATGCTGGTGGACAGTGGCGCAACGATCACGGCGATTTCGGCGCGCACGGCCGCATCCGCCAGCGTCAAGCCGTCGAACGTCGGGTTACCGGTATCGATCGAGACCGCGAACGGCACCGTTGCCGCGCAGCGCGGCCGCGTCCAGCGTCTGTCAATCGGCCCGCTGGAGACCGAGGACCTGGGCGTCGTGATCTCCGACAATTTCGGGGACCTCGACGTGCTGGGCATGAATTTCCTGTCGCGGCTGCACAGCTGGCGCGTCGAGAACAACGTGCTGGTGCTCGAACCGCGCCGGGGCGCCGACGACGGCAATGAGGACGCCACCGCCGATCCGGGCCCGGACGGCGGTCGGCGCACGCAACGGGCCGATCCCGACGCATAAAGCAGTCTTCGCTTTACATAATGTATATTATCGTCTTGCTGCCCGGCGATTGCCGGGGGGCTCGCGGTGCCTCCGCCGGCTATGCGAAGGCGATCTCGGCATGGCCCCGGTCGGGATTTTCGCTCATGCCGCGATCTTGAAGCGCATCGGCATCCGCGCGGGTGCGCAGCTTGCGATCTTCGCGCTGCTCGGCTGCCTTGGCTTCCTTGGCCCAGGCAGCCGCGGCCAGATTGGCCAGGTTGCGAACGTTATCCAGCGTGGCGGCGCTCGCGAGCGCGCGCTGACGCGCTTCCTGCGTACGGCACAGGATCAATGATGGCTGCATGATAGGCTCTTTCGATAAGATTGAATCTGCGATTGACTGCCGTTCAGGCGCTCTTCAGCGGCTGCACCAGCGGCGTGCCCTTGAGCGTGGCGTTGGCCGCGTTGGGCTTCGGCGCCTCCGCCTTTTTGGGCTTGCGGACTTCCTTGTTGCTCTTGCGTTGACCTTTGGCCATGATTTGTTCTCCTTCAAGACTGGCGCGGTCCGCTACGCCGCTGCGCACCGGAGAGGGTTAGGGTTTGTCGGGGGGCCGATTGCGGTATGCCCGCAAAGTCCTGCTCGAACTGAGCCAAAGCAGCCGCCTCGCTGGCACGCCGCTGGGTGCGCAGTGCCGCCGCCTGCCGCTGGTGACGGGTCGCAAGGAATGCCGGGGAGATGAGAGACATGCGAAGCTCCGCGTCTGAGCGGGAGCAAGAAACTCTCAGTCGCATCTGCTCGTGGCGATTGGTGCGATATTGCCGATATGGGGTGTTCCAGGCCATTTCGCCACCCCGCTTGGGTGCGCGATCACGGAAATGGCCACGCCCGCCTTGCCGATTGCGCCCGGAAGCCCAATATTGTGCAGTGCAGCAACTCACTTGAGTCGCCACGCGTTGTCAGGGCTTCCGCCGTGGCCAGTAAGGAAGCCGCATGCGAAACCTGAACGATACGATTACCCGCCTCTCCGCCCTGCGCGGCAGGATCGATGGCGCAAGCGGCGCGGTCGGGACGGATCGACTGGTGGACCTGCTCACGTTCGGCTCCAATCCCGGTGCATTGCGCGGACGCTGTCACCTGCCCGAAGGTCTGGGCGCAAACGCGCCGCTGGTCGTCGTCCTGCATGGCTGCACCCAGGATGCCGGCGGCTATGATCACGGCTCGGGCTGGTCACACTTGGCCGACGAGCAGGGCTTTGCCGTGCTTTTCCCAGAGCAACAGCGCGCCAACAACGCGAACCTCTGCTTCAACTGGTTCAACGCCGAGGACACCCGTCGAGGCAGCGGTGAGCCGGAGTCCATCCGGCAGATGATCGTCGCGATGATCGCCAAGCATCGGCTCGATCCTGCCCGTGTGTATGTCACCGGCCTTTCCGCCGGCGGCGCGATGACCTCGGTGATGCTCGCCACCTATCCCGAGCTGTTCGCCGGCGGTGCGATCATCGCCGGCCTGCCCTATGGCACCGCGCGCTCGGTGCCTGAGGCGTTCGATCGCATGCGCGCGCATGGCGGCCCCGACGCAGCAGCGCTGGGCGGGCTGGTTGCCGCGGCCTCCGATCATCAGGGCCCCTGGCCTCGCATCTCGGTGTGGCATGGCGACGGCGATAGAACGGTCAGTTCGGCGAATGCGGCGCTGGTGGTCGAGCAATGGCGCGGGCTCCACGGCGTGGCCAAGGCGCCGGATCGAACAGAGAGTGTCGACGGGCACCCACGTAGCGTCTGGCGCAATGCCCAAGGGCGCGACGTGATCGAGGAATATCGCATCGCCGGGCTTGGCCATGGCACGCCGCTCAGCACCTTTGGCGACGATGCCTGCGGCAATGCCGCTCCCTATATGCTCGAAGCCGGCATTTCCTCCACGCGCCATATCGCGCGCTTCTGGGGGATCAGCGACGCCGTTGCGCGTCCCGCCACCAAGTCCCAGGCCGAGCCCGCGCAAGCGCCGCACGGCGTGACCCGTGTGATCGAGGATGCGTTGCGCGCCGCCGGATTGATGCGCTAGCCGCTTGGCAAAACCGCCCTCGACCCTCTAAGCCCCGATCGCATGAGCGCACCCGATATCGATCGTCTCGTCGCAATCATGGCCCGGTTGCGCGATCCCGAGCGCGGCTGCGAATGGGATTCCGTGCAGACCTTCGCGACGATCGCGCCCTACACGATTGAGGAAGCCTATGAAGTCGCCGACGCCATCGAGCGCGGCGACATGGCCGAACTCAAGGACGAACTCGGCGACTTGCTGCTCCAGGTCGTCTTTCACAGCCGTATGGCCGAGGAAGCCGGCGACTTCGCTCTCCAGGACGTGATCGATTCGATCAGCGCCAAGATGGAGCGGCGTCACCCGCACATCTTCGGCGACGCCACCGAGGGCGGTCATTATCTGTGGGAACAGATCAAGGCCGCAGAGCGTGGCGCCAAAGGCGCGCAGAGCGCAGTGGACGGCGTGGCGATCGGCCTCCCCGCCCTGCTGCGTGCCGAGAAGCTCCAAAAGCGTGCCGCGCGCACGGGCTTCGACTGGCCCGATCCCTCCGGTCCCCGCGCCAAGATCGACGAGGAAGTCGCCGAAGTGGAAGCCGCGACGAGCGCCGACGAGCGCGAGGAGGAAGTTGGCGACCTGCTGTTCGCGGTGGTCAATTGGGCCCGCAAGCTCGACATCGATCCCGAGGCGGCGCTGCGCCGCGCCAATGCCAAGTTCGAGCGGCGGTTCAAGGCGATGGAAGCCGAAGCCGGCGAGACCTTCGCCACGCTCGATCTCGATGCTCAGGAAGCGCTGTGGCAGTCGGCAAAGGCTCGCGGAGTCTAGCGCGCCAGCCGCGCGATCAATCCCGACATTTCGAAAACCGTCGCGCCGGCATCAAGCGATAACCCCGTCGCCGCGCCGCCCAGTTCGCGCGCCGCGGCATGCGCATCGAGGGCAACGCGTAGCGGGTCGCCGCTGAGCATGCGTGCCCGCTCGGCGATGAAGCTCGGCGCACGCTCGAGAAACGCCTCGTAGCGCGGCTGGGCCGCCTTGGCGCCGAGCAGCTTGGCCAGCCGCCCGCGAATGGCGTTCGATGCGTCGCCGGTGGTGGCCAGCGCCGTCATCTCGCTCTCCAGCACGCCGAGATCGAGCCCGGCAAAGCGCAGTGCCCTGCCGGGCGAGCCTTCACCGGCGCGGACCAGCGCCGCGATTTCGTCGGTGCTCGCCTCGGGCCGTGCGCTGCGCACGATCTCACCGACCTGCGTATCGTCGAGCGCCTCGAAGCGCAGCAGCCGGCAGCGCGAGCGGATCGTCGGCAGCAGCCGCCCCGGCGCGTGGCTGACGAGCAGGAAGATCGTGCCCTGCGGCGGCTCCTCGAGGTTCTTGAGCAGCGCATTGGCGCCGCCGCGCTCGAGATCGTCGATCGCATCGATCACGATCACCCGCCGTTCGCTGAGCGAGGGCTTGGTCGCGAACAGCGGCTGCAGGCTGCGCACCTGGGCGATGGTGATCGACCGGGCGAGCGCTTCGTCGGGTTTTTCGGGATCCTTGGGCAGCCGCGCGAGCTCGCGATAATCGGGATGCGCTCCGGCAGCGATCAGATGCGCGGTGCGCGTCGTCTCGGGCACGTCCCAGCCTGGCGCAAGCTTGTCCGGCTCGGAAGCGACAGCGAGCATCCGTGCCGCCGCGATCCGCGCGAACTGCCCCTTCCCTACGCCCTCTGGCCCAGCGATCAGCCAGGCGTGATGCAGCGCCCCGCTCGCCATCGCGGCGGCGAGCGCATCGCGTGCGGCACCGTTGCCGATCAGCGCAGCCATGTCGGGTCGGATCCCGCTAAGGACGTGTTGCGGCTCAGCCGAACAGCGACCACAGGCCCAGCCAGGCGCGGCGGAAGAAGCCGGCCTCGCCAACGTCGCTCTGGGCGACCAGCGGCAGCGTCTGGGTGGGCATGCCCGGCGTCTCGACGACCAGATCGGCGATATGCGCGCCGGCCTTGATCGGCGCCTTCACCGGGCCCTGATAGACGATCTTGCCCTGCATCGCGGGCGAGGTGCCGGCCGGGACCGTCGCATTGAGATCGCGCGGCGCGACCACGGCGACGGAGTTTGCGCCGCCGCCCTGGACTTCGACATCGCCGATCTTGCGCCCCTTCGAGGCGATCGGCCGCGCCTTCCACGCGCGGAAGCCCCATTCCATGAAGCGCACCGATTCCTCGGCGCGGCCGCCATAAGTGTCGAGCCCGGCAACGACCATCACGAGACGACGGCCCGATTGCTCGGCCGATCCGGTGAAGCCATAGCCCGCCTCGTCGGTATGTCCGGTCTTGAGCCCGTCGGCGCCGGCGACACGGCCGAGCAGCGGATCGCGGTTCGCCTGGCTGATGTCGGCGCCGGCACCCAAGGTCTTGCCCCAGGTGAAGCTGCGCAGCGAATAATAGTTCTTATAGAGGTCCGGGAAGTCCTGGATCGTCGCCTTGGCAAGGTGCGCAAGGTCGCGCGCGGTCACATAGGTGCGGCCCTCGTCGGGCCAGCCGTTCGACGTGCCGAAATTGCTGTTGGTGAGGCCCAGCTTCTTGCCCTGGGCGTTCATCAGCCCGACAAACGCCTCCTCGGTCCCCGCAATGCCCTCGGCGAGCACGACGCAGGCGTCATTGCCCGAAAGCGTGACGATGCCCTTGAGCAGGTCGGAAACGGTTGGCTTCTCGCCCACCGCGAGGAACATCGTCGAGCCCTGCGAATGCCATTTCTTCCAGGTCTCGGGGCGCACATCGATCTGCTGGTCGAGCTTGAGCTCGCCCTTCTTGATCAGGTCGAAAGCGACATAGACCGTCATCATCTTCGCCATCGATGCCGGCGGGATCCGGCGATCGGCGTCCTTCTCATACAGCACCGCGCCCGAAGACAGGTCTTCGAGATACGCGATCGGGGCCGGCGTATCGAAGGGCGGGTTGGCGGCGGTCGTCGGATACGCGACGGCCAGCGCCAGGAACGAGACGGCGAGGAGCTTCTTCATGGGTGTTCGGGTTCCCCCGGGCTAATTGACGGCGAAAACGCGCGCGTCCCCATAACCCGCGCGTGCGGCCCCTGCGCGCGCTGCCTCCGCCTCCCGCTGAGTCGCGAAGGGGCCGAGCTGCACGCGATGGAGCCCTCCGCCCTGCTTTACGAACCCGCCCATGCGATGCGCAAGCGATTGCGCGTTGCCGGCGCTAGAAAGTGCGGCGACCTGGACGAAATAGCGGCCGCGGACTGCGCGCGGCGGCGCAGCGGGGGTCGGACGCGGCGATGCGACAGGCGCGGCGGCATGCCGAGGCGGCACCGGCCTCGCGGCGACGGCGCCCGCCGGCAGCCGCTTGCGCAGCGCAGTAAGCAGCACCGGCGGCGCGTCGCTGCGCTCACCGGCGGCGCGCCCGTTGTGCAGCGCCGCCACATCCATCGGCGTCGCAGCCACGGTGCGGATGCGCACCGGGATCCGCCTCGGCTGCGCGCCGAGCTGACGTGCTGCCCCGGCCGACAAGTCGATCGGATGATCGGCACCCGGCTCCATCGAGCCCGTGATCAGCACCAGGATCGTGCGCCCGGTATCGAGCGCGGTCACTTCGACAATCGTATCGGGCGCCAGCGAACGATGCACCGCGACGATCGCGCCGTCGGCATCGCCGCCGCCCGCCACGGCGCGCACGCCGGCATAGCCGATCTCGTCATAGCGTTGCTCGCCGGGGCCGCGCGACGAGCCCACCGGTCCGCGTGCAGCGGCGACTGGGTCGGGCAACGCCTCTTGAGGCGCTGCCCCGGTTCCAGGTGCGTTATAGGCCCCGCGGGGTGACCATTCCGGCCCGTCGAGCGGGATCGCCGGCGCCGTGTCGGCAGGCGTCGCGCCTGGCTCTATCCGCGGAGAACGCGGGCGTGAACGTACCGATCCGTCAGCGGCGCGCCAGGTATCGCCGCCGCCCTGCCAGCTCTGCGCTGCGGGAGAACCCGGCGCAGGGGCCATCGTCTCGGCTGCATAATTTGCGCCGGCTCCGCCGCAACCGGCAAGGAGCAGCGACAGGGCGATCAGGCTATTGTTCCACTGCATCGGCAAGCAGGCCTACCGACAAAGCGTAAAAATTCGAGCAATTATAGTCGAGGATCACGCGGTAGTTGCCGGTGAGCAGATAGGCGGTCTTGCCCTGCCCGTCGGGCTCGAGCAGCGTCGCCTGCACCGTATCGGCGGGCCAACCGCGGCCGAGCGGCGTAATCCCCAGCGCGCGCCATTCGCCGATCGTCTTCCACTGGCTCATCCGCTGGTGGACGCGCGGGCAGCGCGGGCTCGTCGTGCGGTTGCCCAGCGTGCCGCGGTTCAGCTCGGCCGGTACGCTCACCGCGAAGCCCCAGGGTTGGCCGGCGCGCCATCCGGCGTTGACGAAATAATTCGCGATCGAGGCAAGCGTGTCCGCCTCGCTCGACCAGATATCGGCCATCCCGTCGCCATCGCCGTCCACGGCGAGCCGCAGATAGACGCTGGGCAGGAATTGCGGCCCGCCAAAGGCCCCTGCCCAGCTGCCGATCAGCTTCTCGCGCGGCACGCCGCGATCGATCATCTTAAGCGTCGCGATGAATTCGTCGGCGAAGAGCTGCCGCCGGCGCCCCTCATAGGCAAGACTGGCCAGCGCGCGCGGCAAGTCGAACCCGCCCATCACCCGCCCATAATTGGTCTCATGCCCCCAGATCGCCACCATGATCAATTCGGGCACGCCGGTCTCGCGCTCGATCCGCGCGAGCCGCGTGCGCTGGCGCAGATAGGCAGCCCGCCCCTGCCCGATCCGCGCGGCATCGACATGCTGGCGGCGATAGGGCTCGAAGGGCGGGATCGGCGCATTGGGGCCGCTTTCGGGCTGCTGGCGATCCAGGTCGATCACCCGCTGGTTGAGTGTCAGCGTCGGGATCACCGAATTGATCGTCCGCTGCGTCACCCCCTGCGCCGCTGCCTGGCGCGCCAGCTGCTGCAAATAGGCCTGAAAGCCGGCCTCGTCCTGCGGTTGCGCGACGGCAGGCGTCGATGCAGACGTCAACGCAAACGTGGCCGCGCTCGCGGCGATGAGACCCAGCCCCGACAGACACTTCGAAACGAAACGCGATCCCCTCATGCAACTGGCTGTGCCACAGCCGCACGCAGGCATGAAGCCCCAAGCGCCGCCAACCGCCAAGATTTTGCCACCACGCACCGCGCGGATTGATCGCGCGCGCTTCTGCGGTTAGCGGGGGCAGGCGCGGAGAGATGGCCGAGTGGTTTAAGGCAGCGGTCTTGAAAACCGCCGTGGGTGCAAGCTCACCGTGGGTTCGAATCCCACTCTCTCCGCCAAAACCTCAGCGCGGCACAGCCCGCCACAAAGCAGCACTCACTCCGCCGCCGCCGACGCTGAACGCCGGGCTCTCTTCCTCGCCGTCGATCCGTAGCACCAGCATCGTGCCCAGCGCCGATCGGCGGAAGCGGGGCTTGCGGTGATCGTTCATCGTCTCGCGTACCGCATAGGTGCCGCCGGACGTGGCGGTGGTTTCGGTCTGGCCGGTATCGACATGCCAGTCGGGCTTGGTCGGCGCTTCGGTGAGCGTGAAGCGTGAAACAACCGGGGAGTCGTCGTGGAGCCTGAGGCGCGTCACCGGCCGTGCGTCGAAGCGCTTGGGATTGAGCGGAAGCGTGAAGGTCCCGCCCGCCACCAGGGGCGCCTTGCGGCCATAGGGCACCGAATCATTGTGTACCGGCACCGCGCGCGCGCCCGGCAAGGGTGCTGCGATCTTGCGGTCGCCCGCTTCGGCAATACTGGGCGCGCTTGCCACCAGCGCGCAGGCTATCAGGCCTTTAAACATCACCGTCGTCCCCTACAGTGAGTGTGTCCGCATCATGACCCAAGTCTGCACCCGCGGCAATGTTCCATCACGCGCTTGGTCGTCTACGTACGTCACTGCGCCGTAAGCGCTTCGAATATCGCGTCGCTGAGCGGCGTGCGAAACTCGACGCCGGCGCTGAAATCATCGGCCCAGGCGATTCGCGCGACATGGTGCCCCAGCCCCGGCAGCGACAGCCAGATCAGCGATCCGGCGCGCAGCGCGCTGTAGGTCTGCAGCCGCGCGCCGTGCTGCGAAATGTCGGTGACCCGGCACAAGGTGCGGTCCAGCCCGTCCTGGCCGAACTGCGCGTCGAACGAAACCGGCACGCGCGTATGCCCGCGCTTGCCAATCGCCAGCATCGGCGCGATCTCGGCGGCGAACGGAGCGGGTCTGAATTGGGTTGCCATGTCGAGAGGATAGGCCGGCATGGCTAAGCCAGCGTTAACGACGATCTCCGGGCCGCCGCGCATACGAAAACATCCCGGCGGCACCGGTGTTGCCACCGTGCCTGCCGGGATGTCTGCGTATCGGGAGCCGCCCGTCGGGGACGGCTCGGAGCCCGATTACTTCTTGCCGAGCGAGAGGCCGCCGAAGCGCTTGTTGAAGCGCGCGACCTGGCCGCCCTGATCGAGCAGCTGCCCGCGACCACCGGTCCAGGCCGGATGCGCCAGCGGATCGATGTCGAGCGTCATCGTGTCGCCTTCCTTGCCCCAGGTGGAGCGGGTTTCGAACACGGTGCCGTCGGTCATCTGCACCTTGATCATGTGGTAATCGGGATGCGTGTCTTTCTTCACAATCGAATTCCTTGAAAAAGCCGCCGGTTTCCGACCGGCAGCGGACGCGCGCCGTTAGCAGGGCACGCTTCTAAAGGCAACTAGCACCCATCTGGACGGGGCATCCACCAGCGCCGCGCGGCGACCAGCGCCCAGATCGCCTCGACCACGCCGAACGGCCAGGCCCCCTGCAGGAAGCCATAGGTCGAGCCGAGCAGGCAGGCACCGGCAAAGGCGAGGATCCATCCCCTGCCCCGCGCTTCCAGCGCATAGGTGACAAGCATGGCGCTGACCGCGAACAGGCCGAACGCAGTCAGCGCATCCATGCGTGGTCAGGCCTTGGGCGGGTCCGCGATCATCGCCGTGAATTCGCACTCGGTGGCGATATCGTCGCCCAGATACGCCTTGCCCGCGAACTTGCAGACGCGCGACCGCTTCTGGACGAACTCGACCTCAAGGCGGAGCAGGACGCCGGGCTCGACCGGCTTGCGGAACTTCACGCCGTCGATCGACATGAAATAGACCAGCTTGCCCGAGCCGGCGAGGCCGAGGCTCTCCACTGCGAGCACGCCCGCGGCCTGCGCGAGCGCCTCCACCTGGAGGACGCCCGGCATGATCGGCCTTCCAGGGAAATGCCCCTGGAAGAATTCCTCGTTCATAGACACGGCCTTGATCGCGACGATGCGCTGGTCGGGGACCAGGCTCTCGACGCGATCGACCAGCAGCATCGGGTAACGATGCGGCAGCGCCGCCATCACCCGCTGGATATCCAGCGGGCCCCCTACCGAAGCAGGGGTGTCGGCGGCAACCGTGACGTCTTCGCTCACCGGGGTTCGGGCTTCTTGCCGGTCGTCGCTGCGGCGGCGGGAGCAGCAGCCGGCGCCGCGCCTGCCGGACGCTGCTGCTGCGCCTGGGCTGCGGCCTGATAGGCGCGGAGCTGGGCGATCTGGGCGAGCTGCTGCTGGATCTGCTGGGTATCGCGCGAGGGCTGCCAGTCGGCCGGCGGCTGGATGCCGACGGTCGGCGTGGTCTTGTCGATCTCGGCAACGATCGCGTCGCTGATATCGGCCGAGTCCGGCGCGTACATGAAGACCTCGGGCGACAGCACGACCGAAATCTTGCGCGCATTGACGACGCGAAGCTGCGCGGCCTCGAACTGGCGAAGCACGCTTTCGATCGCGAACAGCTCGGAACGGGCGGCCGGATTGCTCAGGCGGGCGAGATCGTTCTGCGCATTGGTCTGTGCGGTACGGATCTTCTCGATCGCCGGGTTCTTGGCGTTCTGCGCGGCCTTGGCTTCGTCATCGCTGACATTGCCGTCCTTGTTGGTGTCGAGCTGCGCGACGAGCGGCTTGAGCTCGGTGGCCAGCGCGGTGCGGCGCGCCTCCATCTGGTCGAACGCGCCCTTATAGGTCGTTTCGATCTGCTGGCGGGCGGCGGCGAAGGCCTTCGACTTGCCGACGACGGTGGTCGGGCTCGCATAGGCGATGCCGGCAGCCTGGGCGTGCGCGGGGGCAGCGATGGCGAGCGCCGCGGGCGCGGCAAGCATCGCGGCGAGGATGCGCTTCTTGATAGTCATCAGAACTGAGTCCCTACGTTGAATGTGACGAGTTTGGTGTCATCGCCCTTTTCGTGCAGCAGCGCCTTGGCAACGTCGATGCGCAGCGGGCCGAACGGCGAATTCCAGTTTACGCCGACGCCGATCGAGAGGCGCGGCTTGGCCGAGTCTCCGACGTAGCGCTCGAAGAACGGCGAAGTGGGGATGTTGTAGATGGTGTTGATCGACGTGCCAACGCACGCCGTGCTGCCGCTTGCCGCATAGCCGACCGTACAGGTCGTGGTCAGACCAGTGGAGGGCACGACATAGAGCTGGTTGCCTGCCGTATCCTTGATGAAATTGTCCTTGGGCAACAGCGTCGGCGAGCCGTCGGCATTGTAGAGCAGCTTCCCTGCCGAGTCCGTCGCCTGCTGGAATTCGATCGTCTTGCCCGGGTTGGTCATGCCGAACAGGCCGCCGAGCTGGAGGAAGATCGACGGACGCAGCCCCATTTCGGCCGCGCCGGCGCCCAGCGGGATCTCGAGCTCGGCCTTGGTCAGGTAATAGGCCTTGGCGCCCAGCGCGTCGTCGACGATCTGGTCCTTGTCGGTGACGAGAAGCTGCGTGCCCGTCGTCGGATCGCCGGTGTAACCGATGCGCTGCACGCGCGGACCGACGCCGCGAATGTCGAAGCCCCGGAACTGCGGCTCACCCAGATAGAAGCGATCGGTAATGCGAACCGCGTCCGATCCGCCGCCCCTGCTCCCCTCGAGGCTGTGGATATAACCACCCTCGGCGGTGATCGAGCCGATGAAGCCGCCGCCGACATTCCAGTATTTGGCGGCATCGATACGCGAGCGGATGTAGCGCACGTCGCCGCCCAGGCCGGCAAAGTCCACGCTCGTGGTCAGCCGCTGGCCGCGCGTCGGGCGCAGGCGGCTGTTGAGGCTGTCATAAATCAGCGACAGGCCGACCAGCGAGGTCAGGCGGTTGCCCACCGCTTCGCAATAATAGCGGCCCGCGATCGTCGCATCGCAGCTGTCGCCCGGGCTGTTGCCGCGCACGCCGTCGCCATTGCTGTCCGAATAGAAGGTCGATTTGTCGAGGCTGACATCGTCCTTGCTGAGCTGATAGCGGCCCGACAACGTCCAATATTCTGTAAGCGGCATGCCGGCGACCAGCTGGAACCCCGTCGAGATCTGGCTGTAGGTCGTGCTGCGGTCGCTGCCGATATAGTTGAAAGCGTTATAATCGCGGCGGAAAATCGTGCCGCCCAGCGCGATGTTGGTGTCGAACAGATAGGGCTCGGTGAAACCCAGCTCGACCGACTTCGAATAGGACGAATAATCGACCGACGCCGACAGCGTCTGTCCCTTGCCGCGGAAGTTGCGCTGGCGGATCGATGCCTGGAGGATGAACTGCTCGAGGCTGGAGAAGCCCGCCGACAGCGTCAGCTCGCCATTTGCCTTTTCCTCGACGTTCGCCGCGAGCACGATCCGGTCGGGCGCCGAACCTTCCTTGCGCTCGATCTCGAACTTGTCCTGGAAATAGCCGAGCGAATTTATGCGGTCCTGCGAACGCTTGACCAGGAAGGTGTTGAAGGCGTCGCCCTCGGCCACGCGGAACTCGCGGCGGATCACCTTGTCCTGCGTCTGTCGATTCCCCGTAATCTCGATCCGCTCGACATAGGTGCGGTTCGATTCGCCGATGTGGAAATCCATCGACATGGTGAGATTTTCGCGGTCGCGCTGGAAGTTCGGGCGCACGTCGGCAAAGGCATAGCCGAACGCGCCAGCCGTCTCGCTGAGCTGCTCGACCGTGTCTTCGACGGCCTTGGCGTTATACCATTCGCCTTCCTTGATGCTCAGCGCCGAAGCAAGCCGCTTGTCGTCGAAGTCGCGGATCGCGCTGTCGACGGTCACGGGCCCGAACTTATAGCGTGGACCTTCTTCCACCACATAGGTGATGATGAAATCCTTCTTGTCCGGCGTCAGCTCGGCGACCGCCGAGATCACGCGGAAATCGGCATATCCTTCGGTCAGGTAGAATTGGCGGAGCTTCTGCTGGTCATAGGCCAGGCGATCCTGGTCATAGCTCGTGTTCGAGCTCATCAGGTGCATCAGGCTGGCGGTCTTGGTCGCCATCTCGCCGCGCAGCTTGCCGTCGGGAAACACCTCGTTGCCGATGATGTTGATCTGGCGGACCTTGGACTTCGCCCCCTCGTTGATCTCGAAGATCACGTCGACGCGGTTCTGGTCGAGGCTCACCATCTTGGGCTCCACCGAGGCGGCGAAGCGGCCCTGCCGGCGATAGAGCTCGATGATGCGCGCGACGTCGGCGCGAACTGCGGTGCGGGTGAAGATCTGGCGCGGCGCCAGCTTCACTTCCTTGCCGATCTTGTCCTGCTTGAGGCGCTTGTTGCCCTCATAGATCACGCGGTTGATCACCGGGTTCTCGCGGATGCGGATGATCAGGTCGCCGGTCTGGCCGCCCTCGATCTGAACGTCGGCGAGCAGATCCGAAGCGTACAAGTCCTTCACCGCCTGATCGAGCGTCTCGTTGGTGTAGGTGTCGCCGACGCGAAGCCGCGTATACGACATCACCGTCTCGGGCTCGATGCGCTGCGAACCCTCGACGCGCAGCGACTTGATGACATGCGTTTCCTGCGTCGGCGAAACGGGCGCCGGTGTCGCAACGGTGGGTACGGGCGTTGCCGCACGAACCGGGGTCGCCTGCCGCGGAGGGGCATTCGGGCGGGCGGGAGCGGTCTGCGCCTGCGCCAGCCCCGTGAGCATTGTGCCCGCGAGAAGGGTCGCAGTGGCGCGTACGCCGAAATGATTAGCCTTGATCGTCACATCCCACCCCAAGTCGGATTTCGAGTAAATGCCGCTGCCCATGCGACGCCGGAAACATAAGCCCCTGCCTTAACCGCATCAGCCGATCAAGCCGGCCAGACCCTTCCAGAGCCCAAAGCTGCCAAGATCGTTGAAAGTAACGAGCAGCATCAGGGCCAAAATCGCGATCAGGCCGCCCCGAAAGGCCCATTCCATCACCTGCGGCTCAGCCGGGCGGCGGCGCACGGCTTCGACTGCATAGAACAGCAAATGCCCTCCATCCAGCACCGGGAGTGGCAACAGGTTGATGAATCCCAGATTAATCGAGACGAATGCGATGAGACCGACGAGATCGAGCGGCCCCAAAGCGAGACTCTGGCCCGAGATTTTGGCGATGCGCAGTGGCCCGCCCATTTCGGAAACCGGCACACGTCCTAGGACTACCTGCTTTAGGCCATCGGCGATCATGCCGACTATGGTCCATGTGCGCTGGATTCCCACAACCGGTGCGGCGATCAGGGAAACGGGCTGAAGTGTTGACTCCGCCGGTCCGATGCCGAGCATCCCACGCCGGGTAACGCCGCCAAAACGGTCCTTGGTGGCGGTGGTGCCAATCACGATATTCGCCGTGCGGAGTTGGCCAGCACGGTCGTAAGTGATTGTAACAGGCTCGCCGGCGCGGATCGCGGTAAAGTAAGACATGTCTTCGAACTGGCCGATCGAAGTATCTCCAAGCGCAGTGATGCGGTCGCCAGGCCGAAGGCCTCCCTGCGCCGCAGGACTTCCGCTGACGACGGATCCGATCACGGGCGGCGTGACGCGCTGGCCATACGCGAATGCAAAAGCCCCGAGGATGACGATGGCGACGATGAAATTGGCAATCGGCCCTGCCGCCACGATAATCGCGCGCTGCCATAGCGGCCGGGCCTGAAAGGTCTGGGCGCGCTCGGCGGCGGGAAGCGAAAGCCATTCGGGCGAAGGCTGCGATGCCGGGTTCATGTCGCCGGCAAAGCGGACATAGCCCCCCAGCGGCAGCCAGCCGAACTTCCAGCGCGTGCCGCGCTTGTCGGTGATGCCGATGACTTCGCGCCCGAAGCCGATCGAGAATTCCTCGGCCTTTACCCCGAAGATCCGCCCCGCCAGATAATGTCCAAGCTCGTGCAGGAAGACGAGCGGTCCGATCACCAGCGCGAACGCGAGGATGGTGAGCAGGATGCCGGGAGTCTCGATCAAACGACGCAGTCCTTCACGCGCTCCGCGGCATGCGCCCTGGCTTCCGCGTCGATTGCCAGCACGGCATCGAGCGAGTCCGGGGCAGCCGGGTCATAGCGCGTCAGCGTATCGGCAGAGATTGCGGCAATTTCAAGAAAGGCGATGCGCCCGTCCAGGAAAGCCGCGACCGCCACTTCGTTCGCGGCATTGAGGATCGCCGGCCGCGCTCCGCCCGCCGCCAGCGCTTCGCGGGCCAGTTGGAGTGCAGGAAACCGTTCGTAATCCGGGGCTTCGAAGTCGAGCCGGGCAATCTTTGCGAGGTCCAGCCGCTCGCACGGCGTTTCCATGCGCTCGGGCCAGGCCAGCGCATAGGCGATCGGTGTGCGCATGTCCGGCGAGCCGAGCTGAGCGAGCACCGACCCGTCGACATATTCGACCATCGAATGGACCACCGATTGTGAGTGCACCAGCACGTCGAGCTGGTCGGGGCGCACCGGGAACAGGTGATAGGCCTCGATCAGTTCGAGCCCCTTGTTCATCATCGTCGCCGAGTTGACCGAGATCTTGGCGCCCATCGACCAGTTGGGATGCGCCACCGCCTGGGCCGGGGTGATGTTCTGCATCGCTTCCAGCGGCATCGAACGGAACGGACCCCCGCTCGCGGTCAGGATGATCCGCGCGACGCCACGCGGCGCGGTGCGGTCGAGGCATTGGAACACGGCATTGTGCTCCGAATCGACCGGCAGCAGCGTGGTGCCGTGGCTGCGCGCCGCGGCCATCATCACATCGCCGGCAGAAACGAGCGATTCCTTGTTGGCGAGCGCGACGGTGCCGCCGGCTTCGAGCGCAGCCATCACCGGCTTGAGCCCGGCGGTGCCGACGATCGCCGCCATCGTCCAGTCGGCGCCCATGCGCGCCGCATCGCATACCGCATCGGCGCCGCCGTGCGCCTCGATGCCGGTGCCGGCCAGCGCATCGCGAAGCCGGTCGAGACAGCTGGCATCGGCGACCACCGCGCGCTTGGCGCGAGTCCGGATCGCCGCCGCGGCGAGCTTGTCGACATCGCCATTGGCCGTGAGCGCGATGACCTGGAACGCCTGCGGATCGCGCTCGACAAGGTCGAGCGTCGAGCTACCCACCGACCCGGTGGCGCCAAGGATCGTGATCGTCTTCATCAGGCGAACGCCAGAACCAGCACCGCTGCTACAGGCGCCACTGCGACCAGTCCGTCAAGCCGATCGAGCACGCCGCCATGGCCAGGCAGCAGATTGCCCGAATCCTTCACGCCCGCGCGCCGCTTGAGATGGCTCTCGTAAAGGTCGCCGATCTGCGAAAGCACCGCGAGCAGCGGCGTGAACAGCGCCAGGATCACCGGCAGGCCGAATGCCACGACGAGGATCGCGGCGAACACGCCCGACGCCACCAGCCCGCCGAAGAAACCGGCCCACGTCTTATTCGGGCTGATCGCCGGCGCAAGCTTGGGCCCGCCGATCGCGCGACCGGCGAAATAGGCGCCGCTGTCGCTCGCCCAGACCAATGCCATCGCCCACAGGGTCAGCAGAAAGCCCTGTGGGTGCGAGCGCAGGACCAGGAGGCCGAGCACCGGCAGGCCGACATAGAGCATGCCCAGCGCCAGCTGGGTCTTGCGAGTCACTGCGCCGAGAAAGAAGGTCCCGGCGACGATCAGCCCCAACGCAAGGAAGCTCGGCCCCGCCGCGATCGGTGCCAGGATCGCCAGCGGCACGGTGAGGACATATTGCGACAGCCGCTTCTGCCCGGGCGAGGCGTCCGACAATCCGGCCCATTCGCCGATCATCAGCACGCCACCGATCGCGACGAGCAGCCAGAAGACGAAGCCGCCGAACCACAGCGCTGCGAACGCCACCGCGATCAGCACGACCGCGACGACCAGGCGCTTGCCCAGATCGGAATTCTTGCTCACAGGCCTCCGAAGCGACGCTGACGGCGGCCGAACTGGTCGAGCGCCTGGGCAAGCGCCTTCTCGTCGAAATCGGGCCACAGCGTATCGACGAACAGCAGCTCGGCATAGGCCGCCTGCCACAGCAGGAAATTCGAAAGACGGTGCTCGCCCGAGGTGCGGATCAGCAGGTCGAGCGGCGGCAGGTCGGCGGTTTCGAGCTCGGCATCGAACCGCGCCTCGTCGATCGCGGCCGGATCGAGGTCCCCCGCCCGCGCCTGCTCGGCAAGCCGGCGCGCGGCAGCTAGGATCTCGGCCTGTGCGCCGTAGTTGAGCGCGATCACCAGCGTCGGCCCGGGATTGCCCGCGGTCTTGGCGACCGCGGCGTCGATCATAGAGACGAGATCGGGCGCGAGCCGCCGCCAGTCGCCAATCACGCGCAGCTTCACGCCCTCGGAAACCAGCTCGTCGAGCTCGCTGGCCAGGAAGTGGCGCAACAAACTCATCAGGTCGCTGACTTCTTCTTGCGGACGTCGCCAATTCTCCGACGAGAAGGCGTAGAGCGTCAGCACCTCGATGCCGAGCTTGCGCGCCGCGCGGCTTATCCGGCGGACCGCTTCGACGCCCTGTTTGTGCCCGGCGATGCGCGGCAGGAAGCGCTTCTTCGCCCAGCGCCCATTGCCATCCATGATGATGGCGACGTGGCGCGGCGGCGGCGCTTCCGAACCCGAGGCGGGCAATGCCTTAGCTGCCACGGCGCACCGCCCCCGGGCGATCAAGGCAGCGTTGCGACGTCACTTGCCGAGGATTTCCTTTTCCTTCGACGCCGCCGCCGCATCGATATCGGCGATCGTGTTGTCGGTCAGCTTCTGTACTTCGGTCTCGTGGCGCTTACGATCGTCTTCGCCGAAAAGACCCTTCTTCTCATCGGTCTTGAGACTGTCATTGCCGTCGCGGCGGACGTTTCGCACGGCGATGCGCGCCTTTTCCGCATATTGGTTGGCGAGCTTGGCGAGCTCCTTGCGGCGCTCCTCGGTCAGGTCGGGGATCGGCAGGCGCAGAGTCTGGCCGTCGGTGATCGGGTTGAGGCCCAGCCCGGCCGAACGGATCGCCTTCTCGACCGGACCGACATTCGACTTGTCCCACACCTGCACCGAGATCATCCGCGGCTCGGGCACCGAGATCGTCGCGACCTGGGTGATCGGCATGTGCGAGCCGTAGACTTCGACGGTCACTGGTTCGATCAGCGAGGTCGAGGCGCGCCCGGTGCGCAGCCCGCCGAGATCGTGCTTGAGCGCCTCGACCGCGCCGGCCATGCGGCGCTCGAGATCTGCCTTGTCGTAAGCGGCCATTTTACGGCTCTCCTGTTATGCGGAAACGGTTTCGTTCTGAACGATCGTCGAGGTCCCCTCGCCGCTCAGCACGGCGGAGAGGTTCCCCTCGTCGCGAATATTGAACACCACGATCGGGATATTGTTGTCGCGACACAGCGCCACCGCAGAAGCATCCATCACCTTCAGATTGTCTGCGAGGACACGATCGTAACTCAGCGAATCATAGCGCTTTGCAGTCGGCACCTTTTTCGGGTCGGCATCGTAGACGCCGTCCACCGACGTGCCCTTGAACAGCGCATCGCAGTTCATCTCGGCGGCGCGCAGCGCGGCGGTCGTGTCGGTGGTGAAGAAAGGCAGGCCGGTGCCTGCGGCGAAGATCACCACGCGGCCCTTTTCCATGTGACGTTCGGCGCGGCGGCGGACATAGGGTTCGCACACGCTGGCCATCGGGATCGCCGACTGGACGCGCGTCTGCACGTCGATCTTCTCGAGCGCGTTCTGCATTGCCAGCGCATTCATCACCGTCGCGAGCATGCCCATATAATCGGCACTGGCGCGATCGAAGCCCTGGGCGGCGCCGGCCAGCCCGCGGAAGATGTTGCCCCCGCCGACGACCATGCACACTTCGAGCCCGGTCTCGACCGCTTCCTTCACTTCCGCGGCGACGCGGTCGCAAGTGGCCGGATCGATGCCGAACTGCCCCTGCCCCATCAGGACCTCGCCCGAGAGCTTGAGAAGGATGCGTTTGAAGCGGGTAGCAGTCATGGAGGCCTTTTCGATACGCGAATACGGGAGCGGCGCGGACCCTAGAGGAGCGGCACCGCCATGCCAAGCGGAATGGCCGCCCTCCTCGTCGGTTCGGGAAGGACGGCCATGCTCGGCATTGTAATCGCTTCGAAAGGATGCGGATCGCCGTCAGGCGCCAGCCGCACGCGCCGCCATCGTCGCCTTGGCCCACCATACTAGTTCATCGAGCGCCGCGGTCGCTGACGGGAGCAGATTGGCTTCGATCGCTTCGATCGGCTGCTTGCCGAAATAGGGGTGGATGGCTATGAAATCGCCGCCGCCGATATGCACGGCGGATTTGGTCGAAACCATCTGCAACTCAACCCCGATTCCGCGCAGGTGCTCGACGGCGCGCGTCGCCCCGGTGCCGCCATAACCGATCGCAGTGAACGGCTTGCGGTTCCATTCCACATAGGCTTGGTCGAGCGCATTCTTGAGCACGCCGGTGATCGAGTGATTATATTCGGCCACCACGAAGATGTAGCCGTCATAGGCGCCGATCGTCTGCTGCCAGCGGATTGCTTCGGGGTTCTGGCTCGGCGCCCATAGGTTGGACGTCGCCTCGTCGAAGAACGGCAGAGGGTGATCGCGCAGATCGACGACTTCCACGTCCATGTCGTCGCGCGCTGCCGCCTGCTTCAGCATCCACTGGGCGGGCGTGTCGGCGAAACGCGTCGGACGGGTCGATCCGATGATGAGCGCGATCCTGGGCTTGGCAGTCATTGGTAACCTCGTATTATCTGGTTTCTTGAGGTAACCTGATTACCTATCGTAGCCGACACGGAACAAGGAGGCACCTTGGCGACACTAGATACCCCAATGGAAACCGCCTCCGCCTGCGCGGGCAACGCCGCGGCATGCGAGCATATCAGCCGCACGCTGGCACGGATCAGCGACAAATGGTCGATGCTGGTCGTGCGCGTCCTCGGGCGGGGGCCTTGCCGTTTCAACGCGCTACGGCGCGAGATCGGCGAGATCAGCCAGAAGGTACTCGCCTCGACGCTCCGCGATCTCGAAGAACATGGCTTCGTCTCGCGAACGGTGACGCCGGTCACTCCGCCCCAGGTCGAATATGCATTGACCGACCTCGGTCGCGAGTTTCTCGAGCCGGTCCGGGCGCTTGCGGAATGGGTTATGACCAACACCCCACGCATGGATGCCGCGCGCGCGGATTACGCAGCAAGGCGGGCAAGCGATTAGCCCAAGCGGCGCCGACCATGCGCCACAAACGAAAACGGGCGCCGCCACCCGAAGGTGACAGCGCCCGCCTTGCAGGTCCGGGAAGACCTTACTTGGTGAGACCGGCGGTCGCAGCCACTTCGGCAGCGAAGTCGCTCTCTTCCTTCTCGATGCCTTCACCGAGCTGGAAGCGAACATAGTCGGTCAGTGTGATCGTCGCGCCGGCATCCTTGCCCGCCTTTGCGATCACGTCCTGAACCGGAGTCTTGCCGTCCATGACGAACGCCTGGGTAAGCAGCGCGTTCTCCTTCTTGAACTTTTCGACCGGCCCGTTGAGGATCTTCTGAGCCACCTCGTCAGACTTGCCGACGATCTTGTCGGCGTTCTTCTCGCGCAGGATCGCGGCTTCGCGCTCGACGACTTCGGGATCGAGGTCGTCGATCGAGAGCGCCAGCGGGAAGGCAGCGGCGATGTGCATTGCGATCTGCTTGCCCAGCGGCTCGAGCACGTCGACGCCAGCTTCCGACTCGAGCGCGACGAGCACGCCGATCTTGCCGAGGCCGGGGGCCGCCGCGTTGTGAACGTAGGGGATCACGGCGCCCTTGGTCACTTCGACCTTCTTGGCGCGGCGCAGAACCTGATTCTCGCCGATCGTCGCGATGTTCGCGGTGAGGACTTCCTCGACGCTGCCACCGGCAGCCATCGGAGCAGCCTTGATTGCGTCGACATCGTCACCCTTTTCGAGGGCGATAGACGTGGCTTCGCGGACGAAGTTCTGGAAGATCTCGTTCTTGGCGACGAAATCGGTCTGCGAATTGACTTCGACGGCGACGCCCTTGGTGCCGGCGACGGCAACGCCGACCAGGCCCTCAGCGGCGGTGCGGCTCGACTTCTTAGCGGCTGCGGCCAGGCCCTTCGAGCGCAGCCAGTCGCTGGCCGCTTCGAGGTCGCCATTGGTCTCGGTGAGCGCCTTCTTGCAATCCATCATGCCGGCGCCGCTCTTTTCGCGGAGCTCCTTCACGGCTGCTGCAGTGATCTCGGCCATGTTTCACTTCCTCTTGCTGGTCGGGCCGCGGCGCTTGCCTCGGCCGTATATCAAAACCCGTTCGCCCTGAGCTTGTCGAAGGGCCGTCTTCTCTCTTGCCGCACACCGGAAGGAAGGACGGTGCTTAGACAAGCTCAGCACGAACGGGGAAAGGCATCACTCCGAACTGACAGCGCCGCCTAGAGCGTCGCTATGTCAGTTCGGAGACAATCGATTTCAACTCAGGCGTCGATCTGGCGCTCGCCTTCGACGGACTGGTCGACTTCGGTCGCAGCCGCCGGGGCTTCGGGATCGGGGACCGGCGCGCTCAGGGCGGGCTCGATCGGCGCTTCTTCCTGCGCGCCCAGGTCGACGCCATAGCGTGCCTGGCGATCCTGGTTGCCGCGGGTCGCCGCGATCGCGATGGCTTCGCAGTAGAGACGGATCGCGCGGCTGGCGTCGTCGTTCGCCGGAACCGGGAAGGCAATACCGTCCGGGCTTACGTTCGAGTCGAGGATCGCGACGACGGGGATGCCCAGCGTGTTGGCTTCCTTGATCGCCAGCTCTTCCTTGTTCGCGTCGATCACGAACATGATGTCGGGAACGCCGCCCATGTCGCGAATGCCGCCGAGCGACATTTCGAGCTTATCCTTCTCACGGGTGAGCTGGAGCACTTCCTTCTTGGTCAGGCCGTGCGTGTCGCCCGAAAGCTGCTCTTCGAGCGTCTTGAGGCGCTTGATCGAGTTGCTGATCGTCTTCCAGTTGGTGAGCATGCCGCCCAGCCAGCGATGGTTGACGAAGTGCTGGCCCGAACGGCGAGCGGCTTCGGCGATCGGCTCCTGCGCCTGGCGCTTGGTGCCGACGAACAGGACCTTGCCGCCCGAAGCGACGGTCGAAGACACGAACTCAAGCGCGCGCGCGAAGAGCGGCACGGTCTGCGAAAGGTCGATGATGTGAACGCCGTTGCGGTCGCCGAAAATGTAGGGCTTCATCTTCGGATTCCAGCGGTGGGTCTGGTGTCCGAAGTGCGCGCCCGATTCGAGCAGCTGCTGCATGGTGACGACAGGTGCCGCCATAGGGATAACTCCTTCCGGTTGAGCCTCTGGGAAGCGAGTGACCAGGCTAAGCGCCATGGCACCGGTTTATGATGCTTCCCATGCGGGTTTGAGGCGGCGCGCTTAACCGAAAGTGTCGCACCATGCAAGCAGAACAACGCGCGAACATCGTGTTGACATGGGAACGTTAACGGAACATAAAGGGTTCAGAAGGCGGACAAGGAACGTTCGCGACGCCAAGAGGTTGGAATCACTACGATTTCTCCGCGACGGCGAAATGGGAGCCAGGTGATGACTGTTTTCGCTGTTCTGCTGTTCGGTACTGCCTTTGTCGCGTCCCTCTGGACCCTGGTCACCAGCGTCGGCGCGCAGCTTCACCGCTTCCAGGCGCTCGGTCGTCCGGTCTCGACGCTGCCGAGCCTGCCGCCGCGGCTCGGCCGGATCACGGCACGCGCGGTTCCGGCACGACTTCCTGCGTCGCAGCCGCGTCGCGCAGCCGCCTGATCCGGCGATAGCTGCGCACGCTGAACGGGATCGCCGCTAGATAAACGATCGCGACCAGCGCTAGAGTCGGCCATGGTGCCGAGACCAAAGCCGCAACGAATACCACCAGCACCGCCACCGCCTCGAAGCGCAGCCGCTGCTTGACGCGGATCGTCGGTGCGAAGGTTGCGATGCTTGAGATCAGCAGCACCGCGACGAACGCGGTCCATGGTGCGACCGCCAGGGGCGCCTGGAAATGCGCGTCGCCGGTCCACAGCCATAGATAGAGCGGCGTCATCGCCAGCAGCGCGCCTGCCGGAGCGGGCACCCCGGTGAGGAAGCCTGCCGATTTATGCGGCTGGTGCTCCTGGTCGATATTGGCGTTAAACCGCGCCAAACGCAGCGCGCAGAACAGCGCGAGCAGCAGCGCGACGAGCCAGCCCAACCGGCCCAGCGCGTTGAGCGACCAGAGATAGAGGATCAGCGCCGGCGCCACGCCGAACGAAATCGCGTCGGACAGGCTGTCGAGTTCGGCACCGAAGCGGCTTTCGGCGCGTACCAGCCGCGCAATTTTACCGTCGACGCCATCAAGCACGGCCGCGGCCAGCACCATCAGCACCGCCGCTTCCCAATTGCCGAGCATCGCGAAGCGAATCGCAGTCAGTCCCGAACAGAGCGCGAGAGCGGTGACCGTATTGGGCAGCACCGCGCGCAGCGGGATACCGCGCTCGTTAAGCGGCGCGCCGCGTGTGCGCGACCGCGGGATCCTGGGTTCACGCACGCGAATTGATCACTGCGCGACGCCGGTCGCCGGCTTGCCGCCCCTGATCGCGAGAATGGTCTCGCCGGCGATCGCGCGCTGGCCGAGCGTTACCTGCGCGGCATAGCCTTCGGGCAGGAACACGTCGACGCGGCTGCCGAAGCGGATCAGGCCGACGCGCTGGCCGGCGACGATCATGTCGCCGGGCTTGACGAAGCTGACGATGCGGCGCGCGACGAGACCGGCGATCTGGGTGAACCCCACGCGCAGACCGTTCTTGTCCTCGACGACGAAATATTGGCGCTCATTCTCGTCGCTCGCCTTGTCGAGGTCGGCGTTGAAGAACTTGCCCGAGATATAGATGACATGGCGGATCGTGCCGGTGATCGGGGTGCGGTTCACATGGACGTCAAACACGCTCATGAACACCGAGACGCGCACCATCGGCTCCTCGCCCAGCGCTTGCGGCCCGCGAAGCTCGGGCGGCAGCGGCACGCGCTCGATCATCGTGATCAGCCCGTCGGCAGGCGAGACGATCAGCCCCTCCCCCTGTGGCGTAGTGCGCACCGGATCGCGGAAAAACGCAGCAACGCCCAGCGTCAGGAACAGCAGCGGCCAGGTAAGCACGTCCCAGATGAACAGGCTGGCCAGCGCGATGGCGCCGGCGATCAGCACATATTTGCGCCCCTCGGGATGGATGTCAGGGAAGCGCCACTTCACGGTCGAAGTGCCAATGGGGGGCTTTTCGGTAGATGCCATGTGCGCGGGTCTACCCATCACATCCCGCCAACACAATCGCCGGTATGCAGTGTCACGATCGCGACGAGGCGTTGTTCCCGTCCGCCCCGATGCGTCCGCGCGCGATTTGAACCGGCGGCGCTCCGTCGGCTCGACGCAGCGGGGCTTGCAAACCACGTTCATCCACAGCAGCTAGGGCCCGCCCGCTTGAATGTTCGCCGTTTTTTGCGCAGGGGCGACCGTTCGCGTACGAAACCAACACAAGGATCACCATGCCCGCCCCTACCGCCGCCGAGCAGCGCAGCCGCCGACGTCGTACCGCAGGTGCTCCTCCGTCACCGTGGATGATGTTCCTCAAGGGGTTCTTCAAGCACCCGGTTATGGTCGGCGCGATCGCCTCTTCTTCGGGCACGCTGGTCCGCCACATGCTCAGCCGCGTCGACTTCAACCAGTGCAAGCTGTTCGTCGAATATGGCCCCGGCGTCGGTACGTTCACCCGCATCCTGCTCGATCGGCTCGCGCCCGATGCGACGCTGGTGGTGATCGACACCAATCCCGATTTCATCGACTATCTCGCGCAGACGATCGACGATCCGCGCTTCTTCCCGGTGCTCGGCTCGGCTGCCGACGTGAAGCAGATCGTCCACGATCACGGCTTCGAGCATGCCGACTATATCGCCTCGGGCCTGCCCTTTTCCACGCTGCCCGCCGGCGTCGGCGATCAGATTGCCAAGGCGACGCGCGAAATCATCCGTCCCGGCGGCGCCTTCCTCGTCTACCAGTATAATCCCAAGGTGAAGAACTTCCTCACCCCGCACTGGGAGCATATCGACCACGCGATGCAGCTGTGGAACCTGCCGCCGGCGCAGCTCTGGTGGGCGTGGAACAAATGAGCGTCGCCAACGGCGCTTGATCCCCCCTGCCCATCCTCCTAGACGCTCGCCAAACCTAAAAAAGGAAGCGAGCACATGGCGAAGATCAAGGTTGCAACGCCGGTCGTGGAGATCGACGGCGACGAGATGACGCGGATCATCTGGCAGTGGATCCGCGAGCGTCTGATCCTCCCCTATCTCGACATCGACCTCAAATATTACGATCTCGGCGTCGAGAAGCGCGACGAGACCAACGACCAGATCACGATCGATTCGGCCAACGCGATCAAGCAGTACGGCGTCGGCGTGAAGTGCGCGACGATTACCCCGGACGAGCAGCGCGTCGAGGAATTCAAGCTCAAGAAGATGTGGAAGTCGCCCAACGGCACGATCCGCAACATCCTGGGCGGCACGATCTTCCGCGAGCCGATCGTGATCTCGAACGTGCCGCGCCTGATCCCGGGCTGGACCAAGCCGATCGTCGTCGGCCGCCACGCGTTCGGCGACCAGTATCGCGCCACCGATTTCAAGGTGCCCGGCAAGGGCAAGCTCACGATGAAGTGGGAAGGCGAGAACGGCGAGACGCTCGATTTCGACGTGTTCGATTTCCCCGCCGCCGGCGTCGCGATGGGCATGTACAATCTCGACGATTCGATCCGCGATTTCGCGCGTTCGTCGCTCAATTACGGCCTCAACTTGGGCTGGCCGGTCTATCTCTCGACCAAGAACACCATCCTCAAGGCCTATGACGGCCGCTTCAAGGATCTGTTCCAGGAAGTCTTCGAGACCGAGGGCTTCCAGCAGAAGTTCAAGGACGCCGGCATCGTCTACGAGCACCGCCTGATCGACGACATGGTCGCCTCGGCGCTCAAATGGCATGGCGAATTCGTCTGGGCCTGCAAAAACTATGACGGCGACGTCCAGTCGGACCAGGTTGCGCAGGGCTTCGGCTCGCTCGGTCTGATGACCTCGGTGCTGCTCTCGCCCGACGGCAAGACCGTCGAGGCCGAAGCCGCGCACGGCACCGTCACGCGCCATTATCGCCAGCATCAGCAGGGCAAGGCGACCTCGACCAACCCGATCGCGTCGATCTTCGCCTGGACCGGCGGCCTCAAGTTCCGTGGCAAGTTCGACGGCACGCCCGATGTCACCCGCTTCGCCGAGACGCTCGAAAAGGTCTGCATCGAGACCGTCGAGAGCGGCGCGATGACCAAGGATCTGGCGCTGCTGATCGGCCCTGATCAGGCCTGGATGACCACCGAGCAGTTCTTCGAGGCGATCCGCGTCAATCTCGAAAAGGCCATGGGCAGCTGGCAGTAACCTTTCCTTCCCCCGGGGCATCGCTCCGGGGAAACCTTCAGGGCTCACTCCCCGCAGAGCCGCTTTCCGCTCGAATCACGCATCGCCGCTGCCTCTGCCGCCGATTCGCTAAGCCGCGCGACATCCAGCCCACTGAACGCCGCCCGCCGCGCGCACAGCTTCGCGCATGCCGCCGGCACGCTGCCGGGAAAGCGGATCCGCTCGCCATCGAAATGCGCGTCGAAATTGCAGTCCGCGCCGCCCAGCTCGACATGCAGCGCCTCGCCGCCCCGCGTCACCGTCCCCGATCCGCTGCAGGTAATGCGGTCGCCATAATCGACATAGGCGCCGATGCGATATCCCGAGCCCGCCTTGACGATGCACACTCGGTCGGTGTCGCGGGCGTACAGGCCCTCGATGCTGCTGTCGTCGGGATCGCGCACCATCCCGCGTTCGATCGCGGCGCTTTCCAGATCTTGTGGCTGACCTGATGGCTGCGCCGGCTTGCCGCCGGAACAGCCGGTCAACAGCAGCGCGGCGAAAAAGGCCGCGCGCCTCATCCGCGCACCAGGCGCCCGCCCTCGATCCGCCGATAGAAGCAGCTCGGCGCGCCGGTATGGCAGGCCGGCCCCTGCGGTTCGACCTGGAGCCACACCGCATCCTGATCGCAATCGATCCGCGCCTCGATCACCTTGAGGACATGCCCCGAAGTCTCGCCCTTCTTCCAGATCCGCCCGCGGCTGCGCGACCAGAAGGTCGCCTCGCCGGTCTCCAGCGTCAGCGCCAGCGCCTGCGCATTCATATGCGCGACCATCAGCACCGCGCCGTTCGGATCGGTCGCTACCGCCGTGATCAGGCCATTGGCATCGTATTTGGGATCGAGCGTATCGCCCGTTTCGCGCGTATCGGTCACTGCATCGCCTTAGCGTGCCTGCCTCTCGCCGTCACCCCGCCACCGGCTCGTCTGGACAGGGGGCTTGGCAGGTCAGGGCTATTTACGCCTCACGGTCTAGGCCGCAGTACGCAGCCCTTGGGGTCCCGATGATCCTGTTATTTGCCTTGTTTGCCTCGATCCAGTCGGTCCCTGCGGCCGCCTATCCGCCTGATACCGATTGCCAGGATTTCGAAGACGGCAGTACCATGGCGATGTCCAAATGCCTGCGCAGGCCGAAACGTGGGAGCGCCGCCTCCACGATGCGCTGGACTGATTGACGGTCCCGCCACCTGCCCGTCTCAGCTGTGCGGGGTCGCCTCGAGCCGGAAGTGAAACAAGCGGCTGGGGCCGTCCTCCGGCAAAACGTAGAGCTCGCGGCCTTCGATCGCCATGCCCTCCCCTGTATAGGGGCCGCCGCGGCCCCAGGGCCTGACAGGCCCGATCGCCCCGGCACGCAAGCTTCGCACGACCTTCATCGAGGGCCAGTCGATCCAGTCGACAGTCCCGCTCCACAGGCTCAGCGCCCCGCCCGCCACGAGTTGCCCGCCGACGAACTTCATATCCTGGTATCGCGTTGCCGAAGGGTTCGGCAGGGCCCGCATGCGGAGCGTCTTGCCCAGGTCGATGCGGTACAGCAATTTGCTGTCCCAATTGCCCGCCACCAGCGTGTCGCCCGAAGCGGCGACGCAGCCCAAATGGTCCGGGACATGGATTTTGCGACGCACCGCCAGGCTGTTCGTGTCGATTTCGACGAGTATCGCGGAGCTATCTGGTTTCAGCTCCGCGACCGGAACCCAGATCGAATTCCCGGAAATCGATATTCCCCCGGGATGATAGCGTGCACCGTCGGTCAGCTCCAATCGCCGAAGCAGCTTGCCCGTGCGCCGATCGAACGCATGGAGATAGGCTTTGCGGTTGTCGCCATCGACCGAGGTCACCCAGATACGCCGGCTGTCGAGCGCCAGGCCCTGCACATGGAATACTCTGCCATCGAGCGGGCGTGCGTCGATCAGCCGGGCCTGCTCGATTGCGACATCAATCTGGTCCGGCGCAGCCGCCACCAGCAGACTCGACATCAGCAGGAAGAGCGAGGTCAAACCGAATCGGATGGTCTTTCGGATCATCGGACGCTCCGAAGCTTGCGAAGGCTCGCTCCATCGCACCCTTGTGCGTCAGCAAAGCTGCAGCGCCTGCAACGTCATTGTCACAGCAATTGTCGCGTTGCCCGGACGTGCTTGCGACGTCGCCGTCCCTGGATGTTTGGACCCTTGCCCCGCGGCCCTGGCGCTCAGCGGTCGCGGATCGCATCGATCAGGTCGTCCTTGTCCATTTTCGAGCGGCCCTCGATGCCGATCTCCTTGGCCTCGTCGTACAGCTCCGCCTTCGAGCGGCTCTCGAGCGTGCCGCCGGGATGGTCGAGCGTACCCCTCGCCTGGGCATTGGCGATTCGCGCGGCCTTCTCCTTCGAATTCCCGTCGCGGCGGAGATCCTCGTAAAGCTTGTCGTTCTTGATCTGGGGTCCGTGGTCCTTAGGCATGGAATCGTTCCTTTCACCCTGGAAAACCATCAGAATCCCGCGCTGGTTCATTTCTTTGTGACGAACGGGCGACAAAGCGCGAGGAAGCCCCTATATGCCCGGCCAAGAGTTGCGAACCCCATCGAGGGACGATGCTTACCACACACCCATTTGACGATGACAAGCTGCGCGAAGAGTGCGGCATTTTCGGTGTATCCGCCTCCGAAGGCGCGGCTGCGCTGGTGGCGCTGGGGCTGCACGCCTTGCAGCACCGCGGCCAGGAGGCTGCGGGGATTACCAGCTGGGATGGCCATCAGTTCCATAGCCACCGGGCGATGGGGCATGTCGCGGGCAATTTCGATCGCGACGATGTGATCCGCAGCCTCACCGGCACCACCGCCTGCGGCCATGTCCGCTATGCGACGACCGGCGATACCGCGATCCGCAACGTCCAGCCGCTCTATGCCGAGCTTGCCAGCGGCGGCTTCGCCGTCGCGCACAACGGCAATATCTCGAATGCGATGCGGCTGCGGAAGGACCTGGTTCGCCGCGGTTCGATCTTCCAGTCGACCTCGGATACCGAGGTGATCATCCATTTGGTCGCCACCTCGCATTATCGCACGCTGATGGATCGCTTCATCGATGCGCTCAAGCAGGTCGAAGGCGCCTATTCGCTGATCGTGATGACGCCCGAGGGCATGATCGCCTGCCGCGATCCGCTCGGCATCCGTCCGCTGGTGATGGGCAAGCTCGACGATTCGATCATCTTCGCCTCCGAGACGGTAGCGCTCGACGTGGTCGGTGCCGACTATGTCCGCGATGTCGAACCCGGCGAGCTGGTTGTGGTCAAGGGCAGCGAGATCAGCTCGCACAAGCCCTTCGCCCCTCAGGCGGCGCGGCCGTGCATCTTCGAATATGTCTATTTCTCGCGCCCCGATTCGATCAGCGACAATCGCTCGGTCTATTCGGTGCGCAAGGCGATCGGGGCGCAGCTGGCAATCGAGTCGCCGGTCGAGGCCGATCTGATCGTGCCCGTTCCTGATTCGGGCGTCCCCGCCGCGATCGGCTATGCCCAGCAGAGCGGCATACCGTTCGAGCTCGGCATCATCCGCTCGCATTATGTCGGCCGCACCTTCATCCAGCCGGGCGACAAGGTTCGTCACCTCGGGGTCAAGCTGAAGCACAACGCCAATCGCGAGCTGATCAAGGGCAAGCGCGTGGTGCTGGTCGACGATTCGATCGTGCGCGGCACCACGTCCTTGAAGATCGTCCAGATGATGCACGAGGCCGGCGCTGCCGAAGTCCATATGCGCATCGCGTCGCCGCCGACGCGGCACAGCTGCTTCTACGGCGTCGACACGCCCGAGCGCGCCAAGCTGCTCGCCGCCAAGCTCGATGTCGGCGGAATGACCGATTTCATCCATGCCGACAGCCTGGCCTTCATCAGCATCGACGGGCTCTACAAGGCGCTGGGCGAAGCGCACCGCGCCGACATCCACCCGAAATATTGCGACGCCTGCTTCACTGGCGACTATCCGACGACGCTCACCGACCAGGATGAGCTCGGCCCCGTCGACCAGTTCGCATTGCTCGAAGAGCGCGTCGGCTAACCACTGCGGATTCCATGACCGACAAGCCCCTCGCCGATAGAATCGCGCTCGTCACCGGTGCAAGCCGCGGCATCGGCGCCGCCACCGCCACGGCGCTCGCCGCCGCCGGTGCGCATGTCATCCTCACCGCCCGCACCGCCGGCGCGCTCGAGGAAGTCGAGGAGGCGATCTTCGCCGCAGGCGGATCGGCGACGATCGCGCCGATGGACCTGACCGAGAACGAGAGCGTCTCGCGCTTGGGCACTGCGATCGCCGAGCGCTGGCCGATGCTCGACATCCTCGTGCTCAACGCCGCGTCGCTCGGCACGTTGAGCGCGATTCCGGCGATCGACTTCAAGGAATTCGCCAAGGTGCTGACGCTCAACGTCACTGCCCAGGCCGCGATCCTCGCTGCGTTCGATCCGCTGCTCAAGCGCGCGCAGTCCGCCCGGGTGATCGGCGTCAGCTCCAGCGTCGGGCGCACCCCGCGCGCCTATTGGGGCATGTATGGCGCCTCCAAGGCGGCGTTCGAAAATCTGGTGCTGAGCTATGGCGAGGAAGTTCGCCACATCAGCGGCATCCGCACCGCGATCGTCGATCCCGGCGCCACGCGCACCAAGATGCGCGCCCGCGCCTTCCCGGGCGAGGATCCCGCGACGGTCAAACCGCCCGAAGCGGTCGCGGAGCGGATTGCCGCGCTGGCGGCCTCGGGCTTCGAGACCGGCCATTTCGAGCGCGTCGACTAGTGGGCTGCCGCCGCGAAGAGCTTGTCGAGAAACGCGGTTCTCGCGGCGCTATACTCTCGGTCGCTGGCCCGAGGCGCAGCGGCGGAGATCGCGATCACGGTGCGCGTCCTGGGATCGACGCGGATCGACTGGCCGAAAATGCCCTGGGCCCCGAAGCGCCCTTCGGGGTAGGTCCACCACTGATAGCCATAGCCGAAGCCCGGCACACCGATATCGGCATGCGCCGCGGTCGATTGCGCGAACCAGCCCGCGGGGACGATCCCCTTCCCACTCTCGAGCGCCAGCTGTCCCATCCGCGCATAATCCCGCAGGCTCACCGACAGGCAGCACCCGCTGACTTCATGTCCCGAGGGATCGATCATCCAGAACGCGTCCCGCTCCATCCCGAACGGCTTCCAGACCTTCTCGCTCAGATAGTCCGCCAGCGGCTTGCCGGTGGCGCGCATCACCAGAACGCCGATCAAATTGGTCTCGCCGGTCTTGTACACCCATTTGCTGCCCGGCGCAGTCTCGCGCGGCAGCTTCTTCATGTAGAAGACGGTCGGATCCTCCCCCGTCGGCACGGGCTCCAGAAACATCCGCGCCACGTCGGACTTGGCGTCGGTATAGTCCTCGTTCCATCTCACGCCCGACGTCATGGTGAGCAGCTGGGCGATGCTCACCCCATCATAGCCGCTGCCCGCGAGCTCTGGGATGTATTTGGTCACCGGCTCGTCGACCGACTTGATGTGCCCGTCCCGGATCGCCGCGCCCACCAGTGTCGAAGTGAACGATTTGGCGACGGAAAAGCTCGTCCAGCGCCCGTCCCGGCCATAGCCCCGGGCATAGCGTTCGAGCACGACCTTGCCGTCCTTGAGCACTATCAGCCCGGCGACGTTCTGCGCGGCGAGGAAGGCGTCGATCTCGGCATCGGCGATGGCCAGCGGCGTGCCAGCCGGAAGCGCGCGGACCTTCGCCCCGGCCTTTACGACATGGCCAGGGAAGATCGCCTCCATGTGCGGAAAATTGGCGTCGCGTTGCGCCTGGCTCCAGAACAGCACCTCCGCGCCGACCTTGCGCAATCCGCTGGTGTCCTTCGGATCGATTTGCACCGGTTGCGCCGCAGCCGCGGTTGCGCCGAGCGCGAGTACGCCCGCCAGCATCATCGTCCGGATCATTGCCCCTCCTTGACCAAGGTCATCTGGATGACGTCGATCCCGCCGCCCCGGAAACCGCCCTCGCAGTACATAAGGTAGTAGCGCCACAGCGCGACAAAGCGCGCGTCGAATTGCGGGGGCAGGTCTCCGGCCAGGGCGGCGGCATCGAAATTTTCGCGCCAACGCTTCAGCGTCTCGGCATAATCGAGCCCAAAATGAGCCTGATCGTGCCATGCGAGGCCATTCTCTTCGGCAAGCCGCCGGAACGTGCTCTCGCGGATCAGCAGTCCACCGGGGAAGATGTAGCGCTGGATGAAGTCGACATTGTTCGCATAGCCTTCGAACAAGGCGTCATCGAAGGTGATCAGCTGCAGTGCCGCGCGTCCGCCCGGCTTGAGCGCGCCGGCAACAGCGGCAAGATAGGCCGGCCAATATTGCCGCCCCACCGCCTCCGCCATCTCGATGCTGACGACCGCGTCGTAACGCCCCGTGACGTCACGATAGTCGGTCAGCGCGAAGCGGCCGCCGTCCAGCCCCGCGGTCCGCGCCTCCGCCCAGGCCTTCTGCTCGGTGGAGAGCGTGATGCCGTGGACGCGGCGTCCCTGGCGCAGCGCGAGTTCGGCGAAGGAACCCCAGCCGCACCCGATCTCCAGGATGGTGTCGCCGGCGGCAGTCGCGGTGCGATCGAGCATCGCCTGGAGCTTGACGGTCTGCGCGTCCTCCAGCGACTGGCCGGGATCGGCGAACAGCGCGCTCGAATAGGTCATGCCCGCGTCGAGCCAGGGCCGATAGAAGTCGTTGCCCAGATCGTAGTGGAACTGAATGTTGCGCCGCGATCCGCCGCGGTGGTTGCGCCGCAGCCAGTGCCACAGCCGCTTGCCGAGCAGCCACGGCCCGGTCGCGCGCGCTGGCGTCGCCAGCCCGGCGCGGTTCAGGCTGAACAGTGCGAAGAGCTGCACGGGATCGGGGCTCGCCCATTCGCCCGCCGCCCAGGCTTCATACCAGCCGCTTGATCCTTCGAGACCGAGCCGTAGCAGAGCCCGCCAGCTACGCAGGTCCACGATCGCCGCAGGTCCGCCACTGCGTCCGCCCAGCAGCCGCGTCCCGCCATCGGGCAAACGCAGTTCCAAGCTGCCCTGTCCAATCCCGCAATCGAGCCGATCAATCCGACGATGAAACAGCGGCGCTAGCCGGTCGAGTACGCCGCCCGCGCGAGGTTCTGTAGCTTCGGTTAGGGGTCGCTCGGGCGCATTCATTGCGCGACCTAAATGCACGCCCCGCCGCCGGGCAAGCGCTTTCCCCGCCTCAGGATCGGAAAGATCACAGCGGATGCGGCGCCTTGTCCACCATCCAGGTCTGGCCCTTGGAGACCAGCTTTTGGAGGTCGGCAGTCTTGCCCTCGCTCGCCCCCCATTCTGCGCGATTACCGCGCTTTCGAAGGTCGGCGCGGGATCGTCGTACAGCACCCCCAGCGCCATCGGAAACGGCCCGAACGGCATTTCGACGAGCATATGCGCGATGGCGCGGTTGGTGACACTGTGGACGATCACACCAGCAGCCTCCCAGTCCCCGTCGGCGACATCCACCACCTTGAGCATGATCCGCTCGAGATCGAGCGTCAGGCCCTTGGTGCCACCGGCGAACAATAGCGGCTTGCCCTGCTCAGCCCAGAGCTGGCCGAGCGCCGCATTTGCCTTGGCGGCGAAGGGCTCGAATACGTCGTCGTTATAGACGACGCAGTTCTGGAAGATTTCGACGAACGCCGCGCCCTGGTGCGCGTGCGCGGCCTTAAGCAGCGTGGGCAGGCTCTTATGGACATCGATCCCGCGCGCAACGAAACGCGCACCGCTGCCCAGCGCAAACGCGCAGGGATTGGCGGGATGATCGACGGAGCCGAACGGCGTGGAGGGAGAGCGAGTGCCCTCGCGGCTGGTGGGGGAATATTGGCCCTTGGTGAGGCCGTAAATCTCATTATTGAACAGGAGAAGCTGGCAGTTCAGATTTCGTCTGAGCAAATGCATCGTATGGTTGCCGCCGATCGACAGCGCGTCGCCGTCGCCGGTGATGATCCACACGTCGAGCGCGGGATTGGCGAGCTTGATCCCGGTCGCCACCGCTGGCGCCCTGCCATGGATGGTGTGGAAACCATAGGTTTGCATATAATAGGGAAAGCGCGACGAGCATCCGATGCCGCTGACGAACACCGTGTTCTCCGGCGTGGCGCCAATCTCGGGCATCGTGCGCTGCACGGCCTTGAGGATCGCATAATCGCCACAGCCCGGGCACCAGCGCACCTCCTGGTCGGTCTCCCAGTCCTTGGGCGTGCTCTGACGGATCGCGGCGAGCTCGTTCATGGATTAACGGCCTCCGGGTTGGGCAGCTGGGTGTTGTCGGGCCCGCATTCCTCCGCTTCCCCGCCGCCGAGATGGCGAGTGATCGCCGCTTCGATCTCCGCAATCGTGAAGGGCTGGCCGGATACTTTGCTAACCGGCACGGCGTTGACCAGATACTGGTCGCGCAGCATGGTCTTGAGCTGGCCAGTGTTCATTTCGGGTACGAGAATATGTCCGTAGCCGGCGAGCAACCCACCCAGATTCTTCGGAAGCGGCCAGATGTGACGGATATGGACATGCGCCACGTCCAGCCCCTTGCGCCGCGCGCGGCGAACCGCCTGCGCGATCGGGCCATAGGTTGAGCCCCAGCCGACGAGGACGAGCGCGCCGCTTTCACCACCCTGCTCGACGGTCTGGTCGGGCACGTCGATGCCGAGCACCTTGTCGCGGCGTAGGTCCGTCATCGCCTGGTGGTTGGTCGGCGAATAATCGATGTTGCCGCTGCCTTGCGCCTTTTCGATACCACCGATGCGGTGGGCCAGCCCCGGCGTTCCCGGCTTGACCCAGGGCCGTTTCAGCTTCGCATCGCGCGCATAGGGCTGAAACTTCTCCTCCGCGGCCGGGACCTGCGTGTGGAATTCGACCGGGAACCGCGCATAGGACGCCATGTCGGGCACCTTCCACGGCTCGGCGGCATTGGCGATATAGCCGTCGGTGAGCAGCATCACCGGGGTCATGTATTGCGTCGCGATCCGCACCGCCTCGATCGCGACCTCGAAGCAGTCCGCCGCCGATCGCGCCGCGAGCACCGGCATCGGCGCATCGCCATTCCTGCCGTATACCGCCTGATACAGGTCCGATTGCTCAGTCTTGGTCGGAAGTCCGGTCGAGGGTCCTCCGCGCTGCGAATTGATGATCACCAGCGGCAGCTCGGTCATGATTGCCAGCCCCATCGCCTCGCCCTTGAGCGCGATCCCGGGGCCCGAGGAAGACGTCACGCCGAGCGACCCCGCATAAGCCGCCCCAAGCGCCGAGGCGATCGCCGCGATCTCGTCCTCGGCCTGAAAGGTGGTGACGCCGTATTCTTTGAAGCGCGCAAGCTGATGCAGGATCGCGCTCGCCGGAGTGATAGGATAGCCCCCGAAGAACATCGGCAGCCCGGCGAGCTGCGCGCCCGCGACCAGTCCCAACGCAATCAATTCCGCTCCCGTTACCGTCCGGTACAGCCCCGGCTCGGCAGGCGCGGCCGGCAGGCTGTGGCGCACCAGCGGGCCGGAAAGCTCGGCGGTCTCGCCATAAGCGTGCCCGGCGTTGAGCGCGGCGATGTTGGCCTCGGCGAGCTGCGGCGCCTTGGCGAACTTCGCCGCGAGCCAGTCGATCAGTGGCTGGCGGTCGCGATCGAACATCCACAGCGCCAACCCGAGCGTCCACATGTTCTTACAGCGCAGCGCTTCCTTGTTGCCCAGCCTGAACGGCTTCACCGCTTCCAGGGTCAGCTGCGAGATGTTGAGCCGCAACAACTGCCAGCGCGCGAGACTGCCATCCTCGAGCGGGTTGGCGGCATATTTGGCCTTGTCGAGGTTGCGCGTGGAGAATTCGCCTTCGTCGGCGATGATGAGCCCGCCAGGCTTCAATTGCTCGACATTCACCTTGAGCGCTGCCGGGTTCATCGCGATCAGCATGTCGGGCGCATCACCCGCGGTATCGATCTGCGCCGAGCCGAAGTTGATCTGGAAGGCAGAGACGCCGAACAGCGTGCCCTGCGGCGCGCGGATCTCGGCAGGGAAATCTGGGAACGTCGCCAGGTCGTTGCCGGTCAGCGCGGTGGACAGCGTGAACTGGCCACCGGTCAGCTGCATCCCGTCGCCCGAATCGCCGGCGAAACGCACGACGATGGCTTCGGGCCCAGGCCCGGTTGACGCTAACCCGGGCGCGACTTGGTACGCAGTAGCCATGGCTCTTATCCTGCGGTTTTTCTCTCCGCGGACAGCCTACGCCTCGCAGCGTCCAGCCCCAAGGGATAAAATCTGCAGATTTATGATGGGCTTGCGAAGCCGGATCCGAGTGCGAGGATCGAGGCGACATGACGTCGGGAGACTTCGAGCGCATCGGCGCCATAGCCGCCGCCCAATGTGCTCGCGAACGGTATGCCGCGCTTGCGCAGGGTGCGGCCGATCCACTGGTCACGCGCGACCAGGCCGTCATGGCTCAGCCCCAGTCGCCCGAGCCGGTCGCCCGCCAGCGGATCGACACCCGCCTGATAGAGCACGAGGTCGGGCACAAAGGCTTCGATCAGCGGCAACAAGGTGTCGGCCAGCGTGGCGAGATACTCGGCATCGCCGGTCCCGTCCGGAAGCGCGACGTCCAGCGTCGAGCGTGCCTTGCGCGCCGGGAAGTTCTTTTCGGCATGGATCGAATAGGTCGCGATCGCCGGCTGACCGGCAGTCAGTGACGCTGTGCCGTCCCCTTGGTGAACGTCGCAATCGACGATCAGTACCCGCGCCACCACGTGTTCCTCGACGAGCCGGTTGGCCGCGAGGGCCAGATCGTTCAACACGCAATATCCTGCGCCGGTATCGGCGAGCGCATGATGACTGCCCCCGGCCGAGTTGGCGGCGAAGCCATGCTCGAGCGCCAGCAGCGCGGCAAGCCAGGTGCCGCCTGGCACGACCTGCGAGCGCAGTGCTACCTGCGGCGTTATCGGAAAGCCGATCCGGCGCTCCTTGGCCGGCGGCACCCGCGCCTCGATGACCTCGGCGATATAGTCGGGATCGTGCACCGCCTCGAGCCAGCGTCGGGGCATCGGCTCGGGAACGTGCCAGGTAAAGGCGTCACCCTCTGCGCGCAGCAAGTCGCGGACCAGACCGTTCTTGTTCCACTGATATTGGCTGCGCGCAGGCGCCGGCGCGACATAGTCGGAGTGATGGACGAGGTGGATCACGCCCCGCATTTAGCTATTCCCATGCCCACAAGGGAGGGGTAGCGGAGGCGCCATGGCCGACATTACCACCCTCCCCTATCGCCCCTGCGCGGGCGTCATGCTGATCAACCGCGAGGGCCGCGTGTTCGTCGGCCAGCGGCTCGATTCGACGCTGGAGGCCTGGCAGATGCCGCAGGGGGGGATAGACCCGGGCGAAGATCCGCTCGAAGCCGCCTATCGCGAGCTATGGGAGGAGACCGGCGTCGAGCGCCGGCATGTCGAGTTGGTCGCCATCGCTCCCGACGAACTCACCTATGACCTGCCCGAGGATCTCGTCGGCAAGGTGTGGAAGGGCAAGTGGCGCGGCCAGCGCCAGCGCTGGTTCCTGTTTCGCTTCAACGGCGCCGACAGCGACGTCAACATCGCCACTGCTGAGCCCGAATTCCGTGCCTGGCGCTGGGCCGACCCCAAGGACCTTCCCGAGCTGATCGTGCCCTTCAAGCGGGAGCTCTATCGCCAGCTGCTCGGCATCTTCGCCGCCGAGTTGCATTAAACTCTTAAGAGCACCGTCCCGCCGCGTTCAGTCATGCGACGGAAACATGCTGCCCTTTTCGTGTCCCAAACTTGTGGATAAGGCACCGGTCATGCGTGTCCTGCCGCTTTTCGCCTTGCCGCTGCTCCTCGCCAATACGGCAGGAGACCCCACCATCCCGCCGACGATCAAGGCGATGCTCGATGCCGCGATCCAGTCCGGGAACGAGGGCGAAGTCTCGACCATCGTCAAATATGCCCGCGCGGCCGATCCGGCGAGCGGGGACATGGTGGCCAAGATCGCCAGCGATTGGCGCAGCGACCGGCAGAAGAAGGCCCAGCGCAAGATTCGCGAAGCCAGCTTTTTCGATCTGGTGAAGGGCCATGCCGAGCTCGGCGGCTATGTCAGCTCGGGCAACACCGAGAATGTCGGGCTCACTGGCGCGATCGAGTTGCGCCGCGAGGCGATCGAGTGGCGACACAAGCTGCGATTGCAGGCCGATTACCAGGAGAGCCTGGGCGTCGTGACGCGCGAACGCTATGTCGCCGCCTACGAACCCAACTGGAAGTTCGACGACCGCGCCTATCTCTATGGCGCCGCCCAATATGAAAGCGATCGCTTCTCGGGCTTCAGCGATCGTATCTCGCTGTCTTCAGGCGTCGGCTACAGCGCGATAAAGACCGCCGACCTCAAGCTCGATCTCGAGCTCGGCCCGGCATTCCGGCACACGCGCTTCGTCGATTCGACGATAGAGAGCAACCTTGCTACCCGCGGCTCTCTGGATTTTGGTTGGAAGCTCTCACGCGGTGTGAGCATCACCCAGAATGCATCGGCCTATGTTCAGGATGCCAACAGTACCGTGTCGAGCAAATCGGCGTTGCTCGCCCGGCTGATCGGGCCGCTTTCGGCGCAATTCTCCTATTCGCTGCAATATGAAAGCACGCCCCCGGTCGGCCGCAAGACAACCGACACGACCAGCCGCGCGGCGCTCGTCGTCGATTTCTGACCATGCCCTGGCGGCATGACGCACCAAAGCGGCCCGGGATGACGGCGCCTGGTTTCCGCGCTACCAACCCTGGATGAGTGCAATTTCGGCAATCGAACAGGCGGCGATCGAACATGCCGCAAGCGCGCCGATGCTCGCGCGTACTGAGGCGTGGAGCGCAATCAACAGCGGCACGCGTAACCTTGCCGGTTTGGCGACGATGGCAGGCACGCTTGCCGATGCGTTTTCAGTGCTGCCAGGCCATGTCGCGCTGGTCGATCCGGAGCCCGTCGACGCGGTAACGACCGAAGGCCATGCCGAGCCGATCGGCCATGGCCAGCATCTCCACCTTGCGGTACGCCCCGGGGCGCCGGTTCAGATCCTGCTAACCGGCCATATGGATACGGTGTATGCCGCCGATCACCCGTTCCAGCATGGCCGCTGGACCGACGATGGCCGGCTCAATGCGCCGGGCGCTGCCGACATGAAGGGCGGGTTGGCACTGATGCTCGCCGCGCTAGAAGCGGTGGAGGCGAGTCCGCTCGCCGCCAAGTTCGGCTATGAAGTGCTGATCAATTCGGACGAGGAGACCGGATCGCTCGCCTCGCGCGGGCTGATCGAGGGGGCAGCCCGGGGCAAGGTTGCAGCGCTCACCTATGAGCCCGCGCTTCCCGACGGCACGCTGGCGGGCGCGCGTGGCGGCACCGGCAATTTCTCGCTGGTCGTGCGCGGGCGGAGCGCCCATGCCGGGCGCAATCCGGAAGATGGCCGCAACGCTCTGGTCGCCGCCGCGGACCTCGCGCTGCGTCTGGCAGCGGCGCGGGCGCCGCAGCTCGCAGTCAATCCGGCGCGTATCGATGGTGGCGGGCCCAACAATGTCGTCCCCGATCTCGCCATCCTCCGCGTCAATTTCCGGCCCAAAGACGAAAGCGCAATCGCCCAGGCGCGCGTCGCGCTCGAAGCCGCGGCATCTGACGTCATGGTGGCACACGATGTCGCGATCGAAGTCCATGGCAGCTTCAATCGCCCGCCCAAGCCGATCGATCCGGGCGCAGCGCGGCTGTTCGAACTGGTCCGCGCCTCGGGTGCCGATCTCGGCATCCCGATCGGCTGGCGCGACAGCGGTGGCGTGTGCGACGGTAACAACATCGCTGCCTGCGGCGTGCCGGTGGTCGACACGATGGGCGCCCGTGGCGGCGCCATTCATTCAGCGGAGGAATTTCTGATCCCCGAATCGCTTCCCGAACGCGCCGGCCTGTCGGCGCTGACCATCCTCCGCCTCGCCGAGCGGGGCCGGCCATGAGCTTCGTGATCCGCGCCGCGCGCGACGAGGACCTCCAGCCGCTTTACGAAATGGCCAAGCTCACCGGCGGCGGCTTCACCAATCTGCCGCCCGAAAAGGACGCGCTACGCGCCAAGCTCGTGCGCAGCCATGCCGCCTTCGCCCGCGACGAGGATGGCCTGGCGGACGACCTGTTCGTGCTGGTACTCGAAAATATCGAGACCGGCGAAGTGCGCGGCACCTGTCAGATCTTCACCCATGTCGGCCAGCACTGGCCCTTTTACAGCTATCGCATGGGCACGGTGACCAAGCACAGCCAGGAGCTCAATCGAACTTTTCGGGCTGAAATCCTTAGCTTGGTAAATGATCTTGAGGGCTCCAGCGAAGTCGGTGGGTTGTTCCTTCACCCTGGCGAGCGCGCTGGGGGGCTAGGCATGTTGCTTGCGCGCAGCCGCTATCTGTTCATCGCGCGCCATCGTGCGCGCTTTGCCGAGCGGGTGCTGGCGGAACTGCGCGGGGTGATCGACGAGGCGGGCGGCTCGCCCTTCTGGGACGGGGTTGCCGGGCGCTTCTTCGGGATGAACTTCCAGGCCGCCGACGAATTCAATGCCACGCATGGCAATCAGTTCATCGCCGATCTGATGCCCAAGCACCCGATTTACACCGCGATGCTCCAGGAAAGCGCGCGTTCGGTGATCGGCCTGCCCCACCCGTCCGGCCGCGCGGCGATGCGGATGCTCGAGAGCGAGGGCTTCGCCTTCGAGAATTATATCGACATCTTCGACGGCGGCCCGACGATGACGGCGCGTACCGATCTCGTGAAGACGGTGCGCGACGCAACGAGCGCGCAGGTCGCCGCGATCGGCGACGGCGGCGCCCAGGCGCTGGTCGCAACCGGACGGCTGGCCGAATTCCGCCTGACCCAGGGCCGAGTCGCCACCGCCGAGGACGGCGCGACGATCGACGAGCGGACAGCGCAGGTGCTCGGCGTCGCGGTGGGCGACGAAGTGCTGCACGTCGCACGCTGATGCTCGCCGAGATCAACTTCGACGGTATCGTCGGCCCGAGCCACAATTTCGCCGGGCTGAGCCCGGGCAATCTCGCCGCGACCCGCAGCCGCGGCCGTATCTCGAATCCGCGCGCGGCGGCGCTCGAGGGCATTGCCAAGATGCGCGCCAATCTCGCGCTCGGGCTGCGCCAGGGCATCCTGCTGCCCCATGCGAGGCCCGATCATCGCTGGCTCGCCGATCTCGGCGCGGACTTTGCCGGCGCCGCACCGCATCTCCAGGCACAGGCCTTTTCGGCATCGGCGATGTGGGCTGCCAACGCCGCGACGGTGTCGCCCGCGCCCGATACCGGCGACGGCCGCTGCCATCTGAGCGTCGCCAATCTGGTGACGATGCCGCATCGCAGCCATGAATGGCAGGAGACGCTCGCCCAGCTCCGCCTCGCCTTTGCCGATCCCGCTTTCGTCGTTCACGGCCCTGTCCCCGCCCCGTTTGGCGACGAAGGCGCGGCCAATCACATGCGGCTGGCGCCATCGCACGATGCGCCGGGCATCGAGGTCTTCGTTTATGGCATCAGCGGTGGTCCCTATCCCGCCCGCCAGCACCCTGACGCCAGCTACGCCGTCGCACGTCGCCATGGGCTCGATCCGGCGCGTACGCTCTTCGTCCAGCAGTCCGAGCAGGCGATTGCAGCGGGGGCGTTCCACAATGATGTCGTCGCCGTGGCAAATGGCCGGATTCTGTTCGCGCACGAATACGCCTTTGCCGACAAGGATCGCTTTTACGCCGATCTGCGTGCGGCGATGCCGGAGATCGAGATCGTCGAGGTGTCGGCGGCAAAGGTGAGCCTGGCCGATGCCATCGCATCCTATCTGTTCAACGCCCAACTGGTCACGCTGCCTGACGGCGAGCCTGCGCTGATCGTGCCCGAGGAAGCGCGCGATACGCCCAATGTGTGGCGCTGGCTCCAGGCCCATGTCGCCGGCAACGGTCCGATCCGACGCGTGGAGGTGGTCGATGTCCGCCAGTCGATGGGCAATGGCGGCGGGCCTGCCTGTTTGCGGCTGCGGGTGGTGTGCGATCCCGCCAGCGTAGACCCGCGCTTCCTGGTCGACGAAGCGCGGCTCGACGCCATCGCAGCGGTGATCGACGCAGAATGGCCCGAGGCAGTCGATTCCGAAGCGCTCGGCGATCCGGCGCTGGTCGGCCGCGTCGAGCGCGCGCGCCGGGTCCTGCTGGAGGCGCTTGGAACTGTCGAGTTAATTGACAGGTAACCACATCCGTCACGGCGAAAATGGCGGATTTCCGCGCTTGGCCCGCGCCTTGCTTAAGATCGCGCATGTTCACCAGAGTCCGCCGCCTCTTCCAGATCAAGAACAAGTTCGAAGCCTTTCTGATCATCTATGGTCTGGGCACTGGCGCAGTCGAGCGCGGCGTCCACTATCTCCAGCTCTATCCCGGCTGGGGCGGCAAGCTGCTGTTCCTCCTTTGCCCGATCGCGGTGTTCATGGCAGGCGGCAAGATCCTCGACAGCTTCGACGTTCCGGATTGACGCGACCGACGAGAGCGCTAACCCAGACCGATTAATTGTTTCGGGCGGGGTTAAGTCGAGCGTGCCGCTCTTTTCGCAGATATTCAGAGCTTTGGCGGTGCAGGCCGCACTCGCCGTGACCGTCGTCGGCGCGTTGCTTTTCATGCTCGCCTATCAAGCCGTGTCGAGCCAAGTCAACGCGCGCGACGAGGCGGCGCTTACCGATTTCACGATGCTGACTGCACAAGCCGTCCGCGCCGGCGTACCCGTGGATCAGCCCGTGCGCGAGCTCGATGCCCGGGGCGGACCGCTCGCCGGCCGAGTCGCACTGGTCGATGGCCGTGGTACGCTGATCGCCGGCGCCCAGCCGGAGGGCAAGGTCCGCGCCGAGCAGCCGGTTCGCGTCAACGGACAGACGCTGGCGCGCGCGCAAATTGTCCGTAGCGCGCCCTTCGGCAGCGCCGACCGCAATGCCGGTTTGCTGCTCTATCTAGGCATTGGCGCGATCCTGCTTCTTTTGCTTGCCGCACTGCTGGGGTCGGCGCTGGTGCTGGCGCGCCGCTGGAGCCGACCGCAAATCGAATTGCACCGTCTCAGCCGCGAGATCGCGCATGGCGATCACGAACTGTCGTTCGAAGACAGCGGGCCGCCGGAGATCGCGGGTACGATGCGGAACCTGCGCCGTATCGCCAGTCAGTTCAGTAGGATCGAGGCGGCGAGACGAACCTGGCTCGTCTCGGTGTCGAGCGAGCTGAAACGCCCTGCTGAGAATATGGGCGAGCATTTCATCGCATTGTGCGCGCTCGAACCGCCGCTGCCGACCGACCTACTCGCGGGTATCGAGGACGATACCAAGCGGTTGATTCATATGGCCGAGGATCTGAGTGCGGTTGCGCTCGCGGATCTCGGCCGGCTTCCGGTCAGTCTTGGGGAAGCTGATGCGCGCGGGCTGGTCGACCACGCCATTGCCGCCCATCGCGACGATGTCGAGGCACAAGGGGTAAGGATCGAGCGCGGCGCGTTTCCCGTAGAGGCAGCGCCGGTCAAATGGGATGTCGAACGGATTGCCCAGGCCTTCCACGCGCTGATTGCCAACTCGCTGCGGTTCACGCCCAAAGGTGGCAAGATCGCGATCGGGCTGGAGCGTTCACGCGAGGCCTGGCGGCTTGTTGTCGACGATAGTGCCCCGGGAATCGACGTGATGCTCGCCCAGCGCCTGTTCGAGCCCTTCTATCGCAGTTCCGATCGCAGCGACGAAGCGGCCGCCTCGGGGCTGGGCCTTGCGACGGCGCGCGCGATCGTCGAGGCGCATCATGGCCGCATCGAAGCTGCGCGCTCGCCGATTGGCGGGCTGCGCGTGACGATCATCCTGCCAGCGAACCCACCGACCATCTAGACCCGTTCGAAAGTCCAGGGCGTTCGCAGGGTTTTCGGACGGGCGTTGCGTCGATCAGCCATGTCTTGGCCCTCCGGCGATACGTGGAGCCGGGAACAATTTGGGCCGCGCCTGGATCGATCGACGGGGTTTCGCAAATAGGCGTTTCGGAACCAGAGAGTGCATGCCATATCTGCGATCCGCGGCTCGACTAGCGTGCGTGGACTAGGCGGCAATGCCGAGATTCGCCCTTATCGGCCTTCCCATCGCGGGGAATCCCAGGATGGGGAAGTGGCGCGCCCGGAACGATTCGAACGTCCGACCCTCAAATTCGTAGTCTGATGCTCTATCCAGCTGAGCTACGGGCGCGCATTGGAGCGGCGCTGATAGAAGCAGTGCCAGAAGAACGCAACCCCGTTGCGCAGGCTTTTCGCGCAGCATAAGGCGATAGCGATGCGACGCCTTACCCTTCCCGCCCTAGTAGCGCTCGTGCTGGCCGGCTGCGCCCAGTCCACTCGACACTATCCGTCGCTGTTGCCGCGCGCAGGCGAGTCGCCCAACCTCGCTGAGCCCGAGCGGACGGTGCCGACGGCGACGCCCGACCCGGTGCTCGATTCGCAACTCGCCACGCTGACGGGTGCACTCACCAGCAACGGGCAGCGCTTCGCCGCCGCCGCCCAGGATACCGAGGCAAAGGTGGCGGTCGCCCGCGGTGTCGCTATCGGCTCCGATGCCTGGCTCAATGCCCAGACAGCGCTCAGCGGGCTCGCCTCGCTGCGTGCTCCGACCTTGAGCACGCTCGCCGAACTCGAGGAAATGGCGATCCAGCGCGGCGAGAAGGGCCTGGTCCCCTATCCCGCCCTCGATGCCGCGGTCCAATCCGCACGTACTTTGGCGACCGAACAGGACCGGCGCATCGACGCGCTCGATGCTGCGCTGAGCGGCAAGTGAGGTCAGTAGCCTTTTAGCGATGGGTTGAACGCCCGTATCACCGGTACGACGGACGCGTAATCGTCGCTCCAGCCACGAAAGCCGGGTTTGGCGATCAGCGGCGTCCAGCCAGTATTGCCCGCCGTCAGCTGAGCCAGGACGGCAGGGTCACGCGACAGCGCAATCCAGTCGGAGATCGTGGCCTCATCGGCGCGCTCGGCCTCGGTCGGAGAATAAACCAACCGCGCCGCATGCCACCCGCCCTGCTCCGCTGCCGCCGCAACGACCGGCGCCAGTGCTAGGAAGCGATTTGAGATATGGACGAGCAACAACCCCTTGGGCGTCAATGCGCGCGCATAGGTCTGGAAGGCCTCGCGCGTCATCAGGTGCATCGGTACCGAATCCGAGGAAAACGCGTCCAGTGCGAGAAGGTCAAGGCTCGCCGGCTGCAACTCGGCGAGGCGAAGGCGCGCGTCGCCCAGCGCGATCTCCGGTGACGGCAAGCACTGACGCAGAAAGGTGAAACGGCCCGAATCGCGCGCGATGCCAACTACGGCCGGATCGATTTCGAAGAACCGCCAGTGTTGGCCAGGCTGCGCATAGCAGGAAAGCGTTCCGGTCCCCAAACCGACTACGCCAACCCGGGCGTGCGGGCCGTATAGCGACGATAGCGCCATCATTGCCTGACCGATCCCGGAGCCTGGGACATAATAGGTTGTCGGCATGCGGGAGCGAGCGCCGGTAAGTTGAACGCCGTGCAGCGTCGTGCCGTGCGCAAGCCGGTGTTCACTGGCGTCTTCGGAAACGGTGTAGACGCCGAAATAGCTTCGCGTCCGTTCGCCGGTAAACGATGTCTCGATCGCTCGGTAGCCGCCGAAAATATAGAGAGCGCCGGCAAGCGAGACCAGAAAGGCGGCTCGTGCGCCAATTGCGAGCAATCCGAGCGCCGCTGCCGCCGCGAACGCGATCTGCTCATGCATCTCGCCCAATATGCCACCAGGATTGGCGATACCCAGATAGGCTACGCCCGCAACCAGAGCCGCAAGGATCGTCACTCGCGTGGCGTATCGGCGCCGGGACCCTTCCCAAACACGCGCCGCGAAGGGGAACAAGTAGCGCTGCGAACCCAGCGCACCCGCCGCCAGGATCAGCAGCGGGTATTCATACGTCCAGTCGAAGAGGATCGGCGCGACCAGCGCAGAGAATGCACCGCCAATTACCCCACCAACCGCCATGGCGAGGTAGAAGCCGGTCAGGCGATCGGGCGCCGGGCGCAGCGCGTACATGCAAGAATGCAGCGCGACCGACACCGCGAACAACAGGATGAGGCCTATCACCGCGTTTAGATAGGCGAACTCGTGCCGCCCCGAGATCATCGCTGCGCCGAACAGAAGGAGCATCGCGGGGATGCAGCGCGCCAGCAGGTCGGCCATCGTAGCGTTCTCGCGGAAGGCGACCGAGAAGCTGAGGAGATAAAGGCCGAGCGGCAGCACCCATAGCATCGGCACTGCGACGATATCGGTGGTGAGAAACGTGGTCGTCGCGAGCATTAGTCCGGAAGGGACCAGGGCGAGCAGAATCCAATGTGCGACCCGGCCGCGCGTCGGCGCCGGCGACGCCGGCCGGACCGCAGGCGCGCGCAGCGGCGTCCGCGGCAGCAGCGTCGCGCAGGCGGCGACGAGGACGAAGACCAATGCGTATCCTGCGGTCCACAGCCAGCTCTGCGCCTTAAGCGCCATCTCCGGCTCGACGAGCAGCGGATAGGCAATCAGTCCGCCAAAGCTGCCGATGTTGGATGCCGCGTAAAGAGCGTATGGATCGCGCCCGCCACTCGCGACGCTGTACCAACGCTGGAGCAGCGGTGCCTGCGCCGCGATCGCGAAGAACAGCGGGCCGATCGAGGCGCAGAGCAGCCAGGGAACCCACAGGGTCGGTTCACCATTCGCAGGCGGCTCGATGCCGATAAGCCCGATCGGCAACCATAGCGAAGCCAGCGCCAGCACGCACAGATGGACGGCTGCCTGCGCGCGCACGCCAAGCCGTCCCAGCCAATGGGCATAGGCATAGCCTCCCAGCAGCAACGCCTGATAGACTAGCATTGCCGAGTTCCAGACGGCGGGCGCGCCGCCGAGCCGCGGCAACGCCATTCGCGCAACCATCGGCTGGACGAGGAAGAGCAGGAAAGAGCCGGCAAGGATCGCCAGGACGAAGAGGCCGTGTCGGGCACGGCCCGTAGCGTTCATCGTGCCGTTCATGCGTCGATCTCCCCCGACGCCCGATGGCGGCATTTTGGTTTCCACGCGATTAACATTAGCTAAGTCCCGGATCATGCCGGCCGGTCGATCGCGAAGGTCACGCTCGGCTGCAGCACGTGCCCGTCCGGGAAGGTCTTGCTCAGATAGTCGCCATCGGGCAGCCGATACATGCCCAGCCGCGCCATCAGCCCCTGGCTCCTGACGTTGACGGCAGAGGTGATGGCATAGATCCGGTCGTCGGCGATCCGAGCCCAACTATCGGCCAGCACCGCTTCCATCGCCTCGCGCGCATAGCCGCGCCCCCACCACGGCAGGTCGACGATCCACCCGGCTTCGATCTTGCCGTGGATCGGCACGTGCGCCTCACCCCGCTTTAGTCCGCAAAAGCCGACCACCGCGCCGTCCTCGCGCCGCTCGACCGCGAGAAAGCCCAGGCCTTCGCTGCGCAGTCGGTCATGCTTGGCAAGCACCGCGTCGGCCGCTGCCGCATCCAAACCGGGAAACAGCTGCGCCATCAGCTCCCGATCCGTAAACATCCGCACCAGCGTGTCCCGGTCGCGCGCTTCCGGCGCACGAAGGAGCAGCCGGGCGGTCTCGATCATGCGCCGAGCAGCCGCGCCGCCAGCGGTGCGTGATAGGTGAGCACGCCTGAAGTGCCGGCACGCTTGAACGCCATCAGCGTCTCGAGCACCAGCGCCTCGCGGTCGCCCGCACCGACCGCCGCGGCCGCCTCGATCATCGCATATTCGCCCGACACCTGATAGGCGAACACCGGCACCTGGAACTCGCTCTTCACCCGCACGATGATGTCGAGATACGGCAAGCCCGGCTTGACCATGACGCTGTCCGCGCCCTCGGCGAGATCGAGCGAGACTTCGCGCAGTGCCTCCTCGGCGTTAGCCGGATCCATCTGATAGGTCTTCTTGTCGCCCTTTAGCAGTCCGCGCGAGCCGACCGCGTCGCGGAACGGGCCATAAAAGGCCGAAGCATATTTGGCGGCATAGGCCATGATCTGAACGTTGACATGGCCATTGGCCTCGAGCGCCGAGCGGATCAGCCCGACGCGCCCATCCATCATGTCCGACGGGGCGACGATGTCCGAACCGGCTTCGGCCTGGATCAGCGCCTGATCGGTGAGTATCGCAGCAGTCGTATCGTTGAGCACATAGCCGCCGGCATCGACGATCCCGTCATGGCCGTGACTGGTATAAGGATCGAGAGCGACATCGGTCAGCACCCCGAGATCGGGGACCGCATCCTTGATCGCGCGGATCGCGCGGCACATCAGATTGTCGGGATTGAGCGCCTCGCGGCCATCGTCGCTGCGAAGGCCTGGCGGCGTATTGGGGAACAGTGCGACGCAGGGAATGCCCAGCGACGCTGCCTCGCGGGCACGCTCGGCAATCCCCTTTACCGACCAGCGCGACACGCCGGGGAGCGAGGCGATGGGCTCTTCCTCACTGCCGTCGGTGACGAACAACGGCCAGATCAAGTCGGCGGGGGTAAGGACGGTCTCGGCGTGGAGCCGGCGGCTCCAGGCAGCAGCACGCGTGCGGCGGAGGCGAAGCGCGGGGTAGTGACTCATCGCGCGCTGATGCGCCTCTCGCCGGCGCGACGCAAGCCGCAGGCTCAGCCGGTGGGTTGAAGGCGGCCGGCCGGCTCGGCGGTGGCATGCGCGTGCTCCTCGGCATCCTCGGGCTGGGGCGGGACCGCCAACACCCCCTCGCGCCACCGGCCGAAGCGGTAATAGAGCGCGGCGAGACCGAGCGAGCAGGCCGAGCCGAGCGGAAAGGCGAGCCAGAGCGCATCAGGGCCGATCCAAGTCTGCCCGAGCACCGCGAAGCCGAAGCGGATCGGAAATAGCGTAATCGCGAGGATGATCAGCGGCGCGATCGTCGCACCGTTGGCGCGGACAGTGGAGAACATCACCATGGTCGCGCCGAACATCACGAAGGTCCAGCTTGCCAGCAACTGGATATGCCGAGCGATCGGGATCGCGGGGCTGTCGCCGCCGACGAACAGCGCCATCACCGGGCGATCGAACAGAATGATCGCCCCGATGACGACCAGCGTGATCGCCGTATTGTAGATCAACCCCGAACGGGTGATCGCGCCGACCCGGTCCCAGCGCCCAGCACCGATATTTTGCGCGGCCATGCTGGAGACGGCGACGCCGATCGCCATCGCCGGCATCTGAATATAGGTCCACAGCTGCTGCGAGACGGCATAGGCCGCGGCGGTATCGACCCCGAGCCGATTGACGAGGCCGACCATCGAGAGGCCGGCGGTGGACATTACCAGCATCTGCGCACCCATCGGCAGCCCCTTGGCCACGATCGTGCGGACCAGCGCCGCCTCGGGTAGGAGATAGCGCAGTTCCGGCCCGCGCAGGCGGATCGGCAAGTCGCGCCAATAGACATAGATCAGCAGGCCGAGCGAGGAGACGATTCCCGCGAGCAGCGTGGCGGTCGCCGAGCCGGCGATGCCCATGCGCGGGAACGGCCCTATCCCCTCGATCAATAGCGGGTTGAAGGTCGAATCGATGGCGACGCTCAATACCATGAACCACAGCGGCGTGATCGAATCGCCGGTGCCGCGCAGACTCATCTGGATGAGCACGCCCAGCATGCTGAATGGCAAGCCGAGGAAGATCACGCGAAGATAGGCGAGCGCCATCGCCTGCGCCTCGCCGGGCGTGGCGAGCAGGCGGAGGATCTGCGGCGCGAACAGCCAGCCCAGGATGGCGATGATCACCGCGCCGCCCATCACCAGTCCGATCGCCGACCCGAAGGCGCGCCGCGCCGCCTCTACATCGTTCCGCCCCATCGACTGGCCGATAAGGATCGTCGCCGCCATGCCGAAGCCGAACACCGACGAGAACATCAGGAACATGATGATGTTGGCGTTGCTGGTCGCCGCCAGCGCCTGCTCGCCGAGGAAGCGGCCGACCCAGATCGAATTGATCGAGCCGTTCAGGGACTGGAGGATGTTCGAACCGAGCGTCGGCAGGGCGAACAGGATCAGCGTGCGGCCGATGGGGCCCTGGGTCAGGTCGCGGCGCGGTGCTGGCATGGCGATCTAGACCCCTCCCCCTTCGGGTTTGTTCCTCACATTACGTCATCCCCGCGAAAGCGGGGACCCATCCCAGGGAGAAGCCAGGCGTACCACAGCGCTAGTACGGTTCGGCCCGCGCAGGAGATGAGCCCCCGCTTTCGCGGGGGTGACGGTTAGGTTCACCCCAGCCGCGCCAGCGCCGCGGAGAGGCGTTCGGCCTCGGCGGCCTTTTCCGCATGATCGGCGCGGGCCTTTTCGACCGCTTCGGGCTTGGCGCGCTCGACGAAGCTCGGATTGTTCAAGCGACCGGCGAGCCCGTCGCGCTCCTTCTCCGCCGCGGCGATCGCCTTGGCGAGGCGCGCCTTCTCGGCTGCGATGTCGACCACATCGCCCAGCGGGACCACGAAGGTGGCCTCGTCCACGACGATCTGAAGCGAACCGCCTGCGGGGACTTCGCCCGCTGCCTGATCGACGCGCGCAAGCCGGGCAAGCGCCGCCTGCTGACGACTGAGGCGGCCGACGGTGTCACCGGAAGCGTCGCGGACGAAGATCGGCAGGCGCGCGCCCGGCGGCACGTTGAGTTCGGTGCGGGCGGCGCGTATTTCGCTCACCAAGCGGATCAGCCAATCGACTTCCTGCGCCGCTGCCGGATCGAGCGAGCGGGCATCGGCCATCGGCCAGTGCGCGACGATGATCTCATGGTCGCGCACGCCGAGCTTCGACCACAGCTCCTCGGTGATGAACGGCATGAACGGGTGGAGCAGGACGAGGATCTGATCGAGCACCCAGCCCGCTACCGCGCGGGTCTCGTCGGCTGCGGCGCCGGTGGCGGGGGCGCCGTCGGCCTGGATCACCGGCTTGATCAGCTCGAGATACCAGTCGCAGAAACGCGACCAGGTGAACTGGTAAATGGTATTCGCCGCCTCGTCGAAGCGCAGATCGGCGAGCGCGAGATCGAGCGCCTGCACCGTGGCGACCGTCTCGGCGATGATCCAGCGGTTGACCGCGAGTTCGGCGGCGGGCGGCTCGAGCGTGGTCGAGGCGGCAATGCCATTCGACTGGCAGAAGCGCGCGGCGTTCCACAGCTTGGTCGCGAAGTTGCGATAGCCCTCGATCCGGCGCTCATCCATCTTGATGTCACGGCCCTGGCTTTCCATCGCCGCCATGAAGAAGCGCAGCGCATCGGCGCCATATTTGTCGATCAGCCCCAGCGGATTGACGACATTGCCCTTGGACTTGGACATTTTCTGCCCGTCCGCCGCGCGGACGAGGCCGTGGAGGTACAGCGTCTTGAACGGCACTTCCTTGAGGAAGTGCAGGCCCTGCATCATCATGCGGGCATCCCAGAAGAACAGGATGTCGAAGCCCGAGATCAGCACGTCATTGGGATAGCGGCCCGCTGCCTTCACATCGGCATCGGGCCAGCCCATCGTCGCGAACGGCCAGAGCGCCGAGGAGAACCAGGTGTCGAGGACGTCGCTGTCCTGGGTGAGCGCAACGCCCTCCCCGGCTTGTGCCTGCGCCTCTGCCTCGCTCTCAGCGACATAGATGTTGCCATCCTCGGCAAACCAGGCCGGGATGCGATGCCCCCACCAGAGCTGACGCGAGACGCACCAGGGCTGGATGTTCTCCATCCAGTCGAAATAGGTCTTTTCCCAGCTCTTGGGCACGATCTTGGTTGCGCCCGAGCGGACCGCCTCGATCGCCGGCTTGGCGAGCGTCGCGGCGTCGACATACCATTGATCGGTCAGCCAGGGCTCGATCACGTCGCCCGAGCGATCGCCGAACGGCGTGGCGATCGTCCGCGGCTCGGCGTCATGCTCCTCGCCGTCCTTGTCGACATGCGGGATCAGGAAGCCTTCTTCCTTCAGTCGCGCCACCACCAGCTTGCGCGCCTCGAAGCGGTCAAGGCCGAGCAACGCTTCGGGAATCAGTCCGTCCGAGGTCTGGGTGATGCGGGCCTTGGCGTCGAGCATGTTGAGCATGTCGCGCGCCTCGATCCCGGCGCGGCGGCCGACCTCGAAATCGTTGAAGTCATGGCCTGGCGTGATCTTGACTGCGCCCGATCCAAGCTCGGGATCGGCATGATCGTCGGTGACGATCGGGATCAGCCGCCCGGTGATCGGCAGCCTGACCTGCTTGCCGACCAGCGCAGTGTAGCGCTCGTCGCTGGCGTTCACCGCCACGGCCATGTCGGCGAGCATCGTCTCGGGGCGCGTGGTTGCGACCTCGATGAAGCCCGAGCCGTCGGCGAGCGGGTATTTCAGATGCCAGAAGCTGCCCTTGACGTCCTTGGTCTCGACTTCGAGGTCGCTGATCGCCGTGCCGAGGCCCGGATCCCAGTTCACCAGGCGCTTGTCGCGATAGAGCAAACCCTGTTTGTGGAGCTCGACGAACACCTTGAGCACGGCTTTCGAGAAGCCCTCGTCCATGGTGAAGCGCTCATTGGCCCAGTCCATCGAGCAGCCGAGGCGGCGGAGCTGCTGGGTGATCTCACCCCCGCTCTCTTCCTTCCATTCCCAGACCTTCGCGACGAATTCCTCACGCGTAAAGTCGGTACGCTTCTGTTGCTGGGCGTTGAGCTGGCGCTCGACGACCATCTGGGTGGCGATGCCGGCGTGATCGGTGCCGACCACCCAGCGCGCATCCTTGCCCTTCAGCCGGGCATGGCGGACCAGAATGTCCTGCAGCGTGTTGTCGAGCGCGTGGCCGATATGCAGGCTGCCGGTGACGTTGGGCGGCGGATTGACCAACGTCCAGGGATCGGCGCCGGGCCGCTCCGGGGCGAACAGGCCCTGCGTTTCCCAATGGCCATACCAGCGGGATTCGATTTCGGCGGGGTCGAAGGTCTTGGGAAGTTCGGACATGGCGCGCGCTTAGCGCGTTGTCCGTAACGCGCACAAGCCATCGTCATCCCGGCGGAAGCCGGGACGACGATTGACGGGAGTTATTTCGCCGCCGGGGATCCCGCGTCCGCCTTGCCGGTATATTTGCCCAGCCAGCCAAGCACTTCGCCATACCATTGCAGCGAGTTCTTGGGTTTGAGCACCCAATGGTTCTCGTCGGGGAAGACGAGCAGTTTGGATTCGATCTCGCGGCGCTGGAGCGCCGTGAAGGCAGCGATCCCCTGGGTATAGGGGATGCGGAAATCCTTTTCCGAGGTGATCACCAGCTGCGGAGTCTTCCACGAGGCGACATGGTTGACCGGGTTCCACTTCTCGAAGGCGGCAGGGTCCTCGAAATAGGCCTTGCCGCCATGTTCCCACTCGTCGAACCACAGCTCCTCGGTCTCATAGGCCATGGCGCGGGCGTCGAACACGCCGTCATGCTGGACGATGCACTTGAACCGGTCGGGCCACTGGCCCTCGATCCAGTTCATCATATAGCCGCCATAGGAAGCGCCGAGCGCGCAGGCATTGTTGGCGTCGAGATAGCCGAATTTGGCGGTCGCGGCGGCAAGACCCTTTTGCAGATCCTCGAGCGGCCAGCCGCCCCAATTGCCGCGGATCGCGTCGGTGAAGGCCTGGCCATAGCCGGTGGAGCCGTGGAAATCGACGGCGACCACGCCGTAGCCGGCGCCGGCGAACACCGCCGGGTTCCAGCGATAGGACCAGCTGTTGTTGCTCGATCCCTGCGGGCCGCCATGCACGATGAAGGCGATCGGGGCCTTCTTGGCCTCGGCCAGGCTGGCCGGGCGCACCGAATAGCCCCAGACGGTGTCGTTGTTGGCGCCGGTGAAGCTGAACCGCTCGACCTTGGGAAGGTCGATCCCGGCGAGCTTCTCGGCGTTGACCGAGGTCAGCCGCGTGCTGATCTTGCCCTTGAGCCGATAGAAGTCATCCGGCGCGGTGAGGCTGTTCATCGCATAGACCAGCCCGCCCTTGATCGGCACCACCGCGCTGACATTGCCGAGCTGGGTCAGCCGCGCGACCTTGCCAGTTTTGGGATCGACCGACCAGATCGGGTTTTCCTGCGTGTCTTCGGCCGTGACGTAGATCGTTTTCGAATCCGGCGACCAGGCGATCGAGGCGACCGAACGGTCCCAGCCCTGGGTCACCGCCCTGGTCTCGCCGGTGGCGAGGTTGCGCAGCTGGAGCACCTGGCGGTCGGCCTCATAGGTCGGCCGCGCCATCGCGAACCAGGCGAGCCACTTGCCGTCGGGCGAGACGGTGGGGAGATTGTCCATCCCCTCATTGGCCTTGGTGAGGTTCACCGGCGCCGAGGAACCGTCTGCCGGGGCGGCGAAAATGTCGAGATTGGTGGATTTGGACTCGATCCGCCCGGCCTCGCGCAACGCGAAATAGACGGTCTTGCTGTCGGCTGACCATGCAAGCTCCTCGCCGCCGCCCATCGGCTTGGACGGGCTGTCGCCGATCAGGCCGCCTTCGATCGCCACGCCGCTGCCGGTCGCGCCCTGGGGGCCGAAGGGCAGCACGAAGAGCTGCGAGCGCTCCCCGTTCGACCAGCTATCCCAGTGGCGCACGAAGAGCTGCTCATAGGTGCGGCCCGAGCCCGCGTTGGGGTCTTTCTTGACCTGGGGCAGTTCGAGGCTGGGCGCGCCGGGCTTGCGGTCGGCCCAGACGAGCAGCTTGGTGCCGTCGGGTGAGACCTTGAAGCCGCTGAACCCGCCGGGGATGTGGCTGAGTTGGGTCGGTGTGCCGCCGGTGACGGCGACGCCCCATACGGCATCCTCGCCGCCCTTGTCCGACTGGAACCAGACCGTCTTTCCATCGGCGGAGAATTGCGGGGCGGTTTCGTTGACGTCGGTCTCGGCGACGAGCTTCTCGGGCTTGGCGTCCTTCGCTGTCAGATCGAGGCGCCAGAGGTCGTACCGCCCTTTATTGGCGGCGAGATCGGTCTCGCGCTGCTGCCAGACGAGCCAGTGGCCGTCCGCCGAGACGGCCGGGGCGCCAACGCGCGAGAGCGTGGCGACGTCCTGGATAGTGAGGTCTCGTGCCGCAGCAGGCACAGCGAAGGCGAGCGCAACGCCCGCAAGCAGGAAAGGCTTCATGCGCCCAGATAAGCAGATGGTGACGAGCGATACAATCGCCCGTCCGGATCAGCTTCCGCGGGTGATCCGGGCGATCTCGCGGGCGACCATCGATTCGACGATCTGCGGCAGATTGCCGTCGAGCCAATCGCGCAGCATCGGCTTGAGCAGCTCGCGCACCAGCCCTTCGAGCGTGTCCGATCCGGCGACCTCGGGCTTGACCACCATGCGCGACAGCGCCTCGAGCGGGCCGCGCGTGGCTTCGGCGATACGGTCCGACAGGATCGGCTCGGGCGCGGCGGCGACAGCCGGCGCAGGCGCGCGCGGCGGTGCTGCCGGGGCGCGGGCGACGGGATCGCTCAGCTCGAGGACTTCCTCAGGCTCGGCTTCGGGCTCGGCAGGCGTCGGCGCGGCGGGACGGCTGCGGCGGGTGCGCGACGCAACCGCGCTCTCGCCTTCCTCGGCGATGATGCGCTTGATGGAGGATAGGATCTCCTCCATCGAAGGCTCGGTACTGATGTCCCCCATAGCCAGCGCGTCTCCTAGAGCTGTCCAGGGCAGCTCATCACGGATTTGTCCTAGTGCTGTCAACGGGTCGTTGCAGGATTGGGTCCATCGAGCCTGCCGAGACGTCCGCGCCCTGGGCCGGCGTGCCGCGAGTCGGCGTGCCGACTGCCTTGGGCTCGGGATCGTCGCTCCAATCGCCCCAGCGGCCGCGGACGCGCTTGTAATTGGCCTCCGGATCGTAGAGCGGACCACCGTCCAGCGCGAGATCCTTGGCCTCGGCGCGGCCCATCGCGGCAAGCAAAGTAAAGCCCGCGACATAGGCGTCGCGCTCGGCCGTGACATATTGGACCTGCGAATTGAGCAGTTCCTGTTCGGCGTTGAGGATGTCGAGGATGGTGCGCGTGCCGACGCTGTTCTCGGCGCGGACGCCCTCGAGGCTGAGCTTGTTGGCATCGACCGCGACGCGCGACGATTCGATCACGCGCAGCGAGCTCTGATAGCCGGCATAGGCTGAGCGGGCCTGGGCGATCACGCCGCGCTCCGTAAGCGTGACCTGCTCGATCGCCGCTGCCTGGCGCGCCTGTGCCTGGCGGACCTGCGCGGCGGGACGGCCGCCCTGGAACAGCGGCACGCTGAGCTGGGCGCCGATCGTGGTCGACAGGCCGTTGCCGCTCGCCCCCTGCGCCGCTGCCGCAGCGGGGATCGAGCCGAGATAATTATAATAGCTGCCCCCTACCCCGACGCTGACCGTCGGCAGGCGGCCGGCGCGTGCGACGCTCACGTCGTAACGGCTGGCATCACGGGCGAGCTGCGACGCTTCGAGAAAGGGATTGTTGGCGAGCGCGGTCTGCTCGGCGGTCTCAGGATCGGTCGGCAGATTGGGCAACGCCGGCGGCTGGGCGAGCACGCCGGGGGGCGAACCGATCACGCGGATATAGGTTTCGCGCGCCCCGATCAGCTGCGCCTCGGCGGTGCGCAGCTGGCTTTGCGCGATGGCGAGGCGTGCCTCGGACTGAGCGACGTCGGTGCGGGTGAGATCGCCGACTTCGAACCGGTCGCGCGTCGCCTGGAGGTTGACGTCGAGGACGTGGACGTTCTGCTGGTTGAGCCGGACCACCGCCTCGAAGCGCAGCACGTCGACATAGGCCGTCACCACCTGGGTGAAGACGTCCGATTCGGTGCCCCGCAGGTTCGCCTGGCCGGCCTCGACGCGGGTCTTGGCCGCCTTGACCGAGTTGCGCACCGATCCGCCGCTGAACACCGGCTGCGACAGATTGATGCCGAGCTGGCCCTGGCGGGTCGGCGAGATCGTGTTGGCGTCGCTATCGTAGAGGCTCTGGTTGATCGAGCCGGTGCCGTTGGCGCCGGGAAGGCCCTGCGAGCGCGCGATCGGCACATTTTCGTCATTGGCGCGCTGGTTGGCGCGCTCGCCCTGCAGATCCGGGTTGGTGTTATACGCTTCAACCAGCGCGTCGCGCAGCGTCGTCGTCGGCTGCGGCGCCTGCGCAACCGGGGCCGGAGTCGCGGTCCGCACGACCACGCGTGTCGAAGTGCCTTGCCGAGTTGTCGTGGTCTGCGCAGCGGCAGGCACGGCGAGCGCGGTGAGGCTCACGCCCAGGATCACAGAATTGAAGCGCATCCAGTCTCTTCTTTTGTCAGAAAGTGAAGGTCCGTAGGCGTCGGAAACCAGGCAGTTCAGCACATTCGATATCGGCGAAGTCGACGAGGCCAAAGCCCCCTTGGGTGCGGCGGCCCGAAGCGAGGCGGGTCACCCCGCGATCGAACACCCCCGAAACGATGCGACCATCGGGACGGAGCTGGTCGACGAGCGCGGCAGGCAGCTCCTCGGCAGCACCATCGACGACGATCAGGTCATAGGGTCCACCCTGCGCCCACCCGGCCGCGAGCGGCCCCTGGACGAGTTCGACCTTGGGCTCGCCGGCCAGCGCGCCACGGGCGATCGCCAACAGCGATTCCTCTTCCTCGAGCGCGACCACCGACTGGACAAGCGGCGCGAGCACCGCCGCGGTGTAGCCGCCCGCCGCGCCGACCAGCAGGACGCGATCCTCGGCGCGGAGCTGCGCTTCGGTGATCAGCCGCCCGGTGGCGAGCGGCGAATTGTGCTGGCGGCCGCCGATCAGCGGCAGCAGCGTGTCGCGATAGGCGATCGCACGATGTTCGGGCGGCAGAAAGGCTTCGCGCGGGACCCGCGCCATCACTTCGACCACGCGCGGGTCGTTGACGGCGTTGGTCCTGAGCTGGCTAGCCACCATCGCATGGCGCATCGCTTCGAAGCGGGTCGCTTCGACGGGCGCGGAATTGACCGAAAGAGCCATCATCACTCCGGCTTTGTCGCACAGCCGTGTTAGCTGTGCAATACACTTGTTGCAGATGCTGCGCTTCTATCGCGGTGCAGCGGGATCGCCAAGCGAGACCGGTACGATTTTGCAACGGTGATGCCGGGATGCCGCAGCAGAGCCCGGCGAAAGGTCACAAAGGTCCCGCTTGCGGGGCGCGCAATGGCAGCTCGGTTGACAAACTTGACACAATTCGAGGGTTTTTGAGGGCGAGGCGCCGGCGACGCTGCGCAGAAGCGCCTGCGACGCGCCTATCGGGCGCCTGCGGGGCGACGGCGACGCGACAGTGGCGCACCTGCGATGCGCAATCTGCGCGCCGGCAACGCCCCGCTTTGGCGACGGGAGACGCCGAACGATCCGGGCTTACCGTTTCAAAGAGCCGCGAGAGACTGGCAGAAAGGGCCGTTGTAGGACAGCGTCGAACTTCGAGCGTCAGACCTCGAGCACCGGCACCTTGCCGAAGGCCGCCGCCAGCGCCTTGTGGCGCTTCTCGACGGCCTCGCCGTAGAGCGCCTCATCGGAGGGTTCGAGGAGGAGCGCGAGCGCGCCGTCTTCGAGCGCGAGGCGCGAGCGCTTGAGCGGGGCGGCAACGCCGCCGCTCAGCCGCTGGCCGAGCCGCATCGCGAGGCCCCACAGCTTGGCGCGGTGGAGCAATTCGGGGCCGGCAAGTCGTCCGAGCGGGTGGGGACTGTCCATCGCGCCGCCCAGCGAGGTGTAGAGCGCCTGCGCGACCAGCGCGCGACCCGCGGCATCGACCCCTACCCAATTGCCGTGCAGCCCGATCTCCATGCCGCGTTCGGCACGGAATTCCGGGTTCGCGCGCCAGCCGACATCGGCGAGCAGGCAGGCGGCGTGGCGCAGCCGCGCAAGCTCGGGCGCGTCGCGCGCGAAGATCGGCGCGATCCACGCTTCGAGCAGATCGCCATGTTCGGGGAAACGGCCATGGCGGCGCGCCTCGTCATGCGCGGCGACGATCAGCGGATCCTCGCGACGCTGCGCCGCCGTCAGCCGCTGGAACAACAGCCCCTCGCGCAGCCCATAGGCCGACGCGATCGCAGTGCTGCTGCCGAGCTGGCGGAGCACGCTCGACAGCAAGGCGGTGGCGTCGCCGAGCGTCGGCACGCGCGCGCTCGACAGATCGGGCACCGATTTGAGCTCGGACTTGGAGATATCGGGGATCGTGCGGTGAAGCTCGCCGATCCGATCGAGCGGCAGCGGATATTGATGGACGATCGGCAGCGGATAGCCCGACATGTGCATGTCGAGCTTGGCAAGCGAGCGCCACGATCCGCCGACCAGATAAAAGGGCAGCCCCTTGCCGCGCCCCTTCCAGCCGGCATCGTCGATCAGCTTGACGACCTGGCGATCGAGCACGCCCTTTCCCTGGGCGCGGATCGCGCCGAGCCGCAGCACGCCGAGCGGGAAGGACACGCGATCGGTGACCGTGCCGGCGACGACGCGGACCAACTCCAGGCTGCCACCGCCGAGATCGCCGACAATGCCATCGGCATCGGGAATGCCAGATAGCACCCCCATGCCCGAGGCCATCGCCTCTTCCTCGCCCGACAGAAGCTCGACTTCGAGCCCCATCGCCTTGGCTGCCGCCATCAGCGCGCCGCCGTTCGAGGCATCGCGCACCGCGGCGGTAGCGACCGTGCGGAGCTCGTCGACGCGCATCTCGCGCGCCAGGGCGGCAAACCGCGCCAGCGCGCCCTGGGCGAGCGCAAGGCTGGCCGGCTCGATCGCGCCGGTCTGCGCAAGGCCCTTGCCTAGGCCGGCCATCACCTTCTCGTTGAACAGCGTCGCCGGGAGGCGCGCGGGCCCCTGATAGACGACCAGGCGCACCGAATTGGACCCGATATCGATGATGGCGACGCGCGGCTCGGGATTGGCATGGTCCGCGCGGCGGGGTGTTCGGGCAAGTGCGATGGGATCAATCCGTCTTCTTGGCGCTGCGCCGCCGCTTGAGCGACAGCTTGGGCACGGGCTTGCGCGATTCGAGTGCGGCGCCGCGCCCCGACAGCGAGGGGTTGGTCATGAAATAGCGATGGAGGTTGAAGCGCCCCTCACCTTCTTCCGGGTGCACGCGGGCATATTTGCCATCGGGCTGAAGCCGCCAGCTCTGTTCGTTGTCGAGCAGATTGGCGACCATGACCTGATCGAGCACCTGATCGTGGACGGTATTGTTGAGGATCGGCAGCGCGAATTCGACTCGGCGATCGAAGTTGCGCGACATCCAGTCCGCCGAGGAGATGTAGAGCTTGGCGCCGCTGCCGGGCAGTCCCTTGCCGTTGCCGAACGCCCAGATCCGGCTGTGTTCGAGGAAGCGCCCGACGATCGATTTGACTCGGATCTTGTCGGACAGCCCGGGAACGCCGGGGCGCAAGCAGCAGATGCCGCGGATGATCAGCTCGACTTCGACGCCCGCGGTGCTGGCCTCATAGAGCTTCTCGATGATTGCGGGATCGACCAGCGAATTCATCTTGGCCCAGACCGCGCCAGGCCGGCCGGCACGAGCATGGGCGATCTCGTCGTCGATCAGCGCCATCAGCTGGTCGCGCAAGTCGCGCGGGCTGATCATCAGCAGTTCGAGCCCGGCGGGTTCGACATAGCCGGTGACGTAGTTGAAGATCTGCGCGGCATCGCGGCCGATGCGCGGATCGGCAGTGAAGAAGCTCAGATCGGTGTAGATACGCGCCGTGACCGGGTGGTAATTGCCCGTGCCGAAATGGCAGTAGGTGCGGAACTGCCCGCCCTCGCGGCGCACCACCATCGAGACCTTGGCATGGGTCTTCCAGTCGATGAAGCCATAGACGACCTGGACGCCGGCGCGCTCCAGCGCGGTCGCCCAATAAAGGTTCTGCTCCTCGTCGAACCGCGCCTTAAGCTCGACCACCGCAGTGACCGACTTGCCAGCCTCGGCCGCGGCGATCAGTGCGTTGATCACCGCGGGCTGCTTGCCGGCGCGATAGAGCGTCTGCTTGATCGCCACGACATCGGGATCGGCGGCAGCCTGGCCGAGGAACGAGAGCACGACGTCGAAGCTCTCATAGGGATGGTGGACAATGATGTCCTTGGCCTTGATCGCCGCGAAGCAATCGCCGCCATATTCGCGAATCCGCTCCGGGAAACGCGCCGAATAGGGGGTGAATTTGAGTTCGGGCCGATCCTCGTCGACAAGCATCGAGAGATCGCCGACGCCGAGAAAGCCGCCGGTTTCGGTGAGCAATGCCTCGCTGCCGCCGAGCTCTTCCTTGAGCACCGCCTCGAGTTCGGGGGCGATGCCGTCTTCCATCTCGAGACGGATCACCCTGCCCCGCCGCCGCCGCTTGATCGCCGAGCGGAAGGTGAGGACCAGATCCTCGGCCTCTTCCTCGATCTCGATATCGCTGTCGCGCAGCACGCGGAACGCCGCCGATCCGCGAACGTCGTAACCGGGGAACAGCAAGTGCGAGAAGCGCTTGAGCAGCGTCTCGACCGCGACATAGCGCGCCGGCAGACCCGGAAGCCGGGCAAAGCGCGGCATCGTCGTCGGCAGCAGCACCAGCTCGCGAATCGGCTCATGGTCCGACCGACGGACCAGATCGAAGATCACGCTCGATCCCTGATTGGGGATGAACGGGAACGGATGCGCCGGATCGAGCGCCTGGGGCGTCAGGATCGGGAAGATCTGCTCGCGGAAATGTTCCTGCAGCCAGTCATGCGTTTCGCCTTCGATCGCATCGGCTTCGAGGACGTGAATGCCGGTTTCGTCGAGCTCGGCGCGGATGTCGTTCCACACGCTCTGCTGGCTGTCCGCCAGGATTTCGGCCTCGGCGGAGATCGCCGCGAGCTGCTGACCCGGCGTCATGCCGTCGGCCGAGCGTGCCTCGATACGCTGGAGCTGCTGCCCCATCAGCCCGGCGACGCGGACCATGAAGAATTCGTCGAAATTCGATCCGGAAATCGAGAGGAAGCGCAGCCGCTCGAGCAGCGGGTGTGCCGGGTTGCACGCCTCCTCCATCACGCGGCGATTGAACGCCAGCCACGACAGTTCACGATTGAAATAACGCTGGGACGCATCGGCCACAGTCTCGGCCATCGAAACTCCTTCCGGGGCGCGGATCTTCGCTGCCTTGGCCATCGGTTAGCCGCCGTTCGTTTCGGTTAAGAGACCAGTGGCCTCGAGAGAGGATTTGACCATCGGGATCGACAGGCGCTCCCCCGAAACGGTCTCCAGTGCGTCGGCAACGCGCAGGACCGCGACATGGCTGCGTTCGATCCGCCTGGCGATCCACGCAATCACTTCAGGACGCGTGTGGAGCAAGTGGCGCGCAAAGGCGTGCTCGATGAGTTGTGGGAGCAGCGCATCGTCTGGCGGGCCGATCTCGAGCAGCGGCGAGGCGGCGAGGCGCGAGCGCAGGTCGGGCAGCTTGACCTGCCATTCGGGCGGCGCGGCCTCGGCGACGATCAGCAGCGGGCGGCGATCCTGCTGCGCCTGGTTCCAGGCGTGGAAGACGTCGGTCTCCTTGGCGCGATCGGCGTCGTCGAAGATCCGCCCGCCGGTCTTGGCGGCGAAGATGCGCGCTAGCAGGCTGCGGCCCGACTTGCGCGGACCGACGAGCAGCGCCGCCATCACCGGCCAGGTCGCCCAATGTTCGAGCTGGTGGATGGCGCGCGCATTCGATTCGCCCACCAGGAATTCCGTCTCGCACGTCTCGGGAAGTCCGAGCGGCAGGCGCAACTGGCTCATTGACCGGTCGGGGCGCCCGCGCCTTGCGGCGTCGGCTGGGGTATGGGCGCCGGCGCCGTGCCACTGCCGCCGCCAGTGCCGCGGCGGATGCGGAGCACCCCGGCGCCTTCCTGGACCTGCCAGCCGCGCGCTTCGAGCGCGGCGCGCAGTGCGGCCTGGCCGCCGGCATAGTCGACGCGCGTCAGCGAAATGCCGCCCAGCGCCAGGCTGGTGGTCACCGCCGAGCGCACGCCGGGCACGCCGCGAATCGCCGATTCGGACGCAGTCAGCGCGCCGACATTGGGGGTCTCGACCTGAACGGTAAGCGTTGGCGCAGTGGCGGTGGTGGTCGAGTCCTCGGGAATCGGCGTCGCATTGGCGATGGCGGCAGCGGCGGCAGCCTCGGCCGCGAGTTGCTCGGGGGTCTTGGGCACGGGCGGATGCGCGACGAGCAGCCGATCGGTATGGAGCAGCCCGCCGGCCAATGCCTGCTGATAGGCCTGGTCGATCCGCTGGATGCCGGCGTCGAGCAATCCGTCGAGCGCATCGCCATTGTCGACGCGCAGCGCGAAGCTGGTGATCTTCTGGCGATCGGGACCGTGCATCGCCGCGAACACTGCGACGACCGGGCCGCCGGGATAGTCGCGACGGATCTGGACCTCGGCGATCAGCACGTCGGACGCGCCATATTGATCGAGGATCGTGCGCCACCAATTGCGGCCGCGGCGCAGCGTCTGGCCGGCATTGACCAGCAGCGCATCGGGACCGGTGCCCTGAAGGCGGACATAGTCGATCGTGCTGCCGCCGCTGCGGAAACGGTTCCACGCGCGCGCCCAGGCAGTCTCGCGCTCATAGACGCGCCCCACCCCGCCCGAATATTCGAGCGGGACGATCAGCATCGGCGGCGAACGCGTCACCGCGGTCGACACGCCGAGGATCGCGCCGGCCTTGCCGCGATCGAACAGCACGCCGAGCTTAGCGATATAGCGCGACGGGCCGATCTGCTCGCGCTCGACGACGATGCCGTTGACGATGGCATCGAGCGCCGAATCGCTCAGCGTCGATTTCTTGCCAGTGAGCCGCTGCGACAGCATCTCCCAGCCCTTGCGTTGCGCCAGCCGCCAGCCGCCCTGGCGCGCGGCGTCGGCGGTGGTCGCTTTGATGTCGACATCGACCCCCGACACCTCGAAGCTGCCCGAGCCGTCGATCGGCACGGCGCTGCCGCCCTGCCCCGCACCCTGCGCAAAAACGCCGCCGGCCGCACTCGCAATCGCGAGCGCGCTGGCCAATCCGATGGTCAGGGAAAAGCGGGACAGCTGCATTCGTGGCCCTTTTGGCGAAGCGGGCGTGGAAATCCAAGCGCGGAATGGCTAGGGGGCGCCATGAGCAAGACGCAAGGCTATACCTACGCCCAGGCGGGCGTCTCGATTGCAGCCGGAAACGCGCTGGTGCGCGCGATCGGACCGCTGGCTAAATCCACCCGTCGCCCAGGCGCCGACGCCGATCTTGGCGGCTTTGGCGGTCTGTTCGACTTGAAGGCGGCGGGGTTCACCGATCCGCTGCTCGTCGCGGCGAACGACGGCGTCGGCACCAAGCTGAAGCTGGCGATCGAGCATGATGCGCATGACGGGGTCGGCGTCGATCTGGTCGCGATGTGCGTCAACGATCTCATCGTCCAGGGCGCCGAGCCGCTATTCTTCCTCGATTATTATGCCAGCGGCAAGCTGGTGCCGGGTACCGCCGAGCGCGTGATCGCCGGAATCGCCGACGGCTGCCGCCAGGCCGGCTGCGCGCTGATCGGCGGCGAGACCGCGGAGATGCCCGGCATGTATGCCGAGGGCGATTATGACCTGGCCGGCTTCTGCGTCGGCGCGGTCGAGCGCGACCGCTTGCTCGACGGCAGCGCGATTCGCCCGGGCGACGTGCTGCTCGGCCTTGCCTCGAACGGCGTGCATTCGAACGGCTTCTCGCTGGTTCGCCGCCTCGCTGCCGACAAGGGCTGGAAGCTCGATCGCCCGGCGCTGTTCGACCAGGACGTGATCCTGATCGACGCGCTGATGGCGCCGACGCGCATCTATGTCGCCAGCCTGCTCCCCGAGCTGCGCAAGGGCACCATCCGCGGCCTGGCGCACATCACCGGCGGCGGGCTGCTCGAGAATATCCCGCGGGTGCTGCCGCAAGGGTGTCACGCGAATGTCGATGCCGCCGCGTGGCCGCAGCCGCGGCTGATGGCGTTCCTGCAGGCGCAGGGCAATATCGAGCCCGAGGAAATGGCGCGGACCTTCAATTGCGGGATCGGCATGGTCGCGGTGGTCGCCGCCGACCAGGCCGAGGCGGTGTCGGCAGCGCTGACCGCCGCAGGCGAGAGCGTGTTCGCGATCGGCAGCGTGGTCGAGGGCGAGCGCGGCTGCACCGTGTCCGGCGCGACCGAAACGTGGAGCGCGCGCAGCGACTGGTCCGCCACGCATAATGGCTAAGCGCAAGCTAGGCATCCTGATCTCGGGCCGCGGATCGAACATGGCGGCGCTGGTCGAGGCGGCGCAGGCGCCGGATTGCCCCTATCAGGTCGTGCTCGTCGCCAGCGACAAGCCCGAAGCGCCGGGCCTGGCCTGGGCGCGCGAGCGCGGCGTCGCGACCTTCGCGCAGAGCCCCAAGGGCATGCCCAAGGCAGACTATGAAGCGGCGATCGACGCTGCGCTGCGCGACGCCGGCGTCGAGGCAATCGCGCTCGCGGGCTATATGCGGCTGCTCTCCGACAATTTCGTGCAGGCCTGGCACGGGCGGATCGTCAACATCCACCCCTCGCTGCTGCCCAAGTACAAGGGCCTCGACACCCATGCGCGTGCGATCGAGGCCGGCGACAGCCATGCCGGCGCGTCGGTCCATATCGTCACCGAGGAGCTGGACGGCGGCGAAGTGCTCGGTCAGACCGAAGTGGCAATCGAGCCTGGCGACTCCAGCGACAGCCTCGCGGCGCGGGTGCTGATCGAGGAACATCGCCTCTATCCCCGGGTTGTCGCGCAATGGCTGAACCGCTGAACCCGCTCGACCAGGTCCGCACTCTCGCACTCGATCTGCCCGAAACCGAAGAGCGGCCGAGCCACGGCCAGCCGACCTTCTTCGTCGCGGGCAAGATGTTTGCCCAGTTTCGCGACGACCATCACGGCGACGGCCGAACGATCGTGGCGGTGAAGACCAGCGATGCCGAAGAGGCGCGCATGCTGATCGAGGCGGCGCCGGAAACCTATTCGCGTGTCGCCTATTTCCGCGCCGAATGGGTCGGCGTTTCGCTGGCCGTCCCGGATACCGACTGGACGCAGGTCGGCGACCGTATCGCAACAAGCTGGGAGCTTGCCGCGCCGCGTCGCCTGCTCGAAGCAGGCGGGCGCTGAAAATCGGGATATTTTCCAGTGCTGCCGAGTTGGGTTGCCAAACTCCGGACGTGGTGGAGTGAGGTCACAAAAGACAGGAGAGCGCGGAGATGATCGCGCCGCAACAACCCGAAAGCACGCCAGGGGTTGCCACTGCCGAACAGGGTCTGGTGATGCTCGACGGGCCCGATGGGGTCGCAGTCTCGATGACCCCCGAAGCTGCCGATTTGACCGGCCGCAGCCTGATCGAAGCTGCGAAGATCGCGGCCAGCCAGCACGGCGGGGAGGCCGAATCGAGCTGACCCCCTTGCCCTCTCCCCCTCTGCCCCGCGATAAGGGGCCCGCATGATCAAGGTCGCCAGCTACAATATGCGAAAGTCGATCGGCACCGATCGGCGGCGGCGGCCCGAACGAACGCTTCAGGTGCTGTGCGAAGTCGGCGCCGATGTGATCGCGCTCCAGGAGGCCGATCGCCGGTTCGGGACGCGCGAAGCCGTGCTCACCAGCCATTTGCTCGCCGAACATGGCGACTGGAAGCCGGTGTTGTTCGGCATGCGCGCGCGATCGATGGGCTGGCATGGCAATGCCCTGCTCGTTCGCAAGGACGCAGAAGTCCTCGATTGCGAGGCGATCCATTTGCCCACGCTGGAACCGCGCGGCGCGGTGATGGCCGATATTCGCCTGCGCGGCGAGGTGATCCGCGTCGTCGGCATGCATCTCGATTTGTCGGGGCTATGGCGCCGGCGCCAGGCCGCAACGATCATCGCGCACCTTGCCGCGAGCACGCACCAATATCCCACAGTGCTGATGGGCGACCTCAACGAATGGAGCGCGCATGCCGGGGTGCTGCGCGATTTCGGCCAGCATTTTCGCTTCGCCGACACCGGCAAGAGCTTCCACGCGCGCCGCCCGATGGCGCGGCTCGACCGGATCATGGTCTCGCACGATCTCGCCGTCGAGGAAGCGGGCGTGCATGCCAGCCTCAGCGCGCGTAACGCCTCCGATCATCTGCCCGTCTGGGCAACACTTCGTCCCGCTTGATGCACGAACCCCGCGACAAGGAATTGCGGCTCGCGCTGGTCTGCTATGGCGGGATCAGCCTGGCTGTCTACATGCACGGGATCACCAAGGAGATCTGGCGCCTTGCCAAGGCGAGCTGCGCCGCGCGCGAGGGCGAGCCCGGCAACGGGGTCTACCGTGCGCTGCTCGACGAAATCCGCGAGACCAGCGGCATCAATCTGCGCGTGCTGGTCGATATCCTGTCGGGGGCCAGCGCGGGCGGGATCAACGCGATCTTCCTGGCGCAGGCGATCTCGACCGGCCAGTCGCTCGATCCGCTCACCGACATGTGGATGGACCATGCCGATGTCGAGGCACTGATCGAGCCGCGCCAGGCGCCGGCGCACCGCTTTGCCAAGATGTGGGCGACGCCGATCGCCTGGCTGGTTGCCAATCGCAGCAAGACGATCGACGAGACCGTCGAAGCGAGCGCGCGCGAGGAAGTCCGCCACAAGCTGGAGCGCTTCGTCCGCTCGCGCTGGTTCGAGCCGCCGTTCGGCGGGAAAAGACTGCTGAACACGCTGATGGATGCGTTCGAGGCGATGGCGGAAGGCCCGGCCTATCGCCGGCTGCTGCCGCAGGGCCAGCCGCTCGACCTGTTCGTCACCGTCACCGATTTCCGTGGCCATGCCGAGGAGTTGCGGCTCAATTCGCCGCCGCGCGTCGTCGAAACCGAACACCGGCTGGTCTTCTCCTTCACCGATCACGGCACGGATGCGCGGCCGTTCGCACAGGTGCCCGAGCTCGCCTTTGCCGCGCGCGCGACGTCAAGCTTCCCCGGCGCCTTCCCGCCCTTCTCGATCGACGAGATGGACGAGTTGCTCGAGGAGCGGGGCAGCAGCTGGCCCAGCCGCGACACGTTCCTCGAACATGCGATGCCCCAGCAATGGGCGAACAATCGCGGCAAAGATGCGGTGCTGATCGATGGATCGGTGCTGGCCAACGCGCCGTTCCGGCCCGCGATCGATGCGTTGCGCGAACGCCCGGCGCGCCGTCATGTCGACCGCCGCTTCGTGTTCATCGATCCCTTCCCCAATTTCCGTTTCGACTTTTATGGCGGCGCGCAGGAGAAGCCGGGCTTCTTCCAGACGATCATCGGATCGCTGTCCGAGCTGCCCCGCGAGCAGCCGATCCGCGACAATCTGGAGGCGATCGCTGGACGCTCGGACCGGATCGAACGGATGCTGTCGATCATCGGCGAGATCCGAGCCGAGGTTGAAACCCAGGTCGAGGCGCTGTTCGGCTACACGCTGTGGCTCGATTATCCGACGCCCAAGCGGCTCGCCACCTGGCGCCGCCGCGCCCAGGTCGCCGCCGCCGCCAAGGCAGGATATGGCCACACCGCCTATGGACTGCTCAAGGTCCATGGCACGATCGATCGCACTGCGAGGCTGCTCCATGCGATCGGCGACCGCCACGAGCCCGAGCGGCTGCGCGCGATCCGCGAAGCGCTGACCCATGCCGTCCAGGCGCGCGGCGGCGACCGGTTCGGCGCGACGCTGTCGAACGGCGCCAGCCCGCAGACGCTGGATTTCCTCCGCTCGCACGATCTCGGCTTCCGCATCCGCCGCCTGCGGCTGCTCGCACGGCGGCTTACCGAGATCGACATGCCGAGCTCGCACGCCGCGCTGCTGCCGATGCGCGAGGCGATCTACGAATCGCTGGCGACCTATCTCGAGCTCAAGCGCTCGGACACCTATGCCGATCTGCGCGATACGATCCGCACGATGACCGACGATGCCGGACCGATTCTCGACCAGCTCGCCGAGCGGATGCAGCTGCGCGCGCTCGACGCGGCGACCGATGCGCGGCTCTCGGACGGGTTCAGCGCGCTCTCCAAGGAGCTGCGCCGGCCGCTGCTCCTTGCGCATCTCGGCTTCCCGTTCTTCGACATCGCGACGCTGCCGCTGCTCCAGGGCGAGGGCATGGACGAGTTCGACCCGATCCGTGTCGACCGCATCTCGCCCGACGACGCCACTTCGATCCGCAAGGGGGGCGCCGAGGCGACGCTGAAGGGCATCCAGTTCAACAGCTTCGGGGCGTTCTTCAGTCGCGCCTATCGCGAGAACGACTATCTCTGGGGCCGCCTCCATGGCGCCGAGCGGCTGATCGACATCGTGCTCTCCTCGGTGCCGCCCGAAGACCGGCTTTCCGACGAGCGCATCGCCGCGATCAAGCGCGCGGCCTGCCACGCGATCCTCGACGAGGAAGAACCGCGGCTTGAGGCGATACCGGGCCTCTTCGCCGAACTGCGCGGCGAGATCGGGCCGCGCTGATCCTCGCTGGGAGGGGAGGAAAGATCGCCCAATCGCCGACTGGCCAATCCGGCGCGCCCGCCTTAAGGTCCGGCAACGTCGAATTTCGGAAGGGAGACGCATGCGGTTTCTGAAGGTCCTGTTCTGGCTCCTTCTGGGCGGGCTCATCGCGGCCTTCGTGATCTATAACGGCGGCGAGCGCGTCTCGATGCGGTTGTGGGGCGGCCTGATCGCCGATTTCAGCCTGCCGCTGCTGCTGATCCTCGTCTTCCTGCTGGGCCTGCTGCCCTCGATGGTCGCCTATCAGACGCTGCGCTGGCGTTCGCGCCAGCGGCTTGCCGGTCTCGAGCGCGCGCTCGCCGATCTGCGCGCAGTCAACCTGGCGCCCGAGCCGCCGATCGAGACGCCGGCCCCGTCGCTGGCAATGGGTGACACCACCCATGAGCACGCCGATCTATGTCGCGCTCGACACGCCGGACCTCGACCGCGCCAAGCAGCTTGCCCAGCGCGTTCGCGGGCATGTCGGCGGGATCAAGCTGGGCCTCGAATTCTTCATGGCCAATGGCCGCCACGGCGTCCGCGAGATGGCCGAGATCGGGCTGCCGATCTTCCTCGATCTCAAATTTCACGACATCCCCAACACCGTCGCCAAGGCAATCCAGGCGCTGGGCCCGCTCGAGCCGGCGATCCTTACCGTCCACGCCGCCGGCGGCCGCGCGATGCTCGAAGACGCCAAGGCTGCGGCGTCGGCCGGCACCAAGGTCGTCGCGGTGACCATGCTCACCAGCCTCGATGACAGCGACCTGACTTCGATCGGGATCAACGGCGATCCGCACGAGCAGGTGCTGCGGCTGACCGAACTCGCCAAGTCGGCGGGCGTCGACGGCATCGTCTGCTCGGGCGAGGAAGTCGCCGCGGCCAAGACGCTGTGGCACGACGGTTTCTTCGTCGTCCCCGGCGTGCGCCCCGCCAATGGCGTGATCGGCGACCAGAAGCGCGTGGTCACGCCGCGCAAGGCGCTCAATTCGGGGGCGTCGATCCTTGTCATCGGCCGCCCGATCACCCAGGCCGAGGATCCCGACCAGGCGGCGCGCGCAATCGAGGCGACGCTATAGCAGGAGGCGAACATGGTGCGGAGTGCAGCGTTCGGATTGCTCGGCGTGCTCGCATGGTTCGGCCTTCCTGCCTCCGCCCCGCCCCAATCCGCCAGCTTCGCTTGCGCCAAGGCCAGCCATCCGCTCGAGAAGACGATCTGCGCCAGCGCGAATTTGGCGAGGCTCGATGGCGAGGTCGCCGCGCTGTATCGCGCCAAGCTGGCCCAGATGTTCGACAAGGAGGATTTCCGCGCCCAGCAGCGCAACTGGCAGCAGATCCTGCGCTTGCGCTGTGCCAAGACGTGCGATCCCGCTACGGTCGAACGTGACTATGTCCAGCAGCGCGATGCGCTGCGCGCCTTTGGCGACGAGACCTGGGAGGCGAGCTACAAGACCGCCGATGTCGCGACGCTGACGATCCGCCACTTGGATGCCCGGCAATTCGGCTTCACCTTCGTCCGTGACCGCGGCGACGAGTTGCTGTGCAAGGTGCCGGCGGACGACAGCGCCAACGACCCCGATGTGGGCGGCGTCGCCACGATTGTCTCCCCGGTATCGGCAAGCTGGGCCTCGGGCTCGTGCAAGCTCTCCTTCAAGCTGACTCGCGACAAGACGGGTCATGTCACGCGGATTGACACCGCCGCCACGCAGTCCTGCAGGCGCTATTGCACCGGCGGCTATGAACTGAACGACGTCTTCCTGCCCGCGAACAACTGGGTCGCGGGCAACCAATAGCGCGCCTCTTGCCAAAGCCGGTGCAGCGTCCGAGAGAGCGCGCCATGCCCGACAGCCTGACCATCCGCGTCGCCACGCTCGACGACCTGCCTGCGCTACACCCGGTGATCGAGCGCGCCTATCGCGGCGAGACCGCGCGCATAGGCTGGACGCACGAAGCCGATCTCGTCCTCGGCCCGCGCACCGACATTGCGACGCTGGCGGCGATCGTCGGCGAACCCGCCCAACGGCTGCTGATCGCGCTTCTCGGTGACGTCGCGATCGGCTGCGTCCAGGTGAGCGACAAGGGAGAGAGCCTCGCCTATCTCGGCCTGCTCTGCATCGACCCGACGCTCCAGACCGGCGGCCATGGCAAGCAGTTGGTCACCGCCGCGGAAGACGTCGCCCGCGAGGAATTCGGCGCGCGCCGGATCGAGATGACCGTCATCGACGTCCGCCACCGGCTGCTCGCCTTTTACGAGCGCCGCGGCTATCGCATTTCGGGCGAGAAGCGTCCCTTCCCGATCGTGCTCGATCCGCCGCTGGTGATGGACGTGCTGGTCAAGGATTTGTGATGCCGGTTACCGCCAAGATCTGCGGCCTGTCGACGCCGGAGACGCTCGACGCGGCGATCGCGGGGGGCGCCAGCCATGTCGGCTTCGTGTTCTTCCCGCCCTCTCCGCGCAATGTCGGGTTCGAGCTGGCGCGCAGCCTGATCGCGCGCCTGCCCTCGCACGTCGAGCCGGTCGGCGTGTTCGTCGATCCCGACGAAGCCTTGATCGCCGCGGCGCTGGCGAGCGGAATCCGGATCGCACAACTCCACAAGACTGCGCCCGAGCGCGCTGCCGCGATCCGGACCCGCGTGCCGGTCTGGGCGGCGGTCGCGGTCAAGACGCGTGCCGATCTGGCCGCGGCCGCCGCCTATCGCGGCGCGGCGGATCGCATCCTCTATGACGCCAAGACGCCGGATGCCGCGGCCCTTCCCGGGGGCATGGGGCTGCGTTTCGATTGGAAGCTGCTCGAGAACATTCCCCAGCCGCTGCCCTGGGCGCTGTCGGGCGGGCTCGACGCCAGCAATGCCCGCGAGGCGGTGGCGGTCACCGGCGCGCGGCTGGTCGACGTCTCCTCGGGCGTCGAAAGCGGGCCGGGCGTCAAGGATGTTGCCAAGATCGCGGCATTCCTCCAAGCGGTGGCGCAATGTTGAGGCTCTCCGCTCCTGTCCGCGTCGGATTTCGATGGCGTTGATCGCTTGCCCGAAGCCAGCGACCACCTTCGAATTCGCGAGACCCCTATGACCGACACTGCCACTTTGCCCAATTCACTGCGCAACCTGCCCGACGAGCGCGGCCATTTCGGCCAGTTCGGTGGCCGCTTCGTTGCCGAGACGCTGATGCCGCTGGTCCTCGACCTGGAGCGCCATTACCGCGCCGCGCAGGCCGATCCGGCCTTCCAAGCGCAGTTCGACGACCTGCTCGAACATTATGTCGGGCGCCCGAGCCCGCTTTATTATGCGGAACGGCTGACCGAGGCGCTGCGCGAGAACGCGCCCGAGGGCATGGGGGCCGAAATTTGGTTCAAGCGCGACGAGCTGAACCATACCGGCGCGCACAAGATCAACAATTGCATCGGCCAGATCCTGCTGGCGATGCGCATGGGCAAGACGCGGATCATCGCCGAGACCGGCGCCGGGCAGCACGGCGTGGCCACCGCCACGGTATGCGCGCGCTTCGGCCTGCCCTGCGTCATCTATATGGGCGCGACCGACGTGGCGCGGCAGCAGCCCAACGTGTTCCGTATGAAGCTGCTCGGCGCTGAAGTCATACCGGTGACGAGCGGGGCGGCGACGCTGAAGGACGCGATGAACGAGGGGCTGCGCGACTGGGTCGCGAACGTCCACGACACCTTCTACATCATTGGCACCGCCGCTGGCCCGCACCCTTATCCCGAGCTGGTTCGCGATTTCCAAAGCGTGATCGGCAAGGAAGCGCGCGCGCAGATGCTGACCCGCACCGGCAAACTGCCCGACCTGCTCGTCGCGGCAATCGGCGGGGGCAGCAACGCGATCGGGCTGTTCCATCCTTTCCTCGACGATGCCGATGTCCAGATGCTGGGCGTCGAGGCGGCGGGCGAAGGGTTGGACAAGCGGCACGCGGCCAGCCTCGCCGGCGGCGAACCGGGCATCCTGCACGGCAACCGCACCTATCTGCTGCAGGACGAGGACGGCCAGATCACGGAGGCGCACTCGATCTCGGCAGGGCTCGACTATCCCGGCATCGGGCCCGAGCACGCCTGGCTGCGCGACATCGGGCGCGTACGATATACCAGCGTGACCGACACCGAGGCGCTGGACGCGTTCCAGCTGCTGTGCCGGACCGAAGGGATCATTCCCGCGCTCGAGCCCAGCCATGCCATTGCAGCGGTGGCGAAGGTTGCGCGCGAAATGCCGCGCGACAAGGTCATCCTGGCGAACCTGTGCGGTCGTGGCGACAAGGACATCTTCACGGTGGCCGATGCTCTGGGGGTAGCGATATAGAGCCCTCTCCTCTTCAGGGGAGAGGGTTGGGAGAGGGGGATTGCGAGAACCGGTTCTGACGCAGAGAGCGCGAGCGATGCGGGCGACCGCCTCCGAACCGGAAACGCGCCTCTGGCTCGCTCTGAGGGCAAAGCGCTTTTCAGGCGTGAAGTTTCGCCGTCAGAAGGTTATCGGAAACTACATCGTCGATTTCGCCGCGCGCGGACCGATGGTCGTGATTGAAGTGGATGGAGATAGCCATGCGGGGCAGCAGAAATATGATGCGGCGCGAACTCGCTATCTCGAAGAGCAAGGGTATCGCGTGATCCGGTTTACGAATTCCGACGTGCTGGCGAACCTGGAGGGCGTTCTCGCAACGTTGGAAGCCTTTATCCAGCTTGCCCCTCTCCCAACCCTCTCCCCTGAAGGGGAGAGGGCTATATGAGCCGCCTTTCCACCGCCTTCGCCCGCGCCCGCGATGCGGGACGCGCGGCGCTGGTCACGTTCGTGACGGCGGGTGATCCCGCGCCGGGCGACAGTGCCGCGATCCTCGACGCGCTTGTCGTAGGCGGTGCCGATGTGATCGAGCTCGGGATGCCGTTCACCGATCCGATGGCCGACGGCCCCGCGATCCAGGCGGCCAACCTTCGCAGCCTCGCGGCCGGCACGCGCACTGCCGATGTGTTCGCGATCGCCACCGCGTTCCGCGCCCGACATCCGGCAGTGCCGCTGGTGCTGATGGGCTATGCCAACACGATGACCCGCCCCAACCCGGAGGCGTTCGCGGGGAAGGCGGCGGCTGCCGGAGTTGACGGGATCATCTGCGTCGATATCCCACCCGAGGAGGCCGACACGCTGGCGCCGTTCGGCGACTATGGCCTCGACGTCATCCGGCTCGCCACCCCGACCACCGACGCCGCGCGGCTCCCCGCGGTGCTCGATGGCGCATCGGGCTTCGTCTATTATGTTTCCGTCGCCGGGATCACCGGGCTCCAGCAAGCCGCGCAGGCCTCGATCGAGGACGCTGTCGCCAAGCTGAAGGCCGCGACCGACCTGCCGATCGCGGTAGGCTTTGGCGTGCGCACCCCCGAACAGGCAGCGGCGATCGGCGCCGTGGCCGATGGCGTCGTCGTCGGCTCGGCGATCGTCGAGCTGGTCGGCAAGCACGGCGCCGATGCGCCTGCTGCGGTCCGCACCTATATCCAATCCCTATCCGCGGCGCTGGGCGCCGCCCGCAAGGAAGTCGCATGAGCTGGATCAGCCGCGTCCGCAACGCCCTCGCCTATGTCACCACCAAGACCAGCGAGACTCCCGACAATCTCTGGCACAAGTGCAAGGGTTGCGGGACGATGGTGTTCTCCAAGGAGCTCGAGGACAATCTCTATGTCTGCCCGACCTGCGATCATCATGAGCGCATCGGGCCGGCGCTGCGTTTCCAATATCTGTTCGATCCGGGCAGCTACACGGTGCTGTCGAGCCCGAAGGTCGCCGACGATCCGCTCAAGTTTCGCGACCAGAAGCCCTATCCAGCCCGGCTCAAGGCGGCGCGTGCCGCGACCGGCGAGCCCGACGCGTTTCTCAATGCGCAGGGCACGATCCTGGGCCACCGCGTGGTGATCGGCGTCCAGGACTTCGCCTTCATGGGCGGATCGATGGGCCAGGCGGTGGGCGAGGCGTTCATCGCCGGGGTCGAGGCCGCGATCGCGGCGCGCACGCCCTATATCGTGTTCACTGCCTCGGGCGGCGCGCGCATGCAGGAGGGCATTCTCAGCCTGATGCAGATGCCGCGCACCACGGTGGCGATCGAGATGCTTCACGATGCCGGGCTGCCCTATATCGTCGTGCTGACCGATCCGACCTCGGGCGGCGTGATGGCGGCCTATGCGATGCTCGGCGACGTCCAGATCGCCGAGCCGCGCGCGACGCTGGCCTTCACCGGCCGCCGCGTGATCGAGAACACGATCCGCGAAAAGCTGCCCGACGACTTCCAGACCAGCGAATATTATCGCGAGCACGGGCTGGTCGACATGGTCGAGCATCGCAAGGATCTGCGCGACGTTCTCGGCCGGCTGATCGGCCTGCTCTGCCCCGCAAAAGTGGCGGCGTGAACTGATTTAACCCCTCCTTTCAAGGGCGGGGCAAGGTGGGTGTGTGGCGGGCGGAGGCGGCTGCCTCGGCCGTCGTTATTTTGACGAGGGTGACGGCAATGAGTCTTTTGGGCGCGCAGACGCGCGCACCCGCCCCCAACCTCTCCCTTGAAAGGGAGGGGCTTTAATGGATTTCGCCACCTCCACCGATCCCGCAGTCCAGCGCCAACTCGATCGGCTGACCCTGCTCTCGCCGGGCGCCGACATCCTCGGGCTCGAACGCATCACCCGGCTACTCGATCGCGTCGGGAATCCGCAACTGCGGCTGCCGCCGGTGTTCCATATCGCCGGGACCAACGGCAAGGGGTCGACCTGCGCGTTCCTGCGCGCCGCGATCGAGGCGGCGGGGCACACGGCCCATGTCTATTCGAGCCCGCACCTCGTCCGCTTCAACGAGCGCATCCGCCTTGCCGGCAGCCTGATCGAGGATGCGGTCCTCGCCCCGCTGCTCGCGGAAGTGCTCGATGCCGGCGGCGATATCGGCGCTAGCTTCTTCGAAGTCACCACCGCCGCCGCTTTCCTCGCCTTTGCACGGGTGCCGGCGGATGCGCTGATCCTCGAAGTCGGGCTAGGCGGGCGTCTCGACGCGACCAATGTCATCGCCGATCCCGCCGCGACGGCGATTGCGCAGCTCGGTATCGATCACCAGGCGTTTCTGGGCGACACGCTGGGGCAGATCGCCGCCGAAAAGGCCGGCATCGCCAAGCCCGGCCGGCCGCTGGTCACGATGGCCTATCCGCCCGAGATCGCTTCGATCGTCCGCGCAGCGGCCGACGCCGCCGGCGCGACGGTCCGCAGCGAGGGCGAGGCATGGTCCTACACGATCGAGAACGACGCGCTGCTCTATCGCGACGCTCTGGGCAGCCTCGAAACCCCGCTTCCCGTCCTCGCCGGTTCGCACCAGCCTGCCAATCTCGCGCTGGCGATCGCTACGCTGCGCCACCAGGAGAGCATCGTACTTCCCAACTCGGCCTTCGCCGCGGCCGCCCGCGACGCGCGCTGGCCCGCGCGCATGCAGCGGCTCGGCGAGGGACCGCTGACTGCGCTTCTCCCGCCCGGCACTGCGCTCTGGCTCGACGGCGGGCATAATGCCAATGCCGCCGACGCCGTCAGCGCCGCGATCGCCAAGGAAGCCGCGGGCCGGCCGCTTCACCTGATCCTCGGCATACTCGACAACAAGGATGCCGAGACGATGCTGGCGCGCTTTGCGCCGCTTGCCGCCTCCTTTGTCGGCGTTCCGGTCGCGGGGCATGGCCATCACGCGCCGGCCGCCCTTGCCGAATCGGCGCGCGCACACGGCGTCGCGATCAGCGAGACCGCGCCCGATGTCCCGACCGCGCTCGCCCGGATTGCGGCCCGCGCCGCGGAGACGCCGGCAGTGGTGCTGATCCTGGGCTCGCTCTACCTTGCAGGCACGGTGCTTGCGGCCAATGGCGAGCTGCCGCGCTAGTCCGGACTACCCCGCTTTGCCGAACCCAAGTGGACCGCGAAGCTTCGCTGCGAATTCATAGGCTTGCGACATGCGCGTGCGTTAGCGCCCAATCGAGCGCTTAGCGCGATCTATTGCGATTGACTTGCAATAGCGAAGCAGCGAGACTTGCCCGACCACCCCAGCGGGAGTCGATGATGTCCACCCAGACCCTAACCGCCGCTCTCCCGGCGCTGCAGCCCGAGGATCCCGGCGCACGGCTGCTGCTGTTCGGAATCCGGCAGATGGGTGCGCACGGGCTTCACGACGCCTGCGTGGGGCATGCCTTCGTCACCGCATTCGGCAAGGGCTTCCAGCGCCCACTGGTGCTGCTGCGCGCACTGATGGCGGAGATGTCGGCGGCAGCGGCCGGGCCGATCCAGATCGCGCCCTGGTGCTGCCCGCGGATTACCGGCGCCGAATTGGCGCTGCTCGATGCGATGGCGCGCGTCCGGCTCAACCCCGCCTCGGCGACGATGCTGTTCGCGGACCTGCTCGGCATTCGCGACGCGAGCTCGGTCGCTGCGACCGCGCAGGCTCTGGCTTATGCTTTTGCCGACATGGCCCTCCCCCTCGAGGTCGCCTAGAGCGGAGCGCCTGCGGGCAGCCGCACCCCGGTGACCATCCAACTCAGCCCGCGCAATTCGAAGATCAGCTCGGGCCCGCGCCCGCTATCGGGGGTGAGCGCAAAGCGGCCGAACGCCTCGCGCCGCACGTGCATCTGCTTGGCGTTGGTCTCGAGCGGACGCGGCTGCGCCGCCTGCGCGACGCTCGCCGACGCGAAGACGGTGCGCATCCCCTCGGGCGTCACCAAGGTGTCGACGATCGGGTCGGACAGTCGCTCGGCAATCGCCGCGCCGATCGCCCCAAGGCCGGCATCGTCGCCATGGCCAAGCCGATTGCGCAGTTCGCTCTTCAGGCTCCGGCGCACCGACGGGAATTCGACCCGCGCGGAAATCGCCTCGAGATCGTTGGCGTCCGCTTCCCGCTTGAGCTGGAACAGCGTCAGATAGGGCGAACCCCAAGCCCAGCCGCCCGCCAGCGCTGCCAGCAGCACGACCAATGCGATGATCCAGCGCTTCATTGCACTCCCTTTGCCCGCAATCCGGCGAGCGCTTCCATGGCCCAACGATACATGCCCGCATCGGCTGCGCGCTGCTGGCGGTCCAGCCGCCGCATCCGCGCCTCGACTTCCTCGAGCACCGCCAGCGCCTTGCGCTCGCGCCCCTGCTCGATCAGCAGCGCGGCGTAGCGGCAGCGCGCCTCCTCGCCGGGGACGCGTGTGACGATATCGGCATAGAGGTTGAGCGCCTCCTGCTTGCGCCCGAGATGATCGAGGATGCGCGCGCGCAGCAGCGTCTGGCGATCGCGCTCGCTTTGGCCCAGCGGCGCCGGGATCGCATCGATCAGCGCCAGCGCCTCGGCCGCATCGCCGCACTCGAATAGCGACAGCGCAAGCTTGCCCTGGCTGCGCAGGTCGGGCTCGCCGGGAGTCATCGCGATGCTCTCGCGGTAGAGCGGCACGGCATCGTGGTGCCGCCCCAGCGCAGCGAGCGCATCGCCGAGCCGCAACCGGTTCGCAGCGGTATCGGCCAAATCGAGCGCGTCGCGGGCGCTGCGCAGTTCGCGCTCGGGATCGAGCCGGTCGATCGCCTTGGCGCGGACGGTGCGGACGTGGCGGTTGGTGCCGAGCCCGGGCAGGATTTCGACGACGAAATAGGCGAGCGCACTCACCACCGGCAGGAAGATCAGCGCGGTCAGCCACAACGGATTGCGCCCGGTGCGCATCAGATGGACCACGCACGCCACCTGCAGCCCGATCACCAGCAGATAGGGCATCAGGCCGCCGCCTCGCCGTCGCGCGCGTCTCCTTCGCCGATCTTGCCGGCCGTGCCGATCGAACGGTCGACCAGCCCGGTGCGCATCATCCACCAGAACAGCACCACGCCCGGGAGCGCGACCACGGTGGTCAGCAGGTAATAATCGACATAGCCCATGGCCTCGACCATCGCGCCCGCCGTCGTGCCGGTCAGCACCCGGCCGACCACGCTGGCGCCGGCAGAAATCAGCGCATATTGCGCCGCGGTGTAACGCAAATCGGTCAGCGCGGCGAAATAGGCGATCACAGTGACGCCGCCGATGCCGCTGGCGAAATTCTCGAAGCCGATCGCGCCGGCCATGCCGAGATTGCTGTGCCCGGCCGCGGCCAGCGCCGCGAAGCTGGCGTTCGAGATCGCCATCAGGATCAAAGAGATCAGCACCGATCGCTTCATCCCCAGCCGCGCATAGAGAACGCCGCCGACGAAGATGCCGATCAGATAGGTCCAGAAGCCGACGCCGACATCGTAGACCGCGATCTCGTCGTTGGTGAAGCCCATGTCGTTGAACAGCAGCCGCACGACGAGCTGGCCCAGGGTGTCGCCGATCTTGTGGATCAGGATGAACAGCAGGACCAGCAACGCGCCTTCACGGCGGAAGAATTCGAGGAACGGCCCGACGATCGAGGCGCCGATTTCGCCAAGCCCGCGCCGCCCGGTCGGTTCGCGGTGGCGCTTTGGCTCGCCGAGCAGCAGCCCGGTGAGCATCGCCGGCAGCGCGAACGCCGCGCAGGCGAGATAGGCGACGGTCCAGCCCATCCGTGCAGCCAGCACCAGCGCCAGCGCGCCCGCGGCGACCGAGCCGATCCGCCAGCCATATTGGGTCATCCCAGAGCCCACGCCCATCTGGCGCGGCTGGAGCGTCTCGATGCGATAGGCGTCGATCACGATATCGAAGGTCGCGCCGGCAAGGCCGACCAGGATCGCCGCCGTCACCGTCGCCGAGATGCTCGCCGCCGGATCGACCAACGCAAGATTGATCACCGCTGCGATAACCAGCGCGCCGGCGAACACCAGCCACGAGACGCGCTGGCCCAGCCGCCCGAGGCCCGGCAACCGCACGCCATCGACCACCCAGGCCCAGAGCGGCTTCAGATTATAGACGAGGAAGGCCAGCGTGAACGCCGTGATTGTCTTCTTCTCGATCCCGCTCTGCGCCAGCCGCGAGGTCAGCGTCGCGCCGATCATCGCATAGGGAAAGCCCGAGGAGATGCCGAGCGCGAACGCCGCGAGCGGCTCCTTTTCGACATAGGGTCTGATGCTCGCGAGCCAGCCACTCGTCGCGCGCGTATCGGTCATAGTCTCGTCTGTCCCTCCCGGCATGCGGCGGAAACTAGCCGAAAACGCGCGGAAGGATAGCCACCGGGTGGCAGACACCCCCGGAAAGACCGCAATACGAACTTCTCCGGAGCGACGAACCCCTGCCGGGCCGGTATCATCGCACTACAATGAAATAGCTTATCCAGGACCAAATCCGATGACCCCGCTCACTCCTGTCGATTACGCCCATCCGATCGAGATCCCCGAAGTCGCCGCGCGGGTGACGGTGTCGTTCGCGATGCTAGCCTGGGTCTTCGTTGTCCTCACGCTGTTCTGGCACTGACGTCATGGCGCTGCCCCAGCCCCCTGTGCACCTGCTTGAAGCCACCAGCGATGGCCGCATGCCGCCGCTCACCGGCATCCTGCTCGCCGCCCCCACCTCGCTCCTGCTATGGGCCGCGATCCTCACACCCTTTTTGCGCTGACCCTCAGGCCGGATTAGCGAACAGACTGAAGCTGCTCGGCAATCGACGGGGCGGCTTCGCGCCCTCGATGATCCGCTCGATCGCAGCGATTGCGGTGAGCAGGTCGCGCTGCGGATAGGGTTTGGAGAGGCATCCCGAGCCCAGCGCGCGCGCTTCCTCGGGCAGATGGCCGGTCACGAACAGGACATGGATGCCGCGCCCGCGCGCCGCGCGCGCCACTTCCACCCCGCTGCCGTCGGACAGATGGACGTCGACAAGGAGCAGGTCGATCGCCTCGGCCTCGCTCAGCGCCGCGAGTGCGGAGGTCACCGAATTGACCGTGCCGACGATGTGGAACCCTTCGCCGATCAGGAAATGCTCGGTATCGAACGCCACCAGCGGCTCGTCCTCGACCACCAGCACCCGCTCGATCAACCGCTTCTTCTTCCCGAACAGCATCGCTTGATTTCTCGACCCAACTCGCGGGGTTGCACCTCGCCCCCGCAGCGCTAACGCGCGAAAACCCTTTCAGCGCCGCAATAATTTTTGCCCCGCCCGGCATAATCGCTATATCGCCGCAGTGCCCCCATCCAAGCCCAATGAACCGCAGCGCATCGCGAAGCTGCTCGCCCGTGCCGGAATCGCGTCGCGCCGCGAAATCGAGCGCATGATCGCCGACGGCCGTATCGCCATCGACGGCCAGACGCTCGACACCCCGGCGACGACACTCACCTCGCTCCACGGCGTCACCGTCGACGGCAATCCCGTCGCCGATGCCGAGCCTGCGCGCCTGTTTCGCTATCACAAGGCCGCCGGGCTGCTCACCGCGGAGCGCGACTTCACCGGTCGCCCGACCATTTACGATCGTTTGCCGCCCGGGTTGCCGCGGGTGATGCCGGTCGGGCGGCTTGATTTGAACACCGAGGGGCTGCTGCTGCTTACCACCGACGGCGAACTCAAGCGCGAGCTCGAGCTGCCGGCCACCGGCGTCGAACGCAGCTATCGTGCCCGCGCCTATGGCCAGGTCAGCCAGCCCCAGCTCGAGGAGCTGATGCTCGGCGTCGAGATCGAAGGCGTGCGCTACGGCTCGATCAACGCCAATATCGAGCGGCGCACCGGCGCCAACGTCTGGATCGAGATGACCCTGACCGAAGGCAAGAACCGCGAAGTGCGGCGCGTGCTCGAATATCTCGGGCTCGAGGTGAGCCGCCTGATCCGCACGCGCTATGGCCCCTTCTATCTCGGCGATCTGCCGCCCGGCGATGTCGACGAGATCCGGCACAACGATCTCTCGACGTTCCGCACCGTGCTGTCCAAGCCGGGCGGCGGCAAGGCAGCGTCGAACCTGCAATTCTCGGTGCGCGAACGCGTCGTCGCGACGCCCAAGCCGCAGCCGGTGATCGAGCCCGACCGCCGCCTCCGCCGCGCGCCGGTCAAAGCCGCGCCGGCACCCGAGCAAGGCCCGCGGTTCACCCCGCGCGCCACGCCCGCGCCCAAGCGGACCGAGGGAGCCGAGAGGCCGTCGCGCTTCGCACCACGCGGTCCACGCGCCGAAGCCGCGCCGGACAGCGCCGCGCGCTTCGGGCGCGGCGCTGCTCGCGGCGACAAGCGCCCAGAGGCGGCCGGCGAGAGGCCTTCGCGCTTTGCGCCACGCGGCGAGCGCGCCGAAGCCGCACCCGACCGGGGCGCTCGCTTCGGCCGTGGCAGTGCCCGCGCCGACCAGCGTCCGGAGGGCGCCGGAGAGAAGCCCGCGCGGTTCACGCCGCGCGGCGCGCGTCCCGAAGCCTCGGCATCCGCCCAGCCTCCCCGTTTTTCGCGCGGCGCGGCCCGTCCTGACAAGCGCCCCGACGCGGGCGACGGTCCCCGCAAGACGCTGAAGCCGGGTAACCCGGCCCGCGCCGAGCGCGCGCGGGCCCATCGCGAGACGCAGGAGCCGCGCGCCGGCGACATCGTCGATCGTCCGCGCGGGCAGCGCCCGTCGCGCGGTCCCGCTGGGGGGCGCGGCAAGCCGAGCAAGCCCGCCCGGCCGCCGAGGACGCGCAAATGAGGGTGATCGCCGGCCAGTGGCGTGGCCGCCCGCTCGTCGCGCCCAAGGGCGACGCCACACGTCCCACCGCCGATCGCACCCGCGAAGCGCTGTTCTCGATGCTCGCCAGCCGGCTTGGCAGCTTCGAAGGGCTTGCTGCGGCGGATCTGTTTGCCGGTTCGGGCGCGCTCGGTCTCGAAGCGCTGTCGCGTGGCGCCGCCTCGTGCCTGTTCGTGGAGCAGGACAAGCCTGCGCTGGACGCGCTGCGCACCAACATCGCGAAGCTCGGTGCTAGCGGCGCCGAGGTCCGCGCCGGATCGGTGCTCGCGCTCGGCCCGGCGCCCAAGCCGCTCGACTTGCTGATGATGGACCCGCCTTACGGCACCGGCGCCGGCGTGGTCGCGCTGGACAAGCTTGGCCGACTCGGCTGGACCGGTCCCGCGACCTGGATCAGCATCGAGACCGCGAAAGCCGAGGAAATCGAGCTGGCAGGCTTCGAGATCGACACCAGCCGGGTGCATGGCAAGGCGCGGCTGACGCTGCTCCGGATGGTAGGGGCTTAAGGCTCCAGCACCACCGGCCGGGCGCGTTCGCGGACACGCAGCACCAGCAGCGCGACCAGGCTGAGCAGCGAAGCGCCGGCAAGATACAGCCCGACCGGCGTCAACCCGCCGCGTTGCGCGAGCGCCTGGGCCACCACCGGGGTCAACCCGCCGCCGAGGATCCCGGCGAGATTGAACGCCAGGCTGACGCCCGTATAGCGCACCCGCGCCGGATAGAGGCTCGGCAGCCAGGCGCCGAGCGGGCCGTAGACGAAGCCCATCACGAACAGCGCGAAGGCCAGGCTGGCGAAGATCCAGCCGAGCGATCCCGAGCCGAGTCCCGGCGCGAGGATGAGCCCCGCCACCACGGCGCAGACGCATCCCCAGGTCAGCACCCTCGCGGGACTCGTCCGGTCCGACCAGATGCCCGCCAGCGTGATCCCCACGGCCATGAACAGGATCGAACCGAGCTGGATGCCTAGCATCACTTCACGGTCGATCTTCAGCGTAGTCGTGGCATAGCCGAGCGCGAAGGCGGTCGCGATGTAATAGACCGCGAAGCAGGCCACCGCGCCGAAGGTGCCGCCGATCGCCGCGCCCAGATGGTCGCGCAGCAGCTCCCCCATGGGCACCGCCGGCGGCGGGCCCTCCTCGAGCACCTGTGCGAATGCCGGCGTCTCGGCGATCTTGAGGCGGACCCACAGCCCGAGCCCGACCAGCACGATCGACAGTACGAACGGAATGCGCCAGCCCCAGGCGAGGAAATCGGCCGGGCTCATCCACAGTCCGAGGAGCAAGAACAGGCCATTGGCGGCGATGAAGCCGATCGGCGCGCCGAGCTGCGGCACCATGCCGTAGCGGCCGCGCCACCCCTCGGGCGCGTTCTCCACGGCGAGCAGCGCCGCCCCGCCCCATTCGCCGCCAAGGCCAAAGCCCTGGCCGAAGCGCAGCACGCACAGCAGCACCGGCGCCCAGATGCCCGCAGTGGCATAGGTCGGCAGAAAGGCGACCAGCAGCGTCGATCCGCCCATCAGCATCAGGCTGGCAACCAGCGTCGATTTGCGCCCGATCCGGTCGCCATAATGGCCGAACACCCAGGCGCCCACCGGCCGCGCGACGAAAGCGACGGCAAGGCTGGCATAGGAAGCGAGCAGCTGGATCGAGGGATCGCCTGCCGGGAAGAATAGCGGCCCGAACACCAGCGCCGCGGCAGTGGCGTAGATATAGAAATCGTAGAATTCGACCGAGGTGCCGACCAAGCTCGCGAACAGGATGCGGCGATGCGAGGCGGTGGCGGGGGCGTGATTCACGGGCTTCTCCTGTCGCGCGGCTATGCGGGAGCCCGGCGCCCGGGAGCAAGGCCATTCATCACTGCGACAGTTTCGGCGCTGTATCGAAACGCCAGGCTCACGCACGGGACAAGGGAGTCGGGCGATGCGGCAATCGGCAACGCGGCGCTTTCTGGTGGCGCTGATCTTCGCGCTCGCAATGGGCGCGCTCGTCGCGGTCTGGAACCCGATGGACCATGTGAAGTCCGATCTGCGCGCCGACGCGCACGGCCTCAAGTCGAGCCTGAAGGTCGCGGCCCACGCGATCGAGAAGACGGACCTCTAGCGCGGCCTTGTTTCGCAGCGCATCCCAGGCGCTTAGAGCCCGAACACCCGCACGGCGTTGAGCATCACCCAATAGAGCCCGCCCGAAAGCGCCATCGCCGCGGGCAGCGTGAGCAGCCAGGCGAGCGCAAGGTTGCGTACGGTACGCGCCTGCAGCCCCGATCCGCTCGCCACCGAGGCGCCGGCGACACCGCTCGACAGGATGTGGGTGGTCGAGACCGGCAGCCCGAAGCGGTCCGCCGCCAGGATCGTTCCCGCCGCGACCAGTTCGGCTGAGGCGCCCATGCCATAGGTCATGTGCTGCTTGCCGATCTTCTCGCCGACGGTCACGACGATCCGCTTCCAGCCGATCATCGTGCCGAGCCCGAGCGCCAGCGCGACGACGATCTTCACCCAGAGTGGGATGAAGCGCGTGCCCTTCTCCAGGCTCGCCTGATAGTCCTTGAGCGCCTGGATCTCGGTTGGCTGGAACCCGTCGGGCTTCTTGGTCGCAAGGCGCGTCGTATCGAGCACGAGATACATGTCGTTGCGCACGTTCGACGTGGCCTCGGCGGGGACTTTGCTTAGCGAGCCATAGCTGGCGACGCGGTCTGTGAGGTCGCGCGAGACGCTTTCGAGCGCTGCGAAGACCTCCGGTCCCTCGGCCTTGCGCTGCTGCAGGGCGTTGGTCAGCACCCCGCGGGCCTGCTCGACCGGCAGTTCGATCCCGCCGCTGCGTGCATCGAACGTCGCGGTCGCGATATTGGCGGTCTGGACGAAGGCAGGCGTCGCGCTTTCCGGCAGTGTGCGGTTGAGGGCGTATGCAGTGGGCGCGCAGCCGATCAGGATCAGCATGATCAGCCCCATGCCCTTCTGGCCATCGTTCGAGCCATGGCTGAACGAGACCGCGGTGCAGGTGAAGATCAGCAGCGCGCGAATGCCGCGTGGCGGCGGCGCATCGCCTTCGGGGGCCTGGTACAGCTTGGGGCTGCGCAGCACCATTCGCATCACATAGAGCAACAGCAGCGCGGCGAAAAAGCCGATCAGCGGCGCCATCCACAGCCCGGTGAGCACCTTTTGCGCCTGGCCCCAGTCTACCCCGGCGGTGCCGCCGCGCGATCCGGCCTGGATCAGCTGGTTCGCAAGCCCGACGCCGAGCACCGAGCCGATCAGCGTGTGCGACGACGAATTGGGGAGCCCGACATACCAGGTCGCCAGGTTCCAGATCACCGCCGCGAGCAGCAGCGCGAAGATCATCGCGAACCCCGAGGCCGAGCCGACATTGAGGATCAGGTCGACCGGCAGCAAGGTGATGATCGAATAGGCGACGGCGCCCGACGACAGCATCACGCCCAGGAAATTGAAGAAGCCCGACCACACCACGGCGAGATGCGCGGGCATCGAGTTGGTGTAGATCACCGTCGCGACGGCGTTGGCGGTATCGTGAAAGCCGTTCACGAACTCGAAGCCGAGCGCGATCAGCAGTGCCAGCCCGAGAAAGGCGAACACCCCCAGGGCGAGCTCCTCGCCCACGCCGCGAGTGTCGGTGAGCACGCTCCACCCGGCAAACACCAGCCCGGCCGCGACGATGACTGCGAACAGCAGCTTGGCGAGGGGGTGGGTGTTATAGTCGAATTGCGGGCTCCGAGGCGTTTCGGCCGTCGGAGCCTGGTCCATTGCGAGCGTGGCCATGATGGACGCGGCTCTGGCCGTCGCGTGTGACAGCCTGATGACAGGCGCGTTACAGCTCGGCGGCGCGACTCACGAAAAGCAGGTGGTGTTGGTGATCTTGACCACCTTGCCGCTGGCGTCCTTCTCCTCGTGCCGGCCAGGCTCGCACTGGGGTTTGGCATTCTCGGTCTGGCCGGTGCGCCACGCATAGAAGCCGGCAAACACCGCGATTGCGAGCACTATCGCCAGCCGCAATTTCCGGTTCCGCCAATGCATGTGTTCCTCCACTCGGGCCTGTCGACGCCCATATGCGCATCGGTCGCCCGAAGCCAAGCGGGAGCGCGCGGACAAGCCGGCGAGGATGCGCTCCCCGCCGGCCGCCAACGTCAATTATTGCTGTCGATCAGCATGCGTATGAGCGCGTGGTCGGCGGGATATTCGGGGAAATCCATTATCACCGCGCCATAGCCGCCCCTGGGGTTCTGGCTCAGATAGGCGTGCAGATAGGTGTTCACTCCGGTTCCGCCATTGCCCTCGGCGAAGTCGATCGGGCTTTGGCTCCCGGGATCGCCGGTCGCGCTCGCATAATTGACCAGCCAGGTTGCCGTCGAACTGGGCGGTTTTAGGCCCTTGTCGAGATAGTCCCGCACCAGGCCCCATTTGGTGTCGATCTTCCTCTGCAGCGAGCTCGTCGAGCCGCCGAACTTGTAGACGTCCTGGATCTCCAGCGTCAGACCGTCCGGAGTGACCAGCGATCCGGTCGTATCCTCGGGCCATCCCGACGAACAGTCGATCCCGGGCAGATTGGCGTGCCGAGTGACGAGCACGATATGGGTTCGCGCACCCGCCAGGCTCGGCATGCTCGGCCCGTTGAGGAACAGGTCGGGATATTGCTTGGCATATTGCGCGAAGATCGCATTGGCGGCGGCGTCGAAGTCCTTGTCGGGGACGGAGTTGAACGGATTATAGTTGCGGTTGACCAGCATGACGATCGTCTCGCTGGGGTTGCGCAAGAGGAACACCCGGCACACTTCAATGATGTCGTCTGCAAATGTGAAGTCGCTGCCCGACGTGCCGTGATAGATTCGCAGGTCGTATCGGTTCTTCGCGCTGTTCCACACCGGTTCGAGCCGGATGTCGATGAAGCGGATGCCGCGACACAGTTGCTCCGCCAGCGTCATCGTCTGGCACTGCGAGGTCTCGCCCATCTCCGAGGTGCCGGTGTCGTGCGTGCCGGGCAGCGTGAACTGGTTGAGCGGCGTGGTGTCGGGCTTGGTTGTGACGCTCATCCAGCGCTGGGTGCTCGTGACGTCGGTCAGGGTGTAGGTCACCAGGCCATCGGGATAGACTTTGGTGATGGCCGGATCGTGGCGGGTCCAGCGGAACACGCCAATTGCCGTAACTGGCGAAGGCCCGCTCGGATAATAGACCGGCAGCCATTGCGGCGGATCGATATGGCGGAGCACTGCATCGGTGACGCCGCTGAACGCGACCGTGTCGCCATTGCCGAAGCTTATCTGATATTCGACTTCCCCGGTTCCCTTGCCGTCTTCGAAATCAACGACGGCGTCGGTGAACTTATGCATCGGGAGGTCCATGTCTCCCCAAACGCTGCTCGAGTCCGTCCCGACATTCTCATGGGGCGTCGTGAAGAAGCTTTTGAACTGGTTATAAGAAATATCTTTCGTCTGGTAGATGATTTGACCATGAATTGCAGGTGATGTCATATGGTTATCGAATTGCAGTCCGCTTCTCTTCATGCCATTTCCCTTCGAATGCAACGCTGTTGAAATGAACTATCCGACAACTCGACGTTCTTCTTTATAATTACGTTTCCGGAACGAATAGGCTAGCTTCCGCATGCGCAGGACTTCCCGCTCGGCTCGCCTTCAGCGCTTGCCCGAGCCGCGCGCGTTCTCTAACTGTTCGCCATGAGTCTTCCCGCGCCCGCCCTTGACGACGCCCCCTATCTGCGGGGCCTGAACGAACCCCAGCGCGAAGCTGTGCTGACCACCGAGGGTCCGGTGCTCGTCCTCGCCGGCGCGGGCACCGGCAAGACCGCGGCGCTCACCGCCCGGCTCGCGCACCTGCTGTTCACGCGGAAGGCCTATCCCAGCGAGATCCTGTCGGTCACCTTCACCAACAAGGCCGCGCGCGAAATGCGCGAGCGCGTCGGCCGGCTAGTCGGCGAGGCAGTCGAGGGAATGCCGTGGCTCGGCACCTTCCATGCGATCGGCGCCAAGATGCTCCGCCGCCACGCGGAACTCGTCGGGCTGCAGAGCAACTTCACCATCCTCGACACCGACGACCAGTTGCGCCTGTTGAAGCAGCTTATCACCGCCGCCGATCTCGACGAAAAGCGCTGGCCCGCACGCGCACTGGCCGGATTGATCGACGGCTGGAAGAACAAGGGCCTCACGCCCAAGGACCTTGATGCCGGCGAGTCCGAGCTCTACGCCAATGGCCGCGGCCAGGCGATGTACGCGGCGTATCAGGATCGCCTGCGCACGCTCAACGCGTGCGATTTCGGCGACCTGCTACTCCACATGCTGGTGATCCTAAAGACCCACCGCGACGTGCTCCAGACGTATCAGCAGCGCTTCCGCTACATCATGGTCGACGAATATCAGGACACCAACAGCGTCCAGTATCTCTGGCTTCGCCTGCTCGCCCAGGAGCGCAAGAATCTGTGTTGCGTCGGCGATGACGACCAGTCGATCTATTCGTGGCGCGGCGCGCAGGTGGAGAACATCCTCAAGTTCGAGCGCGACTTCCCCGGCGCCAAGGTGATCCGGCTCGAGCAGAATTATCGCTCCACCCCGCACATCCTCGCCGCCGCCTCGGGCGTGATCGCCAACAATGGCGGCCGCCTCGGCAAGACCTTGTGGACCGAGAAGGACGCCGGCGAGAAGGTCAAGGTGCTCGGCATATGGGACGGCCCCGAAGAGGCGCGCCGCGTCGGCGAGGAGATCGAGAGCCTGCAGCGCGGCGGCACCAGCCTCGACGATGTCGCCATCCTGGTTCGCGCCCAGCACCAGACCCGCGAATTCGAAGACCGCTTCATCGCGATCGGCATGCCCTATCGCATCATCGGCGGCTTCCGCTTCTACGAGCGCCAGGAAATCCGCGACGCGCTCGCCTATCTGCGCGTCGTCGCCCAACCCTCCGACGATCTCGCCTTCGAGCGCATCGTCAACGTCCCCAAGCGCGGCCTCGGCGACAAGGCGCTGGCCAAGGTCCACCAATATGCGCGCGCGGAGGGCCTGCCGCTCACCCATGCCGGCGCGCGCATCCTCGACACCGATGAACTGACACCCCAGGCCCGCCGCAGCCTGGGCACTCTGATCGGCGACATCGCCCGCTGGCGCTCGATGGGCGACACCCTTCCCCATCCCGAGCTTGCCCGCATCATCCTCGACGAGAGCGGCTACACTGCAATGTGGCAGGCCGATCGCACCGCCGAGGCTGCCGGGCGCCTCGAAAATCTCAACGAACTCGTCCGCGCGATGGAGGAATATGAGAGCCTCACCGCGTTCCTCGAGCATGTCAGCCTGGTGATGGACAATGAGGGTGCTGCCGAGGAGCCCAAGGTCACGATCATGACGATCCACGCCGCCAAGGGGCTGGAATACGACACCGTGTTTCTGGTCGGCTGGGAAGAAGGCATCTTCCCCTCGCAACGCGCGCTCGACGAAGGCGGGCTCGCCAGCCTCGAGGAGGAGCGCCGCCTCGCTTATGTTGCGATCACCCGTGCGCGGCGGCTCGCCACGATCCTCCACGCCGCCAATCGCCGCATCTATGGCCAGTGGACCTCGTCACTGCCCAGCCGCTTCGTCGCCGAACTGCCCGCCGAGCATGTCGACCAGGAAAGCACGATGTCGGGCGGCGAGAGCCTGTGGCGCGCCAATTGGTCCGAGCGCTCCGACCCCTTCGCCGACGTTGCCCGTGGCACCGGCCGTGGCCCGGGCTGGCAGCGCGCTGCGGGCATCGACGCCAAGAACCCCAGCGGCGGCTTCACCGCGCGCACCTTCACCCGCGAACCCGCGCGCGTGCTGGAAAGCCGGGCGTCGGCAGTGAGCTTCGGCGCCAAGCCCCGCGCGGACCTGTCGCTGGGCCAGCGCGTGTTTCACCAAAAATTCGGCTATGGCATGATCGCCGAGATCGAAGGCAACAAGCTGGAGATCGACTTCGAAGTCGCCGGGCGGAAGCGGGTGATGGATAGTTTCGTGAGCGTAAGCGAATAGTGCTTCAGCCGGCTGCAGGTTCGACCTGCATCAGCGTCACGCCCTGATATTTCTCGAGGGTGGGATCGAACAGCGCGCTGATCGTGAATTCGCGTTCGAGCAGGGTCAGGTCCTTCAAGCCGTCGAGCTTGAAGGTGCCCACTTTCTCCTCGCGCGGGATCATGCCTTCGCGCACGATGACGACGCCGTCGATGTAAAGCGCGTCGCCGCGGCTGTAGAGCACGTGCGGTGCCAGGATCATCCGGGTGCGGTTGTAAGTCGCCGAGAGGCAGCGCAGGCGGACGATCGCCTCGAGCGCCATGGGCACGGCGTTGGCGGATGCGGCAGGATCGGGTTCGAGACTCAACTTCATCCCCTCGCTTTCGCAATTATGTTGCGTTGCAGCAAGAGCCGATCGACCAGCGGCGTGTCTCAAAAGGCGAAGTGTGCATCCGCGTCACCCCGCGTTCATCGTAACGCTGCCAGATCGACTTTCACCGCGGATGGGGGAACTCTTGTGGCCCCCATCGGTCTCCATGTCTAACCTGTTTCAGGAGAGCTGCCACATGAAACGCCTTTCGCTCGCCGCGCTTGCCGCCGCGGCCACCTTCACCGTCGCCACTGCCGCTCCGGCCTCGGCGCAATCCTCCACGGCGCGCTACAATGGCGGCGCGCAGGACGAGGAGGCGCGCTTCGACGCTGCGCAGCGGCGTTTCGATACCGAATATGAAAGCTTCCAGGCTGCGCTCGAGCGCTATCGCCAGTTCCGCTCGCGCGGTGGCTATGACAATCGCCCCGGCTATGACAATCGTCCGCCCCAGACCGGCTATAACGACCCGCGCGACGACGAATATTACGACGCCTCGCGCGATTACCGTTCCGGCAACTACCAGGAGCGCGTGCTCACCCAGGACGACCGCGTCTATCGCGGTAATGACGGCCGCTATTATTGCCGTCGTTCGGATGGCACGACCGGCCTGATCGTCGGCGCCGCCGCGGGCGGGCTGTTCGGCAACATCATCGCGGGCGGGCGTTCGCGCACCGTTGGCACCCTGCTCGGCGCCGTAGCCGGCGGCGCGCTCGGCAGTTCGGTCGATCGCAACAACCAGCAGGTTCGCTGCCGCTAAGCCTAGCGCTCGTCGAGGTCGGCCAGCGGAACCCGCAGGTCGACTTCGACTCCGCTGGGGGGATAGCGGCGTTCGACCCGACCGCCGCCCATCAGGCCCATGTCGATCAGCCGCGTGCCGAAGCCAGTGCGCCTCGGCGGATCGACCGGCGGGCCGACCCGTTCGCGCCAGCACAGCGCCAGCATCTCGCCCTTGGCGCTCGGCTCGATGTGCCAGTGCAGCGCCACGCGGCCCTCCGGTATCGAGAGGGCGCCATATTTGGTGGCGTTGGTGGCGAGTTCGTGGAGGATCAGCGACAGGCGCAGCGCCGCCGATGAGCCGAGCGCGATCGCCGGTCCCGAGACGTCGAAGCGCTCGCCGTGCGTCGCAAGCAGGGCCTCCGCAAGGGTTGCGAGCGAAGCGTTCTGCCAGCTGCCCTGCGCAAGCGCGTCGTGCGCGCGACCCAGCGCGACAATGCGCTTGTGAAACGCCTCTACTGCGTCGCGCTCGGTAACGTCGCGCAGGGTACGCTGCGCAATCGACTGCACCATCGCCATGGTGTTCTTCAGGCGATGGGCGAGTTCGTCCCGAAGCACTTCAGCAGTCTGGCGGGCACGAACTGCCTCGGTGGTCTCGATCACCGTGTCGAGCATGCCGGCAACCGTGCCGTCGGCGAGCCGCACCGGAGAGAAGCAGAAGGTGAACCACGCGGTTTCGCGCTCACCGCCGCGCTCCAGTTCGAGGGCATGATCCTCGATAAAGGTGGACTTGCCGGCAAACGCGCGGTCGACGAGCGGGCTGAGTTGCCCCCAGACCTCCGCCCAGATCACTGCAAAGTTACGGCCCAATGTATCAGGCTTCGCCCGCAGGATGGGCGCGAATGCATCGTTATAGATGGTAACCAAATGCGGCCCCCAGACCAAGGCCTGAGGAAAGCGCGATTCGAGCACGAGGCATACGGCCGAGCGCAGCTCTGGCGGCCAGGTCTCGATCCGCCCGAGCGGGGTTGACGCCCAGTCGTACGCGAACACAGCGGCGCCCATGGCCCCCGCGCCAGGCGCGATGGCGAACAAATCATGGCCTTCGCCCCCGGTGTTCAAATCGCCCCCAAACTTTCTTTGACGGTTAGACACTTAGCTTGATGCTGGCATAGCGCATGCCTTGGGGCACGCCTTAATTTGCATCAAAGTGCAACTATCGCGTTGCAGGGACTGGCATATTTCCGTGCGGACCCCAATCCGGCCTTTTCCTGAGGCCCACATTCACGTGGAAAAAGCCATCCTCGCGCAAATGGGGGCAAGGAGATTAGCAATGCCCTTCGACCAGTTGTTTATCCGTCACGGCCGCATCTTGCGCAATCTCGAGACGTTCGAGATGCTGGTCGCTGGCGCGCATCCGGCACAGGTCGATGGGCTGGCCGACCATCGCTGGGCCTTCACCCGCGACCTGCTGATCCACTTCGCCGAGATGGAATTGAACGTGTTCGGCCCGATGATGCGCGATAGCCGAATCGAAGCCCAGCAGCAGGCCGCGGCGGCCAGCGCGGCGACTTCGGCGCTGGTCCGCGACTTCCGCGAGCACGTAGCGCGATGGCATGGTTTCCCCAAGGCGGACCAATGGGACACTTATCGCCGCGCGATCCTGCAATTGACTCAGCGCATCCGCGCGCGGATCGATGCCGAGGCGGTGGATATCCTGCCCTTGCTGCCAGCCCAGCCGGAAGGCGGCGGGCCCCGCAATACAGGAGAGAGCTACGCTGCAGAGGCGTGGAAGATTCGCGGCGTGATCTATTCGATGCACCACAAGCCGATCGTCGAGCGTATCGACTCGTTCGACGAGGACGCGGCCTGAAAGTCGATACCGCAAGCCCCAGGTCACATTTGGGTCACACTATCCGCACCCTGTACGGCATCGAGCATCCTGCATTTCTCGAAAATCAAATCCCGATCCCGCAAGCGCTGCCTGATCTTCGGCGCAACAAGTTCAGCCGGTGCAATCCTGCTTCACAGGCCCAGGCGGCCGGTTCGGTTTCCCGAATCTCGGCCGCCGTGCACAAGCCCGCGCGCCGACGGGGCTTAGTGCCAAAAGATCAGCAGGAGCAGGATGATCGGGATCGGCACGCCGATCAGCCACAACAAGATACCCTTACCCATGATCAAGCTCCTGATTTCGCAAGCGTGATAACCACTCGCCGGTAACTGAGTTCCCGCCGCCTTTGTCCGATGAACTCAGGTGCGTAAGCACGGAACTTGCCAAGATTGGCCGGCGCCCGAGCAATCGATCGTTGCGATGTGGAGAGGGAGGCGCCAAGAGCATGGCATGCCGCGCCATCCCTTCGCCGTCGCCAACTTCCGCGCTTACTGGGTCGCGCGCCTTGCCGCCACGCTGGGGCAGATGGCGATGGTGATCGTGATCGGCTGGCAGGTGTACGACATCGCCCGCGAGACGATGACGATCAAGGAGGCCGCCTTCCAGCTCGGCATGATCGGCGTCGCGCAATTCCTGCCGTTGCTCTGCCTCTCGCTGTTCGCGGGCTGGGTCGCCGACCGGATCGACCGGCGCTGGATCGCGCGCGGCGCGGTCTCGCTTGAAGCGTCATGCGCGCTCACCCTCGCCTGGCTGACCTATAGTCATACGATCACTTTGCCCGCGCTGTTCGGCATCGCCGCACTGCTCGGCGTCGCGCGGGCGTTTGCCGGGCCGGCGCTCGGAGCGCTCGCACCCAATCTTGTGCCCAAGGCGATCCTGCCGACCGCGATCGCGCTGAGCTCGGTCTCCTGGCAGGTCGGCACGGTCATCGGGCCGGCGATGGGGGGATACCTCTATGCCGGCGCGGACTGGCTTCCCTATGCCGTCGCGGGGGGTCTGTTCCTGCTCTCGCTGCTGATGCTGATGCTGATCTCGCCGGTGCCTGCCGCCGCGCGCAAGTTTACCGGCAGCCCCTGGGCGCAGATGATCGACGGACTCCATTATGTCCGGCGCAACCGGCTGGTGCTCGGTGCGATCTCACTGGACCTGTTCGCGGTGCTGCTCGGCGGCGCGACGGCGATGCTGCCGGTCTATGCCCGCGACATCCTTCAGGTCGGCTCGGAGGGATTGGGCCATCTCCGCGCCGCGCCCGCCGTCGGCGCCGTGCTGACCGGACTGGTCTTCTCGTGGCGCCCACTCAAGAAGGATGTCGGCACCAAGATGCTGGTCGCGGTGGCGATCTTCGGTGCGGCGACCGCGGTGTTCGGCCTCTCGGCGCCGCTTCTGCTGCACCTCTACGGCGCGGGCGCGATCGGCGACGACCTGGCGCCTGCCGTCGTGCTTGCGCTGCTCGCACTGTTCATCCTCGGTGCTGCGGACATGGTCTCGGTCTATGTCCGCCAATCGCTGATCCAGCTCTATACGCCCGACGACATGCGCGGCCGGGTCGGCGCGGTCTCCACCCTGTTCGTTTCCGGATCGAACGAGCTTGGCGAGGCCGAATTGGGCTTCCTTGCCGCGCTGATCGGGCCGGTCGCCGCAGTGGTGGGCGGCGGTATCGGCGCGATCCTTGTCACGATCCTATGGGCCAAGCTATTCCCCGAGCTCAGGCGGGCTCGCACTTTCGATCCTCCGGCCAATCTCGAAGTGCCTCCCAAGGAGATGACGACATGAAGGCGAATTCGGTTCTCGAGACCATCGGCAACACCCCGCATATCCGCGTCAACAAGCTCTTCCCCGGCGCCGAGGTGTGGGTGAAGTCCGAGCGATCGAACCCGGGCGGCTCGATCAAGGACCGCATCGCGCTCGCCATGGTCGAGGCGGCGGAGAAGGACGGCAGCCTCAAGCCTGGCGGCACGATCGTCGAGCCCACCAGCGGCAATACTGGCGTCGGGCTGGCGATGGTCGCCGCGGTCAAGGGCTACAAGCTGGTCCTGGTGATGCCCGAGAGCATGAGCCTCGAGCGTCGTCGGCTGATGCTGGCCTATGGCGCGACCTTCGATCTTACCCCACGCGAGAAGGGCATGAAGGGCGCGATCGAGCGGGCACTGGAGATCGTCGAATCGACGCCCGGCGCCTGGATGCCGCAGCAGTTCGAAAATGCTGCGAATGTTGACGTCCACTCCCGCACGACGGCACAGGAGATTCTCAACGACTTCGCCGATGCCCCGATCGACGTGGTGATCACCGGCGTTGGCACCGGCGGGCACATCACCGGGGTCGCCGAGACGCTCAAAAAGGCGTGGCCCAACCTCAAAGTCTATGCCGTCGAGCCCGAGCTTTCGCCGGTGATCTCGGGCGGGCAGCCCGGGCCGCACCCGATCCAGGGCATCGGCGCGGGCTTCGTTCCCAAGAACCTCCACACCGACGCGATCGACGGGGTGATCAAGGTCGACGCTGCGGTTGCCAAGGACATGGCCCGCCGCGCCGCGCGCGAGGAAGGCCTGCTCGTCGGGATCAGTTCGGGCGCGACGCTCGCGGCGATCCTGCAGAAGCTGCCCGACCTGCCCGACACCGTGCGCGTGCTCGGCTTCAACTACGACACCGGCGAGCGCTATCTGAGCGTTCCGGACTTCCTGCCGGAGAGCTGACCGGACCCGATTGCGGCGGCGGGCGGGCGTTTCGCCGCCGCAATGGTTCCTTCTGCGGCGGTTCTGCGTTATGGGCGGCGACGCTATCGCATGGAGCCGCTTTTGCCTGTCTGCCCCCTTTCCGACGATCGCCGCTGCGCGCGGCAGGGCTGAGCGACGGCACCCATGCTAATGCAATCCGAACCTCCCCTTGCCGCGCGTGCGGCCGCCCCCTCCCCGCGCCCGATACTTGTCGCGCTGGCGGCGCTGATCGGGCTCGTCGCGATCGCTCTACCGCTATGGCTGGTGCTGACCACCGAGCGCGTAGTCGTCCACAAGCGGCCGCCGGTGGTCGTCTCGCAGCGCGTGGTGCCGAAGCAGGAACTGCCCCCGGTCGAGCCGGTCGAGCTCCAGCAGGTCGCGCCCGAGGATGCCAAGGCAATCAACGCCGCGGTGCCCTTCTCCACCTTGCCCAACCCGGCCGCGCGCGCGTTCCGGGTCTTCGGCAGCGAGGATAGCCGGGCGCGGGCGATCGACTGCCTCGCAGCCGGGGTCTATTATGAGGCCGGCGATGACACGACGGGCCAGCGCGCAGTGGCGCAGGTGATCCTCAATCGAGTCCGCCACCCCGCGTTTCCCAAGAGCGTATGCGGCGTGGTTTTCCAGGGCCAGGAGCGCAGCACCGGCTGCCAGTTTACCTTCACCTGCGACGGCGCGCTGCTGCGCTATCGCCCGACCGAGGCGGCGTGGAAGCGCGCGGCGGACGTGGCGCGGCTGGCGCTCACCGGCTCGGTCTACAAGGCGGTGGGCCATGCGACGCATTACCATACCGATTGGGTAGTGCCCTATTGGAGCGCCAGCCTCGAAAAGATCACCGAGGTCCACACGCATCTGTTCTTCCGCTGGGCGGGCTGGTGGGGCACCCCGCCCGCGTTCAACCGCGGCTATACCGGCGTGGAGCCCAATATCCCCAAACTCGCACGGCTTTCGAGCGCGCATATCGGCGACGGCAGCGAGGATGGGCTTGCGCCGCTGCTGGAGGGCGACGGATCGATGGTCGATCCCGCGACGATTCCCGATGCGGCGGTGCCCAAGGCGGCGGGCACCGGGCTCGACGCCAACCACTTCCTCGTCACGCTCGACCGCAAGATGAACCCTGACGCCTTTGCCGCGCTGGCGATCAAGACCTGCGGCGAGCGGCTCTATTGCAAGTTCATGGCGTGGACCGATCCCAAGCAGACGCCGGTTAAGCTGCCGGCGACCCAGGCGCAATCGGCGGCGCTGTCGTTCAGCTATCTGCGTGATCAGGCGCAGGGCTATGCCAAGGCGCTGTGGAACTGCCAGCAGTTCAAGCGGCCGAGCCCGCTGCAATGCATGCGCATTCAACCGCCGGTGGTGACTACGCCGGCTGTCGACCCGTCGCTGCCGCCCCCGTCGATGGCCACGCCGGCTACCGGGCCCGCGGCGCTGAGCGGCGTGCGGCGCAAGACCGACGCGGCGCTTCCCGCCGCAGTGGCGACGCCCGCCGCCAAGCCATCGGTGAACTTTACCCTGCCCGCGCCACGGCCCTCGCCTACGCCGCGACCCACGCCGGTAGGCGAATCGCGCCAATAGCCAGGCTTCCGGCCTGGCGCGGACCAGGCCATCTTTGCCGAGGCGCCGTCGGCGGCAGACCGCATGTGCTCAACGGCTAGGCTGCACCCCAGCCTTTCGCCGGGGTGCAGGATCGCAGGATGCTGGCTTTGGCTGCCCCTTTTAGGCGGCGCGGAACAGTTCGGGATCGAGCGCCATCACGGCTTCGCTGCCGGCTTCGATCTTGCGGCGCAGTCCGCTGGCTTCGGGGAGGAAGCGTTCGGCGTAGAAGCGGGCGGTGACCAGCTTGGCTTCGTAGAACTTGGCATTGTCCGAACCCTCGGCCAGCTTCGCTACCGCGGCCTTGGCCATGCGCAGCCACATCAGGCCGAGCGCGACCGTCCCGGTGAGTTGCATATACGGATAGGCGCCGGCGCCGACATCGTTGGGGTTTTTGAAGCCGTTCTGGGCGAGCCACATCGTCGCGCCCTGGAGGTGGCCAAGCGCCTTTTCGAGGCCCTCCGCCAGCGCGGCGAGCTTTTCATTACCCTTGGCGGCGGCGGCTTCCTCGGCGACCAGCTTGAAGAACGCCTGGACCGCGCGGCCGCCGTTCATGGCGAGCTTGCGGCCGACCAGATCCATCGCCTGCACGCCATTGGTGCCTTCGTAGATCATCGAGATGCGGGCATCGCGGACATATTGCTCCATGCCCCATTCGGCGATGTAGCCATGGCCGCCATAGACCTGCTGGCTGTCGGTCGCGACCTTGTAGCCGATATCGGTGCCGACGCCCTTGATGACCGGGGTGAGCAGGCCGATCAGATCGGCGGCGAGCTGGCGCTCCTCTTCGCTCTGCGCGGCGTGCTCCAGATCGACCTGAAGCGCGCCCCATAGGCATAGCGCGCGCAGACCCTCGGTCTGCGCCTTCGCTTCCATCAGCATGCGGCGGACGTCGGGGTGAACGAACAGCGTGTCGGCCTTTTCCGACGGATCGGCTGGGCCGGTGAGCGCGCGGCCCTGGCGGCGGTCCTCGGCATATTGGACGGCGTTCTGGAACGCGGTTTCGCCGACGGCCAGACCCTGAAGGCCGACGCCGAGGCGCGCGGCATTCATCATGATGAACATCGCGGCAAGGCCCTTCATCTCCTCGCCAACCAGCCAGCCCTTGGCGCCGTCATAATTCATCACGCAGGTCGAATTGCCGTGAATGCCCATCTTGTGCTCGATCGAGCCGCACGACACCGCGTTGCGATCGCCGATCGAGCCGTCTTCGTTGACGAAGAACTTGGGCACGACGAACAGCGAGATGCCCTTGCTGCTTTCGGGCGCACCGGGAGTCTTGGCGAGGACGAGATGGATGATGTTGCTCGTCAGGTCATGCTCGCCCGACGAGATGAAGATCTTGGTGCCGGTGATGTCGAACGAGCCGTCGCCATTGGGCTCGGCGCGCGTGCGGATCAGGCCGAGATCGGTGCCGCATTGCGGCTCGGTGAGGTTCATCGTGCCGCCCCACTCGCCCGAGACCATCTTGGGCACATACATCGCCTTTTGCGCGTCCGAACCCTTGACCAGCAGCGCGGCGATCGCGCCATGGGTGAGGCCGGGATACATGGCGAAGGCCATGTTGGCGGAGATCATATATTCCTGGAACGCGGTCGAGACGACGTGCGGCATCTCCTGCCCGCCGAACGCCGCCGGCGCGCTCAGCGTGCCCCAGCCGCTCTCGACAAACTGGGCATAGGCTTCCTTGAACCCCGGCGGCGTGGTGACGCTGCCGTCGTCGTGGCGCGTGCAGCCATGCTGATCACCGACCTGATTGAGCGGGAACAGCACTTCGGCGACGAACTGGCCGCCCTGCTCCAGCACGGCCTCGACCGTGTCGGGCGTGGCATTTTCGAAGCCGGGGAGATTGGCGTAGCGATCGAGCCCGATCACCGCATCGAGGAGAAAGCGCGTATCGCGCACCGGCGGGGTATATTGCGGCATTTCAGTTCCTCAGTGGCTGTCGCTGCTTTGGAGCAGGTCGACGAATTGTTGGAGCTCTTCGATATGCGCATCGATGTCGCGCTTCTGGTTTTCGAGCAGGTCGATGCGAAGGCGGCAACGTTCGAGCGTTACCTGGCGCTGCACCTTGCGGCCGTCGCCAATGTCGTAGAGATCGATCATCTCCTTGATCTCGCCGAGGCTGAAGCCGACGCGCTTGCCGCGCAGGATCCAGGCAAGCCGCGCACGATCGCGGTGCGAATAGATGCGCACGGTGCCGCGGCGCTCGGGCGAGATCAGCCCCTCGTCCTCATAAAAGCGCAGCGCGCGCGGCGTCACCGCGAACTCGGCGCAGAGATCGGAGATCGAGAAGGCGTCGCGATCGGGGCGCGGCTCGATCGGCGCGAGCGCTTCGACGGGGTGGGCAAAGGCATTCATGGCAGGAGAAATACTTTCCCTTTACGTGAACGTCAACCTGGCAACGCAATGTTTGAAGGGTTTTCGGGATAAGGCGATGACATCGGGCGCCGGAGCCGCCTAGGATGGCGACATGATCGCGTTGAGCAATAACGGTTTCAGTGATGCGCTGGTGATCCTGGGCGCGGCCGGACTGGTGATCCCGGCTTTCGCCCGCTTCCGGATCAGCCCGGTGATCGGGTTCATTCTGGTCGGTGCGCTGTTCGGCCCTGCCGGGCTCGGCTCGCTGGTCGCTGAAAATCCCTGGCTGTTCTACGTCACGATTTCCGATCCGCACGCGATCGAGCCGTTCGCCGAATTCGGCATCATCCTGCTGCTGTTCTCGATCGGGCTGGAGCTTTCGTTCAGACGGCTATGGGCGATGCGCACCTTAGTTTTCGGGGTCGGCGCGGCGGAGTTGTTCGGCGCCGGGGCGATCCTGGCAGGGGCATTGTACCTGACCGGGCTGAGCACTGGCGGGGCGATCGGATTGGGCCTGGCATTGGCGCTGTCGTCCACCGCCCTGGTGCTGCCGATCGCCGGGACGACAAGCGCCGTGGGCCGCGCCTCCTTCGCAATGCTGCTATTCGAGGATCTGGCGCTGGTCCCGATCATCTTCCTGCTCGGCGCGCTCGCCCCCTCCGCCGGCGCGGACGGGATGAACAAGCTGCTGATGACGCTGGGAATCGGCGCGATCACCGTGGCGATCCTGTTCGTCGGCGGGCGCGCGGTCCTGCCGCGACTGTTCGCCCAGGCGGCGCGGACCAAGAGCCCCGAGCTGTTCCTGGCGGCGAGCCTGCTGGTGGTGATCGTCGCGAGCCTGGCAACCAGCGCCGCGGGGCTTTCGCCGATCGTCGGCGCGCTGATCGCCGGGCTGCTGATCGCCGAGACCGAATATCACGGCGAAGTCGAGGCGATCACCGCGCCGTTCAAGGGGCTGGCGCTCGGCGTATTCCTGATCACCGTGGGCATGCAACTCGAGCTCGACATGTTCCTTGGCCATTGGACCGGGCTGTTCGGCGCGATCGTGCTCGTGATGGGCGTCAAGATCGCGGTGACTACCGGGTTGCTCAAGCTATCCGGCGCGCGGACGGGAACTGCAGCCGAGACCGGGGTGCTGATGGCAAGCCCTTCGGAGACGACGCTGATCGTGCTCGGCGTGGCGGGCGCGGCGGGGCTGATCCAGCCCGCGACCGCGGCATTCTGGACGACGGTGACTGCGATTGGGCTGACCCTGACGCCGATCCTCGCCAAGCTGGGCCAGCTCGCGTCGCGGGCGATCGAGCGCCAGGAGGCGCGCGAGCAGCCCGACGCCGAGATCGACGCCGCCGGCCCCGGCACAGTGGTGATCGGCTTTGGCCGGGTCGGGCGGACGATCGCCGACATGCTGCGGCGGCACGATCAGCCCTATGTCGGCATCGACGCCGATATCGACAATGTGAAGGCGGCGCGGCGTGACGGCTATACCGTGCTGTTCGGCGACGTGACGCGCTCCGAACTGGTCGACCAGTTGAAGCTAGGCCATGCCAAGGCGCTGGTGCTGACGATGGACGATCCGGTGCTGACGGTGCGGCTGGCGCGTCGTGTGCGCAGCTGGGTACCCGGCATCCCCATCATTGCCCGCGCGCGAGACGCAGCGCATGCCGCCGAGCTCTACAAGGCCGGCGCCAGCGAAGCGGTTCCCGAAACGCTGGAGAGCTCGCTGCAGCTTTCCGAGGCGGTTCTCGTCGATCTCGGCATCGGCGTGGGACCGGTGATCGCCTCGATCCACGAGAAGCGCGACGAGATGCGCAAATCGATCCGCGACGCCGCCGGGATCGAGCGCGAACCGCGCCTGCGCCTTACCCGCAAGAACGACGCCGCCTGACTTTCGGAGACATGACGATGATCCTGACGCTGCTTCTGACGCTGGCCGCTGGACAGGCGAGCGACGACGTGCTGGCCCCGGCGCGCCAGGGAATGCTCCGCTGCACGACACCCGACCAGACGCACAAGACGTGCGCAACGCTGACCCGCTACACGGTGCATCCCGATGGCGGATTCGACGCCGAAGTGACCGGCATGGCGTCACGCCCGGCGCAGATCAGCATCCGCTATACGATGCCAGGGACCGTGGAGAACGGCGCGCTGTGCTTCGTCCATAGCGGCGGCGCGCTGAGCGGCGCGAGCTTCACCAAGCCGGGTGCCAAACTGGCACCGTCGCTGCAGGAAACGCTGCGCGCGCAGGTGAGCGCCGGCATGGCCTCGCTCAGCGGCAAGAAGCGGTGCTATCGCGACCGTATCGTGAACGGGAGCCTGGTGAGCGCGACGACGCTAGACGGGGTGGCGCACCCAGAGCTCGACCGCCCCGTCCTCTGGGTGCGCGCCGAAGACGGATACAAGGTCCAATAAGCCCCGGCTCGAACGCGCTCAGGCCGGTGCGGTCTGGCTTTCCAGCGCGGCACGGATTGCGGCGATGGCCTCGGCGCCCTTGTCGCCATCGGGGCCGCCGCCCTGGGCCATGTCGGGGCGGCCGCCGCCGCCCTGCCCGCCCAGCGCCGCGACCGCGAGCTTGACGAGATCGACGGCGCTGAACGGCAGGCCTTCGCTGACGCCGACCGCGACCGAGGCGCGGCCGTCATTGACTGCGACCAGCGCGACGACGCCCGCGCCGATGCGGGCCTTGGCGTCGTCGACGGCGCCGCGCAGCGCTTTGGCTTCGAGGCCGTCGATCACCTGGCCGACGAAATTGACGCCAGCGACCTGCTCGGGGCCGGACGGTGCCGCGGCACCGCCACCGCCGAGTGCTAGCGCCTTCTTCGCCTCGGCAAGTTCGCGTTCCAGCCGGCGGCGGTCTTCGACCAGCGCGAGCACGCGACCGGGGACTTCGTCGGGCGAGGATTTGAGCGCCGCAGCGGCCTCGCGGAGCCGTTCGTCGCGCGCGACCAGCCAGAGGCGCGCGGCTTCGCCCGTCAGCGCCTCAATGCGGCGGATGCCGGAGGACACCGCGCTTTCGGAAACGATCTTGAAGATCGCGATATCGCCCGTGGCCGTGACGTGCGTCCCGCCGCACAGCTCGACCGAGTAATGCGCGTCGTCGCCCTTACCCATCGAGAGCACGCGGACCTCGTCGCCGTATTTTTCGCCGAACAGCGCCATCGCGCCGGCGGCGATCGCATCCTCGGGCGTCATCAGCCGTGTGCCGACGCTTTCGTTATGGCGGATCTGCGCATTAACGTCAGCCTCGACATCGGCGATCTCCTGCGCGGTGAGCGCGGAAGGGTGCGAGAAATCGAAACGCAGGCGATCGGGCGCGACGAGGCTCCCCTTCTGCGTGACATGCCCGCCGAGGCGCTTGCGCAGCGCCGCGTGGAGCAGATGCGTTGCGGAGTGGTTGGCGCGGATCGCATCGCGCCGCGCGCCATCGACCGAAAGCTTGACCGTGTCGCCGACCGCGACTTCGCCGGTTTCGATCGTGGCATTGTGCGCGTGGAGGCGGCCGAGCGGCTTTGCGGTGTCGTCCACCACTGCGCGGAGCTTGTCGTTGGTGATCGTCCCGGCATCGCCCATCTGGCCACCGGATTCGCCGTAGAAGGGCGTCTGGTTGGTCAGAATGGTCACCGTATCACCCGCCTGGGCGGTCTCGACCCGGGCACCGTCCTTGACCAGCGCGACGACTTGGGCCTCGCCCTCGGTGCCGTTATAGCCGATGAACTCAGTGCCGCCGAGCTCGTCGGCAATGTCATACCACAGCTCGTCCGAGGCCTTGTCGCCCGAGCCCTTCCACGCAGCCCGCGCCGCGCGCTTCTGCTCGGCCATCGCCGTCTCGAAACCGGCGCGATCGACAGTGATCGCCTTCGCGCGCAAGGCATCTTCGGTCAGATCATAGGGGAAGCCGAACGTGTCGTAGAGCTTGAACGCCGTCTCGCCGGGGAGCGTGGCGCCCTCGCCCATGCCGAGCGTTGCCTCGTCGAGCAGCCGCAGGCCGTTGGCGAGCGTCTGGCGGAAGCGGGTCTCTTCCTGGAGCAAGGTCGCTTCGATCAGCGGCTGGGCGCGGACGAGCTCGGGGAATGCAGCGCCCATCTCGGCGACCAGCGACGGGACCATCCGATGCATCAATGGATTCTGCGCACCGAGCAGCTGCGCGTGGCGCATGGCGCGGCGCATGATCCGGCGAAGGACGTACCCCCGCCCCTCCGCGGCCGGCAGCACGCCGTCGGCGATCAGGAAGCCGGAGGCACGCAAATGGTCGGCGATCACGCGGTGGCTCGCCTGATTCGCACCCGTGGTCACCGAGCCGGTAAGCGCGCCCGACTCGGCAATCAGCGCCTTGAACGTGTCGGTGTCATAATTGTCATGGACGCCCTGGAGCACCGCGGCGACGCGCTCGAGCCCCATGCCGGTGTCGATCGAGGGCTTGGGCAGGTCGCCGACGATGACATCGGCTTCCTGCACGAACTGCATGAAGACGAGGTTCCAGATCTCGACGAAGCGGTCGCCGTCTTCCTCGGGCGAGCCGGGAGGGCCGCCATAGATATGATCGCCATGATCGTAGAAGATTTCCGAGCACGGCCCGCACGGACCGTCCGCGCCCATCACCCAGAAATTGTCCTTGGTGGCGATGCGGATGATCCGCTCTTCCGGCAGCCCGGCGATCTTCTTCCACAGATCGAACGCCTGGTCGTCGGTGTGATAGACGGTGACGGTCAGCTTGTCGGCCGGGATGCCCCACACCTTGGTCAGCAGGGTCCAGGCGTGGGTTATCGCCTGCTCCTTGAAATAATCGCCGAACGAGAAATTGCCGAGCATCTCGAAGAAGGTGTGGTGGCGCGCAGTGTAGCCGACATTGTCGAGATCATTGTGCTTGCCGCCGGCGCGGACGCACTTCTGCGACGAGGTCGCGGTCGAATAGGGCCGCGTTTCCAGCCCGGTGAACACGTTCTTGAACGGCACCATGCCCGCATTGACGAACATGAGCGTGGGATCGTTTTGCGGCACGAGCGGCGCCGACGGCACGCGGGCATGCCCCTGGCTCTCGAAATAGTCGAGGAACGAACGGCGGATATCGTTGGTAGACGTCATGGGTGCCGACTTAGGGGCGCAAAGCGCTTCGCTCAAGCAAAACGCTTCGATTCGCTTGCAGCTTTAATGTCTCAAAGCGCGTCGCACTGCTTCTTAAGCGCCGCCGCGCTCTGATCCGTCCAGCGATCGGTGGCGAGCTGACCGAAGACGCGGATCTGCGAGACCTGATATTTGCCCGGCGCCGCGCGATAGAGCAGCAGAAAGCCGCACGAGCGCGCGCCGTCGAACGGCGCATAGGCATAGGCACCCGGATGCGCCGCGCCGTCCACATTGTTGACCCAGACCAGCGGGCGGAAGTTGCGGACCTGGTCCTTGGTGCGGCTGCGATAATCGTCGATCGTCGCGACGGCGTCGGCACGGGACAGTTCGAGCAGCGGCTCGAAGCCCGCCATGGCGGCCGCAACGTCGTTGCGATCCATTGCCGCCAGATGGCGCTCGGCGAAGATCAGCGCATCGGACTTGTCGGCGTCGCTCGGCTTCCAGTCGGCGGCAACCGCCTTGTAGGGGTCGGTGGCGGGATCGAAGCAGGTGAAGGCCTGATCGTAAAAGGCGTATCGATTCTCGGTCTTGCCCGAGGTCAGCGTGAGCGTGTTCATCTTGTTGTTGAAACGGCCCCAGCGCGTCTTGAGCTTGCCGCAATGCGCATTGCCCTTGGCGATCATCGCGGCAAGCACTGCGTCATATTGAGTCTCGGGAAAATTCTCTGCGTGAAGCTTGCCGCCACCGGGTTTGGGCGCGAGCGTGATCGGTGGCAGCGCTCCCGCCTGGAATGCGAGCAATGCAGCAAGAAGCATATTCCCCCCTCAGAGAATCGATATGGCGGCGACGATAGGCAGGCAATGCCCGCGGGTCACGCCTGGTTTGCGATCACCGTGAGCGCGCGCGGATCGATGGCGAACTCGAGCGGTGCGGTGAGTGCATGGACTTCACCGTCGAGCGCGATATGGACGTCGTCGCTCGGGCCGCTGACGCACAGTTCGGCCACATCGCCGATCGCAGCGAAATCGTTCGAGGGATCGGCGCGGCCGATCAGTGCGCGCAGGGCAAAGCCGAGCAGCGCCAGCCGGCGGCGCGAGGCAACGGCATAGACCGAAAGCACACCGTCATCGAGCGCCTCGCGCTGGCCGAGCTTGCCGGCATCGAGCGAATAGCGATTGTTGCCGACAAACAGCATCGGCGTGACGATCTGCTGCTCCTGCCCCGGCATCCGCAAATGCAGCCGGCGATGGCGCATCCGCTTGATCGCGGCGAAGGCAGCCGGCAGCGCGGCGAGCTTCTTGGGGAGCGCCAGGCCGTCCCGCTCCTCCACCATGTCGGGGTAAAGGCCGATCGAGGCATTGTTGACGAAGACATGGCCGTTGACTCGGGCGAGATCGATGGCGCGGCGCGGCGCTTCGGCGATCAGCTTCGCCGCGCCGGGAACGTCGAGCGGGATGCCGAGTTCGCGGGCAAGATGGTTGCGCGTGCCGAGCGGCAGGATGCCGAGCGCCGACCCCGCCTTGGCGAGCGTGCCCGCGGCGCTGCCGAGCGTGCCGTCGCCGCCGCCGAGCACGACGATCTCCGCGCCCGCCGCCTTGTCGACCGCGGCCTGCATCCCCTTGCCCTCGACAAGCTGCAGATCGATCGCAAGCCCGGCTTCGGCGAACGCCTTTTGCAGTTCGCCCTCGAGCTTGTCGCCGCGCGAGGCGGCGGTGCCGCCGCTGGCATTGACGATGACTGGAATGCTCATGCGACGGGGCGATCGATCGAGCGCGGCGGGGTGCTGAACCATTTGGGCCCGCTCTCGGTCATGTGGAAGCAATCCTCGAGCCGGACGCCGAAGCTGCCCGGGATATAGATGCCGGGTTCGTTGGAGAAGCACATCCCCGCGGCGAGCCGGGTCGCCTCGCCGCGGACGAGATTGACCGGCTCGTGCCCGTCGAGGCCGATGCCATGCCCGGTGCGATGCGACAGGCCGGGAAGCTTGTAGTCCGGGCCATAGCCGAGCGAGGCGTAATAGGCGCGCACGGCATCGTCGACAGATCCAGCAGGCGCGCCGAGCCTGGCCGCCTCGAACGCGACCTGCTGGCCGTGTGCGACGACATCCCAGACCTTGCGCTGCTCTGTCGAAGGCGTGCCATAGACGAAGGTGCGCGAAACATCGGACTGATAGCCCTGGACCGCGCAGCCGCAGTCCATGAGCACGATGCGCCCTTCGGCAACCGGCGATGGGGTCTTGGTGCCGTGCGGATAGGCGGCGCCCTCGCCCACCAGCACCATCGAAAATTCGGGATCGCCGCCCAGCTTGCGAGTTGCCGCATCCATCAGCGCAGAGACGTCGCGCTGGCTCATGCCCTTTTCGACGCGCGGATGCAGCCAGCGATAGGCGGCGATCGTCACGTCGGTGGCGAGCTGCATCAGCGCGATCTCGGCCGGCGTCTTGATCATCCGGCAACCGCGGACCACCGCATTGGCCGAGACGACCTTCATCCCCGCCTTTCGCAGCCCGTCGACAGCGAAGAAGCGCACGGTTTCCTCTATCCCGACCGGAAGATGGGCGAGCTTGCGATCCCGCAGGAAGCCGGCGATCAGCTTCAACGGATCTTCGTCCTCCTGCCAGACGCGGACCTGCGCAGGGATCGCCAATGTTTCGCGGGTCCTCGGCTCTTCGAAGAACGGCGTGACGATGCAGGGATCGCCCTCGATCGGTAGCACCGCGGCAGTGAGCCGCTCACTGCGCCCCCAGCGGATGCCGGTAAAATAGACCAGCGAGGCGCCGGGCTCGATCAGCACCGCGCCAATGCCGTTGGCCTTCATCAGCGCCTGGGCCCGGGCGATTCGCCCCTGGCGCTCCGCCACGGTGATCGGCTGGGCGCCGGTGGTGAGATCGCGCAGTGCCGAGAGATCGGGCTCGGCGGCGCGGACCACCGAGGAGAGGCCGAGCAACGGCAGCGCAGTGGCGGCGCCGAGCAGGTGCCGGCGGGTGAGATTGGGCATCGGATTCTCCGGCTCGACAGGATAGAGCCGCGATACGGTTCTTGACCCGGCGGCGACAATCCCCTTCGCTGCCGCCGGCATATTAGGGGTAGTTTGTGGGCAAGCGACTAACGTGGTGGATTATCGGCGGGCTGGTGCTGGGCCTGCTGCTCGGCTGGGGGCTCAACGCCGCTTATGACGATGGCGGCGCCGGAACGGCAAAGCTCAAGGATATCGCCTGGGGGCTCGACATCCCTACTCAGATGTTCCTCCACCTCATAAAGATGATCATCGCGCCGCTGGTGGTGTCGACGCTGGTCGTCGGCATCGCGCATATGGGCGGCGGCGGCGCGATCGGCCGCGTGGGGCTGAAGGCGTTCGGCTGGTTCGTCTGCGCCAGCCTGGTATCGCTGACGCTCGGCCTGATCCTGGTCAACCTGCTCCACCCGGGCACCGGGCTGAACCTGCCGCTGCCCGATGTCGCGGCGGCAAGCGGGGTCGATCGCACCGGCTTCGACGCGGCGAAGTTCTTCACCCATATCGTGCCGACCTCCGCCATCGAGGCGATGGCGACCAACGACATCCTGCAGCTGGTGATCTTCTCGCTGTTCTTCGGCGTCGGTCTTGCCGCCGTGGGCGAGAAAGGTGCGCCGCTGGTGCGCGGGCTCGAGGCGCTCGTCGCGGTGATGCTGACGGTGACGGGATACGTCATGCTGTTCGCGCCGATCGCGGTGTTCTGCGCCGTCGCCAAGGCGCTGGCGCTGCAGGGGCTCGGCGTGGTCGGCGACCTCGCTTACTTCATGGCGACCTTCTATATCGGGCTGATCGTGCTGTGGGCAGTATTGCTCGGGGCCTGCTTCCTGATCGTCGGCCGCCGCACCGGCACGCTGATCCGCTATCTGCGCGATCCGATCCTGCTCGGCTTCTCCACCGCCTCGTCCGAAGCCGCCTATCCGCGCACGCTGGAAGCACTCGACCGGTTCGGGGTGCCGCCGCGGATCGCCAGCTTCGTGCTGCCGCTGGGCTATTCGTTCAACCTCGACGGCTCGATGATGTACATGACGTTCGCGTCGATCTTCATCGCCCAGGCCTATGGCATCCATCTCGACTGGGGCACGATGATCCAGATGCTGCTGATCCTGATGATCACCAGCAAGGGCATCGCCGGCGTGCCACGCGCCAGCCTGGTGGTGATCACGGGTACGCTGTCGCACTTCAACATCCCCGAGGCGGGCATCCTGCTGATCCTCGCGGTCGATCATTTCCTCGACATGGGGCGGACGGCGACCAACGTCATCGGCAACGCGGTGGCGGCAACGGTGGTGGCGCGCTGGGAGGGGCAGCTCGATACGCCCGAAGCGGTGGAGCCAGTGGTGGCGATGCCGCACGGGACGGCGTTGGCCGACGACAGCTTCACCGAATACGGTACGCCGCGAAACTGATCTCTAGCGCGGGCGCCGCAAAATGTGGCGCCACAGACTTCCGCCCGACGATCGCGCCCGCCCCGGCACGGCGACGCGACGCGGGCTGATGCCGATCAGACACCCGATCTCGCTATCCTTGATCTCCGGGCGTTCGCGACGCAGATCGGCGATGGTGTCGACGAGCGCGGGCGAACGCGGATCGAGATGAATGCAGGGGTGCCCGTGATCGCGGCCCACCTCCAGCACGCGCATAGGTCAGGAAGTCCTCGGGCCAGCGCCGGTCGGCCTGGATGGCATCCACCTCGGTCGGCGACAGGCGCTTCAGGAAATGTTCGTCATAGATCCGCTCTTCCTGCGCGATCATCCAATGCTGGCCGCACGCCGAGCAGCGCGCCAGGTGCAGCCACCATTGCGCGCCGCCATGATCGCAGAGCGATTCGATCGTGGCGAGGACGCGCTCGTCGAAGCCCGCGCCCCCCATGGGTACCACCGCGAGATCGGGCAGCGATGCGCAGAGGCAGCTGCCCAGTCCTTCGGCTTCAGGCATAGGCATAAGGCCCGCCGGCTTTGAGCGCGGCCTGATAGGCCGAGCGGGCATGGACCTTGGCAAGCCAGGCGGCGATATGCGGGCGACCCTCGGTCGCGGCGGCGCGGGCGACCGCGGCCTCAAGCGGGAAGCTCATCATCACATCGGCGCCGGTGAATTCCTTGCCGGCGAACCAGTCGCGCCCGGCAAGCTCGCCTTCGACATAATCGAGATGGACGTCGACCATCGGTTGGAACTTCTTTTGTGCGACCTTGCCGAGCAGCGGCACGCGGCTGAGCACCAGCTTGGTGAACAAGGGCGGCATCAGCGAGCCCTCGGCATAATGGAGGAAGTGGCGGTAGCGCAGCGCATCGTCGCGATGCGCCGGGGCGCCGAGGCGGCCATCGGCCCTCTCGACCAGATATTCGACGATCGCGCCGGTCTCGGCGATCACGCGCCCCTCGTCCTCGATCACCGGCGATTTGCCGAGCGGATGGATGCGGCGCAGCTCGGGCGGAGCGAGCATCGTCGTCTTGTTTCGCTGATAGCGCTTGACCGTATAGGGCAGCCCGAGCTCCTCGAGCATCCAGAGGATACGCTGCGAGCGCGAATTCTCCAGATGGTGGACGGTGATCGTCATGCTGTCTCTCCGTTGCGGAAATGGTCTGGGTCAGAGCGCGGCGTGCGGCTCATTCGGCGCGCTCAAATTGCAGGGTGCGGCGCGTCGGATCGGCTTGGAGGAGCCGCACGCGGATCGTAGCGCCGGGCACGACGCCCGCGGCATCCACTCGCGTAACGACGGGGACGTCGCGAAGCTGGATGCGCGCGCCGCGCGGGTCGATATCGGTGACGATCGCGGCGAAAACCTCACCTTCGCGGCCGTGCAGCATCACGGCTTCGGCAAGGTCGATCACGGCACGATCGATCTGCCCGGCCAGCGCATCGGCACGCGCCATCGTCTTGGGGAGCCGGGCAAAGGCGTCTTCCACCACCGCTGGGACCGGCTTGCCATTGGCAACGGCGAGCGCGGCGCGGACGACATGTCGATCGGCGAGACGGCGCAGCGGCGCGGTCGCATGCGCGTAACTCGCGGCCACTGCCGCGTGCCAGGGGATCACACCCTGCTGCCACGGCGCATAGCTGGCGCCCTGCCCGGCGCGGCGGATGGCCAGCATCAGCGCCGCCTGGCCGGGGTCGGCCGGATCGAGCCCCGGTTCGAAACCTGCAAGGGGCTGTTCCTCGGGCCAGGCAATGCCGAAGGCGCGCGCCGTATTGCGCAGCCGGGCGACGGCCGCCGCGTCGGGCTCGGCCATCACGCGGAACAGCCCGGTTCGGTGCGCGAGAAGCGCCTGCGCCACGGCGAGATTAGTGGCGAGTGATAGCGCCGCGTTGCGATCTTCGGATTGGTGACGCACGCGGAAGTCCAGCGCGAGACGGCCATCTGCACGTTCGGCGACTTCCTGCTCGGGCGGATCGACGCGCGCTGCACCGCGCTTCGTCTCGGCAGCAGCGACTCGCCGGGCAAGTTCGCGAAATTGAGGCGGGAGATCGGCGTCGCTTACGCTCTCATAGCCGAGCTTCGCGCGGCTGCGGATCAGCGCGCGCTCGACGCCGTCGAGGACCACCGCCCCATCGGGCGCGACGCGAACCGTGAAGACCACCGCCGGCCGCGGCCCCGCAGGCAACAGGCTGGCAGCGCCTTCGCTCAGGATGGGCGGATAGAGCCCCGCCTTGCCATCGGGCAGATAGAGCGTGGTCCCCCGCTTCCACGCCTCGACATCGAGCAGGTCGCCATCCTCGACGAACCAGGCGACGTCGGCGATCGCGTAGAATAGCAGCAGGTCGCTGCCGCTGCTCTCGATTGCAAAAGCCTGGTCGAGGTCGGTCGAGCGCGCCGGATCGAGTGTCACGAAGGCGCGATCGGTGCGATCGACATGCGCGGTCGGGGCGCGCTTGGCCGCAGCTTCGGCGGCCGCAAGGACGGCCGGCGGGAACGAGGTCGGCACCTGGAACTGGCTGCGGATCGCCGCCAGGCCTTGCGCGAGCTTGTTTCCGGGATCGCCGATCGCCTTCATCGCCATCTGCTATAAGGCCCGCTGCCAAACGCGAAAGCCCCGGCGCGAGGCGGTGCGCCGGGGCTTCCAAGAGGGCGGATGCCCGCGACCGCCGCCGATGCGCGTTCGCACCTCGGCGCGGCCGAAAATCAGATGTCGTCTTCCGGATCCGGGCCGGCCATCAGGCCTTCGGCGACCTGATCGGTGCGCGCGCGGATCGCCTTTTCGAGGCGGTCGCGCAGCTCGGCATTCTCCTTGAGGAAGGTCTTGGCGTTCTCGCGGCCCTGGCCGATGCGGACGCTGTCATAGCTGAACCATGCGCCCGATTTCTCGACCAGCCCGGCCTTGACCCCGATATCGAGGATCTCGCCGATCTTCGAGATGCCTTCGCCATACATGATGTCGAATTCGACCTGCTTGAACGGCGGCGCCACCTTGTTCTTGACGACCTTCACGCGAGTGGAGTTGCCGATGATCTCGTCGCGATCCTTGATCTGCCCGGTGCGGCGGATGTCCAGACGGACCGAAGCGTAGAACTTCAGCGCGTTGCCCCCGGTCGTGGTCTCGGGATTGCCGTACATCACGCCGATCTTCATGCGCAGCTGGTTGATGAAGATCACCATGCAGCGCGAGCGGCTGATCGAGCCAGTGAGCTTGCGCAGCGACTGAGACATCAGCCGCGCCTGGAGGCCAACATGGCTGTCGCCCATCTCGCCTTCGATTTCGGCGCGCGGCACCAGCGCAGCGACCGAATCGACGACCAGCACGTCGATCGCATTCGAGCGGACCAGCGTGTCGACGATCTCGAGCGCCTGCTCGCCGGTGTCGGGCTGCGAGACGATCAGCTCGTCGATATTGACGCCCAGCTTCTTGGCATAGACCGGATCGAGCGCATGCTCGGCGTCGACGAATGCAGCGACGCCGCCATTCTTCTGCGCCTCGGCGATGACGTGGAGCGCAAGCGTGGTCTTGCCCGAACTTTCGGGACCATAGACTTCGATGACGCGGCCACGTGGCAGCCCGCCGACGCCGAGCGCGATGTCGAGCCCGAGCGACCCGGTGGGGATCGTCTCGACCTGCATCGTCTCTTTCGAGCCGAGCTTCATCGCGCTGCCCTTGCCAAAGGCACGGTCGATCTGCGCGAGGGCGGCGTCGAGCGCCTTCTGCTTGTCTGCGGAAACTGCCATGTTGCCTTCGATCACCTTGAGAGAAGCGGCCATTTGTAGTCCCCGTCGCTAGAAGCTTTGCACGCGCCATTCAACGCAATGTTCGCTTCGTACACATAATGTTCTTATGGAACAAGAGGGGAACTTTCCTTTTTTGTTCTTCCTCGCTAGCGAGGTCGCAAAGGAGATGCACGTGCGTGATGCCATACGGTGCGGCTGGGCTTCTGGGGATCCCGAAATGGCAGCCTATCACGACCACGAATGGGGCGTGCCGGTGCACAATTCGCGGCGGCTGTGGGAAATGCTGATGCTGGAAGGATTCCAGGCAGGCTTGTCCTGGGCGATCATCCTCAAGCGGCGCGCTACGTTTCGGGCGGCGTTCGCGGAGTGGGATCCGGCAAAGGTGGCCGCATTCGGGGCGGACGACATCGAACGACTGATGGCTGATCCCGGCATCATCCGCGCCCGATCGAAGATCGAGGCGACGATCGGCAATGCGAAAATCTACCTTGCGATGCAGGCCGCGGACGAAGACTTCGCCGAATGGGCATGGCGCCTGGCGGGCGGGGCGCCGCGGCGTGGCGATGGTCTCCATGTGCCCGCGAAGACCGCGGAGTCCGAGACGATCTCCAAGGCGCTCAAGGCGCGCGGATTCAAGTTCGTCGGGCCGGTGATCGTCTATGCCTGGATGCAAGCCGTGGGAATGGTCAACGACCATGCGCAAGAGTGCTTCCGGCGCGACGCGGTGTGATTGGCGCGTTTCCCGCGCGCCCTAGTTGCCCCGCTCCCGCAGAGACACTAGCGACCGGGCATGATCGTCGGCCATGTCGCGCAGCTCAATCGCTATCCCGTCAAATCGATGGCAGGGGAGCAACTGGGCGTCGCCGAAGTCGACTGGCAAGGCATCGAGGGCGACCGGCAATATGCCTTTGTGCGCAGCGCCAACGGGACGCGCTTTCCCTGGCTGACCGCGCGCGAAGTGCCGGCGATGGTGCTCCACACCGCCCGCTTTGCCGATCCCGCCAAGCCCAAGACCAGCACAGTGCTGGTCGAAACGCCCGATGGCGCGACGCTGTCGCTCCACGATCCGCTGCTGCGCGGGCATCTTGAAGCCGCGGCGGGCGAGCCCACGGCGCTGATCCAGAGCGCGCGCGGCATTTACGATGCGATGCCGATTTCGGTGCAGACCAGCGGCGGGCACGCGCGGGTCGAAGAACTGCATGGCAGCGCGCTCGACCGCCGGCGCTTTCGCGCGAACATCCTGATCGAGAGCGAGCTTCCGGCGAGTGCATGGCAGGGGCAGCGGCTCGCGTTCGGCAATGCCGAAGACGGTGCGCTCCTGCAGATGGCCGACCCGATCCCACGCTGCGTGCTGATCACGATCGATCCCGAGACTGGCGCCAAGGAGCCGCGGGTGCTGCGGACGATCGCGCAGCAATTCGGCAACGCCTATGGTCTTTACGGCACGGCGGCGCGGCCCGGGTTGATCCGGCTGGGCGACGCGGTGCGCGTGGTCGATTGATCGCCCGCCGCGTCGCTTGCGGCGAACCGCGCATGCGCCGCGCCGGATCGTGAGGGCGTCCCGCTCGACCCGCCTGCCCCGCTACGCTAGCCAGGATCCGGCTCGAACGGAGTGCGGTAATGCAGAAAATGGCATTGGCATGCGGCGCGGCCGCCCTGTTCTTCCTCGCTCCCGGAACGGCGTCGGCACAATATCAGATGGTCAGCCCGATGCTCTACAATGGGCCGCAGATCAGCTTTCGCGACCATGTGAACAAGTCCGGCCCGGTACCCGCGGCACCCCGTCGTTCCGCCGATACGACCGCTGACGCGGCGACGCTTCGCTATCGTCCGGACCCGGCACGACGGCGCAAGAACCTCGCACAGTTCGTCGCGAAAGTGCACGCGGTCGATGCGCAGGGCGCAACCAATCTTTCGGAGCTGTTCGCCAGGGGCGATGTCCTCGAGCAGATGCAGACCGAACTAAGACCGTTCGGGCTGCGTATCGACGATGTCGCCGATGCCTATGCGACCTATTGGATCTCGGCCTATCAGGCGAGTCGCGGCGATAGCAGCACGCCCGGCAAGGCACTCGTCGGCGCGGTGCGGAGACAGGCCGGCGCGGCGTTGGCCGCGACATCCGCCTTCGCGCGCGCCGACGACGCCGCCAAGCAGGAAATGGCGGAGGCCTTGTGGGTCCAGGCCGCGCTGCTCAATTCGGCAATGAACGGATCGAAGGGCAACCAGGAGCAGAGGGGGCTGGTCGCGAAGGCGGCGACGCAAGGCGCGCGCGGCATGGGGCTCGACCTCGTCAGCATGACGCTCACCGAGAAAGGCTTCGTTCCGTTCGACAAGTGAAATTGAGCGCACGGCCAGCGCCGCTACGCCAGCAAGATCAACGCGTTCGCCGGTTAACCCGCGCGCTGGGCAAGTCCGTCGAGCGCCTTCTCGACACCGTCCATCGTGAACGGCTTGGAGAGGATCGGGCTGTCGCGATAGGGCTCGGCAATCATGTCACCTGCCCCGCCGGTGGCGAGGATGAAGGGGATGCCCTTCTCGCGCAGCCTGGCGGCGATCGGCCAGCTCTGCTCGCCGGCGCGAAGATTGACGTCGAGGATCGCGGCATCGACGCCGTCCCCCTCGAGCTGCGCCAGCGCGGCAGCGACATTGTCGGCGGTGCCGGCAACCTCGCGGTCCAGCGCGTCGAGGAAATCCTCGAGCATCATCGAAATCAGCGGCTCATCTTCGACGATGAGGATACGGCGCAGTGCAGGCATTGCGCGGACCCATCGCAGCAAATCGCCGCAACGCCAAGCCTTATTTGGTTGGCAGCGCTTCGCGCGTTGCTTCGGCAAGTTGTTGAACCGAAAAAGGTTTGGGCAGGAATGCGACATTGTCGAGATCGATCGACTTGCGCAGTTGCTCCTCGGCATAGCCAGACATGAACAGAATTGGCAGATCAGGATAACGGGCGCGGACCTTGCGAGCCATGGTCGGGCCATCCATGATCGGCATCACCACGTCGGAAACGAGCAGGTCGGGGCGCTCGATCGTGTCGAGCAATTCCAGCGCGGCCTCGCCGTTTTCGGCCGTGACGACGGTATAGCCCTGGCGGGTGAGTGCGCGCTCGGCGATCGCGCGAACCATGTCCTCGTCCTCGACTACGAGCACGGTACCGCTTCCCCAGAGATCGGCGGGCTTTGCCTTGGTGACGGTGGTCTTGGCCACGGTAGCCTCGGCGGCCGCGTGGACCGGGAGATAGATGGTGAACTCCGCGCCGCCGCCGGGAAGATTGTCGGCGAAAATGAAACCGCCCGACTGCTTGATGATGCCGTAGACAGTCGAGAGGCCGAGGCCGGTCCCCTTCCCCACTTCCTTGGTCGTGAAGAACGGCTCCCAGATCTTGCCGAGGATATCGGGTGGTATCCCGGTGCCGGTGTCGGCGATACGCAGCGACGTATAATCGCCGACCGGAAGAACGTCTTCGTCCATGCGCCGAACTGCGGACGCAGGCACGGATTGCGTCTCGATCGTCACGGTGCCGCCGCCATGCGGATTGGCCGAGAGCATCGCATCGCGCGCGTTGACCGCGAGATTGACCACAACCTGCTCGAGCTGGCCTGGATCGGCACGGACCGGGCCAAGGTTGCGGCCATGCTTGACCTCGAGGCGGACGGTCTCGCCGAGCAGGCGCTTCAGCAGGTTCGAGACTTCGGAAATGACGTCGGGAAGCTGGAGCACCTGCGGACGTAGCGTTTGCTGCCGCGAAAAGGCGAGCAATTGGCGCGTCAGCGAGGCGGCGCGATTGGAATTGGCCCGGATCTGCTGGATGTCGTCATAGTCGCTGTCACCGGGCGAATGGCGCATCAGCATCAGGTCGCAATGGCCGATGATGGCGGTGAGGATGTTGTTGAAATCATGCGCGACGCCGCCGGCAAGCTGGCCGACCGCCTGCATCTTGGTTGCCTGGGCGATCTGGCGCTTGAGCTTGGTTTCCTCCCCAGAATCCTTGAGGCTGAGCAGCACCGCGGCATCGCCGAGACCGCGCGTGCCGGTTATCGCGATCGACACCGGTTCCTCGGGCAAGTCGCTCAGGCGCACCGTGGTCTCCGCCGATTGCGACGCGCCGCCGGCAAAGCGGCGGACGGCATCGGCGAGCACCGCCTTGTCTTCGCGAACGACCAGATCACCTGGATAGAGCGGCGGCGCGGCGGTGTTGATCCGCGCGGCGCGGATGAAGGCTTCGTTCATATGAACGAACCGTCCGTCTCGATCGACCAGCGCCATCGCAAGCGGCAGCATCGCAATCAGCGAGCGGACATGCGCCGAGGCGTTGGGGCCGCCGGCAGGTCCAGGCAGAAGCACCGCTTCCTCGTCGAGCAGCGCCACGAGCATCGGCGCGTCCTCGCCATCGAGGAATGGGATTTGGAGGACACGAAGCGGGTTGCCCCCGAGGCCCTCGCGCTCGAAGCGGACGAGGCCGGCGGAATCGCTGATCAGGAAGCGGGCGAAGTCGCGGCCCTCCACCGCAGCTTCGGCGCTGCCCATTGCGCGGGCGCGAAAGACGCGGTTGGCCGAGCGGACGCGGCCCTCTGGCGTGACCATGACCACCATGATCCCGGCGGCGGCAAGCCGATCGCCGGTGCCACTGTCGATCAGCCCTTCGACCTGGGCGGCGAGATCCAGCGCCTGGACGCCGATGAAGCGCCAGACCAGCGACTCGTCCCCCGCGCGGCAGACGCGTGCGCTCACCGGCGCGCCATGGACATGGATGTCGTCGAGCCGGGCTTCACCGTCGCGCCACGCGGTGCGCGCGACCGTGCCAAGCGCGCTGACTAGCGGTTCGGCGATGGGGAGATTGGGCGGTGTCGGCCAGCCGGCGAACATCGCTTCATAGCGGGCATTGGCGCAGATCAGCCGGCCGGCGCGATCAGTGACGGCGACGGCATCTTCGGCAGCGGTGGCGAGCGCGTGCGCGACCGACCAGTCGATATGAGCCTCCGCCGCATCGGGCGCGCGCAACAGACGGCGGACGCCGAGCAAAACCGCTCCAGCGATCAGCCCTGCCCCGGCGAAGCCGACGGCGATAGCGGGATCGTGGAGCGCGTACAGTGCCAGCGCCGCCGCGGCGAGGCCGGCGAGCAAAGCGGCAGCCAGGGGAACGAAGCTGCGGCGCGGCGTAGCGATGGGGGGCAAGGTCGCCATGCCGCTACCGATGTTCGGTAAGCCGCTGGCGGTCAAGCATTCTGGGCCCAAATCCTCCCCGAGCGGGGCCCGGGGAGGAGTGGACAGGCTTACCAGATGCGGACGCGCTGCTCAGGCGTAAGGAACAGCCGCGAGCCCGGAGTGGGCGCGAAGGCGCCGTACCAGGGATCGAGGTTGCGGACGACCCAGGCGCGCTGTTCGGAGGGCGAGTGCGGATCGGTGAGCAGGCGCTGGCGCAGATTGGCCTCGCGATAATTGCGCCGCCACACTTGGGCCCAGCCGAAATAGAAGCGCTGATCGCCGGTGGTGCCGTCGATCATCGGCGCCGGGGTGCCGGCGAGCGACTTCTGATAGGCGTCATATGCCACGGTCAGGCCGGCGAGATCGGCGGTGTTCTCGCCCAGCGTCAGCTTGCCCTGGACATGCATGCCGGGAAGCGGCTCATATTTGTCATATTGCGCCGCCAGCGCATCGGTCCGCGCCTTGAACGCCGTCACGTCCGCCGGCGTCCACCAGTCGGTGAGGCGGCCATGCATGTCGTATTTGGCGCCCTGATCGTCGAAATGATGGCTGAGTTCATGGCCGATGACAGCGCCGATACCGCCATAATTGATCGCGGGGTCGGCGAGCGGATCGAAGAACGGCGGCTGGAGGATCGCGGCCGGGAAGACGATCTCGACCATGCCGGGATTGGCATAGGCGTTCACTTCCATCGGCGTCATGCCCCATTCCCAGCGCTGGAGCGGCTTGCCGAGATGGCTGACATTCTCTTCATGCGCCCAGTTGTTGGCGCGCACATTGTTGCCAAAGGCATCGCCGGCAACGATCTGGAGGTTGGAATAATCCTTCCAGCGATCGGGATAGCCGATTTTGGGCGTGAAGGCGGCGAGCTTCTGGTGCGCTTTCACCTTGGTCTCGGGCGCCATCCAGTCGAGCTTGTCGATCCGCTGATCCATCGCGGCGATGATGTTCTTCACCAGGGTGTCCGCCGCGGCCTTGGTTTCGGGGGGAAGTACTTCGCGACATAGACCTGGCTGACATCATCCGAGATCGCGCCGGTGGTGAAGTCGACTGCGCGCTTCCAGCGGGCTTCCTGCTCGGGCGTGCCCGACAGTACGGTGCCGTAGAAGGCGAAATTCTCCTTATCGAAGCGCGACGGCAGCACATCGGCGAAATTGTCGAGGCTGCGCACGAGGAGTTGGTCCTTGAGCACGTCGACCGGGGTGGCGCGGACCAGCGCCGCGATGCCGGTGATCGCGCTGGGCTGGGCGACGATCACCGTGTCGACCGGCGCGCCGATGCCGGCGAAATAGGTCTTGAAGTCGAAGCCCGGCGCCTTCCGTTCCAGCGCAGCAACGGTCATCTTGTTATAGGTCTTGTTGGCGTCACGGCTCTCGACCCGGGTCCAATGGGCGGCCGCAATCTTGGTTTCGAGCGCGACGATTGCCTTGGCGCGCGCTGCGGCATTGGGTTCGCCGGCGAGGGTCAGGACGTTGGTGAGGTGCTTCTCATATGCCGCCTTGGTCTCGGCGAGCTTGGCGTCCTTGGAGAGGTAATAGTCGCGATCGGGCATGCCCAAGCCGCCCTGGCCGAGGCTCAGCGCGTAGACTTCGGGGTTCTTGTCGTCCTGCCCGACATAGGAGCCGAACAGCCCGCGCACGCCGTTGCGGTCCGCCTCGGCATAGAGCGCGGGCAGGCCGGCCTTGGTCGTGCCCTTGATCTTGTTCAGCCAGGGCTGGATCGGCGCAAGGCCCTTGGCGTCGATCGCCGCAGTATCGAGATAGGTCGCATAGGCAACGCCGATCTTAGAGTTCGCATCGCCCTTGGCGGCTTCCAGGATGTCATGCGTGCGCTGGCGCGAGAGATCGTCGAGCACCGAGAACATGCCGAAGTTCGATTTGTCCGCCGGGATCGGCGTCGACTTGGCCCAGGTGCCGTTGGCATAGCCGTAGAAATCGTCGCCCGGCGCGATCGTGCGGTCCATGCCGGCCGCGTCGAAACCATAATCGCCGATCTGCGGCTTGCGTGCCGATTCGGGGGCGACCGGGCCGACTGCCGCCTGGGCTACGGTGGCGGTCTGCGCGGCTTCGGCGGCGGGCGGCGTGTCATGGGCACAGCCCGCAAGAAGCGCGGGCGCGGCAAGGAAGGTGGTGGCAAGCAACGGAAGACGCATGACAAAGCCCTCGGACAGGAGAAAGGCGCTGTCTTAGGCCGATGGTACGCGGCGTCAATTGGCCGATGGAAAGCCCCGGCTGAACGCAGTGTCTAGGCGGCGCGGGCGGAGCGCTTCTTCCACTTGCGCACGATCCACAGCCGCCACCCCAGTGCCGCGATCGCATAGCCGAGGACGCCGCCCAGCACCGCGCAGATCGCCATGCCGACCGCGGTGGGCAGGCCGACATCGGCGGCGAGCCAGTGGAGCCAGCCGCCACCAGCCCCCGCCGTGCTGGCGACGACCGCGGGAGCTCCGCCAAGGCTCAGCACCCAGCCGCCGACCTTGTAATAGAGCAGCAGAAGCAACGGTGTGGTCAGTGGGTTGGTGAAGAAGGTCGTCAGCGCCGCAGCGGGCACGTTCGCGCGCAGCGGCAGCGCGAGCACCGCCGATGCCGGGATCTGACCCATCGGGATCAGGATGCCGGTGAACATGCCGAGCGCGACGCCGCGCGGGACCGAACGCCGCGTCATCCGCCACAGCGACGAGTGCAGGATGCGGTGCGCGATCGGCTTGAGCCAGCGGTTGGATTCGAAACTCTCGCGCGTGGGCAGGTTGCGCTGGACCCAGGCGTGGAAGCGCGGACCGATGCCGCGCTCAACCACGGTCGCGCAGGATCCGGCCTTGCTCGCGCTTCCAGTCGCGTTCCTTGATCGACTCGCGCTTGTCATGCGTCTTCTTGCCCTTCGCCAGCGCCAGCTCGACCTTCGCGCGCCCTCTTCCATTAAAATAGATGGAAAGCGGCACCAGCGTCATGCCTTCGCGGGCAACGGCGCCGTGGAGCTTGTTTATCTCGCGCTCGTGAAGGAGCAATTTACGCGGGCGTTTGGGCTCGTGGTTGAAGCGGTTGCCATGGCTGAATTCGGGAATGTTGGCGTTGACCAGCCAGACGCCGTTTTCCTTCACTTCGGCATAGGCCTCGGCGATCGAGCCCTCGCCGAAGCGCAGCGACTTCACTTCGGTGCCGGTCAGCGCCAGCCCCGCCTCATAGACCGTCTCGATGAAATATTCGAACCGCGCGCGCCGGTTCTCGGCGACGGTCTTCACTTTCTCGAAGGTAGCGGGGCGAGGACGGGCCATGGGAGGTGGGCATGTAGGGTCGCAAGCGGGGAAACGCCAGCGGCTTGTTCGCCATGCTTCTCACCGGCCTCCGCAACAGCGCGGCGCAAGCGCAATTTGGAACAAACATTGAACGCGCGAGCGGAAGCATTACCTGTGGTGGACGGTTTTCGCTCTTTGGTATCGTCGAAGATTCTGCAGGCGCGGCGCGGTGAGGCGCCGGTGTGGCGTTGGAGACGCGCCGGTGAGGCGCAGGAGACGCGTCGGCGGCGCGTGACATGCGCAAAGGCGGTGCCTCCGCGGCGCGTGGTTCCTACATGTGTCAAGCGAGCAAAGAAGATATTCTCCTTGTCGCAATGACTTACGCGGAATGGTTGATTTCGCGAACCCGCTTTCGTGTCAAGCGAGCGTCGATTGCCCGGCTCGCCGTCTCACAACCGTGACCTTTGCGACTTTTCGCGGTTAGATCAGCCCGGCATGCGCCAGCGCGGCCTCGACGGCTGCGCGGCTGGCGTCGCTGGCCTCGGTCATCGGCAAGCGAATCTCCTGAGGGAAACCGGGGCGCACCCGGCCGACCGCGTACTTCACCGGGCCGGGCGAGGCATCCGTGAACATCGCGAGATGCAGTGGATAGAGCCGATCGTGGAGGTCGAGCGCACGCGCCGTATCGCCGGCGGCCCAGGCAGCCTGGAAGTCGGCGCAGAGCTTCGGCGCGACATTGGCCGAGACCGAGATGCAGCCGGTGCCGCCCATAGCATTGAAGGCAAGCGCGGTTTCGTCATTGCCCGAAAGCTGGATGAAATCCTTGCCGCAGCCCGCGCGCTGCTCGGAGACGCGTGCCAGTGCGCCGGTGGCGTCCTTCACGCCGATGAAGATGCTCGGAAATGCCTGGACGATCCGCGCCATCGTGGCTGGCTGGATGTCGGTCACGGTGCGGCCGGGCACGTTATAGAGCACCACTGGCAGCGCCGCTTCCTTCGCGATCGCCTCGAAATGGCGGAAAATGCCTTCCTGGCTCGGGCGGTTATAATAAGGCGGCACCATCAGCACCGCGTCGGCGCCTGCCTCCTTGGCGGCCTGAACATTGGCGATGGCCACGCGGGTGTCGTTCGATCCGGCGCCGGCGAGCACCGGCACCCTGCCCCTGGCCTGCTCGGCGCAGGCGCGGACGACCTGGAAATGCTCATCCTTGGGCATCGTCGCAGCCTCGCCGGTGGTGCCGCACGGCACGAGCCCGGCCGAGCCCTGCTCGATCTGCCACTCTACCAGCGCCCGGAAATCCTCTTCTGCGAAGGCACCGTCGCGAAATGGCGTCACGAGCGCCGGAATCGAGCCCGAGAACATGGTACGTTCATCCTGATACGGGTAAAAACAGGCTGGCAGATAGGCGGGGGTTGCGTATCATGTCCAGTATGCTGGGTCCGTTGTTCAAGAGTACCATGTTGCTGGCCGGTGTTTCCGGTCTGGCGGCTTCCTCGCAGCTCGCGCAGGACCAGATCGGTGCGCTCAAAAGCGCCCTGATCGGCACTGCGCAGACCACACCGGGCTATGGCCAGGGCGGCGAGCTTTCGGGCACGCTGGTGGAATGGCGGCGGCTTCAGCAGTCGGATAATTGGCCCTTTGCCGATTACGCCAATTTCCTGCTCGTCCACCCCGGCTGGCCCGGCGAGAAGAGCCGGCGCGCTGCCGCGGAGACGGTTCTGCCCAGCGGTGCATCCGATCCCGGATTGGTCACGCGATTTTTCCAACGCTTCCCGCCGCTGACTGCCGCCGGTCGCCTGCGCTATGCCGAAGCGCTCGCTGCTTCGGGTCGGCGCGGCGAGGCCGAGGAGCAGGCGCGCACGGCATGGCGTTCGGGCGTGATGCGCACGGCCGATGAGGCACGCTTGAGCAGCGCCTTCCTGGGCGCTCTCCGCCCCGCCGATCATGATGCGCGGATGGACATGCTGCTGTGGCAGGGCTCGATCGCCTCCGCCCAGCGCCAGCTCGCCTGGGTTTCGCCCGCCAGGCGTCCCGTGTTCGAGGCGCGGATCGCCTATCGCACCAAGGCGATCGATGCGGCGACAAAGGGTGACGCCGTGTTCGGGCTTGGCAATACCGATCCAGGCTATATCGGCGATCGCGCACGTTGGCTGCGCGACACCGGCAACAGCCCGGCGATGCGCAGCTATCTGGCGCAACGGCCGCGGCTGACCTCCTACCCTGGCGATCTCGAAGCCTGGTACGAAGTGCTGCTGACCGCGGCACGCGGCGCCGCGGCCGATGGCCAATTCAGCCTAGCCTATCAAATCGCCAGCCAGGTGGACGATGCTGTCGCGCCCGGCGAGGACGTGGCCGAGATGCCGCTGGGCGAGCGCGACGACTATACCAGCCTCACCTGGCTCGCCGGCACCACTGCGCTCGACAAGCTCAACCGCCCGGGCGACGCCACCGGCATGTTCGACCGCTATTCGCGCGGGTCGAAATCGCCAACGACTCAGTCCAAGGGTCTCTATTGGGCGGGTCGCGCGGCCGAGGCGGCAGGCAACCAGGCCGGCGCGCAGGGCTTTTACGCCAAGGCCGCTGGGTTCCCCGACCTGTATTACGGTCAGCTCGCTAGCGAACGACTGTCGCAGCCGCTGCGGCGTCCGCCCGAGATGGGCGCGCGCCCGATCGACGTCGCGACGCGCGACGCCTTCTTCCGCAGAGAGACCGTGCGCGCGACACAGTATCTCGGGACGATCGGCGATCGCCAAGGCCAGAGCCTGTTCGTTCGCCAGATCGCCGCCGACGCAAAGACCGACAGCGACCATGTTCTCGCCAACGAGCTCAGCCGCACGATCGGCCGGCCCGATCTGGGCGTGATGGTCGGGCGCAGCGCGCTCCAGAACGGGCTCTCCGACTATACTGCGGCGGGCTATCCCACGGTGCGCGTTCCCGAAACGCACCGCGATTATTGGACGATCGTCCACGCGATCGCGCGGCAGGAAAGCCAGTTCGATCGCGCCGCGGTAAGCCATGCCGGCGCGCGCGGGCTAATGCAGCTAATGCCGGGCACGGCGCGCGAGACCGCTGGCAAGCTGGGTCTGGGCTACAACATGGACTCGCTGGTCAGCGACACCGATTACAACATCCAGCTCGGCTCGACCTATTTCCAGCGGATGTTCGCCCTCTACGGCAGCTATCCGCTCGCCGTGGCTGCGTACAATGCTGGGCCGGGCAATGTGAACAAGTGGATTCGCGCCAATGGCGATCCGCGCTTGCCGGGCGGCGACATGGTCCGCTGGGTCGAGGCAATCCCGATCTACGAGACCAAGAATTACGTCCAGCGGGTGCTGGAGAATGCCGTGGTCTACGATCTGCTCAACCCCGAGCATGCCCGCAGCCGCGGCCCGGCCAATCTCAGCTGGTATCTGGGCAAGAACAAGCCGGGCTGATAGCCCGGAGGGATGGAACCGCGCCCCAATTACATCACGCCGGCGGGCTATGCCGCGCTTCGCACCGAATATGAGGCGCTGTTCGGCACCGAGCGGCCGCAGCTGGTCGAGACGATCGCCTGGGCGGCGGGCAATGGCGATCGTTCGGAGAATGGCGACTACATCTACGGCCGCAAGCGGCTGCGCGAGATCGACCGGCGGCTGGGCTGGCTGTCGAAGCGGATGAAGGCCGCCAAGGTCGTCGATCCCGCACAGCAGGCAGATCGGACGCGCATATGGTTCGGGGCCACGGTGCAGATCGCCGACGAGGACGACAACCGGCGAACGCTCACGCTGGTCGGCGACGACGAGGCGGATGCCGGAAAGGGCATGGTCGGCTGGAACGCGCCGATCGCGTCGGCGCTGCGCGGCGCGGCGCTGGGCGACCTGCGCCGGGTGACACTGCCCGGGGGCGAGCGCGAATATGAAGTGATTGCAATCGATTACCCCTGAGCCATCGGCCGTGATGCGTGCCTGGGATGCGGCGAAACGACTCGCCTCCCTCTTCCCACGGACCGCGCGATGGTAAAGACGGTGACAGGGCGCCCGCATTTGGGCGAGCTCGAGTTGAGCGTGGGGACCATGGCGACACAAAGGATTTTCGTTACCGGACGCGTGCAGGGCGTCGGCTTCCGCGACTGGGTGGTGCGGACAGCGCAGCGATCGGGATTGACCGGCTGGGTGCGCAATCTGCGCGACGGGCGCGTCGAGATCTTCGCCGCAGGGCCCGAAGAGCCGCTCCAGGCCTTACTCGACGGTGTGCGCGAAGGCCCGCCGCTCGCGCGGATCGACCATGTCGAAGCCTATCCCGCCGATGAGGAAAAAGCGCATAAAGGGTTTACCAAGCGTTTCACCGCGTAGGCTTGAAACGCACGGTTTCTGCCGCCTGGATTGACCGGGGCGGCAGCAAATGGAAGGTTCCGCTTTCGAAACGGCGCAAGCTCTCACGGCGCCCCAACGAGAGGAGGAACCCATGCCGATTCCCGCTAGCTGGCCCCCGCGTTTGTTGAGTGTGCTACGCATTGTTGCCGGGCTCGCTTTCCTGCAGCACGGCACGTCCAAATATTTCGGGCTTCCGCCCTTCCCCATGCCCGCTCCCCTGCCGCCTTTGCTGCTTGCCGCCGGTGCGATCGAGCTAGTTGGCGGCGCGCTGCTGCTGATCGGGTTGTTCACGCGTCCCGTGGCGTTCATTGCCTCGGGCATGTGCGCTGTCGGCTATTTCATGATGCACGCGCCCAAGGGCTTCTTCCCGGCGGAGAACGGCGGCGAGGCGATCCTGCTTTATTGCTTCCTCTTCCTCTACCTGGCGGCGGCTGGCGGCGGCGTGTGGAGCGTTGATGCGGCGCGAGGACCTCGGGCTTCGTGAACCCGGACCTTCCGACCGGAAATGTCGCGCTGCTGATCGATGCTGACAATGCGTCGGCCAGCGCGATCGAACTCGGTCCTCACGGCGCTTGCCGATCTAGGCACGGTCAACATCCGGCGCGTCTATGGCAATTGGAGCAAGCCTGCGCTCAAGGGCTGGAGCGAAGTCGCGCTGCGCTTCGCGCTGGAGCCGCAGCAGCAGTTCGACCTCACCAAGGGGAAAAACGCGACCGACATGAAGATGACGATCGACGCGATGGACCTGCTGGCGAGCGGGCGAGTCACCGGGTTCGGGATCATGTCGTCGGATAGCGATTTCATGCCGCTGGTGACGCGAATCCGCCAGGACGGGCTGACCGTCTACGGCTTCGGCCGCGCGACTACGCCGGAAGGGTTTCGCCAGGCCTGCAACCGCTTCATCGACGTCGACACGCTGGAAAAGCCGCAGACAAAGGTGCCGAGCGTTGCGGCCAAGCTGCCCGAAGCGCCAGGCAGGACGGTAGATCCCGAGGTGGTGCGCATCCTGTTCGACGCTTACCAAGCCTCGCGACGCGATCCGGGCGGCTATGCCAGTCTAAGCGAAATCGGCCAGCGCGCTGCCAACCGATCGAGCTTCGACACACGCAATTATGGCTTCGCCCGGCTCTCTGACCTGTTCGAGGCCGTGCCCGATTTCGCGGTCGAACGACGTGACGACGGGGCGTTCGTAAAGCGCGTTCGCTGAGTTGTCGCCTCATTTGGCATCGCTCTACGCCCGGCTGGGTCTATGATGGGAGGATGAAACGCTTGCTCCCCGCTCTTGGCATGGCCCTGCTCGCCACCCCGGGCATCGCCCAGGCGCAGGATCGCCCGCTCTGTCCCGACCGGCCCGGGCTCGGCACGCCTGCCTGCACGGTCGATGCGGGACATGCCGTGGTCGAGCTTGGCGGCATCGACTGGACGCTAGAGCAAGATTTTAGCGAACGCAGCGATAGCTGGACCGCAGGCGACCTGCTCGTACGCTACGGCGTGAATGACAACCTCGAGGTCCAACTGGGTTGGACCGCCTTCGGCGCGGTGCGCACGCGAGACAAGATCGGCGGCGGCGTGAACCATAGTGCAGGCACCGGCGACGTGACGGTCGCGCTGCGCCGCAATCTTTCCCAGCCCGACGGCTCGGGCTTCTCGGTTGCGGTAATGCCGTACGCGACGCTACCGGTGGGCGGTGAAACGATCGGCGCGGGGGACTGGGGCGCTGGCCTGATCGTGCCGCTGAGCTACAGCCTTAGCGACAGCATCGGCATCGCGCTGACGCCGGAGGTGGACGCCGCAGTGGACAGCGACCGGCGCGGGCGGCATCTCGCTTACGGCACGGTGATCGGGCTGAGCGCGACGCTCAGCGACGCGGTGAGCAGCGCGCTGGAATTCCAAGCGCTGCGCGACGAGGACCCGAGCGGCCACGCCACCCAGGCGCTGGCAAGCCTGTCGTTCACCTGGCAGCCCCAAGACGACCTCCAGCTCGACATCGGGGCAGTCGCCGGACTGAACGCGGCAAGCCCGGACGCCGAACTCTATCTCGGAATCGCGCGGCGCTTCTGAACGCGCACGCCCCGGCCGCGCGGCCGGGGCGGCACTGCGGATATCAGCGCGTCAGCTTCTTGTACGACAGCGCGGTCGGACGATCGGCAGCGTCACCGAGGCGGCGGCGCTTGTCTTCCTCATAGGCTTCGAAATTGCCTTCGAACCATTCGACATGGCTGTTGCCTTCGAAGGCGAGAATGTGCGTTGCCAGCCGATCGAGGAAGAAGCGATCGTGGCTGATCACCACGGCGCAGCCCGCGAAATTCTCGATAGCCTCTTCCAGCGCGCCGAGCGTCTCAACGTCGAGATCGTTGGTCGGTTCGTCGAGCAGCAACACGTTGCCGCCGCGTTTGAGCATCTTGGCGATGTTGACTCGGTTGCGCTCACCACCCGAGAGCTTGCCGACATTCTTCTGCTGGTCAGCGCCCTTGAAGTTGAACGCACCGACATAGGCGCGGGTCGAGGCGTCGTGGCCGTTGACCTTCATGTAATCGAGCCCGTCGGAGATTTCCTCCCAGACGTTCTTCTTGGGATCGAGGTGATCTCGGCTCTGATCGACATAGCCGAGCCGGACGGTCGAACCCATCTCGATCGTGCCGCTGTCTGGAGTCTCCTGCCCAGTGATCATCTTGAACAGCGTCGACTTGCCGGCGCCGTTCGGGCCGATCACACCGACGATGCCGCCGGCCGGCAAGGTGAAGGAGAGGTTCTCGAACAGCAGCTTGTCGCCATAGGCCTTGGAGATGTTCTCGACTTCGATGACCTTGCCGCCAAGGCGCTCGGGCACCTGGATGACGATCTGGGCGCCGCTAGGCCGGCGGTTCTTCTGCGTTTCGACGAGCTGCTCGAACTTTGCGATACGCGCTTTGGACTTGGTTTGGCGCGCCTTTGCGCCTTGGCGAATCCATTCGAGCTCGTTCTTGATCGCGGTCTGGCGGCTCGATTCCTCGCGCTCCTCCTGTTCGAGGCGCTTCGACTTCTTCTCGAGATAGGTCGAGTAATTGCCTTCGTAGGGAAAATACTTGCCGCGATCGATCTCGAGAATCCAGCCAACGACATTATCGAGGAAATAGCGATCGTGGGTGATCATCAGCACCGCGCCGGCATATTCCTTGAGGTGATTTTCGAGCCACTGGACGCTCTCGGCGTCGAGATGGTTGGTCGGTTCGTCGAGTAGCAGGATCGACGGCTTCTGAATTAGCAGCCGGGTGAGCGCGATGCGACGCTTCTCACCGCCCGAGAGATTCTCGACCGGCCAGTCCGACGGAGGGCAACGCAGTGCTTCCATCGCGATTTCAAGCTGGTTGTCGAGGCTCCAGCCGTCGACTGCGTCGATCTTGGCCTGAAGCTCTCCCATTTCCTCCATCAGCGCGTCGAAATCGGTGTCGTCCTTGGGATCGCCCATCTCTGCCGAGATCGCGTTGAAGCGGTCGACGAGGTCGGCAGTGGCGCGGGCGCCCTGCTTCACGTTCTCGAGCACGTTCTTGGTCGGATCGAGCTGGGGCTCCTGCTCGAGATAGCCGACGGTGATGTTCTCGCCGGGCCATGCCTCGCCCGTGAAGTCCTTGTCGACGCCTGCCATGATTTTCATCAGCGTCGACTTGCCGGCGCCGTTGGGGCCGACGATGCCGATCTTGGCACCCTGATAGAATTGCAGGTTGATGTTGCTCAGCACCGGCTTGGGAGCGCCGGGGAAGGTCTTGGTCATGTCCTTCATGACGAAGGCGTATTGGGCGGCCACTTAGCGGTCTCCGATCGGTAGCTTGGAATGCGGGAAGTTTGCGCGCGATGTAGCGATCGAAGGGCCAAATGGCAACGCGCCCAACACGGAAACAAAAAGGAAACACGTAAACGCATTGGCAAATGTTACGGGGCCGATTAGCACATCGCGCCATGACCAAGCGCCTCCTGCTCGCGGCCAGCGCCGCACTCGCCCTTTCCGTGCCCGCCTTCGCCCAGACGGCCTATGACGTGCCAGCGCTTCGCGATGCAGCGCTGAACGGCGATACGCTTGCCTGGGATATCACCGAAGGACTGACCACCGAAATCGGCCAGCGGCTTGCCGCGACCGAGGCGGAAGGGCGCGCAAGGGCCTGGGCAGTCAAGAAGCTCACCGCGCTCGGCTTCAAGAACGTCCATATCGAGACCTACAAAATGCCGGTCTGGGTACGCGGCGAGGAAAAGGCCGAAGTCGTCGGCCCGTCGGCGCAGAAACTGACGATCGCGGCGCTGGGTAATTCGGGATCGACCGGACCCAAGGGCGTCGAAGCCGATGTGGCCTACTTCCCCACGCTCGCCGACCTGCAGGCCGCGCCGGCCGAGGCGGTGAAGGGCAAGATCGTCTTTATCAGCCATGCGATGACAGCGACGCAGGACGGATCGCAATATGGCGTGTTCGGCGGCGCGCGGCGTGCCGGACCGAGCCTAGCTGCGACCAAAGGCGCCGCTGCCGTGCTGATCCGCTCGATCGGCACCGATTATCACCGCAATCCGCACACCGGCGTCACCAGCTGGGCGGACGGCGTCAAACCGATCGCCGCAGCCGCGCTGTCGCTTCCTGATGCCGAGCAACTCGAACGGCTGTTCAAACGCGGTCCGGTACGCCTCAAATTGCTCGTCACGCCGCAGTTCAAGGGCGAGGCAGAATTGGGCAATGTCATTGCCGATGTCCCTGGTAGCGATCCGAGTGCGGGGATCGTGCTGATCGGCGGCCATCTCGACAGCTGGGATCTGGGCACCGGCGCGATCGACGACGCCTCGGGCGTGGCGATCACCACAGCTGCCGCAAAGCATATCATGGATGCCGGCCAGCCCAGGCGGACGATCCGCGTTGTTTGGTTTGGCGCAGAAGAAGTCGGCGGCTTTGGCGGCGAGGCCTACGCCAAGGCGCATGCCAACGAGCGCCATGTTCTTGCCACCGAATTGGATTTCGGCGCGGACCGCGTGTGGAATTTCGAGACCAACCTGCCCGACAGTGCCAAAGCGATTGCAGACCGGCTCGCGACCGCGCTCGCCCCGATCGGCATCGCGCGCAGCCGCGGTGCGGCACATGGCGGCACTGATGTTGGACCCGTGCTGCGCAACGGAGTCGCCGGAATTGATCTGTCGCAATCCGGTTTGCGCTATTTCGACTATCACCACACCCCGGACGACACGCTGGACAAGATCGATCCCGTACAACTGCGCCAGAATGTCGCGGCGTGGACGGCAATGCTGGCGATCGTCGCCAACGCGCCGGAGGATATCGGCAGCGTGCCAGCGACACACGAATGACGCCCCCCATTCCATCGCAAGGCGCTCGGACGGCCTGAATGAGGCAAAAAAGTGGCCGAAATTTTGCAACTCGTCGAATTTGCGATTGACGGAATCGCAACGAACGCTATTTCAGCGGCTTCGCCTTCGGCACGGGCCGGGAGCGAAACGTTTTAGTTTCCAAGGGAGCAACCCTGATGAAGAAGATCCTCATTGTCGCTGCTACCGCCGGCCTGATGTCGCTCGCGGCGTGCGGCGGCGGCACCACCAACACCACTGCCGAGAACGTCGCCGAGAGCCAGGAAGCCAACGCGACCGCGTATGAAGAAGCTGCCGACAACACCACCAACGTTGCCGAGGAAGCCGTCCTCGAGAACGCTGCCAAGGCCGCTGACAACGCGCACGACCAGGCTGAAGCCAACATTCATTGATCTTAAGGGCAGTCGCCGCTGGCGATCGCTGCTGAAGACACGGAAGGGCGCTCCTCGCGGGGCGCCCTTTTCGTTTGTGGCACCGCCTTCCCCGGGGCATGATGGGCCAACGTCCTAGGGGAAGATCGATGGCGCTGATCGCCGCTGACGGCTCGCGTCCGCCCGTGTGGCGGCTGCTCTATTTCTGGGTGCTAATCGGCATCGTCTCGGGCGCTCTGCTTGGTTGGCTTGCCCCTGCCACCGGCGCCGCCCTGCAGCCGCTTGGCGAAGCCTTTATCGCGCTGGTCAAGATGGTGATCCCGGCGGTGATCTTCCTGACCGTGGTGACCGGGATCGCCGGCTCGCACGGGCTCGGATCGCTCGGCCGCGTCGCGCTCAAGGCATTTGCCTATTTCCTGTTTTTCTCGACGCTCGCGCTGTTCGTAGGACTGATCGTCGCGCATCTGTTCCAGCCTGGCGCGGGAATGCACGTCGACCCCGCGACGCTCGACGCGGCCAAGGTCCATGGCTTCGAGGAGAAAGCGCATGAGAGTAGCATCACCGGCTTCCTCGTCGCGATCATTCCGACCACCCTCGCTTCGGCCTTCACCAGCGGATCGATCCTCCAGATCCTGTTCGTCGCCGTGCTGTTCGGTATCGCGCTGACCTTGGTCGGCGAACCCGCGCGTCCGGTGACGGACTTGCTCGAGCGGCTCTCGCTCGTCGTCTTTCGATTGGTGACCATCGTAATGTGGGCGGCACCCGTGGGGGCGTTCGGCGCGATGGCGTTCACCATCGGCAAATATGGTGTCGGCACCTTGCTAAGCCTCGGCAAGCTCGTCGCGACCTTCTATTTTACCTCGGCGTTCTTCGTGCTGGTGGTGCTAGGCATCGTCGCGGTGCTCAACGGCTTCTCGATCATCAAGCTGCTGCGCTATCTGCGTGCGGAGCTACTGCTCGTCCTTGGCACCTCGTCGTCCGAGGCGGCGCTCCCGGCGCTGATCGAGAAGATGGAAGTTGCCGGCGCCGACAAAGAGGTCGTCGGCGTGGTCGTGCCGACCGGCTATTCGTTCAATCTCGACGGCACCAATATCTATATGACGCTGGCGGCGCTGTTCATCGCGCAGGCGACGGGCGTGCAACTGACCCTCGGGGAACAGCTAGGATTGCTGGCCGTCGCGATGCTGAGCTCGAAGGGAGCCGCGGGCGTGACCGGTGCGGGGTTCATCACCCTCGCGGCGACGCTCGCCATCGTCCCCAAGGTGCCGCTGGCCGGCATGGCGCTGATCCTGGGCGTCGACCGATTCATGAGCGAATGCCGCAGCCTGACCAACTTCATCGGCAATGCCGTCGCGACACTGGTGGTGGCGCGCTGGGAGGGCAAGCTGAACCGGGAAAAGCTCGTCCGGGCGCTGGACGGCAAGCCCGAGGTGCTTGCCGCGACGCCGTTGGAACGCGATCCGGATTAAATGGTCGGGGAGACACAATCTCGACAATCGACCCATGCTATTGTGTTCATTGACTTTATCGAAGAATGCTCGCGCAAATACCATCGTAGACGGTGTTTTTTGGCTAGGCTGCAGTGGCACTTTGCAGGACTTTGCTGCAGATTCGACGGAAGGTTCCCCTGCTGCGCCGGTTCGAATTTCTGCAAGCGTGCACAGCCTGTTCGCTAGGCGCGGGTGCTGTCCGACCTGCCTAAAAGCCCGGACGCTGCCGACGGGCACTGCTTGCGAACCACTGCTCACTGGTTGTCTAATCGTTGTTGCTTGAACCGATGCTCAATCGCGGGTCGGCCGACCTGCAGAGTTCAGATTCCTCGCAAGTTGCGCGCACCAGCTACTGTTGATCGGGACTTCCCTGGACGTGTGAGATCGCTGGAGCATAGCCTTGCGAGGCCGCTTCGCGGATCAAAGCGTTGCCGCGGTCGCTGTTCGGCTTGACACCCCGGCCATGCAAATAGAGGCGACCGAGCCGATACTTCGCTTCTGCAAGGCCAGGGCCGGCGTGCGGATTTGTGAGAAACATGACTCGGCCGCTGCCGCCCCTACGAACGGGAGGAGAATAGATCGGCGTCGTCGCGGGGATGGCAGTCGCAGCTTTGAGGTAAAGTGCGGCGGCTCGGGAAGGATCCTGGCTGACGCCCAAACCTTCCTCGTATCGTTTGCCCAGTTCGAGCATGGCGGTCTTGTCGCCCTGCTCGGCTGAGCACTGGAGGTTAGCGACTGGCCGGGTATGGCCAGATTGGGAGAGGTTACGGCATGAATTTGGCATGCTTGCGCAAGCGCTCGACGAGAGTGCAAGCGGGATAGATACATACAATGCCCGATGCATAGCGCCCTCTATTTAGGATTGTGCGTGATCACCTCAACGCCATTTTGGCCTGTGATTTGATACTTGAACGACTTGCCTTTGAAAATTGTGGCGGCCGCATCGGCCAGCATCTCCTCCTGGGCACCGAAAGGAGCCACCATCTCGATCAGCCACAAATTTGGGCCTCCCTTCCATTCGTGAGGGGCCAGACGGACCTGCTGTTGGCGAAGCCGCTCCTCCGTTTGGTCCGATATCGAGCCCCAGAGGATCAGCCCCGCCGGCCTTTGGTCGGGACCGTGGAAAATCCGGAACTGCTCTAACAAGATGGCAGGCATCACCATCCATTCTAGGTCCGCGATGAACAGGTTCTTGTGTAGCGGGCTTTGCGAAAGCAGCCAGGTGATCTCGCCTAACACCTGACTTATGGTTTTCGGGGGCTGAGGTGCAGGTGGAAGCGGCGGTGTGGTAGTCTGAACATTCATCGATGCGGATCCTATGCTCTGAGCGCAATTTAGCGACCTTCTAGCGGATGCTGGCGAGTTTTTGAACGGACGGCATGGCATCGACGGTGAGCCATGCGGCCTGTGGGTCATTGGCGCTGTTGAGCCCCTGGTAGGTGGTCATCATGGCGGGGATCTCGCCGAAGCTGGCGAGTGCCTGGACGAGGCGCGCATTGGCGGTGCGGATCACCACGCCGTAAGCGCTGTCGTTGACGCTGTCTGTCGATTGGGGTCCTTGGCCTGACGATGGCTGGTCGACAGACGCGGCCACTCGGTAGCCGGTGCTTCCTGACGGCGCCGTTTCGGTGACGGGAGCCTCTTCACTCTCGTCCTCATTGGCCGCAGTGAGCGCTGTAAGGTGGGGAGCCGCGCTTGTCGGGCTCGCCTGCGGGCCGGTCCCGTTGGATGCTTTAGCGGCTTCGGCGGCGAGGCGTGCGGCGGTCTCGGGGTCGGTATCCGTGCCGAGCAGCCGGAACTGATCCTTCGCCGCCAAACGTGCCAGCTCCTCGGCCGTGGGCGGCTTGGGCGCCGGACGCGCCTCTTCGCTCGTCGCATCGCGCGCCGCCTTACCGACGGCTGTCGCGGCAGCCGCGGCCTTGTCTGCAGCGACCTTCTGGCGCACCTCGGCGATCATCGCCTTCTGCGCGTCGGTCGGCACCTGTTTGGTGAACGCTGCGCCGTCGCCGCTCGTGTCGCGCTCGCCTTCCTCGACCGAGCCCGCCAGAGTCCACGTGCTCGTCGCAAACGGATCCTGCAAGTTGTGCCGGCGCGCCGTCGCCGATAGGCTCGCCGCCGTCCCGGCATCAAGCGTATAGAGTCCGTTCTTCGATGCCGCGCCACTGTCGAGCAGCGTCTCGATCCGATAGAGCAGCCCGGCGTCGCCATCCTTCGCGGCCGCGATCTTGGTTTGCCGGATCGCCTCGACCTGTGCTTCGGTGAGTCCCTGCACGCCGTAGAGCAGCGCATCCAGCGGATCGCCCTCGCCACTTGCCCCGACATCGCCGCCATCGGTGCGCACCTGCAGCCGCGCCAGCATGACATCGTGCGCGGTGCCTGTTCGCGTTGGATCCGCCCACTCGATCTCGGACGTCGCCAGCACGACATTGTCGAGCCCGTCGGCCGGCGTGAACCCGGTCGCCTGCCCCTTGAGGCTGATCGAGCGCAGACCCGCCTGTTCCATGCTCACCAGCTCGTCGGCCGAGCCAAAGCCATCCTGGTTCTTGTCCTGCCACACCTGGAACTCGCCGAAGCGCTTGTCCGACGCATCGAGCTTGCCGTCGCCGTTGCTGTCATAGGCAGCGAGCCCCTCGAGATCGGACCTGGCGCCTTCGACATCGCCGATGAACGATATCTCGCCGATCCGGTCGATCACGCCATCGCCGTTGCGATCAAGCGCGAGGAACCCGTCGTCCTGACCCAGCCAGCCGACCCGCGTGATCGTGCCATCGCCCTCGACGCTCGCGATCCGCGAGCCATTTACCGAGCGTAGCTCGATCCCGTCCCCGTCGAGATCCAGAGCGACCGGGAAATACCCGCCGCCGTCGTAGTAATAGCTGGTCTCCCAGTTGATGCCCGCCTTGGTCAGGTCGATCTCCTGCCCGCCGACGCGCACATATTCGGTCGTATTGTAGCTTTCGGTCCCATAATACATGCCCACCAGCTTGGTGCCGCCGCCGGACACCAGGATCCGATCGGCCACCTGGCTCGCGGTCAGGCTGGAATTGTTGGGGTCGCGCAGGCCGATATAGAGGTCCGCACTCACACCGGGGCTGGTCACCACCACCTGGTAGATCACATCGTCGGCGCTCACCGAAGGGCCCATCACGATCGTGTCGAGACCGCCAAAGTCGCTCAGCCAGTCCGCGCCGTTGCCGCGCTCGAAGATGTACTGGTCGTCGCCATAGCTGCCGTAGATCGTGTCGTCGCCGTCGCCGGCATAAATGACGTTGCCCCGCGTCTCATAGGCCGTGCTGTTGCCCGCGGCGTAGATCACGTCCGCACCGCCATAAGCGAAGATCAGATCCGCCCGGTTCTGCGCGCCGTAGACCACCGTCGCTGCATCTGTCTGCGCCCCGGCGGGCGTCCAGTCGATCATGTCGATGTCGACCGTGCTGACACCGCCAAGCGTGAGGCTCTTGATCGCATGGTTGTGATTGCCGGCATTCGTACCGCTGTTCACGTACGAGAAATTGCCGCCCACCACGATCTGATCGGCTGTCCCCAGGATCGAGACGACCAGGTTGCCATAATTGACGTTGTACGCCGCTCCCGAAATCGCGACGTCACGCCAGTTGATATCATCCTTCAGGATGATGCCGTTGGCCCCGTCGATGGTCTCCGAGATGCTGTCATAGCCATCGCCGCGCCCGAAGATGTAGGTATCCGAGCCGCCCGATCCGTAAAGCGTGTCGTTGCCGGCTCCAGCTTCATACACCTCGTCGCCATTGTCGCCTGAGATCCAGTCCGCGAAAGCGGTGCCGACAAAGCTCTCGATGCTCGAAAAGGTCGTCGTGCCCAGCGTCGACACGTTCGCCACCCAGCCAGCTCCGGGCGTGTAATAGCCATAATATGGATCGTAATAGCCCGCATCGAAGTAGAGGCTCAGTGCGGCCGTCGCACCGCTCGCGTCCAGTGTGTCGACGCCGTCGCCACCGTCCAGCAAATCATAACCGGCACTCAGATAAAAACGATCATCGCCCGCCATGCCGGAGAGTACGTTGCTGTTGGAATCGCCGGTCAGTGCATCGTTGAATTTCGATCCCGTAACGTTCTCGATGGATACAAAATAATCGCCCTTGGCGTCACCTCCAAGCGCGGTTCCGTCCGCAAGTCCAACCAGGACGCCGGAGCTCGAACTCGCATAGCTTGCGGTGTCGATCCCGCCATCGCCGGAAAGATAATCACCGCCGGCCCCTCCTTCGAGGGTATCATTGCCATCGCGGCCGTAGAGAGAGTCGTTTCCTCCCAAGCCGCGGATGACATTGTCGATGCTATCGCCAAGGATCGTGTCGCCGTACTGACTGCCCGTCAGGTTCTCCATGCCGGAGATCGCGTCGCCGTATATGTATTTGGCGGTCGGATCCCACGACCAGCCGCCCAGCACCGAGAAATCAACATAGACGCCCGAGGTGAAGCGCTCGTAACTCAGCGTGTCCTGGCCATTGGCACCGCCAAGAGCGTCCCACACCCCGCCGCCATCCTGGTCGACGATGATCGTGTCGTCGCCATTCTCGCCATAAAGCGAATCCATACCTGCGCCGCCGACGAGGATGTCGTTCCCGTCGTTGCCATAAAGGCCCCAGGTGTTGTTGGCGTCCGAGAAATAATCATCGCCGTCGCCACCCGAGATATAGTCATTGCCGCTACCGCCCGACAGCCGATCCTTGTCGCCTCGCCCGAGAAGCACGTCGTCATTGTCGCCGCCGTCGATCGTATCGTAGCCGGCACCGCCGTCCAGCCAGTCCCAGCCACTGCGCCCGTAGAGGACGTCGTTGTAGCTGGAGCCAACGAAGATGTCGTCGCCACCCGTTACCGTGATCGGATACTGGTAATAATTGCCCCAATAGGGATCCCAATACCCGACCCACTGCGTGCCGGTATCGTCCATCGTCACTGCCGAGCCGCTACCGCTTGCAATCCAGATGTCGTTGCCCGCTGTCGCCTCGCCTCCCCAAAGGGTGTAACCGACATTCGCACCAAAATCCGCGATCAGAGCCGATTGCCACGACGCTTGCGAGACACCGAGGTTGTTAGACCCCGAGAGAATGTCAAACGCGCCGGATCCGTCGCTGGAACTTATCCGGAGGCTCGAGCCTTCGAATGCGAGCGAGATGTGCTCGTAACCGATACCGACCTGCCCTTGCTTGGCGCCAATGCCGAACCCGAAACTCTCTGCGAAGCCCGCCAGCCCCCCAAAGAAATCTGACGGCCGATAGGAGGACAATCCAAGTTCCTCGGCCTGCATGAGGGTAACAATCCATCCCGCAGAAAACGCGGAGCTGGGGTCACCGGCGATCAGCGCATTGATTGCCGCAGGATTCTTGAGATATTTGGCGTAGTCCTGAGCGACCTGAGCCCGGCCTGCAAGCTCGGCGAAGCTGTTCGTGGGCGTACCATATAACGCCCGCTTCACAATGATGTCACCGCCCCGAATTCTGGTCGCAGCGATCCCTGACATTACGCCAAGTTCGACTGCGGTATTCGATGAATCACCGGAGTAGCGTCGAACCCAGCTGGCACCGATCAATTCGTCATAATACACAGTCGAGCCGGTGTGACCGTATTTCTGCCGTGGTTGGGTAGGATTGGCGAAGTTTGCAATGTCTTGGCCGTTCACCGTCAGCGCGATAAGTGAGTTGATCGAGTCACGGGCGATGGAAGCCATGTTTGTTACGAGCGCACGATTGCCGTTATTCGCAGCAGTCACGGTGCCTAGCGACCATCCACCGGCTCCAACATTCAGGTAAATGTCGGCTGAAGCAGTAGGAATCCTCGGCTTCTTCTTACCAAAAAGGCGACCGATCAAAGATCCTAGCAAAAAGCCTACGAGCGAGCCGACGAAGGGTACGGCAAAATTGGAGATACTGCCGAATATGCTGGACAGTGAGGCCGCGATCGAGCCGAGGCCCAACGTAGTTGCGCCGCTCGTCAGGGCGACCACGCCAAGGCTGGCGCCCAACGACGAAAGAACGGCACCTTCGGTATTGTTCGGTGCAAGAATGAGTGAGCCCAGCTTTGAGCCGAAGAAAGAGCCAATGGCACCGGGGAGAATCCCGCCCGTGGCGACCCCATCCGGCCCCACGGAGCCAAAGAGCCCTTTGCCATTCAGGCCAGCAAACAGGTCGTTGGGGTTAGTGACAAGATTGTTGAGGACTTTCCCGAGAATGGTCGATCCAGTTGTATTGAGAAGCTCCGCGCCGAACCCGGATATTCCGAGTTCTCGGCCTAGCTCCATCAGCAACGCAGACGAGACTGCGCCGATCGCCGCCTCTTTCAGATTCGTTCCCAGCTCCGAACCGAAGTCGTCAAGGACCGATACAACCGTGTCGCCTACCTTGATCTTCCCAGATAGGCCATAGGTGCTCAGATACTGGCCAATATTCTGTCCGATGGTCTCGAACACAGAGCCGCCGAGCGTGCTCGTAACAATGTTCCCGTCGAAGAGATATCTCCCGATCGTCGACCCGATCGTGGCGCCGATCTGCGAGGCCGCTATATAGGCGTCAGAATCCGCCGATCGAATGGGTTTGGCCCAAAGGTCCGCCGCGTTCGATCCTCCGCGCTGCAGGCGAAGGGTGTACCAGTTCACATATTGCTGTAAAGTCGGCGTGCCTGAAGTATAACCTAAAGGGATAATACCAAGCTCGTTCAAGTCTGCCCATGTTTGATTGATAACGGGATCTTGACCAACGAGCTGACTGGTCGGATTATTTGCGGTTCCCCAAATGTGACCACCAAGAAAAGGATGTAGGAGCTCATGGATCACGAGCTCTTTTATCCCATTGATGTTGATGTCCATTGCTTCGTTGAAGTATTTTGGATCAGAGAGCACGGTCACATAGTTGCCGCGCTCCACATTCGCAAAAACATCGGGTATTGCATCATTTAATTGAGCACGTGGCAAAACAGGTGCGGCGACGCCCGGATTGCCGGGGATTGCCTTCATGCCGGTCCAAGTTGCGTAGCCACCACGGCCAGGATCATCAACCTCTGTGAGATTGATCTGCACAGAATGGTTATCGTTATAGTATGAGAGCAACGCAGCTCGCGTGTTCGTCGGCGGAGCGGCAAGCAGGCTGACAACTGCGGTCGCTTCGGTCTTCGTTCGGGCAGTGATAAAGACGGCGGGAAGACTCTTGGAGGGGTTGCGGGCCACCTGCCAACCGCCGGTGGAGACCCAGGTTGCTGTCACTCCATTGATGGTGATGTCGTTTGCACCCGGCATCGTTCCACTCCTCAGTGTTTGGCACAGATCTGAAGATATTCGTTAGTGTAGCCAGTCGATACGATGTTAAAATCTCTCTCGCGCCCTTCGGCTTTGAAGCGGAGCGCTTTCGCTATGGCGAAGACACCGTCATCGAGGATGCGGGTTGCACCCGAGAACTCCGATTTTTCTCTGTTGGGCAATACTATGTCATAGGATAGCAGGCTCTTCTGCCCGCCGGCCACGGCGTCGATCGCCGCCCTCAATATATACAGAGAGAGAAGGTTTTCGACGGGGGTCGACGTCTCATCGAAGACGACATCGACGCGGGTTCCCTTACCATCCTTTATCGATATCGAGACGGCGGCAAAGCTAAGAGCATTGAGAATTCGCGATACCGCGGTCCGCGTGGCGCACGCCTTTGAGCCAACAATGATGTGCGGCCCTTGACCGGAGGGTTCAGTTTGGGCTGCCGCTGCGGTGGTCACCGCGCAGGCGACAGCCGCCGCGGTCAGACCAACGAAGATACGGACGCGAGCGAAAGGCTTTCCTGATTTCCTCATGCAATTCTTGCCATCTTTGCGATCGAGGGCATGGCATCGACGGTGAGCCATGCGGCCTGTGGGTCATTGGCGCTGTTGAGTCCCTGGTAGGTGGTCATCATGGCGGGGATCGCCGAAGCTGGCGAGTGCCTGGACGAGGCGCGCGTTGGCGGTGCGGATCACCACGCCGTAAGCGCTGTCGTTGACGCTGTCTGTCGATTGGGGTCCTTGGCCTGACGATGGCTGGTCGACAGACGCGGCCACTCGGTAGCCGGTGCTTCCTGACGGCGCCGTTTCGGTGACGGGAGCCTCTTCACTCTCGTCCTCATTGGCCGCAGTGAGCGCTGTAAGGTGGGGAGCCGCGCTTGTCGGGCTCGCCTGCGGGCCGGTCCCGTTGGATGCTTTAGCGGCTTCGGCGGCGAGGCGTGCGGCGGTCTCGGGGTCGGTATCCGTGCCGAGCAGCCGGAACTGATCCTTCGCCGCCAAACGTGCCAGCTCCTCGGCCGTGGGCGGCTTGGGCGCCGGACGCGCCTCTTCGCTCGTCGCATCGCGCGCCGCCTTACCGACGGCTGTCGCGGCAGCCGCGGCCTTGTCTGCAGCGACCTTCTGGCGCACCTCGGCGATCATCGCCTTCTGCGCGTCGGTCGGCACCTGTTTGGTGAACGCTGCGCCGTCGCCGCTCGTGTCGCGCTCGCCTTCCTCGACCGAGCCCGCCAGAGTCCACGTGCTCGTCGCAAACGGATCCTGCAAGTTGTGCCGGCGCGCCGTCGCCGATAGGCTCGCCGCCGTCCCGGCATCAAGCGTATAGAGTCCGTTCTTCGATGCCGCGCCACTGTCGAGCAGCGTCTCGATCCGATAGAGCAGCCCGGCGTCGCCATCCTTCGCGGCCGCGATCTTGGTTTGCCGGATCGCCTCGACCTGTGCTTCGGTGAGTCCCTGCACGCCGTAGAGCAGCGCATCCAGCGGATCGCCCTCGCCACTTGCCCCGACATCGCCGCCATCGGTGCGCACCTGCAGCCGCGCCAGCATGACATCGTGCGCGGTGCCTGTTCGCGTTGGATCCGCCCACTCGATCTCGGACGTCGCCAGCACGACATTGTCGAGCCCGTCGGCCGGCGTGAACCCGGTCGCCTGCCCCTTGAGGCTGATCGAGCGCAGACCCGCCTGTTCCATGCTCACCAGCTCGTCGGCCGAGCCAAAGCCATCCTGGTTCTTGTCCTGCCACACCTGGAACTCGCCGAAGCGCTTGTCCGACGCATCGAGCTTGCCGTCGCCGTTGCTGTCATAGGCAGCGAGCCCCTCGAGATCGGACCTGGCGCCTTCGACATCGCCGATGAACGATATCTCGCCGATCCGGTCGATCACGCCATCGCCGTTGCGATCAAGCGCGAGGAACCCGTCGTCCTGACCCAGCCAGCCGACCCGCGTGATCGTGCCATCGCCCTCGACGCTCGCGATCCGCGAGCCATTTACCGAGCGTAGCTCGATCCCGTCCCCGTCGAGATCCAGAGCGACCGGGAAATACCCGCCGCCGTCGTAGTAATAGCTGGTCTCCCAGTTGATGCCCGCCTTGGTCAGGTCGATCTCCTGCCCGCCGACGCGCACATATTCGGTCGTATTGTAGCTTTCGGTCCCATAATACATGCCCACCAGCTTGGTGCCGCCGCCGGACACCAGGATCCGATCGGCCACCTGGCTCGCGGTCAGGCTGGAATTGTTGGGGTCGCGCAGGCCGATATAGAGGTCCGCACTCACACCGGGGCTGGTCACCACCACCTGGTAGATCACATCGTCGGCGCTCACCGAAGGGCCCATCACGATCGTGTCGAGACCGCCAAAGTCGCTCAGCCAGTCCGCGCCGTTGCCGCGCTCGAAGATGTACTGGTCGTCGCCATAGCTGCCGTAGATCGTGTCGTCGCCGTCGCCGGCATAAATGACGTTGCCCCGCGTCTCATAGGCCGTGCTGTTGCCCGCGGCGTAGATCACGTCCGCACCGCCATAAGCGAAGATCAGATCCGCCCGGTTCTGCGCGCCGTAGACCACCGTCGCTGCATCTGTCTGCGCCCCGGCGGGCGTCCAGTCGATCATGTCGATGTCGACCGTGCTGACACCGCCAAGCGTGAGGCTCTTGATCGCATGGTTGTGATTGCCGGCATTCGTACCGCTGTTCACGTACGAGAAATTGCCGCCCACCACGATCTGATCGGCAGTCCCCAGGATCGACACCACCAAATTGCCGTAGTTGACGTTGTACGCCGCCCCCGAAATCGCGACGTCACGCCAGTTGATATCATCCTTCAGGATGATGCCACTAGCTCCGAAATTGCTTGCCGAAACGGAGTCCTGCCCGTCACCGCGGCCGAAAACGAACGTATCCGAGCCGCCTCCGCCGTACAGATAATCGTTCCCCGCGCCGCCGTCGAATGCCTCGTCCGCTGCGCTACCAGAGATATAGTCAGCAAAGGCCGAGCCCGCAAAACCCTCGACATTCGCGAACGTCGTTGTTCCCGACGCGAAACCGGATGCGACCCAGCCCGCACCGGGGGTATAATACCCGTAATATGGGTCGTAATAGCCGGCGTCGAAATAGATGCTGACAGGACCGGGCGCGTTGCTCGCGTCGAGCGTATCGAAGCCGCCACCCCCATCGAGGTTGTCGTTGCCGGCCGTCATGCCGAACAAATCGTCGCCGGCGAGTCCGATCAGTACATTGTCACCGCCATCCCCCGTCAGTTCATCGTTGAAGTTGGAGCCACGGAGTCCTTCGATGCCAACATAACTATCTGGACCTTGGTCATCCCCGCCAGCGGCCAGAGACAGATCCGCCGTTACGCCGCTCTCGGCGCTCTCATAGCTCGCGAAGTCATAGCCATTACCCCCGTCAAGTGCATTGGCGCCCGCCCCTCCTTCCAGAATATCATTGCCATCGCGGCCGTAGAGAGAGTCGTTTCCTCCCAAGCCGCGGATGACATTGTCGATGCTATCGCCAAGGATCGTGTCGCCATACTGACTGCCCGTCAGGTTCTCCATGCCGGAGATCGCGTCGCCGTAGATGTATTTGGCGGTCGGATCCCACGACCAGCCGCCCAGCACCGAGAAATCAACATAGACGCCCGAGGTGAAGCGCTCGTAGCTCAGCGTGTCCTGGCCATTGGCACCGCCAAGAGCGTCCCACACCCCGCCGCCGTCCTGGTCGACGATGATCGTATCGTCGCCATTCTCGCCATAAAGCGAATCCATACCTGCGCCGCCGACGAGGATGTCGTTCCCGTCGTTGCCATAAAGGCCCCAGGTGTTGTTGGCGTCCGAGAAATAATCATCGCCGTCGCCACCCGAGATATAGTCATTGCCGCTACCGCCCGACAGCCGATCCTTGTCGCCTCGCCCGAGAAGCACGTCGTCATTGTCGCCGCCGTCGATCGTGTCGTAGCCGGCACCGCCGTCCAGCCAGTCCCAGCCACTGCGCCCGTAGAGGACGTCGTTGTAGCTGGAGCCAACGAAGATGTCGTCGCCACCCGTTACCGTGATCGGATACTGGTAATAATTGCCCCAATAAGGATCCCAATACCCGACCCACTGCGTGCCGGTATCATCCATCGTCACCGCGGACCCACTGCCGCTCGCAATCCAGATGTCGTTCCCCGCCGTCGCCTCGCCTCCCCAAAGGGCGTAGCCGACATTCGCACCGAAATCCGCGATCAGAGCCGATTGCTTGGCAAGCTCGACACTTCCTACATTGTTCGAGGACGAAACTAGCGCGAACGCGCCGGATCCGTCGTCGGAACTTACACGCAACGCGCTTCCTTCGAAGGCGAGGCTGATATGCTCGTACCCGATACCGAGAAGATCATTCCGATTTCCGCGGCCGAAGCCGAAGCTGTCCGCGAAGCCGCCTAGCCCGCCGAAAAAGTCCGACGCCTGAAAACTTCCGAGTCCGAGTTCTTCGGCGCGCGCCAGCGTCACCAACCAAGACGCCGTGTAGGTCGAGTCGGGACTGGCTTGGATCAACCCATTGATCAACGCGCGATTGAGCAGGTACTGACCGTAATCGGCTGCAACCTGAATATTTCCCAGCATGGCCTCGAGCGTAGCTCCGGGCTGCGAGTAGATCGCGCGTTTGGCGAGCAAATCGCCACCTTTTACCCGGGTGTCGAGAATGGCGGACATGGACGCCTTCTCCACCGCGACCTCAGCGTCAGTTCCCGAATATTGTCGTACCCAAGTTGCGCCGATCTGCTTATCGAACCAGATTGTCTGACCCGTGTGCCCAAGCCGCTCGCGCGGAGCAGTCACATTGGCGTTCGGGGCGATGTCTGTGCCCCCCACGATATAGCTGATCGTACCGTTGATCGAGTCCACCGCTGACTGCGCCATCGATGCGATCAGAGCTCGATTGCCATTGTTCTGGACCGTGATCCCGCCGCTCGCCCAGTAACCGCTGGCCCTGTCGAGATATATCTCACCGCTCGCCGTAGGGACGCGCGGCTTCTTCTTGCCGAATAGCCGTCCAATTAGGGAGCCCAGCAGGAACCCAATCAGCGATCCGACAAGTGGCGCTACGACATTGCCGAGCGATCCAAAGGCTGTGGCGATCGAGGCACCAATACTGCCGATCGATCCGGCGGCTGCCGCACCCGCACCGAATGCCCAAGCACCTACGGCAGATCCGACCGACGAGAGGATCATCCCCTCTGTGTTGGAAGGTGAAAGGATCAACGAGCCAAGCTTAGATCCGAGGAAGCTCCCGACTGCGCTCGAAAGCAATCCCGGATTCCAGTCACCGAGATTGAGCGGGTCAACGGCGTTGCCGAACAGGCCACTACCATTCAATCCGGAGAATAGCTGGCCAACCGTTTTGGTGCCACCGGCGATATCAATGGCATTGTTGAGAACCTGGCCAAGGACTGAGCCGGTCCCGGTCTGAAAGAGCTCAGCCCCAAAGCCGGAAACGCCCAATGCGTGGCCGAGTTCGAGCGTCAGGAACGAGCTGACCGAACCCACGGCAGCCGACTGGAATGCCTGACCCAGCTCCTGCCCAAAATCAGCAAAGGTCTGGTCGAAGACGGCTCCGGCCCTGCCAAGGTCAGCGCTGATCCCTCCGGACGAGATAAAGTCCGCGATGTTGTGGCCAAGCGTGCCAAGGAAGGCTGATGCCGGCACCGCGGCGAAGGGACTTTCGCTGAACAGGTAGTTACCTACGGTTGCCCCTAATACCGATCCGAACTGCCCAAAAAACAGATCCGGTTCGGCAATGATGCGCGCAACAGTGGCGGCTACGGGTTCGGCATTGGTTGGCGGATCTTCTAACGACGAGAGAACGATGTTGCGTCCGCCGACCTCTATCCCTTCGTAATTATTTGCGTTGATCAAGTTATATATTGAGACTGTGGTCACATCGCGGTTAAAAAGTCCACCGGGCTGCCGACCCACTGGCTACCGTTCCACGACCCAAACTGTCCATCGACCGTAATACCTCCCGTCAGGTATTGGCTGGTGAACCCTGACGAATAAGCATAATCGTTGAGAAAGTCATTTGCACTGTTAAGCGCGCCGTGCTGTAAGTTGACGTGGAGGCCATGGCCACCGAACTCATGGTGCGCTACCTCCGCAAAAACATCCAGCAGCGTATTAGCACGGGCAAGTGCTATGTTGGGTGAATTTACGTTCTGCGCGAACGGCACGCCATTGATCATCAAGGTCGACGGGTTACCTTGATTCACATAGCGTTGCCAGCTTGCGAGCTGGGTGTAGCGTTGAGCCGCAGCCTCTTGTAGCTTCGGTACGTCGATGTTGACCGCGAAGTCATTAACGAACGGCACGTTCGTCACAGTCGATGACCCGAAATTAAAAACCGAGAACTCGCCGGCCGCTTTACCAGACAGATCAGTGAAACGAATAGCGCCTGTCAGATTGCGATCATACGCATCATTGAAGAATATTGCAGTATCCGTCAGAGTTCCGTTACCGCCGATGGTTCGTGCTGACAGAAACTTCGTTAGAATCTGCAGATCAACGTTGCCGTTGTAAAGTCTGGACGATTGCTTGATCTTGACATGCAACTCAGGGATACGCTGTCCATTCGCGAGCTGCTGGCGGGGAATTACAATGGTCTGGCCACCGAGCCAAGTTGATTGAACCCTTACCCTTACGCCATTTACAATCCGATCCGGCATGATTGCGGTCCTTCGGGCTTAGAGATGACGGCTGGCGAAGCCACAGGCGGCGAGTTGAAGAAGTTGGTCACCGCCGCTGCCCACCGGTGTCACCGCCTTTAAACGGGCATCGACTGAATGCCGCGCAGCGGCGACGATCTCGTCACGGTTCTCCGCCGATAACCTGGCACGCAGACGCCCAATCCACGAGAGCGCGCGCACGCGGGCGGCGATATCGCTGAGCATCATGTCGCGATATTGCGCTGAGCGAAACCGTAAATAAGGCCGAATGACTTCTTGTTCAGCGTCGGGCACCCCTGCTGCGACCGCACCACGCTTGCAGCCGTCAGCGGCACGCATGAAGGCGTCGAGTGCCTGCTGTTCCGACTTTGAAGGATCCGAGGGGAATACCAACTCTTCGCGACCAAGTAACGCCTGCGATATCAGGCGATATCCAACGGCGTCGCTTGACGAAAGCACTCCGACGCAGACCAGGATGGCAATGAGGATAGCAGCAGAGACGGCAAGCGTTCGAATACGGCCCGGCTGCCGAACTCTGCGAGCGTCGACTGTTATATCACTCATCGTTCCCTGCCCGCTTCATCCAATCGCGTCATGATGGGCGACAGGAGATACTGGATGACCCGTCGACGCGCGGTTTTGATCTCGGCCGCCACCGCCATTCCCGGCGCAAGAACAATGCTCCTAGGCTTACCGCGCGTCGCGTTAGCCAGCAGGCGTACACGAGCGTTGTAGACAAGACCAAGTTTCTCGTCCTCAACAGCATCACCCGAGACGCTTTCCAGCGTTCCTTCGACCGTGCCGTAATCGGTGAATGGGAAAGCATCGACCTTCACCCTCACGGGTTGGCCGACGCGCACAAAGCCCGCATCCTTATTGGAAATTTTCGCGTCTATCACGAGCTGACTGCCGTCAGGTACTATCACCAACAACGTCTGAGCAGGTTCGACCACACCCCCAAGGGTGTGAACAGCAAGCTGCTGAACCGTCCCATCTACCGGACTCGTGAGCCGCATTAGATTGTTCCGCATCTCCGTCTTGGAGAGTTCGCTTGTCCGCAGGTTGCTGTTGTCCTGAGCCTCAGCCAAATCCTTAACTGTCGTTCGTGCCAGTTCGGACCGCAGCTGTCCGAGCTGCGCATCGATGCCGGAGATCGCGGCGCGCGCTTTGGCTGCCGCTGCGGCCTGGACATCAATGTTGCGTGTCCGCTCGATCCGCTGCTCTTCGAGTTCGTAAAGACGAAGCCGGGGGAAATGGCCCTGATCGACAAGTTGCTTGCGCGCCTCGATCTGCTTGTCGAGCAGCGGTAACGTCTCTTCCAACTTGCGTCGTTCGGCATCAGCAGCGGCCAACTCGGCAGCATGCTCTCCGCGCTGCCGGCTCAGGATCGCTCGACGCGCCTCGTATTCCTGGATCTGCGTAGAGACGAGATCAGCCTGGACTCGCGCAAGCTCGCCGGGGGCTCCGCTAGGAGCAACGAAATCGGGGCGCCGGCCGTGGAGATAGGACAGGAGAGCCTCACTGCGAGCACGATCGATGCGTGCTGCCATTAGCCCGGTGCGCGCTTGGGCGTCATCTGCACCCGCGGCAGTGGGATCGAGTTCGATGAGCAGCTGTCCTGCTTTGACTCGCTGTCCATCGTGAACGTGAATCGCACGCACGACTCCAAGCTCGGTCGGCTGGATCACCTTGACCCGGTCGGCGGGAATAATCCGGCCAGGCGCCGTGACGACCACGTCCAGCCGCCCTATGATCGACCAAATCAATGCGAGCGCCACACCGCCGATAAGAACCCAAAGACCCGTTCGACCAAGGGGAGAGGCAGGCGTTTCGATGACCTCAAGTGCCGCTGGCAGAAACTCGGTCTGCGAAAATCGCCGGCGCTTCTTAGCCTCGGCGGCATCCAATGCCCATGCCGACGAAAGTACAGACCAGTGCTTGGAAAGTACCGCCGGCATTTGACTACGGCCCCTCGACTCGCTCACTGACGCCCATCTGGCGCCGGTACAGATCAGCGTATCTCCCGCTTTTCGTCAACAGTTCTTCGTGTGATCCTATTTCCGTAATAGATCCGTTCTCTATTGTAATTATCCTGTCAAACTCGCGAACCGCAGAGAGCCGATGCGCCACGATGATGACTGTTCGGTCCCGGGCTATCGACTTGAGGTTTGCCTGGATGATTTCCTCGGACTCTGCATCCAGTGCCGATGTGGCCTCGTCGAGAATCAGGATTCGAGGGTCGTTCATCAACGCGCGCGCGATCGCGATCCGTTGACGCTGCCCGCCTGACAAGTTGCGTCCGCGCTCCTCGAGTATGGTGTCGTAGGCGAAAGGCAGCTGAAGAATGAACTCATGTGCCCCGGCGAGTTTGGCTGCCTCGATAACCTGATCCATGGATGCGATCGGGTCCGAGAGGGCGATGTTGTCGCGCACGGACCGATTCAGCAGTTCATTCTCCTGAAGCACGACGCCCACCTGCCGCCGTAGCCATGCCGGATCGACAAGCATGAGGTCGACGCCATCGACGAGCACCCTCCCTTGAGAGGGAACGTGAAGACGCTGGATGAGGCTGGTGAACGTCGACTTGCCCGAGCCGGAAGGTCCGACGACCCCGATCACCTCGCCGGGCGCGATCTCAAGATCGATGCCTTTGAGCACGTCTGGCGCGTCAGGCGAGTAACGGAAGCGCACACGCTCGAACTCGACTCTCCCCTCGATCTTGGGCAACGCCGCACGGTTTGCGTCGTGCTCCGGCTCGGGCTTCGCGTTTAGGACATCGCCGAGCCGGTCGATCGAGATTTTGACCTGCTGCACATCCTGGGCAAGCTGAGCCAGACGCAGGATCGGCGTGGCCACCCTGCCAGCCAGCATGTTGAAGGCCACCAAGCCACCGACGGTCAAATGCCCGCCAATGACCTGCTTCGCCCCGAGATACAGTATGAGAACGGTGGTGAGCTTCGACACCAGTTGAACAGCGCCAGAGCCCCACACCGCCAAGCGGGCCACCGAGAATCCGGTTTGCACATACGCGGCGAGCTTACGCTCCCAGTCTCCACGCATGCGTGGCTCGACCGCCATCGACTTCAATGTCCGAACCGCGCCGACGCTTTCAACGAGAAATGCCTGGCTGTCGGCACCGCGGTTGAACTTCTCGTCGAGCCGACGCCGCAAGGGCGGAACGACGATGAATGTGATCAGCATATAGATCGGAAGCGACAGTGCGACGATCAGCGTCAGCAGCGGCGAATAGAGATACATCACCGCCAGAAAGATGACTGTGAAGATCAGATCGAGCCCCACGCTCAAGGCGGGGCCGGTCAGGAATTCGCGGATCGTCTCCAGCTCGCGAACGCGTGCGATCGTATCGCCTACCCGCCGCGTCTCGAAATAAGCGAGCGGCAGATTCAGCATGTGCCGATAGAGCGAGGCGCCGAGCTCTGCGTCCACGCGTGACGTGGTGTGGCTGAGCAACCATTGCCGGCCGCTTGTCAACAACGTCTCCCAGACGAAAACAACTGTTAGTCCGATTGCCAACACGTCCAGGGTGGAGAGCGTACCGTTCACCAGCACTTTGTCGATGATCAGCTGGAAGAATAGCGGCGAGATCAACGCAACGATCTGGATAACGAGCGAAGCGGCAAGCACCTGAAGTAAAGGTCGCCGGTATTTGACAAGGAAGGGCAGGAACCACGTCACATCGAACGGACGCTTGGCACCTGCGATTGCCTCGCGAGTCGTCATCAAAACGAGCACGCCCGACCAATTGTCGAGCAGATCGTCCTGCGACCATAGTTGGGGTTCCGGGAGGTTATGAAGCTGCACCAGCGTTTTGACGCCGCCGTCGTCACCGACCTGCGCAGGCGGTTGAGCCGCCTTCGCGATCAGGAAGAATGACCCATCGACATGCTGGGCTATGGCAGGCAACGGGATTTCTAACAGCTTCTCAGGCGCGCACTTGATTGCTCGCGCCTTGACGCCGAGCCGCCTGGCTGAGCGGAGCATATCGTCGATCGTGAATGCTGCCGTTCCCTCACCTCGTTCATGAAGAATCTGGTTGGCATCGCCCTTGATCTGGAGGAACGCCAGCAGTTGCAGGAACGTGAGGAGGCCGGAGTCCATGGCCGTTTGACGGACGTTTCCCGACGCAGGGTCTATTTGCATGGATCGATCTGTCGCTTGAGAGGAGGCGTGAGACGCAGCCGGGAGCAAGCGTCAATCCAGTCGCGGCTACCGCGCTCAAGGCCCGAGTGGGGGCAATGCGGGATAGAGACGCGCCAGCGCACCGAGTTCACCTTCGGCAGGTCCCAGCCATCCGGCAAAAGCGCGCCAACGATTGACGCCCTCAGAAGAGATGGGGCGTCGGACCTGTTCCGAACTCGGGGTTCGGACAGCCCGATCGTTTTCATAGAAGCGCAGGCATGCTGGATCGAATCCAAGTCCGAGATAGGTCAACATCCGCCGCACCTCCACCTCGGTATCGTTCACTAGGCTCTCATAGTGCACCCGGTGGACCGCTCCCGGCAGAGCTTCGTCGAAGTGAGCCATCAGAGTAGCATAATCGCGGTAATATCGGGCGATCTCCACCAGGTCGTATGCGAAGCCTTGCCCCTGCGCGAAGAGCTGCCGGTAAATCGAGACGCATGCTCCAAGTGGATGTCGTCTCACATCGATGACTTTGGCGTTCGGCAAGATAAGCTTGACGAGACCAGCATGAAGAAAATTGCCGGGCATCTTATCAATGAAGAACGGCTTTCTTGTTTTCCGGTGAATGCGCGCTCTGTCGAGGTATTCGCGTCCGAGCTCGGCCAGACCGGACTCGCCAATCCTGTCGAGGAGTTCCGGGTAGGGCGCCCTCTTGCCCTCCTTCGCAGTCGTAGCAAGCCTATGTGCAATAGCATCGAGATAGGGAAGCTCCTGTGTCCCTTCTATGAGAGGATGGCTGGCAAGGATTTGCTCGACCAGCGTCGAACCGGACCGCGGCAGTCCGACAATGAAGATGGGATCTGGCGACGAGTCCCCCTTCCCCATATGCGTGTCGAACCGCTCGCAATTGAAGAATTGAGCGAGACGTCCGAAGTTCCGCGAGGTCTGATCGGGATCATAGCGGATTGCTGCCCGGCGCGTGATGTTGCCGGCTTGATAATGCGAGAATGCTTGTGGAATATCTCCCGCGTCCTCCGATGCCTTACCCAAGGCAAAACTAAGGAAGACGTTATCCTCCTCCCGAAGACCCGGTGCCGCTAGCAAACTACGCATCGCGTTGATATCGCCCTGCGCGAACCGCGCAGTCTTGAGGTTTGCCAGACTCCAATAAGCCTCTGCTGCCGTTGGCTTGACCGCGATTGCTTCGCGATAGGCCGAGACGCTCTCATCCGTCAGGCCAATCATGCGCAAACTATGTCCTAGGCTTATCCAGATACCAGGTTGCTCGGGACGTTCGGCCAAGAGGCCGCGATGAAGTGCGATCGACTCTTCGGTATCCCCAACTGCTACTGCGATCGCCGCCTTCAAGGTTCTCGCGAGCGGGTCAGCTGGCGCTGTCACCAGCATGGTGTTGATCTCCTGTAGCGCCTCGGCGAGCCGCGCCTGACGGAACAAGGCCGTCGCCAGGGAGTAGCGGGCAGCCGGGTAGGTTGGCGCGAGCGACAGGCAACGGCGTGCGACGGCGGCCGCTCCAACGAAATCGCCCTTGCGCAGCTTCAAGTCGGCATCGATGTTGAGTGCCACGACATCGTCGGGCTCAGCGAAAAGTCGCCGGGTAATGATAGCGGAAGTTTCCTCCAGCTCCCCTCTTGCGACAGCCCGGGCAGCTTCGAGGAGCTCAGCATCGTTGAATGCGGCGGTGATTGAGCGCGCGTAGGCGGCGGTCGCGTTCCGGTGTCGTCCTTTGCTGCGAAAAGCGTCACCCAGTCGCCGCCATGCCTTAGCGGAGTCCGGAGATTTGACTGCCAACGCACTCAGGCTAGCGATGGAAGGAGAGCCCACAGCTTCCTGATCCGGTTTGCCCGTTGCGCCCCGCGAAGCGGCGCCGTCCATAGCGTCCGAACTTGAGAGAGAGTTCGATTGTCCCGTCATTGCCGCCCCCCAAGTGCTACAAAGCAGACAGATGCAGTTTCGTTACACTGTGATGTAACCCTGCGGGCTTCAAGGAAAAAAGTTGCCCATAGTATGGTGGCCACTCGATCCACTGCGAGCGTTGTTGCTGCGGCGAAGCGAGTTGATGTCCAGGATTTGGTGATCAGTTGCCGTTCTGATGTGGATTGCCGGAATCGCAACGGCGACATCTAGCGGAAGTGAGCTCTGACAGACCCTCGACAAAGAGAGCGGCGCTTCCTCCTGTGTGTTTTAGCGGCGCCCACTAACGCGATGTGTCGCCCGCCAAGTGGCCGTTCGAGTTCTGCCCCGTCCCGGTCGGAGCCCCTTCGACGCATCATTGCGCGAGTTAGCACCGCTGCAGCGGGTCGCATCTAAAGTCGGCCAGCGAGGCCCAATCAGGATCATCTTCTGCATATCGACACCTTTGGACTAATCGCGGCCCGAACTACGCTCGCCCCCTTTTGAATTCGCGCGCAACACGGGCGGCGGTTGGGTCGGGCTGGTTTGTGACGAGGACACGTTGCTGTCGCCGCGGCTCTCACGCGCAATCGCGTCAGCCCGCAGAGGCGCCACCCAACGCCACTCGCTTCACACCAGTGATACGGCTCAAACAGCCCCATCTGAGGTTCCGCACCGGTCTTTGATTGCTGCCTCTGCACAGCAAGTTGGGGGCTAGGCATCGGACATCAGATCTTAGGTTGGATCAAAACGCCATTTGGATAAGGCCACCGCCCTCATCGCCAACTTGGCTCCGAGCGAGCCGCAGTCGGCGAACGTGAGATGCCTTGGGCCGCAATGGCACAGGAGACAAGATAGCCACGCCGAACCTATCCATTTGTATCGATTGTGGTTTTCTGGAATGGAGCTCTCCAAATACCATCGAACAAGCCAGTTTAGACGTAGGCTGCAGTGGCATTTGGCGGGACTCTTCCTCCTTTTCGACAGAAGGTTCTACCGTTGCGCTAGACCGATCAATCGCAAGACAAACCTTTCGATCGGCAGCCCACGTTCTCCCGGATTAGCGTTTATCGCGCCTACAGCCGAGCCTCCCATCCGTTCGCCACTCTATTTTCATCATCGCGGCGGCGCTCGGGAGGAGGGCAGCCGACGCCCCCGATGTCAGACGTTTGGCTGGAGTCTGCGGCTTTCTGAATGCGGTTGCTTGTTCGTAAGACGCGGAAACGGCTACGATTGGGACGTAGTCGCCGTTCCGATTTGAGAGAGGCGATGGCGATGTTCGCTAGAAGCGGCAATATGGGCGCCATTATGCGGGCGCCACGCGCGGAGAGGCTGGAGACCTGCAGTCCGGCGCTCTGGTCACCGCATTGAAGATTGCCTACTCGAATAATGACCGCGTGATCATTGCTGTCGATCACATCTGGCTAGTCCGCTGCGATCATCGAATTCAGGAGCGAGACATGCCAGCATTTGCTCCAGCCGACGGCTTCCTTCCCCATCTTCGCCGGGACGAGGGCATAAAAGGGTGCAATCACTCGCGCCAGGCAACCGCTCGAAATTGCGCCATGCGTCCGCCGGCGGAGGGTAAAGAACAAAGCCGCCGAGTGGATGGCAGCCGATCACCTCGCCTTGCGCCGACCATCCGATGGTTCGCCGATATAGCTCGACGACATGCGGCTTGGTATCGGACTTGTCCTTGTTGCCGTGATGGTGGGGACTGGCTAGGCAGGCATCGCCCACCACCAGAACCTTGCGCGTCGGCGTCGTGATCCGCAGGAGATAGTCGGGAGAGCAGTGCATCTCCAATCCGAGAAACGGACGCTCCTCGTCAAGCTCCTGATTCTCTGCCGCCCATTCCATCGTGGAGATCGTTCGCGCATGAACCGGCGGCAACCGGTCATAGTCGACCAAAGCTGGCTGGGCTTCGAAATCAAGTTCGACCATTACCTCGTCTCTCGTCAGGCGCCAGCTGCAGCGATTGACGTTCTCGACCCGCTCGACCGAAGACAGCCCCGAAAAGCCCATCCGCCGCAACTGCCGGGCGATCCAGACCGCTCCCCATAATTCCCACAGATGGTTGAGGAACATCGGAGGATAATGCGATGCTGCGGATTGCGTGTCCGAAAGCGTTTGGGCCGCGGGTGGCGCGAAGACGCGCAGGAGCAACCGCAGCCTGTGGTCACGCTGAAAGAGAGGGCTCGAATAGATCGGTGTAGCAAGCTCGGCATCTGCGATCAGATGGGCCAGGTTGCTCTTCAGGCCGTCAAGCCGCTCTAGGATGCCACCCAGCCGGCTGATCTCTTCGACGATTTTGGTCTGCCGGTTCCCCGGATTGCCGCGGCGACTGCGCGCTTTGTGAGAATCGACCGCACGCGCGACCGTCTCCGCCTGATCACGAACCTGGCCGTACCGGCGCGCGGCCCAATGCGACACGAGCGCATTCTCCGCAAGCAGAGCCCCACGCCGTGATGGCGCGGCCAACTCCTCGAAGGGCGCACGCCGGATCGATTTGGCAGCAAGAAGCTCCTCCTCGACATGCTTGATCATCTCGGTCGGCACGTTTGATCGCGCACCGCCGATCGACCGGCTCCAGGATCTGTCTCGCCGGCAGGCGAGCATGTCCCATGAGGCCTGGATCTCGAGTTCCTCCTCGATCTCCTCGACCATCGCGGCGACGTCGCGAAATTTAAGCAGCAAGGTCGGGACAACGTAGCAGCGCAGCATGCAGCCCTTGGGCACGCTCAGAGCGAGGCTGATCTCGCCGAGCCGCCGCTGCCGCGCGAGCTCCTTTTCAAAATCCCATCTCTGCCACTGCGTCCCTTCCTCCAATGCGCCAGGGATTGGGAGGATCTTCACGTCGATCTGCCTAGCCTCGGACTTGACAGCCGTCGCCAACTGTCCTCGGGTCAGGAATTCGAGATAGGGCCGGTCATCGCGGACAAGGTAGAAGATCTCAGGATCCCAAGGATATTCAGTGGCAACGCCGTCCGCGTCCACGACGCGCACGGCCTCGATAACGGCATGCTCTACTGCCATGGCGAAATGAAGCCTAGCCGGGCCTGCTGCTGGGCCAGATTGATGCGGCGACGCGTCCTCGGCAGTTCCTCGATACCCTCGACCACCTTACCGACCGCTTTGAGCGCAGGCTCGATTTGGTCAAAGGCCCCCGCGAGTTTTACCAGGATCCGGCTCGCCACAAGACGGTCGACCAGTTCGCTGCGTGGCAGAAGATGACGAGCCTCCAGATCGAGACCATGATGGAGGCTCAGCAGCGCCTTGACGTCGGACAGCACGCGGCGAGAGGGCAGAAGATCATGGCGCAGATCATGATGGTGAACCGCAGAATGAAGAGCTTGCAAAACCTCGTTGATGCGCTCGTCGGTACTCGCGCCGTTCAGCGATACCTCCGGCAGCCCCGGCAGGGGTACCAGCCCGTCCAGGTCGGCGGGCGAGCCGTCCGCGTCCCAAGCGATCTGCGGAAGCTCGAGCAGGAACGCGCGGTCGACCACCTTGGGCGAAGGGACGCGTGAAGACTCATCGATGTTGAGAGTGCCGATGATCCGGCAGGAAGCGATCTTTTGGTCCTGCGAAATCGTGCCCGACCCGCTATCCAGTGCATGGAAGAGTCTCGAAAGATAGTATTCCGGCCGGGTCAGGTTGAACTCGTCCAGCAGCACGAGGTGGGCGCGGTCGTCCTCCGTTAGGAGCGCGCGCAGCATTCCGGCCTCGCCAAACAGGACCTCATCGTCAGTCCAATGCGCCTGGACAGCGATATCGTGGAAATTCTCGCCCCTAATCATCCCCAGGATCTGCGCAAGAAAACGCACGAGCGTCGACTTCCCACACCCGGGGGGGCCCGCTAGCAGCACGATCGGACGGACTGTCAGTCCGAGCAGTGCAACCACGATGTCGTCGAAAACCATCTGAGGCGCGCGGGCCTTGAACTCATCCCTCAGAACGGTCAGCGCCTGCACGAATTGGGTATCCGGGACGCGGGCTCCCCATCCCTTGCGCGCATCCGTCTCCGCCCTGATCTGCGGAAGAAACGGGATGGGGAAATCCAGAGGCGGCTCGGCCGCTATTGTTCCTGCTTCCCCGCTCGGGCCAGGACCGTCCGGCAACTCCAGCCCGCTTGCAGCGACAAGGATTTCCTCCCCCTGCTGCTGGGCGATCGGGATTTCGGGACGGACCTCGATAACGGGTCCGGGCTCCGGATCGGAGACCATTATAATTTCGGGCGGTTCCTCGCCGCGCACGATCCGCTCCAGCTCGTCCGTAGTGATCCAGCCCCGATCAGCCGTGACGGCGACGATCTTCGACATGCCAAGGTCTAGGATAATATCCTCGGCACCATCCACCGCCAGTGCATCGGGCAAGAGCACGCCCTCGTACGGATCGAGCGCCGGTTCATCGCGCGCGACGAGTTTCCTGGCCTCAATCCAAAGATGGCTCGTGCGGTCGACCTGGCTGGATAAGACGGTGGCGCGCTCGCGCTTCGGATCCCAGTCCAGTTCCATCCTGCCCGGCGCCTGATTGACGAGGATCGACTTGAACGGACGGCCTCGCCGCGCATCGACGCCGGCGCCGGGTCCCGGCAGGACCCGGGTCTTCGGCTCGGCGCCTTCAGGCAGCAGGGGCAAGCCTTCGATTGGCCGCGTCCCGCCGTCGTCGACAAAAGGATCGCTCGGATCCAAGAGCGTGACATATTGCTCGCGCTGCTGCGCGTCTTTGATCCCTAAGAGCAGGGGATATGGGAGCGTCGCCTCCAGCTCCGCCGTGAAAATCTCGCTCCCTACTTCCCCCGGCTCGCGGATCCTCGACGGCCTGTAATTGTGGAGTATGTGCGCAAGGCCGCCGGCGGCGGCCACGATCGGAAAAGCCTCGCCGACGCGCAGCACCTTGGGGCGATGTCCGTCGGGAAACAAAGAGGCGAGCATCCTCTCCTCGAATCCCGGAAGCAGGCTTGTCCCGCCAGCCAGCAGGATCGTGTCGATCAGACGATGGGCGTCCCGCGGCCCCCTGACATTCAGCGCATGACGTCGCTCCTCGCTTCTGCGCTTCGCATCATCCGACGATGTCTGGTTATCGTAGAGCCGCTCGCACAGCCCCTCGAAGAGCGGCCGAAGCTCTGTCCAGAGTTCTTGCGTCACCGAGCCCAGCATGGCCCGATCGACAATGCCGAGGCTCACTCCAGCTGGAGAGACCACGGGCACGCCGTCCGCGTGGCCAAGGCTAACCTCGATCTTCGCCCGTTCGATCGCGCGCAGCAGTGCCGCATCGGGAGCCTCCGCGCCAAGGAGCTTCGCGAGGCGCAGGTCCACCCAGTGGCCGGCATTGCCCGCGCTGTCGCCGCGCAGCGCGCGAAGCCGCAGATCGCGTTGTGCGCCCGTCGCATCCACATCGACGATGGTACGGTCTCGACGGCTGAGGATCAGCGTCATGTTGGCGGTCGAGGCTCCGGTGTCGACCACCAGGATTACATTGTTCCTGCCCGGCTCCAGCTCGAGGCTACGCTCGATAAGGCGGAAATATTCCGCGACCATCTCGGGCTCCGGCAGGATCGTGACTTCCGGGATGGCCGCTTCGACCGCCTCCTTGTAGCGTGTCCTCTGCTCCTCATCCGAAATGGACGGCATCAGCGCATATTTGCGCCGGCTGCGATATGCAGAAGGGATCCGTTCAAAGATCTGCCTGAGATACTCCCGGAAAATCGTATCGCGGTCCAGATCTCGAAACGGCGGGCGAGAAAGGGACCGGTCGAAGATGATCTGGCGGACCGGCTTGCTGTGCAGCATCCAGGCTTTCATATCGTCAATCTCGTAGACCCAAGCGGCGCCTTCCGGCTTTTCCAGATGCAGGACCCACTGCAGTCGATTGTCTATTTTAGGGTCCGCTTCGATATAGCAGCGGGAAGAGCGGAAAGGTCTATTGTCATCTTGCAGCAGAAAACGAAAAGCACTTCCTTCCATGTCGCTAAATCTTTCGCTCTAGACTAATACAGACCGGCGCTACATCCCACAAATGCTTACTAGCATCCACAGCCGGAAGCTGACGAAAATGGCAACTGTCCCAGTGTGAAGTCGTGTACGGCCTCGGATTCCACCGTCAATGGATTTCGAAGCCCAAAGTCGATCCGATCGGACGCCCGCCCGAGGCCCTGCCGGACGCCGAACCCTTCAAGGCGATGAGGTCAGACAACGGGATACGCGTCAGCCCGCGAGCCTGTTCGAACCGGCGTCGGGTAGAGCCCTGCGCCTGTTCACTCTTCAGCAACACTCCTAGCGCGTCGGCGCCACCGTCGGCAAATTCGGTACCGTCAGCATGCCAATCGGCGGCCTGCAAGTTGGCGCTCCACTTGCACAAGCCCCCGCTTTTTTACCGACACCAAGCCCCACCGATACCAATCGACTAAGACGTGGTGCCGAAATCGAGCAATATCACGGCGGGATGACTCTAGAGGGCTATGAGGTTGGCTCTCCCAAGGAATGCATCCTCTCCGAGCGCGACGCTAGCCGGCCGCAAGGAGATGGCACTCACACCATTTCTGAATGGCTCTGGCGGCAGCTATTTGGATGGCAATCTATTGGACTTGTATCTGCAACGAGGGCGCATAACGAAAGGCGGCTTTACTATGCTCGATCGGCGGCTCCTGTCAGATCCGGACGTTCCCGCCACCACAAAGGAACGGCGATACCTGGTCGTTTCCTGCCAGCCTCCTTCTATGAGGCACCCCTTCTCCGGCGCCTCCTCGAAAAGTGTGCAAACTTACGCTCCCCTGCTTCATCCGCTCTAAAGCGAACCGAACATCCCCCTCCCTCTGGGTTGCTTTGAGTTGCCTTGGTTCGCCATGGGACCGGAGACACGATCTCGACGACTGGCCTAAGTTGTTGATTTAACACCGCACTCCATGAAACTGGCGGTCTGGCTACCAAGCCTACGGCCCATTTCGCCGCAGGCTGCAGTGGCACTTTGGGAAACATTTCCGGAAATTCGACGGGTGGTTGTTGATGTGCGGCCAGCCGAAAGATTGCGACGGGGAGGCGTTCCCCTCTTTACTCTGTCATTTCAAGGAACCGGCAGAAAGCGTTAGTGAGTTGCATCTGGCGAGGGCTCCGGCACTCTGCCTCGAAGACCGCCGGACTGCACACCAGATACGACAAGCACCGCGCGCGCGAGGTCGCTACGTTCAGCCGGTTCAAGCTGTACAGGAACTCCATGCCTCGTGGAGCGTCGGCATGGCTCGACGTCGCCAAGGAATAGATCGCGATCGGCGCTTCCTGCCCCTGGAACTTGTCAACAGTGCCGATCCGCGCGCCCGGGAGACGTTGCTGGATCTCATAGACCTGCGCGTTGTACGGCGTGATGATCAGGATCTCGTTCATCCCGATTGGGCGCACATTCCCATCCTTGTCGATCCATGCCGCACCGGCATCGACGATCCCCCGAACGAGTTCGGCGACCACGTCGGCCTCTTCGGGCGAGCAATTATGGTTCCCGACGTGGCTGACAGGAATGTAGCGCAGCCCGCTCCCGGCGGCAGGTCCGCCGTCCACCGTCTGGGCTTCGAGCCCGTCGCGCGACCGGAGCTTGCTTTCATAGAACAGCTCCGAAGTGAACGCGCAAATGGCGGGGTGAAGCCGCCACGTCTCCTCGAGGAAGAGGCCCTGGTCGGGGCCGATCGTCTGAGCGCCGGCGAGGATGTGGTCCAAGGCGGACGTGTCGGTGCCCTCTGGATGGCTACCCTGCATCGGCTGGTCGAGCTGCCGCGGATCGCCGAGAAGAACCACTGCACGGGCCGCTTGCGACACCGCCAATACGTTGGCGAGAGACATCTGCGCCGCCTCGTCGACGAACAGTACGTCGACGAACTCAAACGCTTCCGGGGAGGACCAGAGCCACGCCGTCCCGCCGCCGACGCTGCAGCCGGCTCCGAGCATTGCAATGAGATCACCGTTCTTGGCTGCGATCCGGAGCCGGTGCCCATCGGGCTCCTTCTCGCCGGGCTTCTGGGCGCATGTGAGATCGAGATCCTGTTCGTCCGCTCGCTCGATGACAGCGTCGATAAGATTGCGAACGACAGCATGGCTGTTCGCGACGATGCCTACGCGCTTCTGCCGGCGCACCAGCTCAGCAATCATGCGCGAACCCGTGTATGTCTTTCCCGCTCCGGGAGGCCCCTGCACAGGCAGCACGCCCTCCACGAGAGTGCCCGCGATCCGGAGCGCTGCGTCAAGGGCATCCTCACCCTCCATCCGAAGCGGACCTCCCTCTGCCCAGCGCGCGGGCACGCGCAGCAGCAGATCACGGGCGGCTTGGTATGGCCCTTCCCCCTCAATCCCGTTCGCTACGACATGCTCGGCGAGCCTCACGAGGGACTCCATCATCGGCTCGGATCCGACGTGTTCGTGGATGAAGACCGCTGGCGGATGGACATCTGCGCAAGCCTGCGCCTTCTTGATGTCTACGGTTCGTCCCTCGATACTGATCGCCTCGACCGACCCAAGACTTTCGCCGCCGACCTTCTTCAGCTTCTTGCCGGGTCGGAGATCCGTTTCCTGCGGAGGAAATGCATACCGATGGATCGGGCATTTCGCAGTCCCGCCGACCGTAGCCTGCAGAGACAAGCCGCTGAGCCCTGCCTTCTCCTCGACCAATTCCTCAGCGTCCAAATCTCGAAGACGGAAGAACTCCCACCAGTTCGCCTTGTCCTCGCGGCGATGGAAATCGAGCATGTTCGCGAGCAGCCAACGTCCCTGCTGCTCTGCGGTGCGCTCTGCTGAATCCGCGGGAACATCAGCGGTCAGCGCTTCGACCAGAGGCGTGATGCGAGCGAGCCACGCCGCCACCTTCTCGCTCGGAGACCCGTCGCCAGGGACCGGCCGGTCGATCTGCGCCCCGCCCGCTATCGCTTCCGCACGGAGCTGCTCGAGCCAGAGGTGAAGATGCCGCGTAGAAAGACAATCGTCCCGATTGTAGCTCTCGACCGTTTCCCGTTCTTCAGCGCTGATATCGCCAAGGTCGTCGAGCTCGAGCGCGGTTTGAAGACGGGTGAGCGCCAGGTTGGCATCCGGGAGATCCGTCCGGCGCTCGAAGCCGTAGAGCGGCTCCAGCCGCTTGATCGAATAGCTCTCGACACCGGCCCGGATGGCGTGGCGCACGACACTCAGCAGGTCCACCATCAGAAGACCGCGCAGGATGCGATCGAGTTCGTCCTCCCTTGTCGCGTAGCGGCCCATCAGCCGCTTCAGCGCACCCACCTCGTAGGCGCCGTAATGGTAGATATGGAGATCGGGGCGCGCGGCCCGGCGCTCCATCACGAAGTCGATGAAGGCTTCGAAGGCCCGCTTTTCGTCCTCCCGCGTCAGCCCCCATAGCCCGATGTAATGGAGCTCCCCGTCGTCACCCAGGTGATAGTAGCCGAGCAGGTATTCCTGCCCATGTTCACCAACGAAGCTGTCGCCCTCAAAGTCGAGGTAGATATCGGCGCCCGAAGGTTCCGGCAGACGCGCAAGGCCGAACCCGACCTCGATCGGGAGAGTCTCGAAACGAAGCTCTCCCGCCTCTCGACTTTCCACCTGAAGTCGGGCTTGCTCCCGCGCTCGCGCGAAGCCTTGCCGTGACCCGCGCCCGGGCTGCCACGGCATTGGCAGGGGCATTTCGGCCAAGGCGGCGACCGTGCGTATTTCGTGCTGGTTCAACTCGGCGATCTGGAGCGACGTGATGCCTGCGACCAGCGACAGGTGATCGTCCGCCCTTCGGCGCGCGTCGCACTCCGCCCTCCACGAGCAGATGTCGCAATGCGCGTTCGGATGCGGGTAAGTGGATGGTGCAGGAACCGTGGCGATCGTGGTGGCCAGTCCGTCCTTCACGCGACGATAGTAGGCCGCGAATTCGGCCACTCGATAGGACTGTGGCACGAAGTCGGTCCACGGCGCGACGACATGCATGTGCTCGGGCGTCCTGCCCTGCATCTGCGAGAGCAGCTCCGAATAGAGACAGAGCTGCAGGATGGTGTTCGCCTTCGTATCGCGCGACAGCTTCGTGTCGTAGACCTCGTACGACCAGTCCCCGAGGCCGCTCGGCACCTCGACACGGCGCAGCACGTCTGCGCGGCCGATCCAATCACCGTCACGAAGCGCGGCCTGCACGACCACGTCCGCTCCGTCCCTCATCGCGGCGAGCGTGCTCTCGACGGCGGCATCGTCGACGTCGACGCCGTCGGTCGCGGCTACGCGCAAGCCCTGGTCCGAAAGCACCTGAACGAACTCGCGCTCGTGCCGGATGCCACGTTCCCAGAGCGCTTCCAGAGACGGATCCCATGGCTTCGGCCGCCTCGCGTCCCCTCTCGCCACCTGAAGTTCGAGTTGCGTCAGATGCGAACAGTTCACGTGACCGGTAAGATCGCGCGAGCTCAAACGGATAGTTTCGCCGAACAGCTTCATATGTGATCCCCCGCAACCGTTTTGCCGCACCGATAAGGTGTTGGCTAGACAGGCGTTGATCTTGCAGCCCGAAATTATGATCAAGGTGACTACGCTCGAACTGAACGGGTATCGCCAGTCGCGCGATTCCTCGGGCCGACGGGAAGCGTGATCTTTGGTCACGCCAACAGGGTGCCCCCATAAAGATGCAGGTCGCTAACTAATCTACTTTTCGTAAAGCAAACGGTCGATTAGGCTCGGCTCAGGGGGAATGCAGTTGGATCCGCTCGATGTCGTCTCCGCGGCGCCTTGGCGCAGCGTTGCCTTCACGACCTATGCTCTTAGCTTGTCTTTCTTCGAGGCAGTCGTGCTCGACCGCCTCGTTCGTGGCGGGGGACAATCGGCCCTCATACTCGCTGACCCGGAAGGGGTTCGCGCCGGCTTAAGCGAGGCAGGCGCGCGGCGAGCCGGACGTGATTATGAGATCGAGCCGGTCGCCTGCCTGGGCGGCGTGTTCCATCCCAAGCTCAGCGTTTTCGCCAGCCTTGATGACGCCCATTTGCTAGTCGGATCGGGCAATCTGACCTTCGGCGGTTGGGGCGGCAATCTCGAATTAACCGAGCATCTCCACCCGAGCTTTGCCGCCGATGCGTTTGACGACGCCGCCGACTTTTTCGAGCTTCTGACGCTCTCGGACCGCATCCGCACGGAAGCCGGGTCCGCCTGTCTCGAGCTCGCCGAAACTCTACGCGCCGCGACCCGCGGGGCGTCACGCGTTGGAAATATCCGACTTCTCCACAATGTTGGCGGCTCGATCGCGGCGGACCTCGTTAGCTTTGTCGACGATTTGGGGGGCGCTCGCCGCATCACGGTCGTATCACCCTATCACGATCTCGATGGGCGCGGGCTTGATGGCATCGCCGCCGAGTTACAATGCGACGACATCGTCCTGCACGCGCATCCCGAAGGGACGGTGCGCGGGACTGGGGCGAATTGTTGGCCATTTGATGCGGTGCGCGCCCGCAGCGCCGTTACCATCGACGCCCCTTTCGCCGCCGACAAAAGGCCACTCCACGCCAAGTCGATCGAGATTCTTTGTAGGCGTGGCCGCCTCGTGCTGTCGGGCAGTGCCAACGCGACTCATGCAGGCCTTTTCGGAGCAAATGTCGAAGCCTCCGTCCTGCGTCTGCAGCGCGGCGTTCTGTTGGGGTGGACGGTATCCCCCGCCGACGCACCCGAGCGACCGGAGGTTGAACTCGAGGAAGAGGAGGCGGACGACCAACCCATGATCGGCATCATCCGCGCGGCGCTCAAGGCTGGGCGGGTGGAAGCGCGCGTCTTGTCGCCAAATCCTCGGGGGCGTGTGAAAGTCTTTGTCCGCACCGTCCGCCGGACCCGTGACCTTGGCTGGGCTGACATCCATCCGGATGGTCACTTTAGCGTTGACGCCCCTACGCTCGAGCAGGACGCGTGGGAGAGCGGCCGCCTTGTCATCCGCGTCGAGCAGAATCTCAAGATGGCCGAGGGGTTCATCTCGATCGCGGCCGCGTCGGAACTCATACGACGGGTCGGGCCGATGGCGACGCGGATCTTTGCAATCCTGGCCGGCAGCGACACGCCGGCTGACGTCGCCGCCATGTTGGCTTGGTTCCGCGAGGATCCCGATCGATTGCCACGGGCGGCATCGCCTTCTGGCGGCGGTAACGCCGAGCAGCCTGAAGCGCCTGCGACCTTCGTTCACACGCACTCCCTTCAGGCCGGTGGAGCAGGGTCAGGAGCCCGGCCGACCGACGGAGGCGGAGCTGCCGCCTGGCGTCATGCGATGGCGTTGCTCCGGTCCGCTTTTTCGGTTCCGCGGGGGCCGTGGCAGACCGGCGCCGAAGCCGACGATGACGACGATGAGGACCAGAGCACGCGCGAGCGGCGCGCTCGCCAGCAGGATAGGGATAATGCGAAATCCCTCGAGCATTTCGAAGCGTTGCTGCCGCGCATGCTTGATCCAAAATGCCCTGCTTTCGATCCGCTGCTCGCGCTCGCGATGACGCATTTCGTAACGGATCGCATCCGGCCGCCGGCAGCAAAGGTCCGGCTGTGGCTGGCTACTATCTTGCCGGCGGTGACCTCCTTTGGAACGCCGGAGGCCGAACAGGCCGTGGCAGCACTCGTGCTCGCCTATGGCACCGACGGGCGACCCGACGGTGCGGCGCGCGCACGGCGGGCCTTGCTCGCCGGGCATGCCGATTTTTCTGCCCTCGCGACGCTGTCGCTGAGGTCCGTACCGGCCTTTGCTGACCTACTCGGTGGCACGTTCGAGCCAGCGCCCTTCGTTGAGGCGATCGGTAGAACCCAGACTATTGGTGAAGAGATCCGCGCCTATCTCGCCGCCGTGTCGTCAGGGCAGTTGTCGGTCCAGCTCCCGAGCCTGAGCAAATCGCCGCACTGGCCTCGTCTGTTGAGGGCTGTGACCGATCCGGCGATGTTCGCCCAATTCTATCTGTTCGACGTCCCGCCGACGAGTTGCCCGCGCTGCCACATGCAGTTTCCGCGCGCGACGGCTGAAGACCTCAGCCGCCTCGGGATCGGCACCTGCTGCGGCCACATCCTGTTGAGCAGAGCGTTGTGATGCCGGCCAGGCTCGAAGAGCTCCTGGACAATGCCCGGGCGGCCTCGGGACCGCAGATCGTCGCTAAGATCGGGATCGGCCAAGGCGGTGTCGATCCGCTGGGTCTGCGTCAGATCAATTTTGGACTGATGGACCGCGTCTTTCCCGACCTCAACAATGTCGCGCGTCATGTCCGCCCCTATATCGTGATGGCTTGGGCGTGGCGTCAGGTTCGCCGTATCCTTGAGGGCGGGAAGAAGGCCGGCGCGCTCGACGAGGAGATGCGCGATTTCGTCGACCGGATCGAAGCGATCTATGCATGGTCGCAGTTTCTCATCGATCCGCGCGCGGATCTGCCCGGCGCCGTGGCGATGCGGAAATTGTTCGAGGTCAGCCGCTATACGTTCGGCGGTCAGGAATGGGAAAGGCGGCGCGACACGCGCCGCTATTCAACAGGTCTAATCTCACCGCTGAACTATGGCCCAAGCCTGCAGACAATGGGTTGGCTTGAACGCGCCGAAGAGGGGGCCGGTGTTTTCATCACCCCACCGGACCTTGATCCGGTCCTCGACGCTTTCGAGGCGCGACTGGCGGGAGAACTCGATCATCCCGCTTTCAGCCGTCTCGGGTCAGTGACGGTCAAAAGCGCTGATGTGGCGCGCTGGGGAAGGCTCTGGTCGATCAAGAAACCGTCGGCGCTCGAAAGAAAGGCATTGTTCGAGCGGCTTGGCGGCGCGCTGGCGCCCGTTACGAGGCGGAGGGGCATCGCTCTCATCCAGGCAGGTTATAACGACCTCCATGAGGAAGATTGGGATATCGACGGTGTCCGCGCGCGGATGGCGGATCGACCGGATGCATGGGGAAATCCGGCCTCCTGCCCTGCCGCCGCGACGGAGTGGCGCGCAGTCCAGGTCCGCCAAGTTTTCCGTCTGACGCTTGAGGCGCTGCTCTACTGGTTCGTCGAGCAGCTCGGCGACGGCCCGATGCACACGGGCTCGGTCGCGGGCGCTTTCCTGAATGAACTCGGACGCAAGAAGCTGCCTACGACAGCCGATGCGTGGATTCTGACGGCTGTGCCGTCCAATCCAGTTCACCTTCTTAACATCCTGCAGGCTGCGCTCAAATCCCGGCAGGGTCTGGCGACCGCGATCGTTGCCGGGTTACGCCACAGCCTCGCAGAAGCGCCCGACGAAGCACATGAGTTCGAAACCTTCGACCGATTGCCCTCGGCCCGAGCGCGCGCTGAGGCGAGCGCCTGGCGCACGCTCAGTCCGCACGAAATAATGGTCCGCATTCTCGAGACCTGGGTCATGGCGCAGCATACCTATTGGTGCGTTACGCGCGGGCTGAACGACGCGCGCGGACGTGGCAAGACGATCCTGCGCCTGCGGATCGTGATGGACGAAGGCGGCTGGACCCAGACTCCGGGAACGACGCTCGGAAGTCCGCCCGAGGCGACACCTGACCGGCTTGAAACCGCCTTTTCGCTACTCGAGGAGTGCCGGCAATTATGAGCCATACCTTAGGTCAACACTAAACGTCGGCTCCTACGAAGCCCTGACGCTCTACATAGATTGTGGCGAGGCGAAAAATCCGAGTTCCGACCGCTCAGGCAACTGTTCAAACCTGGATGAACGAACGACAGCTTCAAGTTCGCATCGAACCGAGCTGAACAGCCAGAATTGGGCGGAAAACGACGCGGAACGTCAGCTCGGATTGAGCGCAGAAACCTCAATTCGACACTCCACCGCGGTCTTGGGTGGGGCGATGCGGCTACGGCAGGCCGCCAACGCATCCGCGTTATCCTCAACAAGCTGCGCGGCGTCATTCAATCGGCGTACCCGTGCCGGATCAGCAACATGCAGCAGCCGCATTCCAGCGTCCCATTCGCTGCGCTGGAGCACTTGTGCCGCCCGCTGCTCCGGCCAATGCCAACTTTCGGGCACGGACTGTGCGATCCTCGTCGGAACGACAGTCCCGGACGCAAATCCCACCACCACCGCCGCTGTCGCCGCGCCGATGATCCAATGTTTTTGCGTTTCGGCCTTCATCGCGGACGCCACTACGCTTTTTAGCGACTGGATCGCGGAGCCAAGCTCCCGATTGGCGCTGGCCCAGGCCTGGTGATCGGCCGCGCGCACCCTCTCACCGGCTTCCGCGATCTGCGGTGCAAGGGTTTCGGGCGTCAGCGCGATGCCCGGCTTCTCCTTCAGGGATCTAAATGCGCGGACGATTTCCGCCCACTGCTCTAGGATCTTCACGAGGTCCGGCCCGTAATCACGGGCATGCAGTTCCTGCTGGCGCGCTGCAAACCCTTCGACCGCCGCCGTCAGACCCGCCAGCTTTCGGGTCATCGCTTCGAACGCAACCTCCGGGTCGTCGATGTCGCCGGCTGGCTGCGCGGTGGTTTCAGCATTCATAGTCCGATTCCAAGATTGCGCCCTCGGTCGATCGAGAACGTCAGTTGCTGGATGACCGATCGCGTGCGCGCCTGATCGCCGATCGCGGCGCCAATGCCGCCGTCGCGACTACCCGGCGACCATTCGGGGGACCATTGGCGGCCGAGCAGCTCGCTGCCGCGCCGACTGAGGGCAGCGCCGAGCGCCGGGTCCTTTTCGAGGCCCTTCGCCATGGCGCGCATGCAATTCTCGACCGCGCCGCGCGCATCTTCGTCCTGCCAGCCGCTGAGCTTGTCGCGCTGCGCGCGGAGCTGCTGCCAGGCTCGGACGAACCGGTCGGCACGAAGATCGGGGTTGGCGCGCAGCTCGCTTTCCAACTGCATCTGGCGAATGGCATTGGCAGTGCGCCCGTTGGCCGCCTCACCCACCATGCCGGGCTCTCGCACGAACACGGCATCGAGATCGTGCGCGCCATGCCGGTGCATCGCATCGAGCGCCTGCGCGGCCTGCACCCTTGCTGCCTTCTGATATTCCAGCGCGGGCAGGCCTTGCTCGGTCATGCGGCCGATATCCTGCGCGACGCGGGCATAGCGCTGGACCGCAGTGCCAAGCGCGGATTGTCGTTCGACTGGCGTTCGATCTGCCGGCGCCGATAGCTTGAGCCCGTCGAACCGGCTGCGCTTCGGCACCGGCTCGGCGCCAGGAGCGCGCAGCCGCAACCCGTCGAACCTGCCGCGCCGCGGTTGTTGGGGCGCAGTGTGACCGCGATCGACCAGCTGCTCGCGCGCGAGCGTGTCGAGGATTCTCGATCGATCGAAGCCGCGCCGCTCGGCAAAGCGGGTCGTACCCTGGTCGTAGTCGAGCGCGCTGTCCTTCGGCCGATCGCGCGACAGCGTGCGCGCCAGCCGCTGCTCGTCGGCGAAGTCGTCGCGTCCATAATGGAGATGCACTTCGTCACGGTGCCGCGACAGCGCGACATAGGCGGCGTGCCGGTCGATCCCCGGCGTGGCCAGCACGTGAACACGATCAACGGTAAGGCCCTGCGCCTTGTGAATCGTAGCGGCGTAGCCGTGGGTGACGTCCGCATAGTCTTTGACGTCGAACGCCACGTGCCGGCCATCGTCGAGCCGCACTGCCATGCGGGCGCGATCGATCTGTTCGACGGTGCCGAGCGAGCCATTCTTGACGCCCAATTCGCGTTCGTTCCGAAGGAACATGATGCGGTCCTGGGCGGCAAACAAGCGCTCGCCGCGCGTAGTTTTGACAGTAAGTTCAGTGGCTAACGTCCCGTCGCGCTTCATGCGATCCCGGGCCAGCCCATTCAGTTCGTCGCATTCTTCATGTGTGTGCGACAAAATGATCGACGAGCGCGCCGGATCGCAGATCCGGTGGCTATCCCAACGGTCGATCAGCGCCTCGCGCGCCGCCGCGCGCGTCTCCGACTCGAGCGCCATCCCAGCGTCGCGGTAGGCGTGCAGCGCCTCGGCAGTGCGACCTGTGGCCAGCTGGCGCGTGGCATCGCGCTGCCAGTCTTCGCGCTGACGGCGGACCTCGGTAATCTCGATACCGCCGTGGCGCTCGGCCGTGGCGCGGAACGCGGCACCCGCCTCGATTGCTTGAAGCTGCTCCGGATCGCCAACCAGCACGACCTTGGCCCCGCGCTTCTCGGCTTCTGCGATGACGCGCTCCATCTGGCGCGAACCGATCATGCCGGCCTCGTCGATCACCAGCACATGATTGGAGGTGAGCAACTCCCTCCCTTGCGACCATTGATGCTCAAGGCTCGCGATGGTGCGCGAAGCGATGCCCGATCCGCTCTCCAGATTTTCGGCAGCGATGCCCGAGAGTGCGAGCCCGTGTACCTGATAGCCGGCGCGCTCCCATGCCTCGCGCGCAACGCCCAGCATCGCGGATTTCCCGGTGCCGGCGTAGCCGATCACGACGCCGAGATCCTTGGCGTCGGTGACATGCTCAAACGCCGATCGCTGCTCGGCAGAAAGCGCCAGGCCGCGGCGTTCGGCACTGGCGATGGCACGATCGCGATCGTGCTCGGCAACGCGATGGTGTTCCCGCTCCGCAAGCGCCTGCGTCTCGCGCGCGAGACGCTGCTCGGTCTCGATCATGTCGCGGCTCGTGAACCGATCCTCGCCGCGCCCGTCCTTGCCAAGCGCAACCAACTCGGGCGAGCCGCGCACGGCCGCCATTACCTGATCGAACTGGTCTTTCCCCTCGCTATGGCGATGCGCGAACATGGCGAGGTCGCGCGTCGTGAACGTCGCCTGGGTGCGCGTGATCGCATCTAACGTGAGGTCCGGATTGGCGATGATCTTCTCGCCGTTCGAACGCGCGATCTCGCGGTGCTCGCCAACGCGCTCGGATTCGAGACCCTCGGCCGCCATCCGCGACGCTGCCGGGCCGATCTTGTGCTGCGGACCAAGATCGATCCCCTGCGCTTCGAGCGAGCGGTGATCGATCCGCGCATCGATATCCAATTGAGCGAGGCGTTCGTTGACATGCTCGCTCCAGCGCTCGCGCCATTTCTCCAGCAGCTCGGTGCGGTTCCAGTCGCGGTTCTTTTTTCCGAACCCGTCCTCGCCGACCTCACGCATGGTGAGCATCACGTGGGCGTGCGGCTTCGCCAGGCCGTCGGCGCCGATATCCCAATGGACATTGAGATCAGCGATCATCCCCCGGTCGACGAACTCGCGGGCCACGAAGTCGCGAGCCAGAGCGATGCCCTGTTCCTTGGTCATCTCCCTTGGAATTGCGAACTCGATCTCGCGCGCGAGCTGCGCGTCGATCCGCTTCTCCGCCGCCTCGACCTCGTTCCACAGCTTCTCGCGAACTGACAGGTGCTCCGGTGCACCTTCCGGCAGCATCACTTCGGAATGGACGACGCCTGCCTTGTTCGAGAAGTCGTGGTGCCGGTCGAGCCGCTGGTCGTGCAGGCGCGAAGCAGAGCGATAGGCCGCCGACGCCAGCGCCGATGAGCCCGCGGCGCGCGAGATGACTTTGGCCGAAAAATGGTAGATTGCCATGGCGGCAATCCACTTACACTATTCAAGCGACGTTGGCACAACGTATAAGCGCGCCCTCGAAAGAATTCATCTTTCTCGGGAAATACTTGTCTCAAGAAGTTCCACGGCATTTGCGCTGATCGACGCAGTACCTAACTGGCATCTTCCACGATGGCAATTGAGGATGGTGTGATGCGCAAACCCCGCGACTATGATTCGGAACTGAAGGCCCTCGACGACAAGGCGAAGTTGCTCAAGGAACGGCGATTGCACCAGCTCGGCGAACTGGTTGTCGCGACCGGCGCGGATGTGCTGCCGGTCGAGCAGCTGGCAGGCATTCTGCTCGCTGCCGTCGAGTCCAGCGAAACAGCCGCGAAGGAGGGCTGGCGCAAGCGGGGCGCGGCCTTCTTTCAAGGATCGCGCAAGGCTCGCAGGAGCGGTCGCCAGGACACGCGCGACGCTGCGTCGGGCGATGGCGATGCGCAATCGGCGCTCCGCCAGGATCGCGCGCAATGACACGCGCAGGTGGGTGGTGAAGCGCCGCGAGCGAACTCGCCAGCTGATCGAACTTGGCGGCCTCGTCGCCAAGGCCGGGCTGATCGACCTGACCGATGACGATCGCGCCGTGATCTTCGGATTGCTGGTCGAAGGCGCCGCGAAGTTGCGCGGCGAGCGCGGGAACGAAGCGCTCGCGCTATGGCGGCGTCGTGGGCAACGCGCGTTCTCACTTGCCGATGATGACGAAGCATCGCCATAGCGCCCCGATGCAGGACGACCTTCAGGCGGCGATCGCCGCCATCATCACGCGCACGCCCGAATGGGTGCGGCAGGAATTGCTGTCGAAGGAGCAGGCAACACGCGCCCGCGCCGAGGAAGCGCTCGCCGCGATGATCGCGGGTGCGCTGAAGGATGCGCGAGCCGCCTGACAATCAGGCGGCGGCGCTGCGCTCCAGCTGGGCGATGCGCTCTTCACAGATGGCCTGAACCGCTTGCCCGAGCAATTCGACGCGCTCGCTGAGCCACGCCAGTTCCTCTTCGCTGATCCGGAAGTGCTTCGAGTATCGCGCTTTCACATAGGCTTCCTTCAACTTCTGGAAGCGGGAGCGGTCGGCGCGATTGTCGCGCGGCCACGCGTCAATCAGGCGAGGATCGATCCGCTCGGCCTGGGTGCGGAGGAAGCCGAGATTGTGCACGTGCGGCGTGTAGAAGGTGCAGACCAGTAGCACGCAGTGATAGAGGCGTTCGGTGGTCTGATGAAGGTCGAACGCCGCATCCCGCAAAAAGCCCTTAGAGATATCGAAACCCGCGATCTCGAAGCGCTTCATCGCGCTGGGAAACCACTCCTCGAAATATTCCCGCGCCATGGCCAGCGCCTGCTCGGGCGTCTTGGGCTTCGGCTCATGGAATTCGGTGTCCGCGCTCTGATAGAGCGCGATGCCATCGCGGGCGATGTCCATGAAGAAATAGCGGCCATGCGCGAGACCGTCGTTCACTTCGTGCATCGTGTGGACGATGAAATTGACGGGCGTGCGCAGCGTCTTAGTGATTGCCAGCTCGCGGTCGAGCCGATCCTCGGCGGTCGACCAAAACTCGATGCGGTCGGTCAGTTTCTCGTTGTTGACGATGACGAGCAGGTCGAAATCCGACTGATAGCCCTTGGCGGTGTGCGGTTCGTCCACCCAACCGCCGCGCGCATAGCTGCCGTAGAGAATGACCTTGAGGATGCGCGCATTCTTCTTCCAGTCAGATGTCGCAATCGCGGTCGCGTCGCCGAATTCCTCGAACAGGATCTGGAAGACGCGCTCCAGCTCGCGCTGTTTGGCCGGTGGAAGATGGTCGAGACTGGTCTGCATATTCGCCGATCCTAACGCCATGAAGGTGCTTGGGACAGCCTCGCCGGACAGGCCGGCGAGGCTGCGCTGATCATCGCCGCCGCCTATCGGTGATCAGTCGCAGGACGCGCTTCCACCACGGCACCGGAGGGCGCCCGTCGAACGCTTCAAGCAACGTGACCATGCTCCGCGCGAAATGCCGCTCGACCTGGCTAACGCTGAGCCCCGTCCGCTCGGCGATCTCGGCATAGGACAGGTCGTCCACCCGGATCGCGAGGAAGATTTCGCGCCGCAGTTTCGGCATGCGCTGAAGCCCGGCCTCGAGCCGCTCGATGATCTCGGCTTCGGTGAGGTTCTCGCTCATGACAGCGCCTCCCCGGAAGGCGCGAAGGCCAGCAGATAATCCGCCGCCTTGCTGGCTGCACTCGCCGCGCGGAAGATCGCGCGCTCGTCCTCGCGCAGAACCGCAAGCCATGATCCGACATAGTCGGCATGCCGCACGGTCGGCCGGATCGCCAACGACGCGCAGGAAAAGGCGCTTGCCAGCTCGGCCACCAGTTCCTCGCGGGCATAATCGGCACTGCCGAACCCGCCACGCTGGTTGCGGTCCAGCCGGCTGCGATGCCCGGTCCAGTGGCCAAGCTCGTGGAGCGCGGTGCGATACCAGTTGATCGGCTCGCCGAACGCTGCCTGCGGCGGCACCGCGACATAATCGCCGCTAGGGGAATAAAAGGCCTCGCCGCCCCCGATCCGGAAGTCCGCGGCGCTCGCTTCGATCAGGCTGCGAACCTGCGGCAGTATCTCCGCCTCGGCCGGAAGCTCGGGCAACTCGGTCAGCCGCTCGGGCAATCCCTCGCACTGCGCGACATTGAACACCGTGAACCGCTTGAGGAACGCCAGCTGCCGCGCCTCGCGGTCCTCGTCGCGCGCACGTTCCGCTTCGTCCTTGGGCGTGAACCGATCCGCATAGCAGACGGTCGTTCCCCGCTCGCCCTTGCGGACATTGCCGCCCGCTGCCTGTGCCTGCCGGTAGGTCAGCCACCGCTGCGAGGCATAGCGGCCTTCGATCACCGCCGCCCAGAGGATCAGGACATTGATCCCCGAATAGCGCCGCCCGGTCACTGCATTGGCAGGCATGGTGCACCCGCAGGCCGCAGCATCCCAAGGCTGCACCCAGGGCAGCCGCCCTTCCTCCAGCTCGGCAATCACCCGCGACGTCACTTCGGCATAAAGGCTCGCACGCTCGTTTCCGGTCCTCATTTCTCCTCACTCCTTCAAAACCACCGCAACCGGCGCCGGAATGGCGGGGGTGGGCGGCAGGAGCGGACCGACGATCCCGCCGACAGAGGCGGGCCGCACCCGAAGGGCCGGAACGAAGAGAAGGACCCCGGCGCAGCCGGGGTTGCGGCACGCCGCGGCGGGTTCAAAGGGTAGCGACGCCCACCTCCGCCAGATCGAAGCCGGAGGCCAACGCCATCGCGCCTGCGTGATGACAGAATTCGGAAGCGCAGCTCCGACCTGCGTCAGCCGATCGTCATCCGAACGGACCGAGACGCCGAAGAGCGACTCGGCGCCGCGCAGCGGTGTAGAGCGCGGTCACGCCGCAGGCGTGAGACGCCATGGGATTCCACCCTCGAAAATCGAACCTACGCCAGGGTACGTCTTTGGACGCCACAGGGTCCTTTATAAGGACTTCGGACCCCACCCCCTTGCACCATCGGCTCAATTCTCAATCCTGTTCGCGGGGAGCCAGACCGACGCAGACAGGATTAAGCCATGACCGAGACCCCCGACCGCATCCTCCGCCTGAAGACCGTGCTCGAACGCACCGGGCTCAGCCGCTCGACGATGTACCGCAAGATGCAGAACGGCACCTTCCCGCGGAACATCCAGATCAGCACCCGCTGCAAGGGCTGGCGAGAGTCAGCCGTGAACCAATGGATGCGCAACCCGATATTCTTTGAGGCGTCCGACTGAGCGATGCGAAGCAGGATTTGGCCCCGCCCCGCAGGTCTGGTTAGCGCCCCCTTTCGGCTATTCAGGAGGCCGCGGACCTCGATCCATTGCGGCCTGTCCGGTGTCCGCTGTTCGGAAAAAAAGCCGCCTGACCGGAGATGCCCTCGCGCGCGTCCAGAATGGGAAATCGGACAGGCTGCTACCAAGAGCCGAAAATTAGGGGCTGAGAGTCTTGAATGGGTCGGCAGCCGCCCGCAGCGAGAGCCACATCTGGGACAAAGCCGACGCTCCCTCCGCTGCTATACGAGTTCAGGTTAAGGGCCTACCTTGGGATCCCTTTCGCAGGGGCGGCTCGGGGCTTTAGGGCGTTAATGCTAGCTCGCTGCGTAAGCGCGTCCATCAGGAAAAACGATTGCGATTGAACAAAAATTGCCGGTGGGAGAGAGCCTGCGGACGAACTCTCTCGTCCAAGCTGCACGAAGACAGGTGATGCTGGACCGGAAAGCTGCGTGGGCGCTCGACAGGCAGACGGTCATTTGCCTACACACATCACATGCCAACTGCATACCACAGTAAATACATTGCCTACGATCTGACAAAGCAGGCGCCACCGGGCGATGCCGACCAACTCTCGATGTCTCTATTCGACGCATCGGTCGATCTTAATCCCCATCAGATCGAAGCAGCGATGTTTGCTTTACAGTCACCAATCTCAGACGGGGCCATACTCGCTGATGAGGTCGGGCTAGGAAAGACCATCGAAGCGGGGATCGTACTTTGCCAAAAATGGGCAGAGCGCAAAAGACGACTTCTAATCATTTGCCCGGCATCAATCCGGCAGCAATGGGCCAACGAGCTGACGGAGAAATTCAACCTTCCGGCAGTCGTCATTGATGCCAAAACGCACCGATCACTTCGACGCGAAGGCCACGCCTTGCCGCTGGAGCAAAAGGCCGTGGTCATCCTGTCGTATCATTACGCGGCCAAGCTGCAGGACGAGCTTCGTCATATCGCTTGGGACCTCGTTGTTATCGACGAGGCTCACAAGCTCCGCAACGCCTATCGCCCGAGCAATCGTATTGGCCAGGCTCTACGCTGGGGGACTGAAGGCCGCAAAAAGCTCCTACTCACGGCCACGCCGCTTCAAAACAGCCTGATGGAACTCTACGGGCTGACATCGTTCATTGACGAGAACATTTTCGGTGACGCGAATGCCTTCCGCGCCAAATACGTAAACGCTGGCGGCGACATCCCTGGTTTGCGCCAACGGCTGGCGACATTCTGCAAGCGCACCCTGCGCAAGCAGGTTTTGGAATACGTCCGCTACACCCAGCGCCGGGCCGTAACGCAGCCGTTCTGCCCGACGGACGCCGAGCAGGCGCTTTACGACGCCATTTCAAAATTTCTGCAGCGCGAGGACAGCTACGCGATCCCGGCGCGGCAGCGGCATCTGACCGCCCTGATCCTGCGCAAGTTACTCGCATCATCTTCACACGCCATCGCGGGCACGTTGGCCACGTTGCAACAGCGGCTGGTTGATCTTCGCGACGGTGCCGAGCCAGATGACAACTGGACCGACGACATCATCACAGCCGAGGAGATCGAGGAGGAATTGCTCGACGAATGGCTTGCCGATGAAGATGAAGCCGACCAGTCACCCACCGTCATCGAGCCGGCTCGGCTCCGCTCCGAAATTGACGAGATTGCCGCGCTGGCAGCAATGGCACGCGCGATCGGCACCGACACAAAGTCCAAGGCCCTGCTCACCGCACTCGACATCGGTTTTTCCGAACAGGGCCGGATGGGAGCCGCCCGTAAAGCTCTGATCTTCACAGAATCCCGCCGCACCCAGGATTACCTCTACGCTTTCCTCGAATCCCATGGATATGCCGGGCAGGTCGTCACCTTCAGCGGCACCAACAGTGGTCCGCGCACAGCCGAAATTTATGACCAGTGGGTCAAGGGCAGTACCAACATTGGTCGGGTCACGGGATCTCGCGCTATCGACCTTCGCAGCGCCCTGATCGACGAATTCCGAGACCGTGCCTCGATCATGATCGCCACCGAGGCTGCGGCCGAAGGTGTGAACCTGCAGTTCTGCTCACAGGTAATCAATTACGATTTGCCCTGGAACCCGCAGCGGATCGAGCAGCGCATCGGCCGCTGCCACCGCTACGGACAGACCCACGATGTTATCGTAATCAATTTCCTGAACGAACGTAACGATGCCGATCAGCGGGTTCACGCCCTGCTGACCGAAAAGTTCAACCTGTTCGACGGTGTTTTCGGTGCATCCGATGACGTGTTGGGCTCGATTGAATCTGGCGTTGATTTCGAGAAGCGGATTCTGGCGATCTACCAGAACTGCCGTACACCAGACGAAATCGTTGCGGCGTTCGATGCCCTGCAGGCCGAGCTCGACGAACAGATCAACGCCCGCATGGAAGATACCCGCAAGGCCCTGCTGGAGCACTTCGACGAGGACGTTCACGCAAGGCTGCGACTTCGGTTGGAAAATGCGCGCCAGCAACTTGATCGGGTAGGCCGCGCCTTCTGGAACCTGACCGAATTTGTGCTCCAGGACCGCGCCAGCTTTGATGAAGAGGCGCTGACGTTCGAACTGACGTCACCTCCCGCAGCGGACATTCCCAAGGGCCGGTACCATCTGATATCCCGGAATGCCGCCGGTCACCGCCCCGCGGCCGAGCACGGCTATTTCCTCTACCGTCTCTCGCACCCGCTCGGCGAATGCGTGATAGAGCAGGCCAAAGCAGCCGAAACACCCATAGCCGAGTTGTGCTTTGACATTTCCTCGCATCCGGGGCGAGTCGCGGTTGCCGAAGCACTGAAGGGCCGGAGCGGCTGGCTAACCCTGCGGCGCCTGACTGTGTCCGCGTTCGAAACTGAAGAATACCTGCTGTTCTCTGCTATCGATGATGCCGGGCGATCCATCGACCAGGAAGCCTGTACAAAGCTGTTCGGCATCGCCGCGACGGTTCACGAATGTGCCATCCGGCCACCGGACCTGTCCGCCCGGCTGGATGCCGAAGCCGATCAGCACGTTCGCGCTACGCTCAACCGGTCACTGGAGGCCAACAACAAGCATTTCGCAGTCGCCCGCGATCGGCTGGAGCAGTGGGCGGAAGACAAGATTTTCGCTGCTGAAAAGGCGTTGAGGGACACCAAGGAGCAGATCAAAATGCTCCGCCGAGAGGCCCGTCAGGCCACCACTCTGGAGGAAGAGCACGGCTTCCAGTCACGGATCCAGGAGCTGGAGCGCCGCCAGCGCAAGCAGCGACAGGACATCTTTGCCCAAGAGGATGAAATCGCCGACAAACGTGATGAGCTGATCGCCGGGCTGCAGAAGCGCATGCAGCGTGCGCAATCGAGTGAAACCTTGTTCACGATCCGCTGGTCCGTCGTATAGGACTACAGACGCATTGAGAGAATCCGGGAAGTACCGAAAGAATGAGCAATTTCGACGCGCTGGTCACCAAACTTCGTGAAATTTTCCAGATTGACCGGCCCGAGCTGGATTTCGGCGTCTATCGCATCCTCAATGCCCGCGCCGGCGAGATCGATGCCTATCTGACCACCCGGCTCAGGGAGCAGGTGGCAGAGGCGTTTACCGCAGGCGCCGCCGCCAACACCGACGCGCTGGCGAAGGAGCTGACCGACAAGATCGCTCAATATGAAGCCGACGGCGTCAATCCGGACACCGTGCCTGCCGTGCAGAAGCTCCGCGAGGCCATCGCTGCCGCCACCACCGGTGCGTCAGAGCATGAAAATCAGGTCTTTTCCCACCTGCTGACCTTCTTCTCGCGCTACTACGACAAGGGCGATTTCATCAGCCAGCGCCGGTACAAGGGCGATACCTATGCCATCCCCTATTCTGGGGAAGAGGTCGTGCTCCACTGGGCCAACAAGGACCAGTATTACACCAAGTCCGGCGAAGCGTTCAGCAACTACGGCTTCAAGCTGGAAGATGGGCGGTCGGTGCAATTCCGGCTGGTCGCGGCCGACACCGCCAAGGACAATCGCAAGGACAATGACAAGGAGCGCAGGTTCGTCCTGGCCGAAGCCCGCACCGTCACCCGGATTGACGAGGATGGCGAGGAATACGACGAAACCATCGTCCCCGTCAGCGAGGAAGACGGCGCTCTGGTGATCCGCTTCGATTACAAGGCAATGCCCAAGGGCACGAAACAGGACGCGCTGGTCAGCCAGGCGGTCGCCGCCGTGCTGGCGGACGAGGCAGTCAAGGCGCGTTGGCTGGGCCTGACCGAGCGTGCGCCGACAGACAGCAACCCCCAGCGCACCATTCTGGAAAAGTGCCTCACCAACTATACCCAGAAGAACACCGCCGACTATTTCATTCACAAAAACCTGGGCGGGTTCCTGCGACAGGAGCTGGATTTCTACATCAAGAACGAGGTCATGAACCTTGACGACGTGCAGAATGCGGCGGCGTTCGGCGCGATCGAGAAGAACCTGCGCATGATCCAGTGCCTGCGCACCATAGCGCTGCATCTGATCGCCTTCCTAGCGCAGATAGAGGACTTCCAGAAGAAGCTCTGGCTCAAGAAGAAGTTCGTCGTGTCGGCGCATTATTGCGTCACGCTCGACCGGGTGCCGGAGGAGCTTTCCCCGGCGATTGCCGCCAATCCGGCACAGTGGGCACAGTGGCACAATCTAGGAATGCGCGACAGCGCGGAGGCTGGCAGCATAAGTGACCTCAAGGCATCGCCTTATCTGATGGTGGACACAGCATTGTTCGAGTCAGCGTTCCGGGCCGATCTCCTGAAAGCCATTCCTGATTTGGATGCCAGCACCGACGGGATATTGGTACATGGGGATAATTTCCAGGCACTGACGCTGTTGACCGAGCGATACAGGGGATGCGTCAAAGCCACTTACATTGACCCGCCTTACAACACCGACGCGTCGGCCATTAACTACAAGAATGGCTACAAGTCCTCTTCATGGGCGTGCTTGTTGCAAAGTCGTCTAGCCGCAGGTGCGCCGCTTATGCGCAGTGACGGCGTCCTCATGGCCGCTATCGATGATGTGCAATTCCGAGAGCTTTCCTTTATTTGCCAGGATGTCTTTGCCGGTAACCTGCTTGGCACCTTCTCCATTCGGGCAAATCCATCTGGCCGACCAACTCAAACAGGTTACTCGATCTCTCATGAGTACTTGATCGCCGCTGGCGCTTCAGATCAGGCAACGATTGGTCGGCTGCCACCGACGCCAGACCAAACGGCTCGCTTCAATCAAATTGATGCGGATGGTCCATTCGAATGGCGAAACTTGCGGCGTGAGGGATCGGACTCAAACCGACGAGATCGCCCACGCATGTATTACCCCATATATCTCACGTCCAATTCTTATCGCGTACCTCAAATGGAATGGAACTTGGATCGCAACGAGTGGACCATTCTAGAACAACCCAACGACGATGAGCAGGTAGCGTGGCCGACGAACGATGAGGGTCACGAAAAGAGGTGGCGGTGGGAGTCTGAGACAGTCCGCGCAGCCGGCAACCAAATCCAAGTCCGCGCCGATCGCTCTGGACGCTTGTATCCTTATTTGAAGCGTCGCCCGCACGAGCTCGGCGTTGTATCAGTTTCGACTTGGAATGATGCAAAGTACTCCGCAACAGAGCATGGAACCGCTTTAATTAAAGATCTATTTGGAACCTCTGTATTTTCTTATCCAAAATCTATTCATGCTGTTCGTGACGCAATTTACATTTCCGGATGCAATAAGTTAGACGCACTTGCTCTAGATTATTTTGGAGGATCCGGCACGACAGCTCACGCGATTATAGAACTCAATCGGTCAGATGGTGGTCGGCGCAAATATATAATTGTTGAGCAAGGAGAGTACTTCGACCCTGTTCTGAAGCCTCGTGTTCAAAAGACTGTCTATTCGAAAGAATGGGATAACGGGCATCCGACGACTCCCCAGACCGGCGTTAGCCACGCCTTCAAGGTCCTTAGGATCGAGAGCTACGAGGACACGCTGAACAACCTGAACCTACGGCGCGACGACCGGCAGGGTGCATTGCTCGATGCCATGAGCGACGAGGCGCGCGACGATTATCTGATGCGCTACATGCTCAATGTAGAAGCGCGCGGGTCGCTGCTGTCAGTAGAGGATTTCCGCAAGCCGTTCGACTATACGCTCAACATCGCGGTCGACAGCGCGGGCGCCTATGAACCGCGCAAGGTCGATTTGATCGAAACCTTCAACTACCTGATCGGCCTCACCGTTCGGCACATCGACATTCAGCACAAGCAGGGCTTTGTGACGGTCGAGGGAACATTGCCGACTGGCGAGAAGACGCTGATCCTGTGGCGCGATTGCGAAGTGCTCGATTACGAAGGCCTGACCCGTTTGTGCGACAAGCTGGCGATCAACCCGGCGGACAGTGAATACGAGATTGTCTATCTCAACGGGGACCACAACATCCCATCGGTGCTGACCGCCAGCGGGGCTGAAGGGGAGGTCACTAAGGTCTTGAAGCTACGCCAGATTGAGCCGACTTTTCTGGAGGCCATGTTCTCTAATGTGGAGGGGGCCTGATATGGACCAGATCCCGGTTCGACCAGCCAATCCCGACGACAGGTCTAATGCCGCTATTTTGTCGTTCGGAGCGAAATGGGCTGATCCGATCAAGCGTGGCGCAATCACGTGGGTTATCAGAAAGCGAGTGCCATTGGTGACGAAGCCTGAATTTGTCTATTTCCACGTGAATGCCCCTGTCAGTGCGATAATCGCTCGGGGCAAAGTCGGCACCATTGAGAGGGTTTCTGCCAATTTTGCCGCGGAGCACCACCAATATCTCGAAATGACTAAGGGCGACATCCTGTCTTATGTAGGCAATTCCCCCACAATTGGCCTCTTTAAATTCGAAAATATCGAAATTGCTCCTAAGGCCGCGACGATAACTGAGCTGACCCAGACGCTTGAATACTTCGCGCCACAGAGCTTCTCTTTCGTTTCCAGGGAGGCACTGCCGATTATTGATAAGGCGTGTGGTTTCTGATGGCTCGAGCTCCTCGCGCCGCGCGTGCTCGGCGCACGTTCCACCAGGAGCTGGTGCTCAACCGCTGGATGCTAAGCCATTTCAAGGGCGGATCGCTTTCCGCGCTTAAGGAACGGCTGGGCGAAGACCGGCACGAAGGCATTGACGACGACGGCCAAACTCGCTTCTTCCACGAGTTCACCCGCAATCTGTTCGACATGGACCGGATCAGCGAGGCCGAGCTGCGCCGCTATGACCTGAACATCGTTCGGCACTGGCAGGCCATCACCCACCGTCGGAACGCTGCCGATGGCGTGATCCTGACGCTCAAGTACTTCCAGTACCTGTCACTGCTGTTCTCGGAGATCTACCTGGACTGGTATTTCAATCGACGCCAGCAGCTGCTCGATGGATTGAACGAACAGATGGCCGCATACCGGCTGGAACCAGGCGTAGAGAATTTTCGCGACTACACGGCGGACGACCTCAACAAACTGGCTTTTTGGAACGCGACCGGCAGCGGCAAGACGCTGCTGCTGCACGTCAACATCCACCAGTATCTGCACTACTTCCAGGCGGGTAAGACCAATGTCTGGCCAGACCGCATCATCCTGCTGACGCCGAACGAAGGCCTGTCGCGCCAGCATCTGGAGGAATTCCGCCTTTCCGGCATCAACGCCCACCTGTTCGACAAGAACCAGTCTGACAGCCTCTACAAGGGCTGGATCGATGTCATCGAGGTAACCAAGCTGGCCGAGGAGATGGGCGACAAGACTGTCGCCACAGGGGCCTTCGAAGGCAACAACCTCGTCTTGGTCGACGAAGGCCACCGGGGCGCCGGTACGGCTGGCGGCGTGTGGATGGCCCGGCGCGCGGCGCTGGTCCGCGGCGGGTTCGCCTTCGAATACAGCGCCACCTTCAGCCAGTCGGTCGCCAAGGGCGCCACGGTCGAAAAGGCCGAGCAGGACATTCTGAATGCCAAGGCTCGTCGCCAGTTTGCAAAGACCTATCGACAGCTCGACGAGAGCGAGAAGGCGCAGGTCGCGCTTACATCGGCCGACGATGCTCGCGCCCGGATCGAAGGCGTTCGCGAAGCTTATGCCAAGGCCGTGCTGATCGATTACAGCTACAAGTATTTCTACGCCGATGGCTATGGCAAGGAATCGCTGATCCTGAATCTGGACGATGCCGGGTACGACAAGCACGGTGCGCTCTATTTCACAGCCTGCCTGCTCAGCTTCTACCAGCAGCTCTGGCTGTGGGACACGCGCCGCGACCGGATTGCCGAATTCAATATCGACAAGCCCCTGTGGGTATTCGTCGGCAATACCGTGTCGGGCGAAGACAGCGATGTTCTTGCCGTGCTCGAGTTCCTGGCCTCGTTCCTCAACGATGACGGGCAGGCAATCGAATGGATCGCCGACCTGATCGCGGACAAGGCACGACTGCTGGATCCCAAGGGCAACGACGTGTTCGCGGGGCGATTCTCGCCGCTCATGCAGCGCGATGCGGAAACGATTTATGCCGATATCCTTCGCCGCCTGTTCAATGCCGAAGCGCGCCAGCGGCTCAAGCTGGTCAACCTAAAGGGCAGCAAGGGCGAGCTGGCCCTTCGCGTCGGCAATGCACCGCACTTCGGTGTCATCAACATTGGCGACGATGCCGGGTTCTTCAAAACCGCCGAGGATGCCGAAGCCTTCGACACGGAAACTGACGACTTCGGAAGCGGGCTCTTCAGCACGATCAATCAGGAAGGCAGCAAGCTCAACGTCCTGATTGGGTCGCGCAAGTTCACCGAAGGCTGGTCCAGCTGGCGGGTTTCGACCATGGGCCTCCTGAACATGGGGCAAGGCGAAGGCTCACAGATCATCCAGCTGTTCGGGCGTGGCGTGCGCCTGAAGGGCAAGGGAATGTCGCTCAAGCGCTCGCTTCCCCATGAACGGCCCAAGGGCGTCCATCTGGAGCGGCTGGAAACGCTCAACATCTTCGGCGTGCGCGCCAATTATATGGCAGCCTTCAAGGATTACCTGAAGGAAGAAGGAATTACGCCCAGCGACGAGATCATTGAGCTGGATTTCCCCACCAAGTCCAACCTGCCTGCGGGCAAGCGCCTCAAGACACTCAAGCTGAAGGACGGCTACAAGGACAACCAGATCAAGGGCTTCAAGCGCACGCACTTCCCTTGGCTGTATGAAGTGCCAGCGGATTTCGTCGGCAAGATCAAGCTGCCGCAAGCCACGCTTGACCTCTATCCGAGGATCGAGGCGCTCAGCACGAAGGATAATGGCGCAGCCAAGGTAGCCCCCGATGCGCGTTACAAGGGTAAGCTAGATCGTGCCGCCATGGCCATGTTCGACTGGGACGCGGTGTTTCTTGCATTGCAGGAATACAAGCTACTGAAGGCCTGGAGCAATCTTCGACTGGACCGGCAACGTCTGATCGACTTTTGCACCGGCGGCGATGCCTGGTACACGTTGTACATTCCCCAAGCAGAGCTGGTAATTAACGGCTTTGCCGACGTCACCAAGCAGCAGGACATTTTGGTCCAACTGCTGACCGAATATACCGACCGCTTCTATCAAGCGCTAAAAGCCGGGTATGAGGGGCAGTTCTACGACGTCGCCTACATCACCGATGATCACGGATCGATGCTCAAGCTCTATCAGTTCGAGATCGATGCCACCGACGATGGCCGGGAATACGAGACCAAGCTAAAAGTTCTCAGGGATTTGGTCTCGGCTGGCAAGATCGGCGAAGCGAGCCAGTGGAATGCGCCCCACATGGTCGCGATCAGCTTTGCCCGCCATCTATATTATCCGCTGATGGCGCCTGACGTGACCGGTAACTTGCCTCTGAAGATGCGTCCGCTGGCCTTCGATTCCCCTAGCGAGGTTCAGTTCGTTCGCGATCTCGAGGCGTTCTACAATTCATCGGTCGCCAAAGAGCTGCTCGCTGGGCGGAGCCTGTATCTGCTGCGTAATGCAGACACGCAGGCGAAAGGCTTAGGCTTCGCAAGAGCCGGCAATTTCTATCCCGACTTTTTGCTATGGGTGGTCGATGATGCGACGGGCCAGCAATGGCTCAGCTTTGTTGACCCTAAGGGCATCCGGAACCTCGACCTCAACGACCCCAAGCTGGGACTCTACTCCGAGATCAAGGAACGTCAGAAGGAGCTAGACGATCCGGACCTGATCCTGAATGCCTTCATCCTCTCTTACACCCGGTACAGCGACCTTTTGAACGTCGGGACTGTTGGTTCAAAGGCCGATCTGGAAGCGCGCAATGTGCTTTTCATGGACGATGGCTCGGAGAGGTATCTGAGCAAGATGCTGAAGAGCATCGACGCTGTCTCAACGGCGTGATTCCGAAGACTTGGATGGCGGACGTTGATGCATCCGCCATCCACCCATCGCCCATGACCCATGACCCATGACCCAACGGGCTATCCGCATGCAGGGAAGGTGAAGCGGTCGTTCCGCTGCGGGGAGCGGAAATCTGCAGCTGAGTGACCGGAATGGGTCGGCTGCCGACGCGGCGTGAGTGGCGGCTACCCTTACATTCGTGCTTTAAACCGGACGATCTGCAATCGGCCCAGTTTCAGCCGCAATGGCTAAACGATTTAATCGTCGTCGCCGAGTTAATGCCTCGCTTCTCGGCAGCCTCGAGATAGTCGCCCCACCATTCCATCATCGTGCGTCGGTGGCTAAGATAGCGCGCGGAATTATACGCCGCTCGCACCCCCCTTGGCGTATGCGCCAGCTGGTTCTCAATCCAGTCAGGCTCGAACAGGCCGCTCTCGTTTAAGACGGTGCTGGCAAGGCCCCGGAACCCATGGACGGTGGCTTTGCCGCGCAGGCCGATCCGATACATGATGTCGAGCATCCGGTTTTCGCTGATCGTGCCCGTCTTCGATGTCGGCACGGGAAACAGGAAGCGCCCGAACTTCATGTTGCCCGCAGCGAGGTAGACGTTGATTCGGCGAATCTCGTCGAGCATTTTCACCGCCTGCGGAGGGAGAGGCACGAGGTGCTCGGACCGCATCTTCATCCGCTCGGGAGGGATGCGCCACATCGGTTCCTCAGTATCAAGGCCCTCGAATTCCGACCATTCAGCGAACCGGGTTTCCTGCGATCGCACCATCGTGAGGATCGTCCAGCGAAGCGCCAGATGACTCATGCGGTCGCCGCCGTCCGCATTCAGCTTCACGAAGAACTCCGGGAGATCTTTGCTCGCCACCTTGGCGCGATGCTGCTTGGGCTTCGGCTTTGCCATAGCTGGCGCCGATCGCGGCAGGGATCACTCTGGCAGCGCCCGTCTGGAATGGCGTACCGAAAGACTTCGCTGCAATGATTCTTCACGCGATGCGCCATCTCGACCGAACCGCGCTTTTCGATTGCCCGGAGCGCTTCCAGCATCTGGCGGGGCGTGATGGTGTCGATGGGCTGCCGACCGACGACAGGGAATATGTCGGCTTTCATCCGGCGCATGAGCACGCCGGCGTAGCGCGGTGACCAACTAAGAAGCCGTGTCTCGTACCACTCCATAGCCACAGCCTCGAAGCTGTCGGGCGGCGGCTCATCGGGGGACAACGCACGACGCTGTGTCCGGGGCTTCGGGCGCGCATTCGGCTCCAGGCCGAGCAGGAGTTGAGCCTTGATCGCGGCTCGCCAATCGCGGGCCTCGCGCAAGCTAACGGTCGGGTATGACCCGCCCGAAAAGAATTTCTGCTTGCCGTTCACGTTGCAACCGAGGCTCCAGAATTTGCCTCCGTTGGGTTTGACGAAAATGAACAGCCCGCCGCCATCAGAGCGCTTATAGGGCTTCGGGGCAGGCTTTAGGGCTTTGAGCGCGATATCTGTCAGCATCTCCGGTACTCCAGCGCATCCTGCACCTTGGTACCGTTCTTGGTACTTCGCTTGGTACAGCGTGATCGATACCAAGAAACTGGCTAAAAGTTGCATGGGCTGCAAGTCCAGCCCCTGGGACCCAGCGAGACGCTAAGCTTCTGAATTTATTAGACATCAGCGATGCGCTTGGGACGCTTTGAGGTGCTCTGGAACGCCCTGCGAAAGCGGTAATGGTCGGGGAGACAGGATTCGAACCTGCGACATCCTGCTCCCAAAGCAGGCGCGCTACCGGACTGCGCCACTCCCCGACGATTTGTGCGCGCTTAGACGGTAGTTGCCCATCGCACAAGCGCATCGCTGGTGGGCCCGGCAGGACTCGAACCCGCAACCTAGCCGTTATGAGCGGCCAGCTCTAACCATTGAGCTACAGGCCCCCAGCGGCGCCCGCACTAGCGGAGGTGAGCGCCGGGCCGCAAGCCGCTTCGACGATCTCGGCAAGCGAGGCCGGCGCAACGCCTAATTGGCCAAGCAGCGTAAACACCGCGTCCCACCAGCGATGGAAGGCCGCCAGATCGCCGGCATCGCGCACATAAGGCGTATGGCCGGGGACGAGCGACGGCGAGTGGAAGCTGAAGTTGAGCAGCCGCAAGCCATCGCCAATCGCGATGCGGATCGCCTCGAGCGCCTCAGCGAGCGGCATGTCCTCGGGGGTAAGCGCGACGCGCGAGAGCAAGCCGGTCCGCGCGGCAATGCCGCGACCGCGCGGAATACGGCCAAGCGCGCGGTGAAGCCCCGCCCCCTTCGCGCGCAGCCTGCCGGTAAAGACCGTCGTCAGCGGCAGTTCGATCAGCGCGCGTTCGGCACCGAGGAAGAAAGGCCGGTTGGGAATTTCGGTGAAGTCGGGGCCGCCCTCGCTCGAATAATCATAGCCGGGGCGCATCGAGCTATCGATCCGATAGCCGAGTGCGGCGAGCATCGCTGGCGTGTCGAGACCGATCCCATAGCGGCCGGCGCGGTAGATCAGCGGTGGCGTGCCGAAGGCGGCGTTGATTGCCTCGGTGAGCGTGCGCAGCTTTGCCTTTTGCAACGCCCGGGGAAGGTTGCCTGCGAAGCTGTTATGGGTGCTTATCGTCTCGTCGAACGGCGGATTGACCCACGGATGGAGCTGCGTTCCCACCGCCGAGCGCCCATCTTCGAGCAGGCTCCGCAGGATACCGACCGAACGCGGGCATGCGACGATGGGGTGATCGACGAGCCAGGTCAGCGGAACGCCGTGCTCAGCGAAGCGGGCATGCGCAGCGGGCATCGCAGCCATATGGCTGGTGGCGCTTGCATCGGGACTGAAGGGCGCCCCCCAATCAAACTCTTCTTCGGTATCGACAAAGACCGCGAAGCGCGCGCCGAAAGCATCGGGCATGCGCACCATCGCATCGGGCGCGGGCGGCGCGACGCGACAGCCCTGGGCTCGTCCGGCTTCCCCGGTTGCCCCCATTCTCAGCTTAGATGCGCCTGTCCCACCGGGCTGTTTACGGGCGCGGAGAGGCGCAATGTCAAGTGGTCGGGCGCGATCACCAGGCTGCCGCCCAGCTCGCGCGCGAGGTTCCGCGCCAGCCGCAGCGCGAAGCCTGTGCCAAGCAGGGTGCTGTCCTCGCGTTCGTCATCGATGCCGAGCACGGATTCGCCGGGATAGTCCGCCAGCGCCGCCGGGCGATCGATCACGATGGCGACTTGCTCCCCATCGACCGCAAGGTCGACGCCGATGCGTTCGCCTGTGCCACTCGCCGAGACTAGCGTCGCCATCAGACGCGCGAGCAGGCGCTCGACGGCCCGGCGATCCCCGGCGACCGCGAAATTATGGACTGGCAGCGCGATCATCGAACCGCGCAGCGCAGTGAGCTCGGAAAGATCGTCGACGATGCCGCTGAGCAAGGGGCGCAGCGCGACGGTTCCCGGAAGCAGCGCCAGCGCCGAACTGTCGATCCGCGCGGCCAGATCGAGGTCGTCGATCGCGCCGAGCAACTCGCGCGCCTGGGCGCGAATGGCGTTTGCGCGCTCGCGATAGGCGTCCGATACCGGGCCGAGCATCTGCGCCTCGATCATTTCGGCAAAGCCGGCGATTGCATTGGTGGGGGTACGCAGTTCGTGGACCAGCTGGCGGAGCGAATTGGCAGTACCACGCGGGCGCGGACTAGCGCCACGCGGCAGCTCGGCGCGCTCGTCCGAGCGCGGGCGCCGTGCAGATCCGCGATAGCCGGCGAAGCGACCGTTGGCCGTATCGAATACCGGAATCGCCGAAATCAGCCAGTCGCCTGCAGCATCCGAATCGCTGTCGACGACGAGGCGCGCGTTGGTAAAGCTCGCGCGGCGGCGAAATGCGCCTCCGGCAATGCCGTCGATGCGCGATCCCTCGCCCACGCCGTGCTGGTCGAGCGAGAGGCCGACCAGCGGCGCGCGGCTCACACCGTCGACCCAGCGGATCAGGCCTTTGGCGTCGGTTTCGAAGCGGAATTGCTCGGCGCGCACTGGTTCGCGCGGCACCGGCGGCGCACCTTCACGGTCGCGCCAAAAGGCATCGATCCGCGCAACGACCTCGGCAATCTCGAACGGACCGGCATCGGCGCTCGACGCAGCGTCGATCGCATTCTGCGCTGCGGCGGCTATTCCCCCCTGGTCCATGGCAGGACCGTGGAGCGGCACCGAAGCTTCCGCAATCGATTCGCGCCCGGCGGGGTCGCGCGAAACCGCCTCACCTGCGGCAGGCTGTTGCGAATACCGGCTAACCCCTTGAACTGACGCCGATGCCGCCTCTGCAGGGCGGCCGAAACGCGGTGATTCATCCACCGTTTTCTTCGGCGATGCATCAGCGAAACGGGAGCTGAGAACCTGCGTCCAGTCGATCCAGTCGGGATCGTCGAGCGGGACCGGTATCTCGCCGGGCACGTGATCGTCGGGCAGCACGAAATCGACCGAACCGTAGCTTTCGAGCGCACGCTTGACCACCGGGCCGAGATCGCGGCGGTTGCGCAGGATGGTACGGGCGCCCGGCGAGAGATCGGAAAGCAGCTCGATCCATTCCGACGCGGTGATGCGCGCGCTACGCAGCACGGGAATGGCAACCCGGAGCTCGTCCAGCGCGAAGAGGCGGACAAGCGGCGCGGGCGGATTTGCGAACTCCAGCGCGCGGGCGCTGGCAAGGCGCACCGGCAGTGGTACCTTGGGACGGATGCCGCGCAGGGTCGCCATAGTGCGCCGATCTGGCGCCACGCGGCGTCGGCCGGTCAGGTCGACGAGTTGCCGCCAGACCGATTGCACGCCATAGGGCGTGTTCAGGTCCGCTGCGAGCACCGTCTCCAGAGTATCGTCGAACCGCACCAATCGCCCACTTCCACCCGCGCGATATTGCGCTTGGTAAGGAATCCTTAACGGTGCGGGTCGGGCTCACAAATACGTCATTATGGCACGTCGCATTGTGGGACAATTGCGTTGCCTTGTAATAATATTATAGATATCGGTCTCATATGGCAACGAACCCAACGAATCAGCGGGAAGAGACTAACAGAATGCGTTTCGACGATATCGACGTGCGGATACTCGGCCTCCTTCAGGAAAACGGCCGGATGACCAATGTCGAGCTTGCCGAGCGGGTCGGATTGACTGCACCGCCCTGCCTGCGCCGCGTGCGCGCGCTCGAGCAGCAGGGAGCGATCAGCGGTTATCATGCCGCGCTCGATCCTGCGGCGCTGGGCTACAATCTCACGGTCTTCGCGATGGTCAGCCTCAAGAGCCAGGCGGAGAGCGACCTGCGCGCATTTGAGCAGCTCGTCGCGAGCATTCCAGAAGTGCGCGAATGCCATATGCTCAATGGCGAGATCGACTTCATCCTCAAGATCGTCGCGCCCGATCTGCAGAGCTTCCAGCAGATCCTGACGACGCAGCTTACCACAGCGCCCAATGTCGAGCATGTGAAGACGTCGCTGACGATCCGCACCTCGAAGGCGCTGCCCGGGGTTCCCGTTCCCGAGATGTGAAAAGGGGCGGTCGAACCGCCCCTTTCCTGACTTCAGTGCTCTTCCCGCGGCTCAGGCGAGCGGCGGGAAGTCCACCGACGCCTGCCACAGCAGCGCCAGATTGGCATAGGGCCCGGCCTTGACCGACTGGAAGGCGGTGCGGGCTTCGTCCTTGCGACCGAGGCGCTGCAGCGCGATGCCGCGGTTCATATTGACTTCGTCGGCGCTGACCCCGCCCTTGGTAAGCGCCGAGTTATAGAGTTCGACCGCACGGGCATAGTTGGCCGAAGCGAGGAAGGCATCGCCCGTGCTCGCGGCGAGCTTGCCGGTCGAGGCCTGCTTGGCCTGAGTCTCGAGTGAGCCCTCCGACTTCACCGCAGCCTGGGCCGCAGTGTAGATCTTCTGCGTGTCGGAATCGCCGGCCGGGATCTTACCCGACTTGCGGCCCTCGTCGATCACCGAAACCGCTTCCCAGGGAAGACCACCGGTCTGGGCGTAATAGGCATAATTGGCATAATCGCCGCGATCGGCGATCGAATTGGTCGACCGCATCAGGCGGAACAGGGCCAGCTTCTCGAACTTCTCGTTGCCGCCGGCAGGCGTGCCCTGGCCGAACACCTGGACCGCCCAGCGCCAGTTCTGCACCGTCGGATATTCCTGGATGAAGCGCGTCAGCCACGTCGCCGTCGCGGCGCGATCGCCGGACTGGATCACCTTCGGGATCGCGAACTTGTACCAGTCTACCGGGGGCTTGCGGCCCGCGGCCTTGCTCGCCTGGATCGCCTTGTCGACTTCAATGATGGCCTCGCCCTGCTTGCCGGTGGCAGCGTAGGCGTTGGCGAGCAGCACCGGAAGATCGGCCTGGTCCGAACCCAGTTCGCGGGCCTTGAGCAGCAGCGGGATCGCCTCGGCGGGCTTCTTGGCAGTGAGCGCGGCGTCGCCGGCCATGTAGTTATAGACAGCGCCATAGACCTTGACGCGATCGGCCGGGGTCTTTGGATTGACCGACAGGACCTGGAGCGCGCGCATCTGGCCCGCAGCGTCGTTGGTGCCGAGCGCAAGCTGGAGACGCAGCGTGCCGGCGAAATAGCGCTCGTCATCGGTCTTCGCCGCAGTCTCGGCGGCAGTGATCTGCGGGGCGGCCGTCGCATAGTCCTTTGCCTTCAGCGCAGTCTCGGCGGCGGCGGCAGGCTTGCGGAACTCTTCGCTCACCTTGAGCTCGGGGCCGGCATTCTCGGCTTTCTTCTGCGCTGCTGCAGGCATGCTGCCCAGTGCGGAAGTGCCCAGCGTAAGCACGGCGGCCATCGCGAGCTTCGAAACGAACGTCATGTACTAGTCTCCTCGTGGGACGGGGCGGACGGTGCGCGGGGCTCCTCTAGAGGGCCCGGGCGCGCCGTACAAGCCGAGCCGGTCGCGCGAGGCGATGACAAGCGCGCGATGAACGACGATTGAATGAGCCGCTGGCATTGCACGGGAATTCCGGCCATCGTCGCGCGCGAACTCAAGGGGAATCGCATGTTCGCTTTAGCCGCATTGCTGGCCCAGGCCGCACCGACGCTGCCGGTCAACCTGAAGGACGCGTCGATGCGTTGCGCGCAGGTCGTCGCGGTGGCCGAAGGTGGCGATTCGCACATGCGCCGCAGCGCGCAGGTGAGCTTCTTCATGATGACCGCGGCGAAGGCCGACCCAGCCGGCAAGAGCTTCCTCGACCGCGTCAACGATCTGGTGCCCCAGCCCGATCCCAAGATCGCGGCCGTCGCCTCAGCCCTGCTCAAGCAATGCGACCAGCGCTTTCCGCAGGCGCGGTCGATGGCGCCGGTCAAGCTGCCGAGCGATCCGTTCCAGCGCGACGTGATGTGCTTCGGCACGCTGGCACTGCTCCAGGGCGCCGCCCAGCAGTTCGAAACCGATTTCAAGGATTCGGCGCCGCTGGGCCGGGTCAAGGCCGTGTTCGAGCCGCTGGCGGCGCGGATGACCGACGATGTGCTCACCAAGCACGGGATGAACAGCGAGGCCGCGTTCACGACCTATATGGGCGATCGCCTGAAGGACTCGCTGGCGCTGGGCAATCCCGAGACCGTCGGCAAGGCCTGCGGGCTCTCCAGCCTATAGGAAGAGTCGCGCTGCGCGCTGTAGGGTTTCAGGCGCTTAGCGTCACGGAATGCATGCGAATCGTGAATGTAAATTGCGCGCGCGAGCAAGTTTGTGTCGCCCAATCAAAGCCGGCTGTAGGACGGTTCAAAGAGCGACCGCGCCACTATGGCAGAACCGCCGACTGTAGGACAGCGCGACGCCCGACGACGCCGCGCCCCTCTCGCGTACGCGTACGCGCGCACGAGCGCGCGGGGTTGGCAGGATGCCTCTGCCCGGCTAGAGCCATCGGAACGTAACAAACCCGAAAGCGTGATACTTTGACCGACGAGACCATCCTCGCCGACCCTTCCGACATTACCCCGATCTCGATCGTCGACGAGATGAAGACCTCGTACCTCGATTACGCGATGAGCGTGATCGTGGCGCGCGCCCTGCCCGACGTTCGCGACGGCCTGAAGCCCGTCCACCGCCGCATCCTCTACGCCGCGCAGGAAGGCGGCTATGTAGCCGGCCGCCCCTATCGCAAATCGGCGCGCCTCGTCGGTGACGTGATGGGTAAATACCATCCGCACGGCGACAGCTCGATCTACGATGCGATGGCACGCATGGCCCAGGATTGGGCGATGCGCGTGCCGCTGATCGACGGCCAGGGCAATTTCGGATCGATGGATCCCGATCCGCCCGCGGCGATGCGCTACACCGAAGCGCGCCTTGCCAAGGTCGCGAGCGCCCTGCTCGACGACATCGAGAAGGACACGGTCGACTTTCAGGACAATTATGACGGCTCGGAGAGCGAGCCGACGGTCCTGCCCGCGCGCTATCCCAACCTGCTCGTCAACGGCGCCGGCGGCATCGCGGTCGGCATGGCGACCAACATCCCGCCGCACAATCTCGGCGAAGTGATCGACGCCTGCCTGGCCTATATCGAGAACGGCGCGATCACGACCGAGGAACTGATCGAGATCGTCCCCGGCCCCGATTTCCCGACCGGCGGGATCATCCTTGGCCGATCGGGCTGCCGCAGCGCCTATCAGACCGGACGCGGATCGATCATGGTCCGCAGCCGCCACACCACCGAGCAGCGCGGCGAGCGCCGCTCGATCGTGCTGACCGAGATTCCGTATCAGCAGGGCAAGAACGCGCTGGTCGAGAAGATCGCCGAAGCCGCCAAGGAAAAGCGGATCGAAGGCGTCAGCGACATTCGCGACGAATCGAGCCGCGAAGGCGTGCGCATCGTCATCGACCTCAAGCGCGACGCGACCCCCGAGGTCGTGCTCAACCAGCTGTGGCGGAACACGCCGGCGCAATCGAGCTTCCCGGCGAACATGCTGGCGATCCGCGGCGGCCGCCCCGAGCTGCTCAACCTGCGCGACATCATCGAAGCCTTCGTCAAGTTCCGCGAAGAAGTCATCACGCGGCGCTCGAAGTTCGAGCTCGCCAAGGCGCGCGACCGTGCGCACATCTTGCTCGGCCTGGTGATCGCGGTCACCAACCTCGACGAAGTCGTGAAGATCATCCGCTCGTCGCCGAGCCCCGCGGTCGCCCGCGATCGCTTGCTCACCCGCGAATGGCCGATCGCAGAGATCGCGCCGTATATTCGCCTGGTCGAGGCGATCGACACCGAGGTTACCGGCGACAGCTATCGCCTGACCGACGTCCAGGTCCGCGCGATCCTCGACCTGCGCCTGCACCGCCTGACGGCGCTGGGCCGCGACGAGATCGGCGAGGAACTCGCCAAGCTGGCCGAGACGATCGCCGAACTGCTCGAGATCCTGAGCAACCGCGCCAAGCTCTACGAAGTCATCGTCGAAGAACTGACCGCGGTGCGCGACGCCTATGCGACGCCGCGCCGCACCGAGATCGCCGCCGCTGCCGACGGGATCGAGGACGAGGACCTGATCGAACGCGAGGACATGGTCGTCACGGTGACGATGGAAGGCTATATCAAGCGCACCCCGCTCGATACCTTCCGCGCCCAGGCCAAGGGCGGCAAGGGCCGCGCCGGCATGGCGACCAAGGACGAAGACGCGGTGACGCACCTCTTCGTCACCTCGACCCACACGCCGGTGCTGTTCTTCTCGACCGAGGGCAAAGTCTATCGGATGAAGGTATGGCGTCTTCCCGAGGGCGGGCCGGCGACCCGCGGAAGGCCGATGATCAACCTGCTGCCGCTGGCCAGCGGCGAGACGATCTCTACCGTGCTGCCGCTGCCCGAGGACGAGAATGAATGGGGCAACCTCCACGTCATGTTCGCCACCGCCAAGGGATCGGTGCGCCGCAACTCGATGGATGCGTTCGCCAACATCCGCACCAATGGCAAGATCGCGATGAAGTTCGAGGAAGGATCGGAGGATCGCCTGATCGGCGTTTCGCTGCTCACCGAGGACAATGACGTGCTGCTCGCGACCAAGCAGGGCCGCGCGATCCGCTTTGCCGGCACCGACGTTCGCGAGTTCCAGAGCCGCGATTCGACCGGCGTGCGCGGTGCGCGCCTGGCCGAGGGCGACGAGGTCATCTCGATGTCCGTCCTGCGCGGCTTCGAGGCGACCCCGCAGGAGCGCGAGGATTATCTCAAGGCGGCGCCCTGGAAGGACGGCGAGCGCGAAGTCACGCTCAGCCCCGAGCGCATGGCCGAGTTCGAGGCATCGGA